>NZ_JBVVXU010000001.1:0-924052 GCF_055902035.1 Leisingera sp. SA215 | reverse complement strand
ACAGGTGTTCGTCTCCAAACGCGGCCAGGGCACCGGCTATTCCGGCATCGAGAACCCGCTGTTCTTCAAGGAAAACACCCGCATGTTCTACGGCGACGCAAAGGCCAGCCTCGACACCCTGCTGAGCATGATCAGCTAAAAGGCCAGGTAACCTGACGGAAGGCGCTCCAATCGGGGCGCCTTTTGTTTGTGGGGCTTCTTTCTGTTGTAAAATACTCCAGGGCAGGCCGCAGGCCGGGGACAGAGCCCCTTAGGACGGCTTTGCATACCATGGCATTCACATAACTTATTGAAATAAAGGCTTTCTTTACATAGTTTTCCGCAGGCAGTATGGTCCGCCGCATTGCCCCGGAGACGCCAATGCCCCTGATCCAGGATCATCCTTTACGCTATCAGCTCACCAATGAGCTGCACGCGCGGCCCTTTCCCGCCATGTCCAGCCCCTGCACGGTGGTTTACCTGGCCGTCAAACAGCCGCAGGAGGCCGAGCATCGCGACAGGCTGCAGGATGTTCAGCATCTGACGGATCTTCTGGACCGCCATGGCGCAGCGCATCCTCAACCGGGTGCGACGCATCACACGGCGCAAATCGGGCGGCACATGATCAAATGGGAGCAGCACACGGAGTTCGTCAGCTACACGGTTTATCGTGACGGTGTCAGCATGCGGGCTTTTGATCCGGCGGAATTTGACGTCTTTCCCTCTGATTGGCTGGCAGAGTCGCCGGGTCAGCGGATTACCTCGGCGCTGATCCGGGTGGTGCCGCGCGCGGCACCGGCGGTGCTGAAGGAAACCATGCTTGACTGGTTTGTGCCGGAGAGCCTGGCAGCCTCGCGAGTGCTGGATGACAGCGCCGTGGTGGCCGGCGATTTCCGGATCGACCCTGCAGGCCATGTGCGTTTTGCCATCTTTCCCAATGCGGACACCGGCAGCCAGCGGGTCGGCCGGGTGGTGCAGAGGCTGTGCGAGATTGAGACCTACCGGGCGATGTCGATGCTGGGGTTTTCCCGCGCCCGCGGGTTGACCCCGACCATCAGTACGCTTGATACGCATCTGAGCGAGATGATGGCCGAGATGACCAGCGGCACCGCGCCTGCGGAACAGACCCTGTCGCAGCTGCTGACAGTGTCGGCCGAGCTGGAGGCGATGGCCGCCCGTTCCGCTTTCCGTTTCAGCGCCACAGGGGCTTATGAGGCCCTGGTCAACCAGCGCGTCAGCCTGTTGCGCGAAGACCGGCACGAGGGCTGTCAGACGTTCGCAGAATTCATGTTGCGCCGGTTTGAGCCGGCCATGCGCACGGTGAAGTCTGCAGAGAAACGGCTGGAGGCGCTGGCGAACCGGGCGCGCCGGGCCGGTGAGCTTCTGAGGACCCGGGTGGATGTGGAGCGGTCTGCGCAGAACCAGGCGCTGCTCGCCAGCATGGACCGCCGTTCCGATATTGCACTGCGCCTGCAGCACACGGTGGAAGGACTGTCGGTGGTGGCGGTCAGCTATTACGCTGTGTCGCTGGTGTCCGATTTCTTTCTGCCGCTGGCGGAGCGGTACGGGCTGAACAAGAAACTGCTGATTGCGGCGGTCACTCTGCCGGTTGTTGGCCTGGTGTGGCTGGGGATTCAGCGGATCCGGAAGAAGCTGCATTAAGCAGGGAATTCATGCCGATACCGCCAAGCGCGATGAACGCCAGCGCCAGCAGGGCGGCCAGGCTCAGGGCCGGGATACCGGCCAGTCCCGCACCCACTGTGCAGCCGCCTGCCAGCACCCCGCCGGCCCCCATCAGCACCGCGCCGGACAGATAGCTGCCGGTTTGGCGCGGGCTGTCAAAGCTTTGCCATTTGAAGTTGCCGCCAAGCAGCGAAGCCATAAGGGCGCCCAGCAGCACGCCGCCAATCAGCCCCGGGCCAAAGCCTGCGGGAATCGAGCTGGAGGCGATCACGAAGAACAATGAATCGGCAGCCGGAGAGGTGAAGGACAGGCTCTCCATCCCGATGGGGTCGAATTCGTCAAACAGCACATAGCCGGTGCCCACCCAGGCCAGCGGCACCAGCAAGCCGATCAGGGCGCCGCCGCCCAGCGTCAGCGCCCGGTTGCCCGAGCTCAGTGCAATCAGCAGCGCGGCGGCTGCGATCACAGCGCTCCAAACCAGCGCGCCGCCGGGCAGGGCCGCCAGGGATACATTCTCACCCATCGGCAGCGTCACGGAACCAAGCGCGGTTCGAAGCGGTGCCAGAACACCTTTGAGCGTGGCATGGGCCACAACCGCGAAGACCGCGATCACCAGCAGCGCCCGCAGGTTGCCGCTGCCCGCCAGCACCACCAGCCGCGACGCACACCCGCGGGTGAGGATCATGCCTGCGCCGAACATCAGCCCGCCGGCAGCGATGGCCAGCAGCGGCAGATCCTGTGACATCAGCCGGTGACCCGCAAAGCTGATCCAGCCCTGTGCCACCGCGGCTTGCGTGCCAAGGACGGCAACCGCCAGGGCCATGGCCCAGACGCCGGCTGCCTGGCGGCGGTCATCGCCAACCAGCGCGCGGCGGAAGCAGAAACGGGTCAGCTGCGCCAGCACACCGAACAGTATACCGGTGCCAAGGGCAAACAGGACGGAAACGTCCCGGGCGGAGGTCTCTTCAAAGCCAAATGTTTCAAACATTGCAGTCACCAGCGGCTAAAGCGGAATTTTTTCCCGAAATGACGGTATTTCACTGGCTAGGCAAGGGGTGGGCGTCTTGGCTCGTGACGCAAAGCAGGGAAGCTTTCCCGCCTATCGCGGCCCGGTTCAAAGCTTTGTTTTCCGGTTCCGCTTGTGGGGAAACAAATTGGCCGCCTGCAGTGCGGCGGCCAATAGTCATGTTTTTATTTGAATGTGTGCGTGCGTCGCGCCTCAGCGGCCGCGGATCCGCGGATCCAGCGCATCGCGCAGCCCGTCGCCGAGGTAGTTCACGCTCAGCACCGTCAGCGAGATCGCCATGCCGGGCCAGAACACCCGTTCGGGGTATTGCTGCAGATAGTCGGTAGCATCAAACAGCAGCCGCCCCCAGGTCGGAAAGTCCGGCGGAAAACCAAGGCCGAGGAAGGACAGGGACGACTCGGTGATGATCGCGGTGGCAATCCCTAAGGTGGCCGAGACCATGATCGGCGACAGCACGTTGGGCAGGATATGCCGGGTGATCAAACCCCTGTTGGTGGTGCCGATGGAACGCGCGGCCATCACGAACTCGCGCTCCTTCAGTGCCAGCACATCACCGCGCACGATGCGGGCGGTGGGCATCCAGCTGGTGACCCCGATCGAGGCCACGATCAGGATGAAGATCCCCTGTTCCGGCCCGAATGCGGCGTTCAGCGGTTCGCGGAACAAGAGCATCATCACCAGCAGAAGCGGCAGCAAAGGCAGCGCCAGAAACAGATCGGTGAGGCGCATCAGCGGCCCGTCCAGCCGTTTGAAGAACCCGGCCACGACCCCGATGAAAGAGCCCAGGAACAGTGCCAGCAGCATCGCCGTCAGCCCCACGGAGACCGAGGTCGCGCCGCCGGCCATCATCCGGGCCAGCATATCGCGGCCCAGCTGGTCGGTGCCGAAGGGATGCACCCAGCTGGGACCCTGGTTGCGGGCACGGATATCGATCTGGGTGGCCTCAAGCTCCCACACAAACGGACCCAGATAGACCGCCAGAATGATGAACAGGAACAGCGCCCCGCCCATCAGCGCGCCGCGGTGCGATTTGAACTGGTCCCACACATCCTGCCACTGGCTGCGCGGCGGGCTGTGCAGCTCCTCCAGCGCTCCGGCGCCGGGCACCGCGGTGGAGGCCGGCGCCATGCCTTCGTCGGGGACAAAGCGTTCCTTGTCAGTCATAGCGGATCCTCGGGTCAAGAATGCCGTACAGCACGTCGGCGATCAGGTTGAACAGCACGATCAGCACCGCAAAGATGAAGGTCAGGGTCTGCACCATCGGCAGGTCGTTGGCCTGAATGGCACCGATCAGCAGCTGGCCGATGCCGTTCACCTTGAACACCTGCTCGGTGATGATGGCGCCGCCGAAGATCGACGGGATCCCCAGTGCAATCACGGTGACCACCGGGATCATCGAATTGCGCAGCACATGCACCATCACCACGACATACTCGCTCAGGCCCTTGGCTCGGGCCGTGCGCACGTAATCCTGGTTCAGGTTGTCCAGCATCGAGGCCCGCATGAAGCGGCTGAGCTGTGCGGTGATCTGCAAGGCCAGCACCATCACGGGCATGATCATCTGCTTCAGCTGGTAGACAAAGGCGTCCCAGCTGTCGACCACATGGGTGGTGTCATAGATCGACGGGAACCAGCCCAGCTGCACCGAGAAGATCACGATCACCAGCACGCCCGAGAAGAACGGCGGCACCGAAAAACCCACCATGGAAACAAAGGTGCCCAACTGGTCGAACCAGCTGTACTGGCGGTAGGCGGAATAGATCCCGATCGGCAGTGCAATCACGATGGCAACGATATAGGCGGTGCCGACAACCCACAGGGTCTGCGGCAGACGCTGGATCACGATGTCCATCACCGGCGAACGGGTCTGCCAGGAGATCACCCGCAGGTCGCCCGCGGAGAAGGAGGTTCCGATGTAGTGGTCGATCAGCACCTGCGGCTCGATCCAGAAGAATTGCACGATCCATTTCCAGAACCGGATATGCATCGGCTGGCCAAGGCCAAGCGCCTCGCGCATTTTCTCTTTGACTTCGGGGGGGACGGTCAGGGGAACCTGCGCCATCGGGTCGCCGGGGGCGAGCTCCAAGAGCAGGAAGATCACGAGGCTGATGAACAGCAGTGTCGGTACTGCCAGGATCAGCCGCCGGATTGTAAAGGTCAGCATCAGGTAGGCGCCTTTGCAGCTTGTATTAAGGTCGGAGCAGGCGAGGGGGGCCTCACATCCATGTCACGCGCAGGCGGTTAAAGGTAACCAATGCTGAGTGGCAAGGGGCCCTGAAGCAACGTCAGGACCCCCAGGTGAGGCAAGCGCTGCTTACTTGATGCGGTACCAGTCAGCGGCGTTCCACAGCTCGCTGTCCCAGACGTTCAGGTCAACGCCGCCCAGGGTGTTGGAATGTGCCGACAGGCGGCCGCGGTGCACCAGCGGGATCATGCCGCCCTTTTCGACCATGATGTCATTCAGGCGCTTGCCGATCTCGGCGCGGGCCTCCAGTCCTGCAGTCTTGGCCATTTCCGCGTGCAACTGGTCGAACTCCTCGTCGCAGAAGCGCGAGATGTTCTCGCCCTGCCACTGGGAGGCGGGGGCCGGCGCCTTGTCGCAGAGGCCATTGCCCAGGTAGGACTGCGGGTCGGTGCCGTTGAAGGTGTTGGCATACATTTGAACGTCGGCATAGAACTTTTGGAAGGTGTCGGGCGAACCCGGGTCACCGCCGAAGAACACCGAGGCGTTGATGTTGCGCAACTCCGATTCGATGCCGATCTGGCTCCACCAATCCTTGATCAGCGCCTGGAAATCCTGGCGCACGGCGTTGGTCGAGGTCTGGTAGAGGATCTTCATCGGCTTGCCGTCCGGAGTTTCCCGAACGCCGTCGCCATTGGTGTCCTTGTAGCCGGCTTCTTCCAGCATCGCCTTGGCGCCTTCGATGTCCTGGGTGGAGCAGTCAAAGGTGTCCGAGGCAAAGGCTGCTGGCGCAGGTACCCAGTTGCAGCCGACCTTGCCCGCCTTGCCATAGCCGATTTCCACCAGCAGCGGCCGGTCGATGGCCATCGACATCGCCTTGTAGACGGCCGGGTCGTTCAGGAACGGATGGCCGCGCTTCACCGAGCGTTCATCCGGGCCCAGTTCTGGGCTGGGGTCGGTCTGATTCAGCATGATGCGCTCGACCAGCGGGCCGAAGCCGGCCACCGGCTTGCCCTTGCCGGCTGCCTCCATCTGGGCGATCACTTCCGGTGCCAGCTGCAGGTTCCAGGCATAGTCAAACTCGCCGGTTTCCATCACCGCGCGGCCCGCAGCAGTTGCGTCACCGCCGCCTTTGAACAGGACCTTGGCAAAGGCCGGCTTGGCCGGGTCGCGGTAGTTCGGGTTGGCCGAAAGGGTAATCACATCGTTCGGTTTGAACTCATCCACCGCAAACGGGCCGGTGCCGATCGGGTTAAAGTTGGCCTCGGTGCATTCTGGCGCCTTGGCACCCAAACAGTTTTCGAACTGGGCCTTTTGCAGGATCGGGCTTTCGCCGCCGACCAGCGGGCCGTAGGGAAACGGTGTGGGCTCGCTGAATGTGATTTTGATGGTGAGATCGTCCAGAACCTCGACTGACTGCACACCTTCAAAGCGGGTCGCATAGGCACAGCCGCCTTCGGGGTGCATGCAGTAGTCGGCGGTGAACTTTGCGTCCTCGGCGGTGAAATTCGATCCGTCCGACCATTTGATACCAGGGGTGATCTTCCAGGTGATCGAGGTCAGGTCCTCGCTGATCCCTCCGTTTTCGACGGTGGGAATCTCGCTCACCAGCCAGGGCACCAGATTGCCCTTGGTGTCGTAGCGGGCTAGCGGCTCAATCACCAGCGACGCCGACTCGCTGTCTTTGGTGCCGCCGGACAGATACGGATTCAGGATCGACGGCGCCTGCCAGTAGATGATGTTGACCTGGCCATCCGAGCCTCGCTCGGCAAAGGCCGCGGGCGCCAAGGATGCCGTGGCAACGGCACCTATCAATAGGGACTTGAGTTTCATCGCACTCTCCTTGTCGGACATGTTTCATGTCATTATTCGTCCGGGCTGGTTCGAACCCGGTAATTTGCCGCATCTCTGCGGATGTGTAGCAAACGCGCCTGCAGGCAGCCCAAAGCGTGAAAAAAGCAATACTTCTTAACATGTTGTCGACCGGGCCGACGCGTGACGGTCTGCAAGCAGCCACTGAAGGTATCGAAAACCACTTCCTGAAAAATTGCAAATTCCAATTTCGAAAACCCTATGCATTATTTGCATGAGCATTTTGGTGCAAAGTGGAGTTTACTCAGGATTAGGGGCTTCGTTTTCCGGCGGGGCCCGAAAGTTTACTGGCAAGGGAGCCGTCATGCTGGACAACACAATTGCGTCAATCAGGAACTTGCGCGTGGAGTTCCAGACCAAGGACGGCACCGTTACTGGCGTGGAAGATGTGTCCTTTGATGTGAGCCCGGGCGAAACTGTTTGTATCGTTGGTGAATCCGGGTCGGGCAAGTCTGTCTCCTCGCTGTCCTTGATGCGGCTGGTGGAGTTCGGCGGCGGCGAGATTGCGGGCGGCGAGCTGCTGTTCAACCGCCGTGAGGGCGGTGAGACCAACCTGGCCACCTCCGAGCAGGAGATGATGAAGCAGATCCGCGGCAATGAGATCGGCATGATTTTTCAGGAGCCGATGACTGCGCTGAACCCGGTGTTCACTGTGGGCCGTCAGCTGACCGAGGGCCTGCGGATCCACAAGAACATGTCCAAAGCTCAGGCCAATGAACGCGCGTTGGAGCTTTTGCGCCAGGTCCGCATTCCCGAACCGGAGCGGCGCCTGCAGCAATATCCGCACGAACTGTCCGGCGGCATGCGCCAGCGGGTGGTGATCGCCATGGCGATGGCCTGCGAGCCGCGCCTGCTGATCGCGGATGAGCCCACCACGGCGCTGGACGTGACCATTCAGGCGGAAATCCTTGCGCTGATGGACCGCCTCAAGCGCGAGACGGGGACGGCGGTGATGTTCATCACCCACGACATGGCGGTGGTGGCGCAGATGGCCGACCGCGTCGTTGTCATGTACCGCGGCAACAAAGTCGAGGAAGGCACCGTCCAGGAGATCTTCGAGACCCCCAAACACGACTATACCAAGGCGCTGCTGGCCGCAGTTCCGAAACTGGGGGAAATGCGCGGCAAGCAATATCCCGAGCCGATGAAGCTTTTGGGTGTCGAAGGCCAGAAGATCGAACCGATCAAGGGCACGGATGAGGTGCTGCTGGATGTGCAGAACCTGACCACCCGCTTCCCGGTCAAGGGCGGCCTGTTGCGCCGCACCATCTCCAATGTCCACGCGGTCGAGGATGTGTCCTTCAAGGTGTTCAAGGGCCAGACCCTGTCGCTGGTGGGCGAATCCGGTTGCGGCAAATCCACCGCCGGCCGCTCGATCCTGCGGCTGGTGGAACCGAATTCGGGCAAAGTGGAATTTGAGGGCCGAGACGTGCTGAGCTTCAGTGCATCGCAAATGCACAAAGCGCGCCAGGACATGCAGATGATCTTTCAGGATCCGTTTGCCTCGCTGAATCCGCAAATGCAGCTGCTGGACCAGGTGGCGGAGCCCTTGCGCAACTATGGGCTCGCCTCCGGCTCCGAGCTGCACGACCGCGTCGCCAGCCTGTTCGACAGGGTCCACCTGCCGCGCGGCTTCATGCGCCGCTACCCGCACGAGATGTCCGGCGGCCAGCGCCAGCGGATTGCCATCGCCCGCGCGCTGGCCCTGAACCCCAAGCTGATCGTCGCGGACGAGGCGGTCTCGGCGCTTGACGTGTCGGTGCAGGCGCAGGTGCTGAACCTGATGATGGAGCTGCAGGCGGAACTGGGCCTGTCGTTCCTTTTCATCAGTCATGACATGGCGGTGGTGGAGCGCGTCTCGCATCAGGTCGGGGTGATGTATCTGGGCCGGATTGTTGAACTTGGCCCGCGCGAACGGGTGTTCGAGAACCCGCTGCACGCCTATACTCAGGCCTTGATGAAGGCGGTGCCGATCGCCGACCCGCGCCAGCGTAAGTCGGAGAAGGAACTGAACTTCAAGCCGATCCCCTCGCCGATCCATGAAGTCGGCTACCAGCCGGAGCCGTCGGAGTATCTGGAGTTGGAGCCCGGCCATTTCGTTCTGACCACAAACAGCGGATATTGAAACATGGCTGCCAAATTGACGCCTTTGGAAATCATGCACAGGTTGGTTTCCTTCCCGACCGTGAGCCGGGACACCAACCTGCCACTGGTGGACTGGGTGCAGGACTACCTGTCCTCGCAGGGCATCGAAAGCCACCGCTGGGTAGACCCGCAGCAGCCGCATAAGGCCGCCGTCTTTGCCCATGCCGGGCCTTGGAACGAGGGCGCCGTGGTGCTGTCGGGGCATACCGATGTGGTGCCGGTGGACGGCCAGCCCTGGGACAGCGACCCCTTCACCGTGGTCGAGAAAGACGGCAAATACTTCGGCCGCGGCACCTGCGACATGAAGGGCTACGATGCGCTGGCCATCTGGGCCTTGGTCGAGGCGCACAGCCAGGGCGTCAACCGCCCGCTGCAACTGGCGCTGAGTTTTGACGAGGAGATCGGCTGCACCGGCGCCCCGCCGATGATCGCTGCGATGCAGCCTGTGCTGCCGAAGGGCTCGGCGGTGATTGTCGGGGAACCCTCGATGATGAAGGCAGTGACCGGTCACAAGGGCGGCACCGGCTATGCCACCCATATGGTGGGGTTCGAAGTGCATTCCTCGCTCATGCACACCGGCGTCAGCGCCATCATGCAGGGCGCCCGGCTGATCGACTGGGCCAACCAGAAGAACGCCGAGAACATGGCCGGGGAGCCGGGCGAGGTACAGGCGATGTTCACCCCGCCCTGGACCACCTGCCACGTCGGCATGATCGAGGGCGGCACCGCCCATAACATCACCGCCAAGGACTGCCGCTTCATGATGGATTTCCGGGTGGTGCCTGGGGAGACCGCCGCCGATTGGGAAGCGGCCTATTTGCAGAAGGTCCGCGAGGTGGAAGCTGAAATGCAGGCGATCCACCCGGAGGCGCGCATTGATGTGTCCAAGCAGTTCGATGTTCCCGGGCTGGTGCCGGAACAGGACGGTGCGGCGGAGTCTCTGGTTCGGCTTCTGACAGGTGACAACGGCTCCCATGTGGTCAGCTATGGCACCGAGGCGGGGCAGTTCCAGCAAGCGGGGTATTCCGCAGTGATCTGCGGCCCTGGCGACATTGCCCAGGCGCATCAGCCGAACGAATATATCACTGTCGCGCAATTCAACGCTGGCCATGAGTTCATGCGCGGTCTGGTGGAAAGGCTGCGGGAGGAACTCCCGGGACCTTGAAACCGGGCTGTTTGTGCTCAGATTGATGCCAGAGGTGTCCGTGGCGGTGCACAGAGGGTGCACAGGGGGTGCACGCCCGGTGCGTGCATGCGCTCTGACAGGTT
Organism: Leisingera sp. SA215; assembly: GCF_055902035.1. Taxonomy (NCBI): domain Bacteria; kingdom Pseudomonadati; phylum Pseudomonadota; class Alphaproteobacteria; order Rhodobacterales; family Roseobacteraceae; genus Leisingera; species Leisingera sp. SA215. Next base: position 913,895 of record NZ_JBVVXU010000001.1, on the reverse strand, counting down.
CCGCGGCGTCCCGGCAGCTCCGGATACTTGCGAAGCTAAGTTTTTTCGCGGACAGTCTGCCGTGACGGAAACTGAAACAAAAAGGGGAGGGGACAATGCCGGCCAAGAACCGCTTTGCCGAGATGCACCAGGAGATCACGGCCTGGCGCCACCATCTGCACGAAAACCCCGAACTGATGTACGAGGTGCATGAAACCGCCGCCTTTGTAGTGGAGCGGCTCAAGGAATTCGGCATCACCGATATCACCACCGGCGTCGGCAAGACTGGCGTGGTGGCGGTGATCGAGGGCAAGACCAACGCCTCCGGCCGCGCCATCGGGCTGCGTTCCGACATGGACGCGCTTCCGATCCCCGAGGCCTCGGGGGTGGACTATGCCTCCAAGACGCCCGGGGTGATGCATGCTTGCGGCCATGACGGCCATACCTCGATCCTGCTGGGGGCCGCCAAGTACCTTGCGGAGACACGCAACTTCGACGGCAAAGCGGTGCTGATCTTCCAGCCCGCCGAAGAGGGCGGCGCCGGCGGCAAGGCGATGTGCGACGACGGTCTGATGGACCGATGGGGCATTCAGGAGGTCTATGGCCTGCACAATATGCCGGGCCTGCCGGTGGGCGAATTCGCCATCCGTCCCGGTGCATTGATGGCCTCGTCGGATGAGTTCAATATCACCGTCACCGGCAAGGGCGGCCACGCCGCCGCTCCGCATGACGCCATCGACACCACGCTGGTGGCCTCGCAGATCGTGGTTTCGCTGCACTCAATCGTGTCGCGCAACGTGGACCCGGTGAAACGGGTGGTGCTGACCGTCGGCACCTTTGAGACCGACAGCACGGCATCGAATGTGATCGCCCACACCGCCAAGCTGCAGGGTACTGTGCGTACGCTGGACCCGGAGTACCGGACCCAGGCCGAGGGCTGGGTGCGCCGGGTTGCTGAAAGCACGGCGGCGGCCTTTGGCGCCACCGCAGAGGTTGAATGGGTTCCTGGCTATCCTGTTACAATCAATGATGAAAACGGCACCACCCACGCGATTGAGGCGGGGCAGGCAGTCTCTGCCAAAGTGAACGCCGAGACTCCGCCCATCATGCCGTCCGAGGATTTCTCCTACATGCTGGAGCAGCGCCCCGGCGCCTATATCTTTCTCGGCAACGGCGACACCGAAATGTGCCACCACCCGGCCTATGTCTTTGACGACGATGCGATCCCGCTGGGTTGCAGCTGGTTTGCCGAGTTGGTGGAACGAAGAATGCCCGCGGCCTGAGGCGGCGGGAAAGACAACCATAGGAGTGAAAGATGCCGGTCAAGAACCGCTTTGCCGAATTGCAAAATGAAATCACCGCCTGGCGCCGGGATATCCACGAAAACCCGGAAATCCTGTTTGAAACCCACCGTACCAGCGCGCTGGTCGCTGAAAAACTGCAGGAATTCGGCTGCGACGAGGTGGTGACCGGCATTGGCCGCACCGGTGTGGTTGGTGTCATCAAGGGCAAGGCGGACAGCTCCGGCAAGGTCATTGGCCTGCGCGCCGACATGGACGCGCTGCCGATCCACGAACAGACCGGGCTGGACTATGCGTCCAAGACCCCCGGCGCGATGCATGCCTGCGGCCATGACGGCCACACTGCGATGCTTCTGGGCGCGGCGAAATACCTGTCGGAGACCCGCAATTTCGACGGCACCGTGGTGGTTATCTTCCAGCCCGCAGAGGAAGGCGGCGGCGGCGCCAAGGTGATGTGCGATGATGGTCTGATGGACCGCTGGGGCGTGCAGGAGGTCTATGGCCTGCACAATTGGCCGGGCCAGCCGCTGGGCTCGTTCGCGATCCGCCCGGGATCGTTTTTTGCCGCCACCGACCAGTTCGACATTACTTTCGAGGGCCGCGGCGGCCATGCTGCCAAGCCGCATGAGACCGTCGACACCACCGTCCTGGCCGCGCAGGCGGTGCTGGCGCTGCAGACCATCGCATCGCGCAACGCCGACCCGGTGCATCAGATCGTGGTCTCGGTGACCTCGTTTGAGACCTCTTCGAAGGCGTTCAACGTGATCCCGCAGAAGGTGCAGATCAAGGGCACCGTGCGCACCATGTCCAAGGAGATGCGCGACCTGGCGGAGAAGCGGATAAACGAAGTTTGCACCGGTATCGCAGCGACTTTCGGCGGCACCGCCGATGTCACCTATCACCGCGGCTATCCGGTGATGGTGAACCACGAGGAGCAGACCGAGTTTGCAGCCAAGGTGGCGGCCAGTGTTTCCGGCGGCTGCGAGGACGCGCCGTTGGTCATGGGCGGCGAGGATTTCGCCTTCATGCTGGAGGAACGCCCCGGCGCCTATATCCTGATGGGCAACGGCGACACTGCGATGGTGCATCACCCGGAATACAACTTCAATGACGACGCGATTCCGGCGGGCTGCAGCTGGTGGGCGGAAATTGTCGAACAGCGGATGCCTGCGGCTTAACTGAAACAACGGGAGGGGGCTGTCTGCCCCCTCTTGAGCTTTCAGCTCAATTCACCCTCGAGAGTATTTGTGACCAGAAAGAAACGCGGGAGGGCTGCCTTAATGTTCCAGCAATTCGCGGTAGATGGCGACCAGTGCGTCGGCCTCTTTCTTCAATGCGAAATTGGTTATGGCGTGCTTGCGTGCCGCCGCTGACCATTGTTCCAGCCGCCCTTCGGCGGACAGGATCCCGTTGATCGCCTCGACCATCTGCCCGGTCTCGCCGGGATCGATCAGCAGGCCTGTCTCACCCGGTGCAATAAGCTCTTCAAAGGCGCCAACGCGGGTGGCGACAGCCGGCACGCCGCAGGCCATCGCCTCCAGCGGGGTGAGGCCGAAGCCCTCCCAGCGCTGCGGCGCCACGTAGAGATCCAGCGCCTGATACCAACGGGAAACCTCCCACACCGGCACCTCGGGCGGGAACAGCAGCCGGTCTGACAGGCCCGCGGCATCCACCTTGGCGCGCAGCTCCTTTTCAAAGGCCGCATGTTTTTCGGTGGCGCGGCCCATAACCAGGCCCACCGCCTCGGGGTGCGCTTTCAGCACCTGCAGCATGGCGTCGACAAAAACGTCGGTGCCCTTCTGCGCCCGGATCCGGCCATAGCAGCCGATCAGGACGGCGTCCTCCGGCAGGCCCAGTTCACGGCGCAGTGCGGCTTTGTCCGCGGGCGGACAGAACTCTTCGGTATTGATCCCGTGGTGCACCACCTGAACCGGTTTATCCAAGTAAGCCGCCCCCTTGGCTGAGGTGGCGATCACCCGGTCCATCTGCGAGATCAGCCATTTGGTATAGCCTGAATGATGCCGCTGGGAGGCAGAGGTGAACAGCAGTTTCAGCCGCTTGCCCAATAGGTATTTCAAGGCCAGCCCGCCCAGCATCTCCACGTTGCGCCGGGCGTGCCAGACACGGGCGCCGGCCGGGCCGTTGCGGTTCATGAAGATGAGCTGGGCTGCCGACAGATGCGGCATCTCCGCCGGCAGGCCGGCGCCTGCGGTGGCAATGGCGATCTGCCGGCGCTGCAAAGGCACCAGCCGCACGATTGTCGAGGTCACCCCGGACAGGCGGCGCTTGAAATTCGGGGCGATGACTTCGATTGTGTTGGCGTCAATCTGTGCCATCATGGCCTCCTGGCAGGCAGAAGCGCCAGCAGGGCGTCCACCGTCTTGTCCAATTGATCCGACTGGCGGGAGATGAACTGCCCTGCGGCATCGCGTGCGGCCTGGAATGTTTCCGGCTGCTCCAGCCACTGGGCGACCTGTTCCGCCAGGTCCGCAGCGGATCGCACCTCAGCGGCCGCACCCGCTGCGGTCAGCTCGGCATAGGTTTCGGCGAAATTGTAGTGGCCCGTGCCAGTGATCACCGCAGCGCCAGCCTGGATCGGTTCAAACGGATTGTGGCCGCCGATTTCGCGCAAGGAACCGCCCAGAAACACCAGGGGGCTGAGCGCATACCATGTGCCAACTTCGCCGAGCGTGTCGGCCAGATAGACCTGCGTCGCGGTCCCGGGCATCACCCCCTTGCTGCGGCGCGCGCAACTGAGGTCCGCGTCTTTCACCAGGGTTTCTACCGTGCCGCCGCGCTCCGGGTGGCGGGGGGCCAGCAGCAGGCACAGGTCCGGATGCTGTTTCAACAGCAGCTTATGCGCCTGCAGCACGATCTCTTCCTCGCCCTCGTGGGTGGAGGAGGCTACCCATACCGGGCGAGCGCCGATGTTGCCACGCACTTTGCCAAGGCTGTCCGGATCAACCGGCAGAGGGGCGGAGGCAGCCTTGAGGTTGCTGCCGGGGCGGATGCGGTCCGCAGCCGCGCCCATCGCCTGCAGGTTGGCGGCAGTTTTCTGGTTCTGGGTCACCAGCAGGTCGAATTGGTCCAGGATGTAGCGCGCCGTTTCGGGGCGTTTCGTCCAGCTTTCAACCGAGCGGTCCGACAGCCGCGCATTCAACAGCACCAGCGGGCAGCCGCCCGTACGCGCCCGCACCAGCATCTGCGGCCACAACTCGCTTTCGACAAATACCCCCAGATCGGGGCGCCAGTGCGCCAGGAACCGCTCTACTGAGGCCGCGGTGTCCAGCGGCGGAAACTGGTGGCGGCAGCGCGGCGGCATCCGCTTGGCGATCAATTCCGCCGAAGTCGGGGTGCCGGAAGTGATCAGAAACTCCGCCCCCGGCACCTGTTCGCCGATGCGTTTAATGAGAGTGAGTACAGACAGGCTCTCGCCGACCGAGGCGGCATGGAACCAGATCAGCCGTCCGGCGGGGCGGGGCAGGGACGCTTGGCCCAGACGCTCGCGCACGCGCTCTTCGGGCAGGCCGTAGTCGCGCAGCTTGGCCGCGACCTTGCGCCAGGCAAAGGGCGCGATCAACGCGCTGGCGCCGCAATAAAGCGAGTAAAGCAGCGTCGGCCGCGCAGGCGTGTCACTGGACATGTTCAGCCGCCGGTGTGGCTCATATGGCGGGATATCTGGCCGCCGGCCTCCTGCCGGGAATAATCAAAATCATGACCGCGGGGCTTATCGCCGATGGCGGCACGGATCGCAGTTTCAAGGATGCCGGTGCCTTCTTCATTGGCGCGCAGGGGGCTGCGCAGGTCAGCTTTGCCCTCTTGGCCGAGGCAGGTGTAGATCTCACCAGTGCAGGTCACGCGCACCCGGTTGCAGCTTTCGCAGAAGTTATGGGAAAGCGGCGTGATGAAGCCGATTTTCTGGCCGGTTTCCTCCAGCCGCACATAGCGGGCCGGGCCGCCGGTGCGTTCGGCCAGATCGGTGACAGAATAGTGGTTTTCGTACTCCGCGCGCACGTCTTTCAGCGACCAGTACTGACCGATGCGCTCCATGGCGCCGATGTCCTCCCCCATCGGCATGACTTCGATCCAGGTGAGGTCCAACCCGCGCTCAGCGCACCAGCGGGTGATGGCGGGCAGTTCTTCTTCGTTGAACCCCTTCAGCGCCACGGCGTTGATCTTTACCTTGAGGCCGGCCTTTTGGGCAGCATCAATACCCTTCAGCACCTGCGGCAAACGGCCCCAGCGGGTGACATCGGCAAATTTCTGTTCGTCCAGCGTGTCGAGCGAGATATTCACCCGGCGCACCCCCGCGGCATAGAGGTCATCGGCGTATTTCACCAGCTGCGAGCCATTGGTGGTCAGCGTCAGCTCCTTCAGGGCGCCGGTGTCCAGATGGCGGCTCATCGCGTCGAAAAACGTCATGATGCCACGGCGCACCAGCGGCTCGCCGCCGGTGATGCGCAGTTTTTCCACGCCGAGCCGGATGAAGGTGGAGCACAGCCGGTCCAGCTCCTCCAGCGTCAGCAAATCCTTTTTGGGCAGAAAGGTCATGTTTTCCGACATGCAATAGACGCAACGGAAGTCGCAGCGGTCGGTGACCGAGACACGCAGGTAAGTGATTGCGCGGGCGAAGGGATCGATAAGCGGAGCTGTCATGCTTCCTAGGTAAAGCGGGGCAGCGCCCGCGGCAAGGGGGGACGGCATTTGTGTCTGGCAAAGAGTTTCGCTGAAAGCTAGGCTCGCCCCATGCGTATGACAGTCATTTCCCTTGCTTCGATTTCCCTGCTGGCGGCCTGCGACGGTATCCAGCTCAATTCCTCCATTCTTGGCGGCCAGGGGGCGCCGGCAACGTCAGAGCCGCTGGACCCGGTGCTGCAGCCGGCCCCCGGCGTCGAGGCGGTTGAGGCGGACCCCGGCTTGCCCGCCGCGCCGTCATTCCGCGGATCCGCTACCACGGTGGCGTCGCTGGGCGACCCGTCGCTGCCGGGGCTGTGGATGGAAACACCGCTGGTGGCTGCTGAACAGCAGGCGCTGGTGCGCACCAGCCGCAACACCCAGGTGGTGCTGACGCTGAAACCGGCACCTGGCGCGGCGACCGGCGGCAGCCGCCTGTCGATCGGCGCCATGCGCGCCTTGAACCTGCCGCTGACCGAGCTGGCCGAAGTGCAGGTGCTGCCCGCCGGCTGAAGTTTGTTTTGAACGGGGAAGCGCCGCCCTGTTGCTGCGGGGCGGGCCTAATCGTCTTTCAGGTATTTCGCCGCTTCCTTGCGGGCAAAGGGTTTCATGGCTGCGCCATGTTCCACCAGAAAAACGCGGGTGCGCTCGGCGTCATGCTTGCTGAGATCGCGCAGCCACCAGCCGATGGCCTTTTGGATGAACCAGTTCCGGTCCGGCACATATGAGGCCGCCCAGCCCAGGATGCGTTCACGGTGCTGCTGATCCGCGGGCTTCAGGTTGTTCATCTTGGCCCAGGGCAGGGTGGCCACAAGTGCTGCGCGGCGGGACCACATGTGGTCCGACCGGGTCCAGGCTTCCACAGTGTCCAGCCGGTCCGGTGCAGCTTGCAGGCGCTTTGAAATGGCAGAGCAGGCGTGATCGGCAATGGCCCAGCTGTCAAACCCGGGCACCCATGCCTGCAGCAGCTCCCAAACGGGCGCGTCCTCTTTGATCCGCGCCTGGGTCAGCAGTTTGGCGGCGGCGATGCGGGCTTCGAAGATATCCGACTCCCACAGTGCGCCTGCCAGGTTGACCCGTTCTTCGAGCGAGAGTACCTGCCGCCAGGTCCTGGTCAGGTCATTGGCGGCCGGGTTGGGCACGCCCAGAACTGCGCGGGTTTGCTTGTGATAGGCGGTCATCTGCTCGGCGCGGCCGGGTTCTGCCTGCGCTTTCAAGCTGGCAAGAGCGTCATCCAGCGTCATCAGTATCTCCGAAAATGTTGGTCGGCTGCCCGTCGATTGTGGTCAGGTTGCGCTCCGCCCAGAATGCGTGCAGCCCGTCCCGGCCCAGCGGTTCGGTCACCCTGTCCAATGTGTCCCGTTCACCGGCGTAATCGAGGAATGGCACCGCGTAGCCGCAGGACGTCTGAATCATTTCCACGCTCATGTCGTAGATCTGACGCGGGCCCGGATTGGCAGGGAACAGCGCATTGAGGTCCGCAAATTCCGGGTCGCGGGGATGCAGGGTGCGGGCCGAGCCATAGGCCCGCAAGATAAGCGGCCGCGTCGCGAAGCTGCACCACATCAGCGTCATCCGGTTCATCTGGCGCAGATGCCCCGCAGTTTCGTTGCCGCTGCCGGTGAGATTGCGCCAAACAATCCGGTTCGGATCCATAACCCGCAGGCTGTCCATGCCCTTGGGGGAGATGTTCACCCGGCCTTCCGCCGCTGCGGTCCCGGCAAAGAAGACATGCTGAGCAGCGATGAAACGCGCGTGATCCTCATTGATCCGGTTAAACTGCTTGGCCACCGGCTGCTACTCCACGGTAACGGATTTCGCCAGATTGCGCGGCTGGTCCACATCAGTGCCCTTGGCCACGGCGGTGTGATAGGCCAGCAGCTGCGCCGGGATCGCATAAAGGATCGGGGTCAGCGCCTCCTTCACCCGGGGCATCCGGATCGCGCACCAGACGTCGTCTCCGGCCTCGTCAATGCCGTTCTGATCGGAGATCATCAGCACCTTGCCCTTGCGCGCCAGCACCTCCTGCATATTGGAGACAGATTTGTCGAACAGCGCGTCCTTGGGCGTCAGCACCACCACCGGCATGTTCTTGTCGATCAATGCGATGGGGCCGTGCTTCAGCTCGCCGCTCGCATAGGCTTCGGCGTGGATATAGCTGATTTCCTTCAGCTTCAGCGCGCCCTCCAAGGCCAGCGGGAACATCAGGCCGCGGCCCAGGAACAGGACGTCGCGGGCCTCGCTCACCTTCTGTGCCGCCAAACGGATTGCGTCGTTCTGCTCCAGCGCGGAGGACAGCACGTTTGGCAGGCCGCGGATGGCTGTGGCATACTCTGTCATTTCCTCGGCACTCAGATGGCCGCGGTCGCAGGCGGCTTTCAGCGCCAGCGCCAGCAGAACTGTCAGCTGGCAGGTAAAGGCCTTGGTGGACGCCACGCCGATTTCCGGCCCGGCAAAGATCGGCAGCGCCAGATCGCTTTCGCGTGCGATGGAGCTTTCGGAGACATTGACCACCGACAGGATCTTGTCCGCCTTTTCCTGACAATAGCGCAGGGCGGCCAGGGTGTCGGCCGTTTCGCCTGATTGCGAGACAAACAGCGCCAGCGTCTTGCCGGGGATCGGCGGTTCGCGGTAGCGGAATTCGGAGGCGATATCGACCTCGACCGGCAGCCGGGCGATCTGCTCAAACCAGTATTTGGCAGTGACACAGGCGTAATAGGCGGTGCCGCAGGCGACCATGGTCAGCCGCTCGACACCGGAGAAGTCCACACCTTCGCCCGGCAGGCGCACAGCGTCTTCCTCGACCGGCAGGTAATGGCGGATCGCCTCGGCGATCACATGCGGCTGCTCGGCGATTTCCTTGGCCATGAAATGCTTGTGGCCGCCTTTGTCGACCTGAGCGGCATCGATCTGGATGGTCTTGGTTTCGCGGTTCACCAGTTCGCCGCGGGCATTGCGGATTTCGGCGCCTGCGCGGGTGACAACAGCGCGGTCGCCTTCCTCCAGATAGGTGATCCGGTCTGTCAGCGGCGCCAGGGCGATGGCATCCGAGCCCACGAACATTTCACCGTCGCCATGGCCGATTGCCAGCGGCGAACCCTTGCGGGCGGCGATGATCAGGTCTTCTTCGCCGTCAAAAAGGAACGCCAGGGCAAAGGCGCCTTGCAGCTGATCGAGCGTCTTAAAGGCGGCATCGGCAGGGGAGAGACCTTCCTGCAGATAGCGTTCGGCCATCAGGGCGACGGTTTCGGTGTCGGTCTCGGTGCGGAACTCCAACCCGCAGTCCAGCAGCTCGGCGCGCAGGTCCTTGTAATTCTCGATAATGCCGTTGTGGACCACGGCCACAGCGCCCGCACGGTGCGGGTGCGCATTGCCGACCGAGGGCGCGCCATGGGTGGCCCAGCGGGTGTGGCCGATGCCGGACTTGCCGGCCAGCGGCTCATGCACCAGCAGGTCGGAAAGGTTCACCAGCTTGCCCACCGCGCGGCGGCGGCGCAGCTCTCCGTTGTTGACGGTGGCGATTCCAGCACTGTCATAGCCGCGGTATTCCAGCCGCTTCAGCGCCTCGACCAAAATCGGGGCAGCCTCGTGATTTCCCAGAACGCCGACAATTCCGCACATCACTTGGCTCCCTTTTGAAGACGGGCCTTTTTGGCGCGCAGCATATCCATCAGCTTGCGCGCGCGCCCTGGTTTGTTGGTCTGTTCGGCGCGGGCTATGGCCAGATCGCCGTCTTCGACATTTTTAGTGATCACCGCGCCTGTAGCGGTCATTGCCTCGTTTCCGACCCGGACCGGTGCCACCAGCATGGTGTTCGATCCGATAAAGGCACGGGCGCCGATCTCGGTACGGTGCTTCATCACCCCGTCATAGTTGCAGGTAATCGTGCCTGCGCCAATGTTTGATGCCGCGCCAACAAAGGCATCGCCGATATAGCTGAGGTGATTGACCTTGGCGCCTTCTGCGATTTCCGCGTTCTTGATCTCGACGAAATTGCCGATGTGGGTGTCCTCCGCCAGTTCTGCCCCCGGACGCAGCCGGGCATATGGGCCGACCTTGGCGCCGCGGCTGACGTGGCAGCCCTCCAGATGCGAGAAGGCGCGGATCAGGGCGCCGCTTTCCACCGTCACGCCGGGGCCGAAGACCACATTGGGTTCAATCACCGTGTCGCGGCCAATGATGGTGTCAAAGGCCAGGTAGACAGTTTCCGGCGCCACCAGGGTGACACCTAGGTCCAGAAGCTCTGCCCGGGCACGCGCTTGAAACAGCGCATCCGCCTGTGCCAGTTCGGCGCGGGAGTTGACGCCCAGCGTTTCGGCTTCATCGCAGGATACTGCCGTAACCTTCAAATCTTCGCGCCGCGCCAATTCCACCAGGTCAGTCAGGTAATACTCGCCCGAGGCGTTTTCATTGCCGACCTTGGCAATCAGGTCGAACATCATCCCGGCGTCGCAGGCCATCAGCCCGGAATTGCAGAAGCGAATGGCGCGCTCCGCTTCGCTCGCGTCCTTGAACTCGACGATCCGCTCCAGGCTGTCGCCCTCCATTACCAGGCGGCCATAGCGGCCGGGATCGGCGGCCTCGAACCCCAGCACTACCAGATCGGCGCGCTGGCGGGCCTCGATCATGCGTTCCAGTGTGGCCGCGCTGACAAAAGGCGTGTCGCCATACAGCACCACCGCATCGCCGGAAAAGCCTTCCAGCGCGGCGCGGGCCTGATCCACGGCGTGGGCGGTGCCCAGCTGCGCTTCCTGCAGCACCACTTCGGCCGTTTCGTCGAAGCCGGCGACGGCTGCGCACACTGCCTCTGCCCCGTGGCCTGCCACGATAATGCTGCGCTCCGGCTCCAGCGCGCGGCCCGCGGCCATGGCGTGCTGCAGCATCGGTGCTTGTGCGATCGGGTGCAGGACTTTCGGAAGGTCAGAGTTCATCCGGGTGCCTTTTCCGGCCGCCAGGATGACAAGGGCAATGCTCATAATCGCTTTTCTCTTTGTCTTTTTATCGCTTCCGTTTTATCCGCTGGGGGGCGGGGCGCAAGGGACAGCGCCATCAAACAAGATTGCGGCCTGCAACATGCGGCGGCGGAAAGATGCCGAAAGGGCGGAACATGCGGACAGTCATCTTCGATCTCGACGGCACGCTGGCCGATACCTCGGGCGACCTGCTGGCGGCGGCCAATGCCTGTTTCCGGCAAATGGGGCTGGGCGACGTGCTGACCCATCCGCAGGATGCCGGCATCGCCCTGCGCGGCGGCCGGATGATGCTGGGCTATGGTCTCCGGCGGACGAACCAGTTTAACGAAGCCACCGTGGATGAGTTCTATCCGCTGCTGCTGGAGGCCTACCGGGGTGCCATCGACCATCACACAGCCCTTTATCCCGGCGCGATGGCGGCGGTTGAGGCGTTGAAGGCCGCAGGTTTCGGCGTCGGGATCTGCACCAACAAACCCGAGGCGCTGGCGGATCAGCTGCTGCGCAGCCTTGGGGTGCGCGATGCCTTTGCGTCGCTGGTGGGGGCCGACACGCTGCCGGTGCGCAAGCCTGACCCGGAACCGCTGTTTGAGGCGGCGCGCAGGGCGGGGGGCGATCCGGCCCGCACCTTGCTTGTGGGCGACAGTGATACGGACCGCAATACCTCGGCCAACGCGGGTGTGCCGTCGGTTCTGGTGACCTTCGGTCCGGCGGGCGGCGACATGCAGGCGCTGCGGCCGGAGGCGCTGCTGGACTGCTACGAAGACCTGCCGGAGATTGCGGAGCGGCTGATTGCGTGATCCCGCAACTTAGTTTCGGGAAATCCGGCCAAACTGCTTCCCTCTTGACCCTTGCCGGGCGGCGGCTCACAAACGCCGCATGAGCGAGATATTTTCCGGGTCTTTCACCCAGCAAGAATCCATCCCCGAAGACGCCATCGAGGCTGCGCTGTCGGTGCTGCGCGGCGGGCGTCTCCACCGCTATAATGTGGCGGAAGGGGAGGCCGGTGAAACCGCACTGCTGGAGCAGGAGTTCGCGGCGCAGATGGGCGCGAAATACTGCCTGGCCGTTGCCTCGGGCGGCTATGCTTTGGCGACCTCTCTGCGTGCGGTCGGGGTGAAACCCGGCGATAAGGTTCTGACCAATGCCTTCACGCTGGCGCCGGTGCCGGGCTCGATTGCCTCGGTCGGGGCTGAGCCGGTGTTTGTCGAAGTCACCGAAGACCTGACCATCGACCTCGATGACCTGGCGGCCAAGGCGGAGCAGGCCAAGGTGCTGATGCTGTCGCACATGCGCGGGCATCTGTGCGACATGGACCGGCTGATGGAGATCTGCAACGCGGCCGGCATCACCGTGATAGAGGATTGTGCCCACACGATGGGCGCCTCCTGGAACGGCGTGCTGTCGGGCCGCCACGGCGCTGTCGGCTGCTACTCCTGCCAGACTTACAAGCACGTGAACGCGGGCGAGGGCGGTCTGTTGATCACCGATGACGCGGAGATCGCCGCGCGTGCCATCATGCTGTCCGGCTCCTACATGCTCTATGGCCGCCATTTGGCCGCACCGGGGCCGGAGGTGTTCGAGCAGGTGAAATACGAAACACCCAACATTTCGGGCCGCATGGACAACCTGCGCGCCGCCATCCTGCGGCCGCAGCTGCGCGATCTGGACACCCAGGTGGACCGCTGGAACGCGCGCTACCGTGAAGTTGAGAACGGCCTGCACGGCACGCCGGGCTTGACCGTGGTGGAGCGTCCCGCAAAGGAGGTCTATGTCGGCTCCTCGTTCCAGTTCCTGTTGCTGGATTGGGCTGAGGACGCCGTGCAGGAGGCGGTTCGCCGCTGTGCTGCCCGCGGGGTGGAGCTGAAATGGTTCGGCACGCCGGAGCCGGTGGCCTTCACCTCCCGCTATGACAGCTGGCGTTATGCGGAGACGCCGCGTCTTGCGCAAAGCGACCGGGTGCTGGCAGGTATCATCGACATGCGGGTGCCGCTGACATTCAGTGTGCAGGATTGCGCTCAGATCGCCCGCATCATCCGTGCGGAGGTATCTGCGGTCTATCAGTCCGCCTGATAAAGCGGCACCGTCGAGATCGAAACCTTGGCGGAGCCATCGGTCAGCTCTGCCGCGTGGGCAGCATAGATCAGGGTCTGATTGGCCTCATCGAAAATCCGCTTCACCCGCAGCGATTTCAGAATGATGGAGCGGGACGCCCGGAACACATCCTCGCCATCGCGGCCGCGGTCGATGTCGCCTATTGTGATCGGCCCGGTCTGGCGGCAGGCGATTGAAGCATTGGACGGATCCTCGAACCAGTTTCCCTTTGACAGCCTGTCCAGCAAGCCGCGCTCGAAATAGGCGATGTGGCAGGTCACGCCGCTGACCTTGGGGTCGGCGATGGCCTCGATGATGATGTCATTTCCCACCCAATCGACGCCGATCTCCCCGACTTCCTCAGCTGCGGCGGGAAGGCTTAGCAGGCAGATCAGGGCTGCCACTGTCCGGTTCAATCGCTTCATCGGTCTGTATCCTCGCAATCTGCTGTGTGCCGGTTTGTCCCGGTACTGCTAACCCAACGCGCACAAATGGCAAAACGATCCGGGGAACCTTTTTCTGAAAGCACACGTTGTCTGTCCGCGATGGCGCCAGAACGGGCCTTGACCGCTTCCGCTCAGGCCCTTGTGGCCGCCCCGGTGTGGGCCGGCGCCCATGTGCAGGCTGTGACCGACCCTGAACCTTCGCGCAGGCCCAGGGCCGCAGCACGAGATCCTTGGCGTGATCTCTGCCGATGGCTCGGTTGACCTTGAGGGCGGCCTTGAGGAAAGCAACTGGTGCAAGGTGAGGTGGTGACAGGTGTCATGATCCCGGAGCAGCTCCAGCTGACCGAAGTTCCGGACTCCGCTTATTGGTACGTCTATCTCAACGGCCTGCCTGTTCTGGTTGAGGCGGACAGCCGCACTGTGATCCATGTGATCCGCTGACCCGGTTGGCCGGTTTGTTGCAGGCGGCCATTCAGGGGCCGCCCGTTGCCGTTTGCACCGCCTCGCAGGAACACGATTGACCCGAATCGGGGGCTCGTTTAATGAATTGAACAAGTGTTCATATAATCGGCTCTAACCGGGAGGTCCCGCGGGATGTTCAACGCAAGCATGACTTTTGATCTTGGTGAGGATGTGAACGCACTGCGCGACGCGGTTCACCGCTGGGCGCAGGACCGCGTCAAGCCGTTGGCGCAGGAAATCGATCAGAACAACAAGTTCCCTGCGGAGCTTTGGAAAGAAATGGGCGAGCTTGGCCTGCTGGGGATCACCGTGCCGGAGGAGTTCGGCGGCGCCGGCATGTCTTATCTGGCCCATACGGTCGCGGTTGAGGAAGTCGCCCGTGCCAGTGCATCTGTGTCGCTGTCCTATGGCGCGCATTCCAACCTTTGCGTCAACCAGATCAAGCTGAACGGCAACGCTGAACAGAAGGCCAAGTATCTGCCGCGGCTGATCTCGGGCGAGCATGTCGGTGCGCTGGCAATGTCCGAGGCTGGCGCAGGATCCGACGTTGTCTCGATGTCTTTGCGCGCCGAAAAGCGCAATGACCACTACCGGCTGAACGGCAACAAATACTGGATCACAAATGGCCCCGATGCCGACACCCTGGTGGTCTATGCCAAGACCGATCCGGAAGCGGGTTCCAAAGGCATGACCGCCTTCCTGATCGAAAAAGAGATGAAAGGTTTTTCCGCCTCCAAGCACTTCGACAAACTGGGCATGCGCGGCTCCAATACGGCTGAACTGGTGTTCGAGGATGTGGAAGTCCCGTTTGAAAACATCCTGGGCGAAGAGGGCAAGGGCGTGCGCGTGCTGATGTCCGGCCTGGACTATGAGCGCGTGGTGCTGGCGGGCATCGGCACCGGTATCATGGCCTCCTGCATGGACGAGATGATGCCCTATATGAAAGAGCGCAAGCAGTTCGGCCAGCCGATCGGAAACTTCCAGCTGATGCAGGCCAAGATCGCCGACATGTACACGGCGATGAACTCGGCGCGGGCTTATGTCTATGAAGTGGCCAAGTCCTGCGACAAGGGCACGGTGACGCGCCAGGATGCGGCGGCCTGCTGCCTCTACTCCTCCGAGGTCGCGATGACCCAGGCGCATCAGGCGGTGCAGGCCTTTGGCGGTGCAGGCTATCTGTCCGACAATCCGGTCGGCCGTATCTTCCGCGATGCCAAGCTGATGGAAATCGGTGCCGGCACTTCGGAAATCCGCCGCATGCTGATCGGCCGCGAGCTGATGGGGACCATGTGATCCACGGGGCCGGCAGCAGCGCAGGGTCCCGGGGCAGACCTGCCCGCGTTCCGTGCAGGGAATGGAGCTATGATGGCTGAACCGCAAGATATTCCGGGCCTGCGCCCTGACGGCAGCTGGGATCTGCCGGCACAGCTGAACATGGCCCGCCAGTGCCTGTCCCGCCCGCCGGAACAGACCGCGCTGATCGACATGACGGGCGCGGAGCGGCGCGACATTTCCTATGGCGAATTGTCTGGGATGGTGGATGGCCTGACCCGCTGCCTGCTGACCCGTATCCAGCCGGGCGACCGGGTCGGGGTGCTGCTCAGCCAGTCGCCCTGGTGCGCGGCGGCGCATCTGGCTATCTGGAAGGCGGGCGGCATCTCGGTGCCGCTGTTCAAGCTGTTCAAACGCGATGCGCTGGCGTCCCGCGCAGGCGATGCCGGCGTGCGCTTTGTTTTTACGGACCCCGAAGGCGCGGAACTGCTGGGCGATCTGGCCGATGCGGTGATGGTCGATAGCGCCGGAATGGACGGCGCGCCGGTGCCCTTTGCCGAGACTGCGCCTGATACGCCTGCGGTGCTGATCTATACCTCCGGCACCACCGGCAGCCCCAAGGGCGCGCTGCACGGCCACCGGGTGCTGACCGGCCACTTGCCAGGTGTTGCCATCAGCCATGATTACCTCGGGCAGCAGGGCGACGTGCTGTGGACGCCCGCGGACTGGGCCTGGATTGGCGGATTGTTCGACGTGGCTATGCCGGGCCTTGCGCTGGGCGTGCCGGTGGTTGCGGCGCGGCTGGACAAATTTACGCCGGAAGCTTGCGCCGATCTGATCGCCAAGGCCGGGGTGCGCAACATCTTCTTCCCGCCAACTGCCTTGAGAATGCTGAAGGCAGCCGGGCAGGGGCTCGGCGGACTGCGTTCTGTTGCCAGCGGCGGAGAGCCCCTGGGCGCGGAGATGCTCGCCTGGGGCCGGCGCCGCTTGGGCGTGACCATCAACGAATTCTACGGCCAGACCGAATGCAACATGGTGGCCTCTTCCTGCGCTGCCGGTTTCGAACCGCGTCCGGGCTGCATCGGCAAAGCGGTTCCGGGGCATGAAGTGGCGGTGATCGGCGAAGACGGCAACCCGGCAGCGGGCGAGGGCGACGTTGCCATCCGCCGCGGCTCGGCCTCGATGCTGCTGGAATACTGGAACCGCCCCGAAGAAACCGCCGCCAAGTTCCGCGGCGACTGGCTGCTGACCGGCGACCGCGGCATCTGGGAGGGCGGCTACCTGCGCTTTGTGGGCCGCGAGGATGATGTGATCACCTCTGCCGGCTACCGCATCGGCCCGGCGGAGATCGAGGATTGCCTGCTGACCCACCCGGCGGTGGCCACCGTGGGCGTGGTCGGCAAGCCCGATCCGCTCCGTACTGAAATCGTCAAGGCCTATGTGGTGCTGAAAGACGGGGCCGCGGCCTCGGAGCAGGAGTTGCAGGACTACGTCAAGGACCGCCTCGCGCAGTATTCCTATCCGCGTGAAGTGGCCTTCCTTGAGGCGCTGCCGATGACCGTGACCGGCAAGGTGATCCGCAAGGCGCTGAAGGCGCGGGCGGCGGAGGAGGCTGAACAATGACCCGAGGTGTTGCATACCCGGCGTGCGCGGCGCCAACCGGACCTAAAGATCTCAACCCTATAACGGGAGAGTGGACATGAAACTCACATCCAAGGCGATGCCCTCCTCGGAAGGCTTCAAGCAGAACCGCGAGGCGCATCTGACGGCCCTTGCGCAGATCAGCGAGGCGGCCGAGGCCGCGCGCATGGGCGGCGGCGAGAAATCCCGCGCCCGGCATGAAAGCCGCGGCAAGATGCTGCCGCGCCGCCGGGTGGCAAACCTGCTGGATCCGGGCTCGCCCTTTCTGGAGATCGGCGCCACCGCAGCGCATGCCATGTATGACGGCGCCGCCCCCAGCGCCGGCGTGGTGGCGGGCATCGGCCGGGTCGAGGGCCAAGAAGTCATGGTGGTCTGCAACGACGCCACCGTGAAGGGCGGCACCTACTATCCGATGACGGTCAAGAAACACCTGCGCGCGCAGGAAATTGCCGAGGAGAACCGCCTCCCCTGCATCTACCTGGTGGACTCCGGCGGTGCCAACCTGCCGAACCAGGACGAGGTTTTCCCCGACCGCGACCACTTCGGGCGGATCTTCTACAATCAGGCGCGGATGTCGGCCAAGGGCATTCCCCAGATTGCCGTGGTCATGGGCTCCTGCACCGCGGGCGGCGCCTATGTGCCGGCGATGTCGGACGTCACCATCATCGTCAAGGAGCAGGGTACCATCTTCCTCGCGGGCCCGCCGCTGGTGAAGGCGGCAACGGGCGAGGTCGTCAGCGCCGAGGACCTGGGCGGCGGCGACGTGCACACGCGCCTCTCCGGGGTGGCCGACTACCTGGCCGAAGACGATGCCCACGCGCTGGCGCTGGCCCGGCGCGCGGTGCAATCGCTCAACATCACCAAGCCGCTGACGGTAAACTGGGCCAGCTCCGAGGAGCCCGCCTATGACCCCGAGGAAATCCTCGGTGTGGTGCCCGGCGACCTGCGCACGCCCTACGACATCCGCGAGGTGATCGCGCGGCTGGTCGACGGCTCCCGCTTTGACGAGTTCAAACCGCGCTTCGGCGAAACGCTGGTCACCGGTTTTGCCCACCTCAAGGGCTGCCCGATCGGCATCATTGCCAACAACGGCGTGCTGTTTTCGGAGGCGGCGCAGAAGGGCGCGCATTTTGTCGAGCTGTGCAGCCAGCGCAAGATCCCGCTGGTCTTCCTGCAGAACATCACCGGCTTCATGGTCGGCCGTAAATATGAAAACGAAGGCATCGCCCGCCACGGCGCCAAGATGGTGACGGCGGTTGCCACCACCAACGTGCCCAAGGTGACGATGCTGGTCGGCGGCTCTTTTGGTGCCGGTAATTACGGCATGTCGGGCCGCGCCTACCAGCCGCGGTTCCTGTGGACCTGGCCCAACTCCCGCATCTCGGTAATGGGCGGCGAGCAGGCAGCGGGCGTGCTGGCGACGGTGAAACGCGACGCCATCGAACGCCAGGGCGGCAGCTGGAGCGCTGAGGAGGAAGCTGCCTTCAAACAGCCCACCATCGACATGTTCGAGGAGCAGAGCCACCCGCTTTATGCTTCGGCACGGCTGTGGGATGACGGCATCATTGACCCGCGCAAATCCCGCGACGTGCTGGCGCTGTCGCTCAGCGCCGCCCTGAATGCCCCGGTGGAAGAGACCAAATTCGGCGTTTTCCGGATGTAAGCCGCCGGGCTTTCATCTTTCGCAAAATACTCCGGGGGTCCGGGGGCAGCGCCCCCGGTCCGGCGATCCAGACAAAGGACCAACCCCATGTTTGACAAGATCCTGATTGCCAACCGCGGCGAAATCGCCTGCCGCGTGATGGAAACCGCCCGCGCCATGGGCGTGCGGACAGTGGCGGTATATTCCGACGCCGATGCAGCCTCGAAACATGTGGCCCTGGCAGATGAGGCGGTGCATATCGGCGGCCCGGCCCCCGCGGACAGTTACCTTCGCGGCGACGAAATTATCCGCGTGGCGCAGGAAACCGGCGCCCAGGCGATCCACCCCGGTTACGGCTTCCTGTCCGAAAATCCGAAATTCGTTGATGCGGTCGAGGCTGCCGGCCTCACCTTTATCGGCCCGTCCGCAGATGCGATCCGCAAGATGGGCCTCAAGGATGCGGCCAAGGCGCTGATGGAAGAGGCCGGCGTGCCGGTGGTGCCCGGCTATCACGGCAGCAATCAGGACGCAGACTTCCTGCAGGAAGAAGCGGGCAAGATCGGGTATCCGGTGCTGATCAAGGCCGTGGCCGGCGGCGGCGGCAAGGGGATGCGGCTGGTCGAGAGCCC
The DNA here is from genome assembly GCF_055902035.1 of Leisingera sp. SA215. Classification (NCBI taxonomy): domain Bacteria; kingdom Pseudomonadati; phylum Pseudomonadota; class Alphaproteobacteria; order Rhodobacterales; family Roseobacteraceae; genus Leisingera; species Leisingera sp. SA215. The sequence continues at coordinate 894,785 of NZ_JBVVXU010000001.1, read as the reverse complement.
GGCGGAATTCGCAGATGCCCTGAAAAGCGCGCAAGGCGAGGCCACCACGGCCTTTGGCAACCCGGATGTGCTGATCGAGAAATACATCCAGCAGCCCCGCCATATCGAGGTGCAGGTTTTTGGCGATGGCACCCATGCGGTGCATCTGTTCGAGCGCGACTGTTCGCTTCAGCGCCGTCACCAGAAGGTGATTGAGGAAGCCCCTGCACCGGGCATGACGGCGGAGATGCGCAAAGCAATGGGCCGGGCCGGCGTGCGCGCGGCTGAGGCGATCGGGTACAAGGGCGCAGGCACCGTCGAATTCATCGTCGATGGCTCGGACGGCCTGCGCAGCGACGGCTTCTGGTTCATGGAAATGAACACCCGCCTGCAGGTGGAACATCCGGTGACCGAATTGATCACCGGTGTCGATCTGGTGGAGTGGCAGCTGCGGGTCGCCTCAGGTGAACGTCTGCCTGCCCGGCAGGAAGACCTGACAATCACCGGCCACGCGTTTGAGGCGCGGCTTTATGCGGAAGACGTGCCCAAGGGCTTTCTTCCGGCCACCGGTACGCTTACCCATTTGTCTTTCCCGGCCGAATGCCGCGCCGACAGCGGCGTGCGGGCAGGCGACGCCATCAGCCCCTGGTATGATCCGATGATTGCCAAGGTGATCGTGCATGGCTCCACCCGCAAGGTGGCGCTGTCGCGGCTGGCCCGGGCGCTGGAGGAAACCGAGGTCGGCGGCACCGTCACCAACCTGGCTTTCCTCGGCGCGCTGGCGGCGCATCAGGGCTTTGCAAACGGCGACGTGGACACTGGCCTGATCGCGCGCGATCTGGACGCGCTGACCGCGGCACCGGAGGTGGAGCTGCGCCACAAGGCGGCCGCCGGCATGGTGGCGCTGGACCTGGTGGAGCCTTCTCCGGACACCGGCTTCACCCTCTGGGCGCCGCTGCATCGGGCCGTTACCCTGTCCCGCGCCGGCGAAGAATTCACTGCGGATGTTCAAGTCGACGGGCCGGACAGGCAACTGTGGACCATCGGCGGAGAAACCGTTGCGGCTGAGCGCAGCCAAGGCCAGTGGCGCATTGATGAGCGCCGGATGCCTGCGGTGTCGCAGTCGGGGGGCCTGATCACCGTGCATGATGCCTATGGGCTGGAGTTCACCGCGATTGATCCTCTGGACCGCGATGCGGCGGCCGGCGGCGACAGCAATGTGATCGAGGCGCCGATGCCGGGGCTGGTCAAGGCGGTCTTTGCCAAAGCCGGCCAATCGGTGAAGGAGGGCGACCGGCTTGCTATTCTGGAGGCGATGAAGATGGAGCATTCACTGCTGGCCGCCCGCGACGGAGTGGTGGCAGAAGTGCTGGCCTCGAGCGGTGATCAGGTCGAAGCCGGGGCTGCGCTGGTGCGTCTGGAAGAGGAGGGGGACGGCTGACCGTGCGCGCGCGGCAGCTGTTGGAATTTGAGTACTTGGGACCAGAAAGAAGCAGGAGGCCCGGCAATGGCTGAGCGTGCCGAGATATTTGAGGTTGGTCCGCGGGACGGGCTGCAGAACGAGAAGCGCGAAATCCCGGTGGCGGAGAAGGTGGCGCTGGCCGATTGCCTGAGCCGGGCTGGGTTTTCGCGGATTGAGGTGGCCAGCTTTGTGTCGCCGAAATGGGTGCCGCAGATGGCGGGAAGCGCCGAGGTGCTGGCAGGCATCGCCCGCGCGCCCGGCGTGCGGTATGCAGCTTTGACGCCCAACATGCGCGGTTACCAGGATGCCGTTGCTGCCAAGGCGGACGAGATTGCAGTGTTCGCCTCGGCCTCTGAGGGGTTTTCCAAGGCCAACATCAACGCAACAATCAAGGAAAGCATCACGCGCTTTCTGCCCATTCTGGAGGCCGCAAAGGAAATCGGCCTGCCGGTGCGCGGCTATGTTTCCTGTGTGACCGATTGCCCCTTTGACGGGGTCACCGCACCGCAGAAAGTTGCCGAAGTGGCTGAGCGCCTGTTTGCCTTGGGCTGCTATGAGATCTCGCTGGGGGATACCATCGGGCAGGGCACGCCGGACGCGATTACGGCGATGCTGAAAGCTGTCTCAGCACGGGTGCCTGCAGAGAATTTGGCGGGCCATTATCACGACACCTCCGGCCGGGCGCTCGACAATATCGAGGCATCGCTGGATCAGGGCGTGCGGGTTTTCGATGCCGCTGTTGGCGGATTGGGCGGCTGCCCATATGCGCCGGGCGCCGCGGGCAATGTCGCCACTGAGGCAGTTCACAGGCGTTTGACAGACCTTGGCTATGACACCGGTCTGGACGCGGATGTGCTGGCAGAGGCCGCACTTATGGCCCGGTCAATGCGCAGCCGGCAGTGAAATTCCAGCGGAGAAGCAAGATGTTCGAAACGATCACCCTGAACACCGACGCCCGTGGCGTCTGCACCCTGAGCCTGAACCGTCCTGATAAGCACAATGCGATGTCCGGACAGATGCTGCAGGAGCTGATTCTGGCGGCCCGGCGGCTGAACGAGGACGCGACCGTCCGTGTGGTGGTGCTGACCGGTGCCGGCAAGAGTTTCTGCGCCGGCGGCGATCTGGGCTGGATGCGGGCGCAGATGGATGCGGATGCCGAAACCCGCGGCCGCGAGGCGCGGGTGCTGGCAGAGATGCTGATGGCGCTCAATACCCTGGCCAAACCGGTGATCGGCGCGGTGCAGGGCAATGCCTTTGGCGGCGGTGTCGGAATGGCCTCGGTTTGCGACGTTGCCATCGGCGCGGATCACTTGAAGATGGGGCTGACCGAGACCAGGCTGGGACTGATTCCCGCCACCATCGGCCCTTATGTCATTGCCCGCATGGGCGAAGCCAAAGCGCGGCGCGTGTTCATGTCGGCCCGTCTGTTCGGCGCTGCTGAGGCGGTGGAGCTGGGGCTGCTGGCGAAAGCCGTGCCCGCAGACCAGCTGGCGGAGGCGGTCGAAGCGGAGGTCGCACCCTATCTGAACTGTGCGCCCGGCGCCGTCGCCGCCGCCAAAAAGCTCGCCCGTGATCTGGGGCCGCAACTCGATGACGCTGTGATTGATCATACAATCAAGGCGCTCATTGCGCGCTGGGAAGGCGACGAGGCGCAGGAGGGCATCAGCGCATTTTTTGAAAAGCGCAAACCCGTCTGGCAGGGCTGAAAAACCGGCAAAAATGATGCATCTTTTGGCTGCGGCCGCGGTTTCCTCCGCGGCCGTTTTCCTTATGAAACAACTAAGGAATTACGCGCGTGCCGCGGCGGTGCCGTTTCCTGTCACAAACCCTTGTAGATTAACTTTGCTTTAGTTGACGCTGTGGGGGCGGAGGGGTATGCACAGGGCAAATCAACACGCCAATTGACGTCGCGCGGGAAACCGCCGGGAAAAGGAGCTGCTCTTGGAAGAGATGTTGAGGGAATACCTGCCGATCCTGGTTTTCCTGGCCGTTGCGGCAGGTTTGGGCATTGTCCTTATCCTTGCAGCCGTTGTGCTGGCAGTCCGCAACCCGGACCCGGAAAAGGTCAGCGCCTATGAGTGCGGTTTCAATGCCTTTGATGATGCCCGTATGAAATTCGATGTCCGGTTCTATCTGGTGTCGATTCTCTTCATCATTTTCGACCTGGAAATCGCCTTTTTGTTTCCCTGGGCCGTCGGTTTCAAGGACATCAGCGACACAGGGTTCTGGTCGATGATGGTGTTCCTGGGCGTGCTGACCATCGGCTTTGCCTATGAATGGAAGAAAGGGGCGCTGGAATGGCAGTGATGACCGGAGCCAACACCGCCGGTGTGGACAAGGAAGTTGCCACCCAGGCCCTCAATGCCGAGCTTCAGGACAAGGGGTTTCTGCTCACCTCGGCAGAAGACATCATCAACTGGGCCCGTACCGGTTCGCTGCATTGGATGACATTCGGCCTGGCCTGCTGCGCGGTCGAAATGATGCACACTTCGATGCCGCGCTACGATGCCGAGCGTTTCGGCATCGCGCCGCGCGCCTCGCCGCGCCAGTCGGATGTGATGATCGTGGCGGGCACCCTGACCAACAAAATGGCGCCGGCCCTGCGCAAGGTCTACGACCAGATGCCCGAGCCGCGCTATGTGATCTCGATGGGATCCTGCGCCAATGGCGGCGGCTATTACCACTACAGCTATTCCGTGGTGCGCGGCTGTGACCGGGTCGTGCCGGTGGACGTCTATGTGCCCGGCTGCCCGCCGACGGCCGAGGCGCTGCTGTACGGCTTGATGCAGTTGCAGCGCAAGATCCGCCGCACCGGCACCCTTGTACGCTAAGGCGGGAGAGAGCAGATGACTGAAGCACTGAAGGAACTCGGCGCGCAGATCGAAGCCAAACGCCCCGATTGCGTTGTCGCCTGGGATATTTCCTTTGGCGAACTGAACATCGATGTGACGCCTTCCAATATTGCCGGTCTGGTGGAGTTTCTGAAATCGGACCAGAATTGCAAGTTCTCGACCCTGGTGGACATCACTGCGGTTGACTACCCGGACCGGGCCAAGCGCTTTGATGTCGTCTATCATTTCCTGTCGATGTACCGGAACCAGCGCATCCGCCTGCGCACCGCGGTGCGCGAGGAGGAACTTGTGCCCTCGATCGTGAACGTGCACCCGTCGGCCAACTGGTTCGAGCGGGAAGTCTACGACATGTTCGGCATCCTGTTTTCGGGCCACCCGGACCTGCGCCGGATCCTGACCGACTACGGTTTCCGCGGCTACCCGCTGCGCAAGGATTTCCCGACCACCGGCTATACCGAGGTCCGCTATGACGAGGCGCAGAAGCGCGTGGTCTATGAGCCGGTAAATCTGGTGCAGGAATACCGGCAGTTTGATTTCATGTCGCCGTGGGAAGGTGCTGAATACATCCTGCCGGGCGACGAGAAGGAGGGGGCGCAATGATGGACGGCTCCAAATTTGACGACGGCAGCGTCGACGCGCTGAGCGGCGAGCAGAAGATCCGCAATTTCAACATCAACTTCGGCCCGCAGCACCCTGCGGCGCATGGGGTTTTGCGTTTGGTGCTGGAGCTCGACGGCGAGATCGTCGAGCGTTGCGACCCGCATATCGGCCTGCTGCACCGCGGCACCGAAAAGCTGATGGAAAGCCGCACCTACCTGCAGAATCTGCCGTATTTCGACCGCCTCGACTATGTGGCGCCGATGAACCAGGAACATGCATGGTGCCTGGCGATCGAAAAGCTGACCGGCGTCGAGGTTCCCCGCCGCGGCCAGCTGATCCGGGTCCTCTACTCGGAAATCGGCCGGGTCTTGAATCACCTTCTGAACGTCACCACCCAGGCAATGGACGTCGGTGCGCTGACCCCGCCGCTGTGGGGCTTTGAAGAGCGTGAAAAGCTGATGGTGTTCTATGAGCGGGCCTGCGGCGCCCGCCTGCATGCGGCCTATTTCCGTCCCGGCGGCGTGCATCAGGATCTGCCGGACGACCTGCTCGATGACATCGACCTTTGGGCGCTGGAATTCCCCAAGGTGCTGGACGACATCGACGGCCTCCTGACCGAAAACCGCATCTTCAAGCAGCGCAACTGCGACATCGGTGTGGTGACAGAGGAAGAAATCCAGCAATACGGTTTCTCCGGCGTCATGGTGCGCGGCTCCGGCCTTGCCTGGGATCTGCGCCGGGCGCAGCCCTATGAATGCTATGACGAGTTTGAGTTCCTGGTCCCGGTGGGCAAGAACGGCGACTGCTACGACCGCTATCTGTGCCGGATGGAAGAGATGCGCCAGTCGACCTCGATCATCCGCCAGGCGATTGCCAAGCTGCGCGAGGCCACCGGCGACGTGATCGCCCGCGGCAAGCTGAGCCCGCCCAAACGCGGTGACATGAAGACCTCGATGGAAAGCCTGATCCACCATTTCAAGCTGTACACCGAAGGCTTCCACGTCCCCGCAGGCGAAGTCTACGCCGCCGTCGAGGCGCCCAAGGGCGAGTTCGGCGTCTATCTGGTGGCGGATGGCACCAACAAGCCCTACCGCTCCAAGATCCGCGCGCCGGGCTTTCTGCACCTGCAGGCGATGGACCACGTCGCCAGGGGCCACCAGCTGGCTGACGTCGCCGCCATCATCGGCACTATGGACGTCGTGTTCGGGGAGATCGACCGGTGAGCCTGCCTGCCCTGTTTCATCTTTTCAAAAACACTCCCGCCGGAGGCATCCGCGCGGGCAACACCCACCAAAAGGTGATCTGATGCTGCGCCGTCTCCACCACGAACAACCCGACAGCTTTGCCTTCACCCCGGCCAATTTGGCCTGGGCGGAAGCGCAGATCACAAAATACCCTGAGGGCCGTCAGGCCTCGGCGGTCATTCCGCTGTTGTGGCGCGCGCAGGAGCAGGAAGGCTGGGTCACCAAACCTGCAATCGAAACCATCGCCGACATGCTTGGCATGGCCTATATCCGGGTGCTGGAAGTCACGTCTTTCTACTTTATGTTCCAGATGCAACCGACCGGTTCCGTTGCCAATATTCAGATCTGCGGCACCACCTCCTGCATGATCTGCGGGGCCGAAGACCTGGTTGCGGTCTGCAAGGAAAAAATCGCCGCAAAACCGCATACCCTGTCGGCGGATGGTAAGTTCACCTGGGAAGAGGTCGAATGCCTGGGCGCCTGCACCAACGCCCCGATGGCGCAGATCGGCAAGGACTACTACGAGGATCTGACAGTTGAAAGCTTCTCCAAGCTGCTCGACGATCTGGCCGCGGGCAGGGAGGTGACGCCGGGCCCGCAGAACGGGCGTTACGCCGCTGAGCCGGCATCGGGCCTCACCTCGCTGACTGATTTCGACAGCGGCAGGACCCGGTATAATGCAAGCGTCCAGCTGGCGACGGACATCAAGGACGGCGTCATGCGCATCCAGGGGGATGAGGTGCCGCTGCTGACCCCATGGGTTGGCAAGGACGGCGTTGTTGCAGGCCGTGCCGCGGCGGAGGCGCCGCCCAAGGCACCGGAAGCCCCCAAGCCTGCGGCGAAGCAGGCTGAAGAAGCAGCCAAGGCGGCCCCGAAAAAATCGGCCGTTGCTGAGCCCTCCTCTCCGGAAGGGGCGGCTGCCAAAGCCACGGCTGACAGCCAGGCCGATGAAGCCCAGCCGGAAGTCCTGAAAGAGGCCCGCGGCGGCCTGCCGGACGATCTGAAGCTGCTCAAGGGCGTTGGTCCCAAGCTGGAAGCGCAGCTAAACGAGCTTGGTTTCTTCCACTTCGATCAGATTGCGGACTGGGGTGAAGCTGAAGTGGCCTGGGTGGATTCGCGGCTCACGTTCAAGGGCCGGATCGAACGGGACGGCTGGATCGAACAGGCCAAGCGTCTGCAGGTGGGTGACGAGACAGAGTTCGCCAAACGTGCCAAAGAAGAGCACATCTACGACGGCAAAGACGACTGATCGGGACGCAGCCTGCAGGGCCGCACCCGGGTGATGGGGAACAGATGAGCAAGGAACAGGACCAGGCTATCGCCGCAAAGGGCCGGCATATCGCGCTTGTGATTGCCGGGACTATTTTGCTGTGGATGGCGGTGTCGCTGTTCATCGGCCCCATGCTGGGGCTGCCGGGGCGCTATGCGCTGCTGTTCGACTTCGCTGCGCTGGCGGGCATGATCTATGCCCTGGTCAACATATTTCAACTCTGGCGCATGCGTCGGGCCAATGAAGAAGAAAACCAAAGGTAGGCACACATGCTGAAGGATCAGGACCGGATCTTTACCAACCTTTACGGGATGCACGACCGCTCGCTGGCGGGCGCCAAGGCGCGCGGCCATTGGGACGGCACCGCGGGCATCCTGGAAAAGGGCCGTGACTGGATCGTTCAGACGATGAAAGACTCCGGCCTGCGCGGCCGCGGCGGTGCGGGTTTTCCGACCGGCCTGAAGTGGTCCTTCATGCCCAAGGAAAGCGACGGCCGCCCGGCCTATCTGGTGATCAACGCCGATGAATCCGAGCCCGGCACCTGCAAGGACCGGGAAATCATGCGCCACGATCCGCATACGCTGATCGAGGGTGCGCTGATTGCCAGTTTCGCGATGAATGCGCATACCTGCTATATCTACCTGCGCGGAGAATACATCCGTGAGCGGGAAACGCTGCAGGCGGCGATCGACGAAGCCTATGACCAGGGCCTGCTGGGCCGCAATGCAGCCGGCTCCGGCTGGGACTTCGATGTTTTCCTGCATCACGGGGCAGGGGCCTATATCTGCGGCGAGGAAACGGCCCTGATCGAGAGCCTTGAGGGCAAGAAGGGCATGCCCCGGATGAAGCCGCCGTTCCCGGCGGGCGCGGGGCTTTACGGCTGCCCGACCACGGTGAACAACGTCGAATCCATCGCCGTGGTGCCGACCATCCTGCGCCGCGGCGCCGACTGGTTCGCGGGTTTCGGGCGTCAGAACAACGCCGGCACCAAGCTGTTTGCAATCTCCGGCCACGTCAACAACCCCTGTGTGGTGGAAGAGGCAATGTCGATTGGTTTTGAGGAGCTGATCGAAAAGCATTGCGGCGGCATCCGCGGCGGCTGGGACAACCTTCTGGCAGTCATCCCCGGCGGCTCCTCGGTGCCCTGCGTGCGCGGCGAGAACATGCGCGACGCGATCATGGACTTCGACTACCTGCGCGGCGAGCTGGGGTCGGGCCTTGGCACTGCGGCGGTCATCGTAATGGACAAGCAGACCGATATCATCAAGGCGATCTGGCGGCTGGCGAAGTTCTACAAGCACGAGTCCTGCGGCCAGTGCACCCCCTGCCGCGAAGGCACCGGCTGGATGATGCGGGTGATGGAGCGTCTGGTGAAGGGCGAGGCCGGGCTGGAGGAAATCGACATGCTGTGGGATGTGACCAAGCAGGTCGAGGGCCACACTATCTGTGCCCTTGGCGACGCGGCGGCCTGGCCGATCCAGGGCCTGATCAAGAATTTCCGCGAGGAAATCGAAGACCGCATCAAGGCGCAGCAGACCGGCCGCATGGGCGCGATGGCAGCGGAGTAACCAATGGAAATCTTCGCCGCATATTCCCACGCCCTGGCCGCGCTGGTGATCTTTACCCTGATCATCCTGGCGCTGTCGCCGTTTTCGGCGCTGGCCAAGCAAAAGGCAGGCCTCGCACCCGGTGCGACACCGCGGGAGGATTATGCCGAAAAGGCTTACCGTCTGAACCGGGCCTATCTGAACGGCTGCGAAACCCTGCCGGCCTTCCTGACCGTGACCATCGCTGCGATCCTCGCGGGGGCGGCGCCGTTCTGGGTGAACCTGCTTGCGTCACTGGTGCTGGTCACGCGGGTGATCATGGTTCTCATCCACCTGAACGGCAGCGGCAAGCCGCACGGCGGCCTGCGCACAATTTTCTACGTGACCGGCTGGTCCTGTATGGGCGGCCTGGCAATCTTGACTTTGGCGGCAGTATTTTGAGCATTCTAAAGACATACCGGCTGACCCTGCCGGCGGCCTGTTTGGCCGTTGCGGCGCTGGTCTCGGCCTGCGGGTCCTCGACCACCAACAAGAACCGCGAACTGTATGACGGCGTCCCGTTCAAGGCCAAGGCCAAGCCGGTGGACAAGAAGGTGAACCGCGCAGATTTCTCCATCGAAATCAAGGGCGCGGACCGCTCGGTCACAGGGGCGCGTAAGGCTGCGGCCCACGCCGGGACCACCTATTGCGTTGTGAACTACGGCTCCTCCGAGATCGATTGGGTGGTGGACCCGTCCGACCTGGATGTGCAGCTGACACTGACCGGCGGTCAGGCCGCATTCCGGGGAACCTGCACCCCGTGAGCGGATTTCCGGCATATCAGGGCTGTCCGGCCCGGCTGCTATTGAATAGCAGTGCCGCGCGCCTGCGCAGTGGGGGCTTCAAACTGAAGGAGTTCTCCGCCATGCGCGCCCTGATTGCTGCTGCCCTGTCTGTCTTTGCTGCCCTGCCGGTCTCGGCACTGGCCAAACCGTCGCTGCGCGATGTTGCCGAAATCGAAAACCCGCTGTTTGCAGTGGCCGTGGCCAAGGAAGTCTCCGACCACTGCGACCGCCTTGCGCCGCGGTATTTCAAGGGAATGGGCGAGTTGCGCCGGCTCAAAGCGCGGGCGAATGAGCTGGGGTACTCGGACAGGGAAATCCGCGCCTACATCGGCTCGGACGCCGAAAAGGCCCGCATGCGCGCCAAGGGCGAGCAGTTGCTGGCGCAAAACGGCGTTTCTTACGAACAACCGGAAACCTTCTGCGCCTATGGCCGCGCGGAAATCGAAAAGAACAGCGCGATCGGCGTGTTACTGAGGGCGAAATAGACCATGTCTGACCTCCGCAAGATCAACATTGACGGAACCGAGATCGAGGTGGAAGGGGCGATGACCCTGATCCAGGCCTGTGAAGAGGCCGGTGTCGAGATCCCGCGCTTTTGCTATCACGAGCGCCTGTCGATTGCCGGCAACTGCCGTATGTGCCTTGTCGAGGTTGTCGGCGGCCCGCCCAAGCCCGCGGCCTCCTGCGCCATGCAGGTACGCGATCTGCGCCCCGGTCCCGAAGGCCAGGCGCCGCAAGTGAAAACCAACTCTCCGATGGTCAAGAAGGCCCGCGAAGGCGTGATGGAATTCATGCTGATCAACCACCCGCTGGATTGCCCGATCTGCGACCAGGGCGGCGAATGCGACCTGCAGGACCAGGCGATGGCCTATGGCCTGTCGGGCAGCCGCTTCAAGGAAGCCAAGCGCGCGGTGGACGATCTGGACCTCGGCCCGCTGGTGGACACCACCATGACCCGCTGCATCAGCTGCACCCGCTGCGTGCGCTTCACCACCGAAGTCGCCGGCATCCACCAGATGGGTCAAACGGGGCGCGGCGAGGATGCGGAGATCACCTCCTATCTGAACCAGACGCTGCAATCGAACCTGCAGGGCAATATCATCGACCTCTGCCCGGTCGGGGCTCTGACCTCCAAGCCTTACGCCTTCACCGCCCGTCCGTGGGAGCTGACCAAGACCGAAACCATCGACGTGATGGACGCGCTGGGGTCAAACATCCGGGTGGATACCAAGGGCCGCGAAGTGATGCGCATTTTGCCACGCAACCACGACGGCGTGAACGAGGAATGGATCAGCGACAAGACCCGCTTTGTCTGGGACGGGCTGCGCCGCCAGCGTCTGGACCGGCCCTATGTGCGCGTCGATGGCAAGCTGAAGCCCGCCACCTGGCCCGAGGCGCTGGCCGCCGCGGCCGCGGCGATGAAGGGCAAGAAGGTTGCGGGCCTGATCGGCGATCTGGCCCCGGTCGAGGCTGCCTTTGCGCTGAAGCAGCTGGTCGAAGGACTGGGCGGCAAGGTGGAATGCCGCACCGACAATGCCCGCCTGCCGATCAACGACCGCGCAGGCTATGCCGGCACCGCAACCATCGCGGATCTCGATGAGGCTGAGATGATCCTGCTGATCGGCACCAACCCGCGTGACGAAGCGCCGGTGCTGAACGCCCGCATCCGCAAGGCATGGGCGAATGGCGCCGAGGTGGCCCTGATCGGCCCCGCGGCCGATCTGACATACGAATATTACCACGCCGGCACCGGCCGCGATGCTCTCAGCGACATGATCGGCAAGGGTGTCCCGGAAGAAACCCGCGACAACAAGAAGACCGTCATCATTGTGGGGCAGGGCGCCCTGCGCGAGGCGGACGGCCTGGCAGTCATGGCCGCGGCCCAGAAGATGGCGGAACTTTCCGGTTCCAAGCTGTTGGTGCTGCACACTGCCGCCTCCCGTGTGGGCGCAATGGACGTCGGCGCTGTGACCGAAGGCGGCATCGAAGCGGCCATCGACGGGGCTGAGGTGATCTACAACCTCGGGGCTGATGAGGTGGAGATCGGCGCAGGCGCCTTTGTGATCTACCAGGGGTCCCACGGCGATCGCGGCGCGCACCGCGCCGACGTGATTCTGCCGGGCGCAGCCTATACCGAAGAAAACGGTTTGTTCGTGAACACCGAAGGCCGTCCGCAGTTGGCCATGCGTGCGAGCTTTGCGCCGGGCGAGGCCAAGGAAAACTGGGCAATCCTGCGCGCGCTGAGCGCCGAGGCGGACACCAAGCTGCCTTACGACTCGCTTGCCCAGCTGCGCCAGGCTTTGCTCGCAGAAGTCCCGCATCTGGCGCAAATCGACGAAGTGGCCGGGAAGGAAGGCGAGCCGCTGGAACAGGACAAGCTTGGCAGCGCCGATTTCCTGCCGGCAATCAAGGACTTCTATCTGACCAACCCGATTGCCCGCGCCTCGAAGCTGATGGCGGAATTGTCGGCCGGCGTCAAAGCCCGCGAAACCGGGGCAATGGCCGCCGAATGATCCGCCTTGCCCTCATAACACCGCTGCTGCTGGCCGCCTGCGCAATGGCGCCCGGCAGCGATGGTGCGCGGCCTGCCCCTGTGTATGAAGGGGTGGAAACCAGCCTGCTGGAGGGCAATCTGGTGCAATTTCACGTCTCCATACGCGGAACTGCCGTGCAGGAAGACCTGGATAACTATGCGGAATGTGCCGCCGCGCAATACGCGCTGATCCGGGGATACGGATTTGCGCGCCATGTGCGCACAACAATGAAACAGGCAGGGAGCAGCCGGACCGCCGATGCGGTCTATCTGATTTCGCCCTCTCTGCCGCGCGGGCTGCGCACCATCGACGCCGAAGTCGTGGTTGCCGATTGCGCGGCGAACGGAATACCCACGGTGTGAGGACCTATGGCTGATTTCTTTAACACTCCAGGCGGCATCGCTGTTCTGATCCTGGCGCAAGTGCTTGCAGTTGTTGCCTTTGTGATGATCTCGCTCCTGTTCCTCGTCTACGGGGACCGCAAGATCTGGGCCGCGGTCCAGATGCGCCGGGGGCCCAATGTGGTGGGTGTCTTCGGCCTGCTGCAATCGGTGGCTGACGCGCTGAAATACGTGGTCAAGGAAGTGGTGATCCCGGCCGGTTCCGACCGCGCCGTGTTCATCCTGGCACCGCTGACATCCTTTGTGCTGGCGATGATCGCCTGGGCGGTGATCCCCTTTAACGACGGCTGGGTGCTCAGCGACATCAACGTCGCCATCCTTTACGTCTTCGCGGTCTCCTCGCTTGAGGTCTACGGCGTCATCATGGGCGGCTGGGCGTCGAACTCGAAATACCCGTTCCTCGGCAGCTTGCGCTCGGCGGCGCAGATGATTTCCTACGAAGTGTCGCTGGGCCTGATCATCATCGGCATTATCATCTCTACCGGATCGATGAACTTTGGCGACATCGTACGGGCGCAGGATGGCGACCTGGGGCTGTTGAACTGGTACTGGATCCCGCATTTCCCGATGGTGTTCCTGTTCTTCATCTCGGCGCTGGCAGAAACCAACCGCCCGCCGTTCGATCTGCCGGAAGCGGAATCGGAGCTGGTCGCGGGCTACCAGGTGGAATATTCGGCAACCCCGTTCCTGTTGTTCATGGCCGGTGAATACATTGCCATCTTCCTGATGTGCGCGCTGACGTCGCTGTTGTTCTTCGGCGGCTGGCTGTCCCCGATCCCGGGCCTGCCCGATGGCGTGTTGTGGATGGTCGGCAAGATGGCGTTCTTCTTCTTCCTCTTCGCAATGGTCAAGGCAATCACCCCGCGCTACCGGTATGACCAGCTGATGCGCCTGGGCTGGAAAGTATTCCTGCCGTTCTCGCTGGCCTGGGTGGTCTTCGTGTCCTTTGCTGCAAAATTCGACTGGTTCTGGGGCATCTTCGCCCGCTGGACCGTGGGAGGCTAATGGTGAAGAAAACACTTTTCGCCATTCTGGCGGTCGTTTCGCAAATCGGGCCGGTTTGGGCCGGCGAACTTACATGTAACTCGATGTCCGACAAATTGACCGAGATGGATCCGAGTTTGGTCAAAGCTTGGGGCAAGAGTAAAGGCCTTGCCAGCGGTTCCGATCTGCGGCAGTTCGATGGGCGGCTCATGTTCACCGTGGCGCTGTTTTCCCAAGCGGGATGCCAGCTTTCGGGGACTGATCAGTGCAGAACCGGACTGCCCAAAGAGCGGGAGTATTGGCTTGAGACCTATTACCTCTCTGGTTTGCTTTTGAATTGTTTCGAAGGGGATGCGGCGGGCTTTACTGACGCCAGCCTTGACCTTTGGAAGGAGTTCGAAACGGCTGCACCCTTTGCCAAGCGGACGCAATTGGCAGCGAGGGCGGCTTCCGAGCTGGGCATACAAATCAATTTTGAGGTGCAGCAATGACTCAAATCGACTACACCCGCGCCGCCAAATACTTCCTGCTGCAGGATTTCTGGGTCGGCTTCAAACTGGGGCTGAAGTATTTCTTTGCCCCCAAGGCCACCTTGAACTACCCGCACGAAAAGGGCCCGCTGTCGCCCCGCTTCCGCGGTGAGCACGCGCTGCGCCGCTACCCGAACGGCGAGGAGCGCTGCATTGCTTGTAAACTCTGCGAGGCGGTCTGCCCGGCGCAGGCGATCACCATCGACGCGGAACCGCGCGAGGACGGCAGCCGCCGCACAACGCGTTATGACATCGACATGACCAAATGCATCTACTGCGGCTTCTGCCAGGAAGCCTGCCCGGTGGATGCAATTGTCGAGGGGCCGAACTTCGAGTTTGCCACCGAGACCCGGGAAGAGCTGTTCTATGACAAGGACAAGCTGCTGGCCAACGGCGACCGCTGGGAAGCCGAGATTGCCCGCAACCTGGAAATCGACGCACCGTACCGATGACGGACGCGTGCAAAAATTTTCAGATAACTTTTGCCAAGAATTTCACTGAAATTTCTTGGCCGGAGGAGACGACATGACCAAACAGCCGCCCAATCCGTTTGAAGCCATGATGGAACAGATGCAGACCCAGGCGCAGGAGATGGCCAAGGCGTTCAATCCGGCGCTGGAGAATTTCTCGCCCTCTGAGGCGTTCAAGGAGTTCGAGGCGCTGTGGCCCACCATGCCCAAAGAGGTCATGGAAATGATGTTCGGCAACACCGTCAACAAGGACGGGCTGGATGCCAAGACCCGGCTGCTGCTGACCCTGGCCGGGCTCACGATGCAAGGCGCGCAGGCGGATTCAGCCGTGCGCCAGACCGTGCGCCACGCTCTGGCAGCGGGGGCAAAGAAACAAGAGATCGTGGAAACGATCGGACAGATGTCGGTCTTTGCCGGCATTCCGGCCATGAACCGGGCGCTGGATCTGGCGCAGGGAGTCATGGACGACAACAAGGACGATGAGACATGAGCGTTTTTGCCTTCTACCTCTTCGCCGTCAGCGCCATCACCGGCGGGCTGTTCACCGTGATCAGCCGACAGCCGGTCCATTCGGTGCTGTGGCTGATCCTGGCCTTTATCTCCTCGGCCGGGCTGTTTGTGCTCTTGGGGGCGGAATTTGTCGCCATGCTGCTGATCATTGTCTACGTGGGGGCCGTTGCGGTGCTGTTCCTGTTCGTGGTGATGATGCTGGATGTGGACTTTGCCGCGCTCAAGGCCGAGATGGCGCGGTACCTGCCGCTGGCGCTGCTGATCGGCCTGGTGATCCTGATGCAGTTCGTGATGGCCTTCGGCGTCTGGGAAACCGCGCATAAGGCGCCTGAGCTGCTGGCCAACCCGGTGCCCGCCGACCGCCACAACACCGAGGCCCTGGGCCTCATCATCTATGACCAATATTTTCTTTTGTTCCAGCTGTCAGGCCTGATCCTGCTGGTGGCGATGATCGGTGCCATTGTGCTGACCCTGCGCCACCGCACCGACGTCAAGCGCCAGAACGTGGTCGCCCAGATGATGCGCGACCCGGCCGTTGCGATGGAGCTGAAGGACGTGAAACCGGGGCAGGGGCTTTGAGCATGATCGGACTTGAACATTATCTGACCGTCGCGGCGACGCTGTTCGTCATCGGCATCTTCGGGCTCTTCCTGAACCGCAAGAACGTGATCATCCTGTTGATGAGCATCGAACTGATGCTGCTGGCGGTGAACATCAACCTGGTCGCCTTCTCGTCCTTCCTGGGCGATCTGGTGGGGCAGGTCTTTACCCTGTTCGTGCTGACCGTGGCTGCCGCCGAGGCCGCCATCGGCCTGGCGATCCTGGTCTGCTTCTTCCGCAACCGCGGCAGTATCGCCGTCGAAGACGTCAACGTGATGAAGGGCTGAAGAATCATGGAAACCATCCTCCTCTTTGCCCCGCTGGCGGGGGCCATCATCTGCGGCTTCGGCTGGAAATTCATCGGTGAAAAAGCCGCCACGGTGACCGCCACGGCGCTGTTGTTCCTGGCGGCCCTGCTCAGCTGGATCATCTTCCTGTCGTTCGACGGGGTGACCCAGAACATCGAAATCTTCCGCTGGATCGAAAGCGGCTCGCTGTCGACCTCCTGGGCAATCCGGCTGGACCGGCTGACCGCGATCATGCTGATCGTGATCACCACCGTGTCCAGCCTCGTGCATCTCTATTCCTTCGGCTACATGGACCACGACCCGCAGTGGAAAGAAGGTGAAAGCTACAAGCCGCGCTTCTTTGCGTATCTGTCGTTCTTCACCTTCGCGATGCTGATGCTGGTGACCTCTGACAATCTGGTGCAGATGTTCTTCGGCTGGGAAGGCGTCGGCGTGGCGTCTTATCTGCTGATCGGCTTCTACTACCGCAAGCCAAGCGCAAATGCGGCGGCGATGAAGGCCTTTATCGTCAACCGGGTTGGTGACTTTGGCTTTGCGCTGGGGATTTTCGGCCTGTTCTTCTTGACCGACAGCATCAACCTCGCCGACATCTTTGCCGCGGCGCCCACGCTGGCGGAAACCCAGGTCTCCTTCCTGTGGAGCGAATGGAATGCGGCCAACCTGATTGCCTTCCTGCTGTTTGTCGGTGCGATGGGCAAATCGGCGCAGCTGCTGCTGCACACCTGGCTGCCGGACGCAATGGAAGGCCCGACCCCGGTGTCGGCGCTGATCCATGCCGCAACCATGGTGACCGCAGGTGTGTTCCTGGTCTGCCGGATGTCGCCGCTGATGGAGTTTGCGCCCGAGGCTGCGGCCTTCATCACCGTGATCGGCGCCGCGACGGCATTCTTTGCGGCAACCGTGGGCCTGGTGCAAAACGACATCAAGCGGGTGATCGCCTATTCGACCTGTTCGCAGCTGGGCTACATGTTCGTGGCTGCGGGCGTGGGCATGTATTCGGCAGCGATGTTCCACCTGTTCACCCACGCCTTCTTCAAGGCGATGCTGTTCCTGGGTGCCGGGTCGGTGATCCACGCGATGCACCACGAGCAGGACATGCGCAACTATGGCGCCCTGCGCAAGAAGATCCCCTATACCTTTGCCGCGATGATGATCGGCACCCTGGCCATCACCGGCGTCGGCATTCCGCTGAGCGGCTGGGTGGGCTTTGCCGGTTTCGTCTCCAAGGACGCCATCATCGAAAGCGCCTATGCCGGCGGCTCGATGTTCGGCTTTTGGGCGCTGGTGATCGCGGCCTTCATGACCTCGTTCTATTCCTGGCGCCTGATGTTCATGACGTTCTACGGCGAGGCCCGCGGCGACAAGCACACCCACAGCCATGCACATGAAAGCCCCTGGACCATGCTGGTGCCGCTGGGCGTGCTGGCGGTGGGTTCAGTTACCGCAGGCATGATCTGGTACAGCAGCTTTTTCGGCCACGCTGATCAGGTCGGCAAGTTCTACGGCATCCCGGTGGCGGAAGCCTCCGCCACGGCACATGGCGACGCCGCCGGTCACGGCGCGGAAGCTGCGCTGGCTGACGACGCTGCACACGGTGAAGCCGCTGCACACGGTGATGCGGCAGCCCACGGTGAAACCGGGGCCGAAGATGAGCACCACTACGTGTTTGCCGGCCAGCCGGGCGAGGGCGGGATCTACATCGGCAAGGACAACCATATCCTGGAGGAAGCCCACGCGGCGCCGAAATGGGTGAAACTGTCCCCCTTCATCGCGATGCTGGGCGGCCTGGTGCTGGCGCTGTGGTTCTACATCTGGACCCCGTCGCTGCCGGGCCGTCTGGCCGCGCAGCAGCGCCCGCTGTACCTGTTTCTCCTGAACAAGTGGTATTTTGACGAGATCTACAATGTGATCTTCGTCAAACCCGCCCTGGCCCTGGGCCGTTTCTTGTGGAGACGCGGCGACGGTGGCACCATCGACGGCTTCCTGAACGGTCTGGCGATGGGGGTTGTTCCCTTCTTCACCCGTCTCGCTGGACGCGCACAGTCCGGTTACATCTTCACTTATGCCTTCTGGATGGTGCTGGGCATCGCAGCTCTGGTCACCTGGATGTCGATCGGCGGAGGAACGCACTGATGGACAATCTCCTTTCTATTGTCACCTTCATCCCGGCGCTTGCGGCGGCCATCCTGGCCCTGTTCCTGCGCGGTGAGGATAAGGCGGCGCAGCGCAACGCCAAATATGTTGCGCTGTTTGCCACAACGATCACCTTTCTGGTGAGCCTTGGCATCTATTTCGAGTTCGACGCCGCCAACACCGGCTTTCAGTTTGTGGAAGAGGCCGAGTGGATCTTCGGCTTCAAGTACAAGATGGGGGTCGACGGCATCTCGGTGCTGTTTGTAATGCTGACCACCTTCATCATGCCGCTGACCATTCTGGCCAGCTGGAGCGTCACCGACCGGGTCAAGGAATACATGATCGCTTTCCTGCTCTTGGAGACCCTGATGCTGGGCGTCTTCATGGCGCTGGATCTGGTGCTGTTCTACCTGTTCTTCGAGGCGGGTCTTATCCCGATGTTCCTGATCATCGGGATCTGGGGCGGCAAGGAGCGGATCTACGCCTCCTTCAAGTTCTTCCTCTACACCTTCTTCGGCTCGGTGCTGATGCTGGTGGCGATGGTGTTCATGTATGTGGATGCCGGCACCACCGATATCGAATCCCTGCTGACCCACAGCTTCTCGGCGGCGTCCTTTGACGTGCTGGGCATCCACATTGTGGGCGGCGCCCAGACGCTGATGTTCCTGGCCTTCTTTGCCTCCTTCGCGGTGAAGATGCCGATGTGGCCGGTGCACACCTGGCTGCCGGATGCGCATGTGCAGGCGCCGACTGCCGGTTCTGTGGTGCTGGCGGCGATCCTGCTGAAAATGGGCGGCTATGGATTTCTGCGGTTTTCGCTGCCGATGTTCCCGGTCGGCGCGGATGTGATGACCGATGTGGTCTTGTGGATGTCGGCCATCGCGGTGGTCTACACCTCGCTGGTGGCAATGGTGCAGGAAGACATGAAAAAGCTGATCGCCTATTCCTCGGTTGCGCACATGGGGTTCGTTACCATGGGGATCTTTGCCGCCAACCAGCAGGGCATCGACGGCGCCATCTTCCAGATGCTGAGCCACGGCTTCATCTCCGCCGCGCTCTTTCTTTGCGTCGGGGTGATCTATGACCGTATGCACACCCGCGACATCGACGCCTATGGCGGTCTGGTGATCCGGATGCCGGCCTACGCTCTGGTGTTCATGTTCTTCACCATGGGCAACGTCGGCCTGCCGGGCACCTCTGGCTTTGTCGGTGAATTCCTGACCCTGATGGGCGCCTTCCAGAAAAACACCTGGGTGACCGCAGTGGCGGCAACCGGGGTGATCTTCTCGGCTGGCTATGCGCTGTGGCTCTACCGCCGGGTGGTGTTCGGCGATCTGATCAAGGGCAGCCTGGCCGGCATCCGCGACATGTCCGCCCGCGAACGCTTTGTCTTTGCGCCGCTGGTTGTCATGACCCTGCTGCTGGGGGTCTATCCGTCCCTGGTCACCGACGTCATCGCGCCCTCGACCGAGGCGCTGATTGCAAACTTCAACCAGTCTCTGGCAGCGGCCGACACCTCGGCAGCCACCCAGATTGCTTCGCATTAAGGGAGCATCAGGCAGATGATCCAAGCTGATCTTACTGTAATCCTGCCAGAGATCGTTCTGGCAGTCTACGCGATGGGCGCGCTTTTGGGTGCGGTCTACACCAGCAAGGACAAGCTGGCCTCCCCGATGGTCTGGACCACCGCGGCGCTGCTGGCGGCGGTGGCCTTCTGGATCGCGGCCAGCCCGGCCACCACCCAGACTGCTTTCAACGGCATGTTCGTTAACGACGGCTTTGCCCGCTTTGCCAAGGTGGCGCTGCTGCTGGGCGCGGCTGCCGTGCTGCTGATCGGCCGGGAATACATGGCGCGCCGCGGCATCCTGCGGTTCGAATACCCGGTCCTGGTGGCGCTGGCCGCTGTTGGCATGATGATGATGGTCTCCGCCGGCGACCTGATGTCGCTCTATATGGGGCTGGAGCTTCAGTCTCTGTCGCTCTACGTCGTGGCCGCCATGCGCCGCGACAGCGTCAAGTCGACCGAAGCGGGGCTCAAGTACTTTGTGCTGGGCGCCCTATCCTCGGGCCTGCTGCTGTACGGCGCCTCGCTGGTTTACGGCTTTGCCGGCACCACCCAGTTCGCGGGCATCATCCAAGTCGCCGAGCAGGGCCATATGTCCATTGGCATGCTGTTCGGCCTGGTGTTCATGATCTCGGGGCTCGCCTTCAAGGTCTCCGCGGTGCCTTTCCACATGTGGACCCCGGACGTCTATGAGGGCGCGCCGACCCCGGTCACCGCCTTCTTTGCCACCGCGCCCAAGGTTGCGGCGATGGGCCTGTTTGCCCGGGTGCTGCATGATGCCTTCGGCGGTGCCATCGCCGACTGGCAGCAGATCATCGTGGTGCTGTCGGTGCTGTCGATGTTCCTTGGCGCCATTGCCGCCATCGGCCAGCGCGACATCAAGCGCCTGATGGCCTTTTCGTCGATTGCCCATATGGGCTATGCGATGATCGGCCTGGCAGCGGGCACCGAACAGGGCGTCACTGCGATGCTGGTGTATCTGGCGATCTACGTCACCATGAACATCGGTACGTTCTCTTTCATCCTGATGCTGGAGAAAGACGGCAAGCCTGTGACTGATATCATGGCGCTGAACCAGTTCGCCGCACGCGAGCCGGGCAAGGCGCTGGCGGTGCTGATCCTGATGTTCTCGCTGGCCGGGGTGCCGCCGATGCTGGGCTTCTTTGCCAAGCTGGGCGTCTGGCAGGCGGGTGTCGACGCCGGCCTTATGGGGCTGGTCATTGCCTCTGCTGTGGCTTCGGTGATCGGTGCGTTCTACTACATCCGCATCGTCTTCTACATGTACTTCGGTACCGGCGAGGACGACGTCGAGGCGCAGGGATCACCGATCCTGGGCGTGGCGCTGATGGCCTCTGCTGCGCTGATGCTGGTGGGCGTGGTTTACCAGTTCGGCATCGATGGCGCAGCAGCTGCTGCCGCAGCAACCCTTGTAAATTGATCTGCTTTTCAGGCAGGCTGACAAGGCCCGGTCTTGTGACCGGGCCTTTCGGCATTTAAGGAGCGCGTATGAGCTGGCCAGCAGGATATGGAAAACGGGTGCTTGCCGAGGTCGACAGCACCCTGAACGAGGCCGCCCGCATTGCCGGGGAACTGGCAGGCCCCGAGTGGATCCTGGCGCTGCGGCAAACCCAAGGACGGGGACGCCGCGGCCGCGACTGGAAAGACCCCAAGGGGAATTTCGCCGCCACCCTGGTGATGCGCCCCCAAGGCGCCCCGGATCAGGCAGCGCTGCGCAGCTTCGTGGCGGCGCTGGCGGTCTATGACGCTTGTGTCGCGGTCACCGGACGCAGCGAGGGGCTGTCGCTGAAATGGCCCAATGACGTGCTTCTGAAGGGCGGCAAGCTGGCAGGCATTCTGCTGGAAAGTGCGGGAAACGGGCAGGGGGTCAACCACCTGTATGTCGGCATTGGCGTCAACCTGGTGGAAACCCCGATGAAGGAATGGCTGGAACCCGGTGCCGTCTGGCCGGTGTCGCTGCTGTCGGAAACCGGGGTGCAGGTCACCCCTGAGGAGTTCCTGGAGGCCGTTGCAGAAGCCTTTGCCCGCCATGAGCAGCAGTTCACCACCTATGGATTCGAGCCGATCCGCACCGCCTGGCTGGAGCGGGCGGCGAAACTGGGAGAGGTGATCACCGCCCGCACCGCCAGTTCCGAGACCGAAGGCACCTTTGAAACGGTGGACGGCAGCGGCAACCTTGTCCTAAACACTGCCAAGGGCCGCGTGAGCATTCCCGCGGCCGACATCTATTTTTAGGAAGGGGCAGAAATGCTTCTGGCAGTTGACTGCGGCAATACCAATACCGTCTTCTCGATCTATGACGGCGAGAAGTTCGTTGGCCTGTGGCGCACCGCCACCGACTGGCAGCGCACCGCCGACCAATACTATGTCTGGCTCAACACGCTGATGCGGCTGCAGGGGATCGAGGCGGATATCACCGACATGATCATCTCCTCCACCGTGCCGCGGGTGGTGTTCAATCTGCGTGTGCTCGCCGACCGCTATTTCAACACACGTCCCTTGGTGGTGGGAAAGCCCGGCTGCCTGCTGCCCGTCGCGGTGCGGGTGGACGAAGGCACCGCCGTCGGCCCTGACCGGCTGGTCAATACGGTGTCCGGCTTTGACCTTTATGGCGGCAATCTGATCGTGGTGGATTTCGGCACCGCAACAACATTTGATGTGGTGGCCGAGGATGGCGCCTATGTCGGGGGGGTGATTGCGCCCGGCGTGAACCTGAGCCTGGAGGCACTGCACCAGGCTGCCGCCGCCTTGCCGCATGTGGACATCACCAAACCTGAAAATGTCATCGGCACCAATACCGTCGCCTGCATGCAGTCCGGCGTTTTCTGGGGCTATGTCGGCCTCGTCCGCGAGATCTGCACCCAAATCAAGGCGGAACGCGGCGTGGCGATGAAAGTTATCTCGACAGGCGGGCTGGCGCCTTTGTTCCAGCAATCTGCTGATCTGTTCGACGCATTCGAGGACGACCTCACCATGCATGGCCTGCAGATCATTCATAAATACAACAAGGATAATGGTACTGACGCATGAGCAGTGAAAGATTGATCTACCTGCCCCTCGGCGGGGCGGGTGAAATTGGCATGAATGCCTATGTCTATGGCTACGGGCCAAAGGACAAGGAACGTTTGATCCTGGTCGACCTGGGCGTGACATTCCCCGATATGGACACCACCCCCGGCGTTGATCTGATCATGCCGGACATCACCTGGCTGAAGGAGCGTGTTGACCGGCTGGAGGGGATTTTCGTCACCCACGGGCATGAGGACCACATCGGCGCCATCGCGCATATGTATTCCAGCCTGAACGTGCCGGTCTACGCCCGCGCCTTTACCGCCAATCTGGCGCGGCGCAAGATGGAGGAAGCGGGCCACGATCCGGCGGCGGTGCACATCGTGCAGGCCTGGCCGGAAACCACCAAACTCGGACCGTTCACCATTGGCGTGGCACCGATGAGCCACTCGATCCCGGAAAGCGGCGCGCTGGTGATCGACAGCCCGGCAGGGCGGGTGGTGCATACCGGCGATTTCAAGCTGGACGCGAACCCGCTGGTCGGCGAACCCTTCGACCCGGAGATGTGGACGGAGATCGCAAAGGACGGCATCCAGGCGCTGGTCTGCGATTCCACCAATGTGTTCTCCCCCCATCCGGGCCGCTCGGAATCAGATCTTCCGGATGAGATCACCCGGTTGATCTCCGAGGCCAAGGGGCTGGTGGCCGCGACCACTTTTGCCTCCAACGTGGCGCGGGTGAAAACCCTGGCCGAGGCCGGCGTCCGGGCCGGGCGCTCCATTGTGCTGCTGGGCCGGGCGATGCGCCGGATGATTGAGGCTGCGGCGGAAACCGGCGTGCTGCGGGACTTCCCCAAGGTGATCAGCCCGGAGGACGCAAACAATGTGCCGCGCGACAACCTGATGCTGATCATAACCGGCAGCCAGGGGGAGCGCCGTGCCGCCTCGGCGCAGCTGGCGCGCGGCAAATACCGCGGCCTGGAGCTGAAGGAGGGCGACACCTTCCTGTTCTCCTCCAAGACCATCCCGGGCAACGAACGGGGCGTGATCCGCATTATCAACCAGTTTTCGGAAATGGGCGTGGATGTGGTTGACGACAGCTCCGGCCTTTACCATGTGTCGGGGCATGCCAATGGGCCGGATCTGGAAACCATGCATACCCTGCTGAAGCCCAGGATGCTGGTGCCGATGCACGGCGAGCACCGCCACCTGCGGCAGCACGCCCGTCTGGGCGAGGCAAAGGGCATTGCCAGCGCAGTTGTGGTCAACGGCATGATGATGGACCTGACCGGCGATGCGCCCGAACCGGCCGGCTATGTCGATACCGGCCGCACCTATCTGGACGGATCTGTCAAATACGGTGCCATGGACGGTGTTGTCCGCGACCGTATCCGCATGGCGCTGAACGGCCATGTGGTGGTGACGGTGCTGCTGGACGAGGAAGACGAGCCGCTGGGCGAGCCCTGGTGCGACGTCAAGGGCCTGCCTGAGACCGGCAGTTCCAACGCTGCCCTGGTCGAGGTGATGGAAGAGGATCTGAACCAGTTCCTGATGCGTGCCGGTGCCAAGACGCTGCGCGACGAGGACAAGCTGGAACAGGAACTGCGCCGCATTGCCCGTCAAAGCGCCCATAACGAGATCGGCAAAAAACCCGAAGTGACGGTGGTGGTCAGCCGCATGCGCTGAAGCGCAGCCCAAAGAGCGCGCCGCGGTTTGCCGCGCAGATTGCGCGCCTGGAAAATCCGCGCCGGGCGGGGCTCTCCCGCCTGGCCCGTGCCGCATCATGGATGCAGCAGGCCCCGTTGGGCCAGGCGCCGCGGACCCTGGCGGTTCCGCGGCGCTGCCGCAGAACAGCAGCGGAAGACTCAATAACGCCGCGGCCTTGCGAGGCACGCGGCGTTCTCAATCCGGATGCCGCTCCGGCGGCAGCGGCGGCTGGTTCAGCCGTGCAGCGGGCGGGCGCAGCTGGGGCAGGAAACAACCTTGCGCGGGGCGCTGAACACGGCGCGGAACAGGCGCCGCATCAGGCTGGCAAAAGCCTCGGCACGCAGCTCATGGGCGCGGGCTTCGATGGCTTGGAGTTGTGCAATGGTCAGGGTGTTGGTGTCGGTGGTGTTCATGGCGAAGCCCATCTTCAATCGCGTTACAGTGTTGCGGAAGCAATACGCCTGTCTGCGCGGATTGACGCCAGCCAAGATCGAAGACCCGTTATGCTGCAAGTGCAAAGGTCGCTATGCTGCAGCCGGAGGGCGGGGCGCCCTTCCGCAGCCGCAAAGAAAAAGGCCGCCCCGAAGAGGAGCGGCCTGCAAAGCGTCAAGCGGTGCCGGTCAGCTAGCCCGGCGTTCCGCGAAGCTGAGGGCGATGAAGCTGGGCAGGTGATCGCCCATTCCGACCACTGTCTTGTCGTCGCGTTTACCGTATTTGCCGCGGCCCGACGAGCGTTCGGGCTTCTGAGCGGGCTTTTCGTCCCTGCGGGGGCTGCGGGCCGCCTCCTTGCGGGGCTCGCGGGCTTCCGCTTCCGGCTTGGCAGCGCGGGGGCTGGCTTCCGGCTTGGCTGCGCGGGGGCTGGCTTCTTGCTTGGCTGCGCGGGCCGGCTTTTCGGCCTGGGGTTCCGGCTTCACCGGGTTGTCCAGACGCGGGATCTCTTTCTGGATCAGCTTCTCCACTGCATCCAGCGCCTTGTCATCGCGGGGAATGCAGATGGTGATCGCCTTGCCGGCGCGGCCGGCGCGTCCGGTGCGTCCGATCCTGTGAACGTAATCCTCGGCATGGCCGGGCACGTCGAAGTTGAACACATGGCTGACGCTGGGCACATCCAGGCCCCGCGCGGCCACATCCGAGGCGACCAGGATCCGCAGGGACCCTTCGCGGAAGCCGTCCAATGTCCTGGTCCGCTGGCTTTGATCCAGGTCGCCATGAATCGGCGCCGCGTCATAGCCGTATTTCTTCAGCGATTTGGCAACGATATCCACGTCCGACTTGCGGTTGCAGAAGATGATTGCATTGGTGAGCTTGTCGCCCTCATTGTCGATCAGCGCCCGCAGAACGGTACGCTTTTCGCTGCCCTCGCGGTCACGGCGCGATGCCTTGAACTGCACCACAGCCTGTTCGATCGTTTCCGATGCGGTGGCCTGCCGTGCGACTTCAATGCGCTCGGGGCCGGACAGGAAGGTGTTGGTGATCCGCTCGATTTCCGGCGCCATGGTGGCCGAGAAGAACAGCGTCTGGCGGGTGAACGGTGTCAGCGAGAAGATGCGCTCGATATCGGGGATGAACCCCATGTCCAGCATCCGGTCGGCTTCGTCCACCACCATCACCTGCACGCCAGTCAGCAGCAGTTTGCCGCGTTCGAAATGGTCCAGCAGACGGCCGGGGGTGGCGATCAGCACATCGACGCCCTTGTCGATCAGCGCGTCCTGTTCCTTGAACGAGACCCCGCCGATCAGCAGCGCCTTGGTGAGCTTTACATGCTTGGCATAGGTGTCGAAGTTTTCCGCCACCTGGGCCGCCAGCTCGCGGGTGGGGCACAGCACCAGGCTGCGCGGCATCCGGGCGCGGGCGCGGCCGCGCGCCAGCAGCGTGATCATCGGCAATGTGAAAGACGCCGTCTTGCCGGTGCCGGTCTGAGCGATTCCCAGAACATCGCGCCCTTCCAGCGCAGGCGGAATCGCTCCCGCCTGGATGGGAGTGGGGGTTTCATATCCAGCTTCCTCAACAGCTTTGAGGACCTTGGGATTAAGGTTGAGATCGGTGAATTTTGTCATATGCATCCGTCATTGCGGACACTGACCTGGCCCGCGCGTGTGTGTTGCAGCCGACTCCGCAAAGGTCATGCGGGATGGCAGCTGCCGGCTCGTGAGGCGGCATAGCAAAATCCTGCGCGATCGTCAATTAATGCCGGATTTTGCAGCGTTTTTGTCCGGGTCTTTTGCAACAGAGCGACAATTCAGCCGAATTCTGGAAAGTGTTTCCGCCGTTTCCTGGCTAAATCCAGTTTTCGAATCTTGAGCAGCCCCGCGGCGCGCAGGCGGTCCCTCAGGCCTGCGCTGTCGGCGCAAACTTCGTCGAAAAAGGTCCGCAGGCCGGCTTCGCCCTGATCCGACTCGATAGAACTGAGCAGCTCATGCGTCGTGATTCTCCCGGGCTCTTGCGGCCGGGCGGGGGCAAGTTCGGCCCGGTAGGAGCCTTTTTGCAGCCGGTAGCGGTAGTGGCTGATCCAGCTCTGCCAGTCGGCTGCGTGGAAATGGCACAGCTCCATGCCGTCCAGTTCTGCGGCGCCGGGGTTTTCCGTCTCGCCCAGAAAGGCGTTGTGAATGCGCAGGCTGAGCCCGTCAATGCCGGTCCGGACAAACAGTTTGCCCTGAACGTGGCTGAGAAAACCGCCGCGCAGCACCCGGCCGAACCGGGGGTAAAGCTGATCAGCGGGGCCGCCGCGCTGTGCGGCGGCAACATATCCCTTGAATGCCGTTCCATCACCGCCGGCCAGGGCCTCGATCGGCCTGACCCGGGCGCATTGGGTCGCTGGCGGCTGCGCTGCAAGCCGGCTGGCGGGCAGGCTGTCCGACCACAGGAACTCATCCACGTCGCAATGCAGCAGCCAGCTGACATCCTTGGCCTGACGCCGGTAAGCTCGATTGGCATTTATGGTCTGCCGCACCTGATGCCGCGCCGGGCGGCCCTTTTGCTGCCAATACCCGTCATCGCATTCAACCACGCGGATTTTCGGATGCGCTTTCAGCAGCGGATAGGCGTCCGGGCAGGGGGCATCCAGATAAAGGAACAGCCGGTGCGCTCCGGCGTCCAGATAATGCGCTGCAAAGGAGAGGATCTCCGCGGCCTCGGCCTTGATCGTGCTGACCACGCCCCATTTGACCGCACTATCGCTCATCTGAGGCCGATCTGTCTTTGTAGCGCTGAATGCGCCCGAAAATGCTGCGCGGGTCACTCATCACCATCCGCAGCATGCGCATGCCCAGCGGCTGCAAGACCGTGTCATTCTCCGAATACCGCCACAGCCGCGCCAGCATGTTCATGTCCAGATCGCCATGAGGCAGGGAATAAGGCTCCAGTCCAAAGCCCAGATCATCCGGTCGCGGACCGCCGCGGGAGCGCGGAAAACCGTCGCTGTTCCTGCGCCCGCTCTGGCGGCGCTCGCTGTCGTGCAGCTTGATCAGGTCGAACAGCATCATCAGCCCCTGACCGCCCAGACGCTGATCGATGGTTTCACCGTGGTCGCCAAAGGTGGTCGCAGCCGAAATCAGCCAGCGGACGGGCAGTTCAAGGGCCAGAGAACCGCCGTGCTCCCTCCAGATCCGCAGGAACAACTGCTGCGCCTCCGGCGGCGGCGACCGCCTGCGCAGGATAGCGATACACACAGCATGCAAAGCCCAAAGTTCCGGTTGGCCGAGAAACTCGGTCCGTATCAGCGCCCGCTTGCGCAGGGCATGCCTGCGGTCTTCGGGCATGTCGATCATTTCCGGCGCACCGTCCACGCGCTGCGCCTTCAGAGCGTTCAGATCGATGTCCAGGGGCGGAAGCACTGACAGGGGATCGTCAAACGGCGTCTCGCGCTTTTCGAGCCGCCGCATGAGCGTGTAAAACCCGCCAGGATAGTGTTCGTGTTCCAAATCCAAGGCGGGCTTCAATGCTCTGATTTCTCTAAAGGGCCGTCGGTTACACCATCATTTCCTTGGTCGCGGTCAGTTTCAAGTCCGGATAGTCGCGCACCACCCGGTCGATGTCCCATTGCAACCGCGTCAAATACACCACATCGCCGTCGTGATCACGTGCGATGTGCTGCTTGTTGGCGTCAGTGAACTTGTCCACGGCTGCCCGTTCGCCGCTGACCCAGCGGGCCGAGGTGAACTGGCTGGCCTCAAACCGCACCGGCAGGCCGTATTCCATCTCGATTCGCGAGGCCAGAACCTCGAACTGCAACTGGCCGACAACACCAACGATGAATCCGGAGCCGATCGAGGGCTTGAACACTTTGGCAGCCCCTTCCTCGGCAAACTGCATCAGCGCCTTTTCCAGGTGCTTGGCTTTCATCGGATCGCCCGCCCGCACGCCTTGCAGCAGTTCCGGCGCAAAAGACGGGATGCCGGTCACCCGGATCGCCTCGCCCTCGGTCAGCGTATCACCAATGCGCAGCTGGCCGTGGTTCGGAATGCCGATGATATCGCCGGCCCAGGCCTCTTCCGCCAGTTCGCGGTCAGAGGCCAGGAACAGCACCGGATTGGAAATCGCCATCGGCTTTTTGGTGCGCACATGGGTCAGCTTCATGCCACGCTTGAAATGCCCCGACGCCATCCGCACGAATGCCACCCGGTCGCGGTGCTTGGGGTCCATATTGGCTTGAACCTTAAAGACAAATCCGGCGACCTTCTGTTCCTCCGGCGCCACCTGCCGGGGCTGGGCGGATTGCGGCTGCGGTTCGGGGCCATAGGCGCCGATGCCGTCCATCAGCTCCTTCACACCGAACGAGTTGATCGCCGAGCCGAACCAGATCGGGGTCATATGGCCTTCGAGCACCGATTGCGGATCCAAGGCCGGCAGCAGCTCGCGGGCCATCTCGACCTCTTCCAGCAGCTTCTCCAGCAGATGCGCAGGCACGTGTTCACCCAGCTTGGGATCATCCAAGCCGTTGATTTCAATGCTTTCCGCCACCTTGTTACGGTCGGCGCGGTCCATCAGCTCGAGCCGGTCGCGCAGCATGTCGTAACAGCCGATGAAATCCCGGCCGACGCCGATGGGCCAGGCCGCCGGGGTTACGTCGATCGCCAGGTTCTGCTGGATTTCGTCAATGATTTCAAAAGTGTCGCGGCTTTCCCGGTCCATCTTGTTACAAAAGGTCAGGATCGGCAGGTCGCGCAGGCGGCAGACCTCGAACAGCTTCTGGGTCTGGCTTTCCACGCCCTTGGCGCCGTCGATCACCATCACCGCCGCATCCACCGCGGTCAGCGTGCGGTAGGTGTCCTCGGAGAAGTCCGA
The DNA here is from genome assembly GCF_055902035.1 of Leisingera sp. SA215. Classification (NCBI taxonomy): domain Bacteria; kingdom Pseudomonadati; phylum Pseudomonadota; class Alphaproteobacteria; order Rhodobacterales; family Roseobacteraceae; genus Leisingera; species Leisingera sp. SA215. Next base: position 864,957 of record NZ_JBVVXU010000001.1, on the reverse strand, counting down.
GTGGCCGGGCGTGTCCACCAGGTTGAAACGGAAGCCACTGAAATCAAACGACATTGCCGAGGCGGAAACGGAGATCCCGCGGTCCTTTTCCATCTGCATGAAGTCCGAGCGCGTGCGCCGCGCCTCGCCCTTGGCGCGCACCTGTCCGGCCATCTGAATCGCACCGCCATAGAGCAGGAACTTTTCAGTCAGCGTGGTCTTGCCCGCATCCGGGTGCGAGATGATCGCAAAGGTCCGGCGGCGGGCAATTTCGGGCGGCAGTTCGGGGCGGGTGGTGACGGAATCCTGCATGAGCGCGCGTATAGCAGGAATGCCGCAAGAGGCAAGAAAAACAGGGGGCGGCAGGCGTGCACTCCCGTGCATCCCACGTGCACCGGGCGGCTGCCTATTCCGATACGCCCGGCGTCCCGCCGGGCAGCGCCCGACCCTCCCCACGGGAGGGCGCTTCGCACCCACCCAGGCTCGGGCGCTGCCCTCTGTTGAGGTGTTGCGCCTGACCCGTACGCCCCGCTTGCCGGGACTTGACCGGAGTAGGGCAGGGTGAGGGCGCCGCCATCAAGGGAAAGCCACGGGATGCCCAGCAAGCGATATTACGACAATGAAATGCAGCTGGAGCTGGACGAGCTGCAGCAGAAACTGCGCCGCGACTGGCTGGACTAGAGCCTGCCGCGCGAATGGGACGGCATGGAAAGCTGGGAGCGGCTGGACAAGCCCAAGACCCGGGTCACGGTGCGGCTGGACACGGATATGGTGAAATGGTTCCGCAAGCTGGGCCCGAACTATGGCCGCCGCATCAACTCGGTGCTGCGGATCTACTGGCTGGCGCTGCTGGCGGGGCATATCCAGGCCCATGACAAGGACAACACGATCCTGCGCATTGCCGTGCGGGCGCGGGAGATGCAGCGGGAGCTGCGCGAGCGCCGGGTGGGGGAGTGAGGGCGGCTATGCGCAGGAAGCGGAGTTTGCAAAGTCTATATGGCTGGTCCCAGAAGCCCTTGACGCGTGTCGCGACACTTAGCAGGCTCCGATTGCAGAGGTTTCCTCAGACTTTTCAGGAAGAGTTCTAAAATGAGTTATGTTCAAAATTCCGAGTTTGAGTTGGAGTTGATGGATTGGTTGATTGCTAAGATTACTGGCAGCCCAGACAACGCAACTGCCTCGTTTGAGGCCTTGCTGAAACTAGAGCTTTGGAAGGGGGCGGGTCCAAAATTTTTAGCCCAAAACAAGCCTGATTTCGACATTTCTTTTAGATTCCAGTCTCATTGGTTGACGTACGGGCACAGGATTAGAGAGCAAATCATCTCCGACTTTGAGACTTCTAAACTGCTCAAACACATGATGCCAAAGTACAAAGGCAGTGGCAAAATTCTTTACCGAGGTGAGAAAAAGTGGAACTGGGATAATGGTCAGATAGGCTTTTGCTGGACAGACAAAAAGAGCATTGCCGAGAAATTTGCCGCAGGACTACATAACGGTGAAGATGGTGCTGTGATAATTAAAGGGAATTTTCCAGCGAACGCGATAATCGCAGGACCAGAGACCGAACAAACACATCCAATTAGGGACGAAGAGAGAGAACATACTATAGACCCATTCTGCGATGTTCTAGTTGAAGCAATCCACTGCCACGGGCCCTACGACGAAACCGGAAATTTTAAACCTGATTGGCCGCTTCCAAGTATAACAAAGCGTAAATGCCAATCCGATCCTGCGCCTACTCCTACGGAAACGCTCCCTCCACAGACCATTAGACTGGCACCCATCTCACCCGACTGATGCCAAGTGGAAGAGTTGTCCCTTGAGTTTTGACTTTTCGATGTCCGTTTTGGGCTGGGAGGCTCACTGGCGCCATAGAGTTGACGCATTACCGCAGCGACGCCCGCTTCAGCAGCCCCACCGCATCGGGCCGGTCCAGCAGCGAGCGGCTCACATCCAGCCCGTGGGCGCCGCTCTTGTGCTGCGCGGGCAGGCTGCCTTGGGGGCTGCCGGGGCGGGCGGTCCAGAAATCCTCGGGCAGCACCGGCCGGGTGACCGGGTCGAGGAAGGTGCTCTCGGCGGCGATGCCTTCGGCATAGATGATGTGGTGATGGTCGAACAGGATCTGGAAGTAATCGGCAAAGCCGCCGTCCAGCACCACCACCGAATGGCCGTTCACCAGATCGCGGGCGCGGACCAGGATTTCGGGGGCGCCGGCGCCGATCTCGTCGCTGCGCTGATAGACCATCAGCCGGTGCGCCGGGCTGACGATCAGGTCGTTGGCGTTGTTCAAGGCGCCCTTGCGGATCAGGATCGGGGCGAGGTCGCCCACCGCCCGCAGGGTGGACTGGCCGACCCAGCGCACCTCTTGAATGCCGTCGTCCCGGGTCAGGACACGGTCGCCTGCGCGCATGTCCTCGATCAGCCGTTGCGCGCCGGTGGCCAGGGTGATGCGGGTGCCGCGGGTGAACGAGACGCAGGCGGACTGTGCCAGCTTGCGCCGGGCCGATTTGCGCCCGGCCTTGACCAGCGTATAGGGCATATGCGCCTGCAAGGGGGCCAGCGGCACCAGATAGATACCGTCAATCAGCCCGTCACCGTCCACTTCGACCATCACCAGGATCTCGGTATTGGGGCCGCTGTCGGGCATCAGCGTCAGCAGGCAGTCCAGATGCAGCGCCGCCCCCGGGGCGCCCAGGGCGGTGTCGGCGGCAATGCGGAAACTGCCATCGTGATAGGCGGCGATGCCCAGCCGCTGCGGCGGCACCGGGCTGTTCAGCAGGTAGATGTCATCCAGCACCAGGTCCTCGAGCAGACCCAGGGGGTCGCCCATGTTGGCACCGTATTCGACGCGGAAACGCTCGGCCGGGTAGGCCTGGACGGAGGAGAGGCTGGCAGTCAAATTCTGTCCCATATGCGGCCGGTATTCGCTTTTATATGCGGGCCCGCAGGCCGGTCCGTCAAATAGATTTGCTGGGGGAATGTGGCGAAAAGGCGGTGGGAAGAGGCGGATTTCCAGGCAGTTTCACGCTGCCGGCTGTGTGCGGCGGGGCCGGCTGCGGGGCTGGCCATCCGGACGCAGCCGGTGCAAGCTCCGCGAAACGGACAAGAATCCCGAGGGAGAACAACGATGGATCTGGGTATTTCGGGCAAGCGCGCGCTGGTTTGCGCCAGCAGCAAGGGGCTGGGACTGGGCTGCGCCGAGGCGCTGGCAGAGGCCGGCGTGAACCTGGTGATGAACGCCCGCGGAGCCGAGGCGCTCGAAGCCTCGGCGCAGGCGATCCGCGACCGGTACGGCGTGGATGTGGTGACGGTGGCGGCCGATGTGACCACGCCGGAGGGCCAGAAACAGGTGCTGGATGCAGCCCGGGGCGTGGATATCCTGGTCACCAATGCGGGCGGGCCGCCGCCGGGCATGTGGACCGACTGGGACCGCGAGGATTTCATTCAGGCGCTGGACGCCAACATGCTGACGCCGATTGCGCTGATCAAGGCGCTGGTGCCCGGCATGATCGAGCGCGGCTGGGGCCGGGTGGTCAATATCACCTCGGTTTCGGTCAAATCGCCGATCCCGGTGCTGGGGCTGTCGAATGCGGCGCGGGCGGGTCTCACCGGCTATGTCGCGGGCACCGCCCGGCAGGTGGCGGGCCAGGGCGTTATCATCAACAACCTGCAGCCGGGCATCCATGCCACCGACCGCGCCGTATCGCTGGACGGCGGTGCCGCCAAGGCGCAGGGGATCACGCCCGAGGAAGCCAAGGCGCAGCGCTGCGCCACCATCCCGGCGGGCCGTTACGGCACCCGGGCTGAGTTCGGCGCCACCTGCGCCTTCATGTGCTCGCAGCACGCGGGCTTCATGGTCGGGCAGAATATCCTGCTGGACGGCGGCGCCACCAATACCACGATGTAAGGGGCTGACATGGCTTCGGGATTTTCCCTGAAAGACCAGCTGTTCAACCGCGACAAGGTCCGCTATCTGGCGGGCCTTTTTTCGGCGGCTGAGCCTGGGTTTGATGCCAGTGCTTTTGAAAGCCGGGTGATGGCGGAACTGCCGGCGCTGGAGCTGAAGCAGCGGATGACGCTGATCGCCGATGTGCTGGCGGGCCATCTGCCCAAGGCGCTGCCGGAGGCCGCGCCGGTGCTGCTGAGGGCGCTGCCGCCGCGGCTGGATCCGCGCAAAACGGATGATGATTTTGGCGATTTCATCTTTGCCCCGCTGGGGGAGTATGTTGCCGCACAGGGGCTGAAGGCGCACCCGGATCTGTCGCTTGACCTGCTCGAAGAGCTGACACAGAGGTTCTCGATGGAATGGGCGATCCGCCCCTTTCTGAACCGCTGGCCGGCTGAGGTTATGTCGCGGATGCAGGGCTGGGCCGGGCATTCGAGCTATCACGTGCGGCGGCTGGTGAGCGAGGGCACGCGGCCGCGGCTGCCTTGGGGCGCGGCGGTCGGCCTGCCGCTGGCGGAGCCGCTGCCGCTGCTGGACCGATTGCACAGCGATCCCGCCCGCTATGTCACCCGCTCGGTTGCCAACCATCTGAACGATATCGCCAAGAAGGACCCGGATCTGGTGATGGACCGGCTGCAGAGCTGGCGCGAAGCCGCGGTGCAGGACCGCAAGGAGCTGGACTGGATGACCGCCCATGCCCTGCGCGGGCTGGTCAAGGCAGGCCATCCGCGGGCGATGGCGATGCTGGGGTACGACCCGGAGCTGGCGTTGAAAGCGCTGATTGCTGCCCCGGAGACGGTGCGCATCGGCGAGGCGCTCGATTTCTCCTGCCGGCTGGAAGGCGCAGCAGGCGCGCCGGTTCTGGTGGATTATATCCTGCATTTCCAGCGCCCGGGCGGCAAGGCCTCGGCCAAGGTGTTCAAGCTGAAGCAGGCCAGGATCACCGGCGGCATTCTGGAGCTGGGCAAGAAGCACAAGCTGAAAGGCGACGCCACCACCTTCAAGCTGGTGCCGGGGCCGCACCGGATTGAGCTGATGGTGAACGGCAAGGTGCGGGCCGGGGCGGCGTTTGAGCTGCTGCCACAGGCCTGGCATCCTGGCCGCTGACACGCCTTCACGATCCTGTGGGGGATCTGGCAGCGCCCTGGGGGCGCTGCTAGTCCCGGAGGCACCACATCTCGGGATCTATCCATGCAAGCCATAGCCCTTACCGCTCTCTTTGCCGCCGTCATTGCGCTCAGCCTGTGGTTCGCGCCACGCAGGGCAACGGTCGGAGGCTTCTTCGGGGGACGCTCCGTCGAGGGTCAGGTGCCGGGGTTGTGGACGCTGGTGCTGTCGCAAGTGACGACATGGATCTTTGCGCGGTCGCTGATGAATGCGGCGATCCTCGGGTTTTACTACGGCATTGCGGGCACGCTGGCCTACGCGGCCTACTACGGCTCCTTTCTTACCGGCGGCTATATCGTCGGGCGGATGCGCGCACAGGGCGCGGCTTCGGTGCAGGACTGGCTGTCGGTGCGGTTCGGTGCGGCGGGGACCACTGCCTATAACCTGGTGATTGCGCTGCGGCTTTTGTCCGAGGTCTTTGCCAACCTGCTGGTCGTGGGCCTGATCTTCAGCGCCGCCCTGCCGCAGGTGGAGGGCGCGGAGACCATTGCCATCGTGGCTGTCGGCCTGCTGGCGCTGGGCTATTCCGCCTGGGGCGGGCTGTCGGCGGCGCTGCGCACTGATGTGATCCAGATGCTGTTCTTCCTGGCCGTGTTCGGCGCGGCGCTGGCGGCGCTGCTGTTGCGGCCGGGGTTTGACGTCGCCGCGGTGCTGACCGCGCCGGGCGCTGCGGGCGCGCACAACGGCTGGGTCCTGCTGGCGGTCGCCGCGTTGCAGGTGTTTTCCTACCCGGTCCATGATCCGGTGATGATGGACCGCGGCTTCCTCGCCGATCCCGCCACCACTCGCAAAAGCTTCCTGCATGCCTTCTGGATTTCGGCGCTCTGCATCCTCGGCTTCGGCTTCTTCGGCATCCAGGCCGCGCTGGAGGGCGCGGCCTATGAAGGCCAGCTGCTGGGAACTTGGGCGGCGATGCTGCCCGGTTGGGTGTTCGTGCTGCTGATCGTGTCGCTGCTGGTCTCGGCGCTGTCGACGCTGGACTCGGCGCTCAGCAGTGCCGCGCGACTGATGGTCGAAGAACTGTGCATTATGCCGCGCACGCTGGCCGGAGGACGGCTGGCGATGCTGGTCTTTGCAGCAGCGGGCGGTGCGCTGACGCTTTGGGGCAACCAGACATTGTTTGATGCGGTTGCCGTCTCTGGCACCGCGTCGATGTTCCTTACCCCGGTGCTGGCGGCGGCGCTGTCCGGGCGGCAGGTCGCACTCTGGGCCTATCTGGCCAGCTATGCCGCAGCGATGGCCGGGGCGACGGTCTATATGCTGCGTGACCTGCCCGCCTTGGCCGCGCTGCTTTATGACGGGCACAAATACGAGCAGCTGCTGCAAATCTGCCTGGTGGTGCTGCTGGCGGGGTTTGCCGCAGTGGCCTGCGGCAGCCGCAGGGTTGAAGCAGGGCAGGCGGGCTGATAGAGCTGCGGCAAATTCCGACGAAAAGCGTCGGGGACCGCAAGAGGCGACAGGTGCAATTGCAGACCCAAACTCCCGCCCCCCGTCTAGAAATCCGCAATATCAAGCGCTTCTTCGAAGGCCGTGCGGTGGTGGATGACGTCTCGCTGCAGATCCAGGCGGGGCAGGTGACCTGCCTGCTGGGGCCGTCGGGCTGCGGCAAATCCACCACGCTGCGGATGATCGCCGGGGTGGAGATGCAGGACAGCGGCGAGATCCATGTCGACGGCAAGCTGATCTGCGACACCGTGTTCCGGGTGCCGCCGGAGCGGCGCGGGATCGGGCTGATGTTCCAGGACTTTGCCCTGTTCCCGCACTTGAGCGTCGCCGATAACGTTGGCTTCGGCCTGAAGGGCAGCAAGGACGAGAAACGCGCCCGGGTCGAGGAACTGCTGAACCGGGTTGCGCTGAAGCGGTTCATCGACGGCTACCCGCACCAGCTGTCGGGCGGCGAACAGCAGCGGGTGGCGCTGGCCCGCGCGATTGCGCCCAGGCCGCGGATCATGCTGATGGATGAGCCGTTCTCGGGGCTGGACAACCGTCTGCGCGACGGCATCCGGGACGAGACGCTGAGCCTGCTGAAAGAAGAAGACACCGCGGTGCTGCTGGTCACCCATGAGCCGGAGGAGGCGATGCGCATGGCCGATGAGATCGCGCTGATGCGGGGCGGGCAGATCGTGCAGCAGGGCGCGCCCTACAACGTCTACACCCACCCGGTGGACAAGGCGGCGATGTCGTTCTTCAGCGATGTGAACGTTCTGAAGGCCGAGGTGAACGGGGCGCTGGCGCGCACCGCCTTTGGCGAATTCCTGGCGCCTGGCGTGCCGGACGGCACCGCGGTGGAGATCGTGTTCCGCCCGCAGCATCTGCGCATCGACTTCGACCGCGGCGGCCAGGGGCCGCTGCCGACCCCCAGCGACGGCGTTCCGGCGCGCGCGGTGGTGGAGCGGGCGCGGTTCCTGGGCAGCGAGAGCCTGGTCGAGTTCCGGATGGATTTCGACGGCTCGATCCTCAAGGCGACTGTGCCAAACGTCTTTCTGCCCGAAAAGGGCCGGGTGATGTGGCTGACGGTGCGCCGCAACCGCTGTTTCGTCTTTCCTGCCTAGGCGTTAGCGGGCATTCTGCACCTGAGGGAACAGGAGGTGCAGATGCCGGGCAGCTATCAGATCAGACCGTTGGACCGCTCGGAAATCCGCACCGCCCTGGACTGGGCTGCGCGCGAAGGCTGGAATCCGGGCCATCAGGACGCGGCCTGCTTTGGGTCTGTTGATCCGGAAGGGTTCCGGGGCGGGTTCCTCGACGGGCAGATGATCGCCTGCATTTCGGTGGTGAACTACGGGGCGACGTTCTCTTTCCTCGGCTTTTACATCGTTGCGCCGGCCTATCGCGGGCAAGGCTATGGCTACGCCCTGTGGCAAAAAGCGCTGGCGCACGCCGGCGATCGCACCGTGGGGCTCGACGGGGTGGTTGACCAGCAGGACAACTACCGCCGTTCCGGGTTTGAACTGGTCTGCCGCAATATCCGTTTTGGCGGGGTGCCTGCGGAAGAGCATTTGGCTGGCGGAGGATTTGACCTGTTGCCGCTGACAGAGCCGCCGCCGGACCTGCAGGCACTGGACGCCCGCATCTTCCCGGCGCCGCGCCCCGTGTTCTGGCAGCACTGGCTGGCGGCGGCGGGGCATGTCTCCTTTGCTGCTTGCCGGGACGGCGCGCTGGCGGGCTTCGGCACCCTGCGGCCCTGCGGCAGCGGCTGCAAGATCGGGCCGCTGGCTGCGGTGTCGCGCCCGGCAGCAGAAGCAGTGCTGGCGCGGCTGCTGCAAGAGCTGCCGGACGGGCAGGAGATCTTTCTGGATGTGCCGGAACCCCATGCGCAAGCGGTTGATCTGGCGCGGTCGCTGGGGCTGGCGCCGGTGTTCGAAACCGCCCGGATGTACCGCGGCGCGGCGCCGCAACTGGAGACGGATCTGATCTACGGAGTCACCAGTTTCGAACTTGGGTAGGGGCGCTGCCCCCGGCCCTGCGGGCCTCCCCCGGAGTATTTTGCGAAAGAAGAAGAGCGGGGCTCAGCTGCCGGATGGGTCGTAATCCTGCAGCCGCTTGCCGGCTTCATCCACGAACAGTTCGGGCAGGGCGGAGGCGTCTTCTATCAGGTCGATACGGAACACCCGGAAATCCCCCCGGGTCTCGCACCAGGCTGTCAGTGTCCAGACCCGGCCCCAGTATTCCATGTGCAGGGGGCGGATCCGGCGTTCGGTCAGGGTGCCGTCGATGCGGCGGTAGGCCAGCTGCAGTTTCTGCCGCGCTTTGATCGCGGCGCGCAGGGTTGGCATATGGGCCAGGGCGCGGGCTGCGTCCGAAAACGGGTAGACCGCGAATTTCCAGGCGTCGGCTTCGGCTATGGTCTGTTCCGGCAGCACCGCGTCAATCTTGGCCGCCAGGGATTGCGCGGCGGATTTCAGATCCGGGTCGGCGGCTTCGGCGACGATGGCCATGCCAAGGTTCAGCGCCTCCAGTTCCTCTGGCGTCAGGGTGAGCGGCGGCAGGCTGATCCGCTCGCGCACCATGTAGCCGACGCCGCGTTCGCCCTCGACCGGCACGCCGGAGGCCGCAAGCGTGTCCATATCGCGGTAGATGGTGCGGGTCGAGACCTCCAGCCGCGCGGCAATGTCCCGGGCGCGGTGCAGCTTGCCGTCGCGCAGGATCTGGATGATTTCGAAAAGACGGTCAGTGCGGCGCATGGGATCAACCCTTGGCGCGGGACAGGGGCCGAGGTCAAGGGCCGCGCCCGGCGCAGGGGCCGGGCGCACCCGGGTTCAAATCAGGGCGCCATGCCCCAGAACACCTCTTCATGCCGCATATGGGCGGAGCCAGGAGCAATGGCCGCAATCACCTCGGGTGTGAAATCCTGCTGCATGAATTCCTGGGCAACCTGCTGTGCCGTGGCCATGTCCTGCCACAGCACATAGTCGGTCCAGCTGCCATCCGCGCCCTGGCTCAGCTGCCGGCGCACAAAGCCCGCCTGGGCGCGCACAAAGCCTTCGGTGCGTTGCATCAGAGCGACAAAATCCGCGGGACTCATCCCTTTTTCAAGTTTGAAGGTCACGATTTCGGCGACATGTTTGCGCATCACGTTTCTCCTTAATTGCGTGTGATGGGCTGGATTTACCGCGTTGCAACTGACATAAACCTGTCAGTTGGATGCGGGGCGCCTGCAAAAACAGCAAAATCTGCGCTTCACGGGCCATTGTGCTGCGGGTGTTGCTTTCGCTCAAAGCGCTGTCCGCGCTAAACCCGTAGCGAACAATTCCACCGGCAGCGCTGATCCGTGCCGGAACCAGAAGGAGACATTCTCATGCTCAACAATATCGGCCTTCCCGGCATTCTGCTTATTGCTGTTGTGGTCCTGGTCCTGTTTGGCCGCGGCAAGATTTCCTCGCTGATGGGCGAAGTCGGCAAAGGCATCACCTCGTTCAAGAAGGGCATCAGCGAAGGCACCAAGGAGCTGGAAGACGACGCGGCGGCCGACGCCAAGGACGTCACGCCCGAAGCCGAAGCCACGGCTGAAAAAGACAAGGTCTAAGCGCGGATGTTCGATCTTGGGTGGACCGAACTGCTGGTCATCGGCGTGGTCGCGCTGATCGTCGTCGGCCCCAAGGACCTGCCGGTGCTGTTCCGCAATGTGGGACGGTTCGTGGGCAAGGCCAGGGGGATGGCGCGCGAATTCAGCCGGGCCATGCATGATGCGGCGGATGAGGCCGGAGTCAAGGATATGGCCAAGGGCCTGAAGGCCGCCAGCAACCCGATGGGCACTGCCATGGACGGGGTGAAACAGGCCGCGCAGGACATGGCCAAGTCGATCGACCCGGCCAAATTCGATCCTGACAGCGAAACCGGCAAGCTGGCCGCGGAGCGGGCTGAGGATGCCAAGAAGATCCAGGCCTCCACCGCACGGGCCGCTGCCGAGCGCAAGGCGCGAGAGGCCGAGGAGGCGCTGGCCAAGGCAGAAGAAGCTGAGGCTGCGCTGAAGCCTGCTGCGCCGAAACCCGAAGAAGAGGCCAAATCATGAGCAACCCGGATGAGATCGACGACTCGGCGGCGCCGCTGATCGAACATCTGGCCGAGCTGCGCAGCCGGCTGATCCATTCGGTCGTGGCGTTTATCGTCGGCATGGTGATCTGTTTCACGGTGGCGACGCCGGTGTTCAACTTCCTCACCGCGCCGCTGTGCGCAGTGCTGGCCGAGAGCGGCCAGGACTGCGCGCTGATCTTCATCAGCCCGCAGGAGGGCTTCTTTGTCGCGATCAAGATTTCTTTCCTGGGCGGCTTCATGCTGGCGTTTCCCTATATCGGGTTCCAGATGTGGCGCTTCGTGGCGCCGGGGCTGTACAAGAATGAGAAGGGTGCATTTCTGCCCTTCATGGTCGCCTCGCCCTTCATGTTCATTCTGGGCGCCAGCTTTGCCTTTTATGTGGTGACACCGCTGGCCTATGACTTTTTCCTGGGCTTCCAGCAGTTCGGGTCCGGCGGCGAGGCTGTCACCGGCGAGGAAGTGAACCAGGGGCTCAGCGTGGTGTTTCAGGGGTCGGCCCAGGAATACCTCAACCTGACCATCAAGTTCATTGTCGCCTTCGGCCTGTGCTTTCAGCTGCCGGTGCTGCTGACGCTGATGGGCAAGGCCGGGCTGGTCAGCGCCGAGGGCCTGGGTGCCGTCCGCAAATACGCGGTGGTGGCGATCCTGGTGCTGGCCGCGCTGGTGACACCGCCGGATGTGATCACCCAAGTGATCCTGTTTGTGGTGGTTTACGGCCTTTACGAGATCTCGATTTTCCTGGTCGGCCGCGTCGAGAAAAAGCGCGAGGCGCAGCTGCGCGCCGATGGCTACTATGACGACGAGGATGAGATGGACACCCATCCCGACGATCCGATGATGGCTGAATTCGATGCGGATGACGGCAAGGACAAGTAGGCTGGTGATGGCATGAAACAGGAGGGCGCGCCGGCAACGGCGCGCCTTTTTCGTTTTCTGATCCCGCCCCGGCCTGCAAACACGCTTCCGTGAAGATCCCCGCAACCAAGTATCTTTGTCCCAGGCCTTGCAGCATGCTGTCGCCAGAATTTGAGTGTTGGGAGGTTTCCATGAAAAAAGTTCTGGCTGTTTTTTCCTGCGCAGCGGTGTGCGCGTTTGCATCCGCGTCCTTGGCCGAGGATCCGCCGATGGGGTTCTTCGTGACCTCGGCCGGCCTCGGCGATGGCGGCAACCTTGGCGGGCTCGAAGGGGCCGATGCCCATTGCACCCAGCTGGCCGAAGCAGCGGGTTCTGCCGGGCGGACCTGGCGCGCCTACCTCAGCACCCAGGAAGAGGGCAAGCGCGGCATCTCGGCCCGCGCGCGCATCGGCACCGGTCCCTGGTACAATGCCAATGGCGAGCTGATCGCGGTGGGTCTGGACCAGTTGCATATCCTGCCGAATATCTACGCCCGCACCGCCGTTGATGAGAACGGAAACCGGATCAAGGGCCGCGGCGACGATCCGAACGAGCATGATATCCTGACCGGCACCCAAGAAGACGGCACCGCTTATTTCCCCTGGCAGGAGGGCGATAAGACCTGTTCGAACTGGACCTCCAACGGCGAGGGCTCGGCCACGGTCGGCCACCATGACCGGCACGGCGGCGGCAACATCTCCTGGAATGCAGCCCATGATTCGCGCGGCTGCAGCGCGGAGGACCTGCGCGCCACTGGCGGCAACGGTTATTTCTACTGTTTCGCAGCGGATTGATCCTGCTGACTGGACCAGGCCGGCGGCGCAGGGGCAGCGCCCGCCGCCCCCCCTTGCCGTGCCGCCGTGAACATGCTTTGAAATCCGTCAACTGACGGACGGAGGCACCCCATGGACCAGATCGCATTGACCCGAATTGCCGAGGCGCTGGAGCGGATGTCTCCCGCGCCGCTGGAAACCCCGGATTTCAACGCGGCCAGCGCTTTTGTCTGGCATGTTGGGCCAGAACGGCTGGAGCCGGTGAAAGCGGTCAACAGGGTCGATCTGGACCTGCTGGTCGGCATCAACCGCTCGCGCGATACGCTCCTGGACAACACCCGCCGGTTTGCCCGGGGCTTCGCCGCCAACAACGCGCTTTTGTGGGGCGCCCGGGGGATGGGGAAATCCAGCCTTGTCAAAGCCGTGCATGGCGCGCTGGCGGCGGATCACCCGGAACTGAAGCTGGTGGAGCTCCAGCGCGAGGATCTGCCCTCGGTCGCGCGGCTGCTGAACCACCTGCGCGGCTCCGAGCACCGGTTCATCCTGTTCTGCGATGATCTGTCGTTCAGCCATGACGACCAGCATTACAAAAGCCTCAAGGCGGTGCTGGACGGCGGTATCGAGGGGCGGCCCGAGAATGTGGTGTTCTACGCCACCTCGAACCGGCGCCATCTGATGCCGCGCGACATGATCGAGAATGAGCGCTCCAGCGCCATCAACCCGTCGGAAGCGGTGGAGGAGAAGGTTTCGCTGTCGGACCGGTTCGGCCTGTGGCTGGGGTTCCACCCCTGCGATCAGGATGAATACCTGGCGATGATCGCGGGCTATTGCGCCGCCTATGGCGTCAAACCGGATGCCGAGGCGCTGCGGGCTGAGGCGATCGAATGGCAGGCCACCCGCGGCGCCCGCTCGGGCCGGGTGGCCTGGCAGTTCTTTACCGATTTGGCCGGGCGCCACGGGGTCAGCTTGCGCTGAGCGGGTTTGGCCCGGCGCAGATATCTATCCGGCTGGTTGCGGCTGCGCCGTGTTTGGTATCCCGCGCAGCAGAATGTCCAAGGCGCAGGTCGCCCGCCGCAGGCGGGCTTCGCTGCCGCCCTCATCCGCGATCCATGCGGAGGTTTCCGACAGGCTGCCGAAGATCAATAGCGCCAGGGCTTCGGGGTCTGTTTCATCGATGATGCCGTTGCGGATCATGCTGTCAATCAGCCGTGCCATGGTGGCGATGCATTGGCTTTGGTTGTTGCCGATGTCGCCAAGCACGGCCTTTGCGTCCCGCAGCACGATACGCTGGTACTCTGGCTCCAGGGCCATTTGCAGATGTGCGTGGCAACGGGCGCGAAAACCCTCCCAGGGGGAGGTGGCCGATTCGGAAATGTCTTGCAGGCGGGCCTCCATTTCCTGATCGATTTGCAGAACGACAGCTGCCAGAAGCCCCTTCTTGTCCCCGAAATGATGATACAGCGCACCACGGGTCAGCCCTGCCTGGCGCGTCAAATCATCCATCGAGACCTGGGCATAGCCCTGTTCGGCAAAGACGCGGCGGGCTGTTGCCAACAGGGATACACGGGTTTCCTCAGCTTCTGCGCGGGTGCGGCGGACCATTTTTTTCTCCTTACATACGCGACGTATGAATATTTACATACGGGTCGTATCACTGTACGCCCGCTTTGATACGAGCTGTTTGTTAATGCCCGTGCCAAATCAACATGACAAGACACTGAGGGGAAAACCCGCATGAACAATCCGTATGCAGAACTTTTCAAAACACCTGGGGCAGCAGCATTTGTATGCGCTGGCCTGTTAGGGCGCACTGCCTTGCCGATGACCGGGATCGGGATCATCACAATGTTGTCACAGCGCCATGGCAGCTACACGCTTGCAGGCGGAGTCGCGGCGGCCTTTGTGATGACATATGCGCTGTTGTCGCCGCAGACCTCGCGGCTGGTCGATCGTTACGGGCAAAGCCGTGTTCTGCCGCTGGCAACGGTAATCAGCGTGATTGGCTTTGGTCTTCTGGCCTGCGCCTCGTTGTGGCAGGCCGCCCATTGGACGCTGTTTGCGGGCGCAGTTATGGCGGGTGGCATGCCAAGCGTTTCTGCAATGGTACGGGCGCGGTGGGCGACGCTTTGCAGCGGGCAGGCGCGGTTGCAAACAGCCTATTCGCTGGAAACGGTGCTGGATGAGGTGACATTCATAGCCGGACCGCCGCTGGCGGTGGGGCTAAGCATCATGGTTTTTGCCGAAGCCGGCATAATGGCTGCGGCAGCATTGCAGGCTGTTGGCGTTGCTGCGTTATTGCGACAGCGGCAGACCGAACCGCCAGTTGTTGCCCGGGGTGACAGCCGGCAAGCAGCCGTTATCGGCCTGATGGACATGCGTCTGCTGACGCTGTTGCTGGTGGCGATGGGGCTGATTGTCGGAACCGTGGATATTGCCAGCGTGGCCTTTGCCGAACATCTGGGCCGACCGGCACTGGCGAGCTTGGTTCTGGCCTCTTATGCGGCCGGGTCCTGCCTTGCCGGGCTTGTCTATGGCGCGCTTGTCCTGTCAGTGCCGCTCAGCCGGCTGCTTCTTTGGGGCGGGGCGGCGACCGCTGTGGCCACGGTGCCGCTGGTGTTCGTGGGCAATATTTCCGGCCTTGCGGTGGCTGTCTTTGTGGCGGGGCTGTCGTTTGCGCCGACCATGATCGTCGCCATGTCATTGGTTGAGAAGATCGTACCGGAGCAGCAATTGACCGAAGGGCTGACCTGGCTTCTTTCGGGGCTGAATGCCGGTGTTGCGCTGGGGGCGGCGGTTTCGGGCCGGATTGTCGATGCTTACGGCGCAGAGAGCGCCTTTGGCACCAGCCTTTGTGCCGGCCTGGCGGTTGTGCTGTGCGCGGCCTGGGTACATGCGCGCTTTGCCCTGTCGCCGCAGAAGTGCTGAAGGACAGCCTGTCCGTCATATGCAGCAGTGCGGGTGGCGAGCTGCGCCGCCTATGGTGCTGATAGCAAAAGCCCGGCAGATAGGCCGGGCTTTTCGTTCTTGCACCAAGCAAGCTGCCGTCAGTTCAGGTAGCTCAGCGGATCGATGCTTTCAAACCCGTCGCGCACTTCGAAATGGACATAGGCGTCGTCGCCGCCGCGCAGCGAGGCAATGCGCTGGCCGCGCACCACGCTTTCGCCCTTTTTCACGGTGATATTGCCAACGTTCTGATAGACGGTCAGCAGCTTCTGGCTGTGGCGGATCACCACAATCGGCACGTTGTTGGAATCCTTGGTGATCGCCGCCACGGTGCCGGCCTCGGCGGCATTGACCGGCGCACCGGCGGCGGCGGCGATGTCGATGCCGTCATTGCGCCCCTTGGCGTAGGTTTTGACGATCTTGCCCTGCACCGGATAGGCCATCGCAGCGCTGCTGGCGCGGGTGGGTTCGGGCAGGTCCGGCTTGGGCAGGGTTTCCGCCGCCGGGGCAACGGCGGCAGGCTCGACCTTTTCTTCCGGCAGCGGCTGGCTGGCGCTTGGCGGCACCGGCGTCACAGTGCCGGCTCCCGGTTCGGTGACTGCCACGGCGGCAGCAGCCGGGGCCGGGCGCGGCGCGGCTTTCTCTTTCAACGGGATCAGCAGGAACTGGCCTTCGCGCACCGCAAAATCGCTGCCCAGGCCGTTCCATTCCGCCAGCGATTTCACCGGCACCTGGTAAAGCCGCGAGATGGTATAGGCGGTCTCGCCGCGCTTCACCTTGTGGCGCACCGGCTCGGGGCCTGCCTGCACCTTGGGCGGCTGCGGCTTGGCCACCGGCTGGATTGCAGTGGGGGTCACAGAGCCGGGATTGGGCGAGGTCAGCGGCGCGGTGTCGATGGCCTGGCCTGCCAGCGTTGCAATATCGACGGCCCCCGCGGCGGCGCTGCCAGGCAGGCTGTCCGGGGCGCGGTGCGGCAGCGCCAGCACCTCGCCCTGGCGCATCTTGTCGCCGGTTTCCATGCCGTTGAACCGGGCAACTTCCGCGGGCGGCAGGCCGATGCGCGCTGCCACATCCGAAACCGTGTCGCCGCGCTGCGCCACCGCCACCTGGTAGGAGGGATAGGTGATCAGCCCGCGGCTGTCAGGCGCGGGCCGGTTCGAGGTGGCGGATTTTGCAGCGCCGGCGGTGTTAAAGGCGCCCAGCTGGCCGCGCAGGTCATAGTCCAGCGGGCCCTGGCAGGCGGCCAGCACCCCGGTCAGCATCCCGGCCAGCGGCAATACGGCCAGCAGCCTTGCACGGGGCAGGCCGCGGGATTCGGTCCGGTTGGGGGGGGTCCGGGTCATTTTGCTCTCCTCAAAACACGCTTCCCCTTTTTCGCGGGGATTCTCTCGCGTCAATCATTATAGCTCATGCCGTCCAGGGGGCGGCTGAAATCCGCCGGTAGTTTACGTGTCCTTGGCCAATCCCTCAAGCAGCGGCACAAAGCGCACCGGGCGCAGCTCGTCATACTCCAGCCCGTCTTCGGTTTTGCGCACCCGGATCAGGGTCTGCACATGGTCGGACTGCCCCACCGGCAGCACCATGATGCCGCCGGTCTTGAGCTGCGCAAGCAGGGGGCTTGGCGGATCTTCGGCGGCGGCGGTCACGATGATCCGGTCAAACGGCGCCTGTTCGTTCAGCCCGTGGCTGCCGTCGCCGACCAGCGAGGTCACATTGGCCAGCTGCAGCTGCTCGAACACCGCCCGCGCCTCGCGCACCAGCCTTGCGTGGCGGTCGATGGTATAGACCCGGCGCGCCAGTTTCGACAGGACTGCCGCCTGGTAGCCGGAGCCGGTGCCGACCTCCAGCACCGTGTCGCGCGGGCTGATTTCCAGCGCCTGGGTCATCATCCCGACAACGGAGGGCTGCGAGATGGTCTGGCCGCAGGCAATCGGCAGCGGCACGTCCTCATAGGCGCGGTCGGTGAAGATGCCGCGCACGAACATGCCGCGGTCGATGGCCTCGATCGCCTCCAGCACCTTCTGGTCGGTCACTCCGCGCGAGCGCACCGAGTACAGGAACTGCATCTTGGTTTCCGGATCGGGTCCGCTCATGCGCCGGCTCTTTCAATCGCCTTCAGCGCATCCAGTGCATCGCGCGCGGTCAGGTCGGCGCGCATCGGGGTGACAGAGATATAGCCGTCCAGGTTCACCGCGGCATCTGATCCTGCAACGGTCTCCACCTGCTGATTGCCGCCGCGGATCCACAGGTAGCGCCGCCCGGTCGGCGACAGCTGTTCCTCGGCCGAAAAATGGCTGCCGCGGCGGAACCCCTGGGGGGCGACGCGGGTGCCCTTGACGTCCGCTGCTGGGACCGGCGGGAAGTTGATATTGTAAAACAACCGGTAGTCCTGCTGGTCCTGCGGCTGGGCGGCCAGGATCTTGTTGACCAGCGCCGCGCCATGCACGGCGGCGGCTTCGAACGGGTTTGCGGTCTCGCGGTTGGCAGGGCCGTAATACTGCGACAGCGCCATCGCCGGGATCCCCTGCAGCGCGGCCTCCATGGCGCCGCCAAGGGTGCCGGAATAAAGCGCGTTTTCGGCCGAGTTGTTGCCGCGGTTGACGCCCGACAGCACCAGATCCGGCTTGGCGCCCTGCATCACCACATGAAGGCCTGCCAGCACGCAGTCTGCGGGCGAGCCTTCGGCGGCAAAGCGGCGCTTGCCCAGCTGGCTTAGCATGGTGGGACGGGTGTAGCTGATGCAATGGCCGACGCCGGATTGTTCAAACGCCGGGGCCACGGTCCAGACCTCGCCGCCGGGGCCTGCGACCTCATGGGCGATGGCCTCAAGGATGGTGAGCCCTTCGGCGCTGATGCCGTCGTCATTGGTGATCAGTATGCGCATGGGGTGTCTGCCTGCCGTGTTCAACCGGGTTTCCGATTGAATAGGACCTGCACCGTTAGGGGGCAAGGATTTCGCGGATGGAAGCAGGATCAGCCGCAAAGCGGGGCAGGGAGGCAACAGGCCGGGCGGCCGGATGCGCTCCCGCCCCCCGGGCCTGCATCACAGATGCCGTCCCAGGCGTTGGGCCGGGCGCCGCGCGCGGCGCGGCGCGGGACGGCGGCAGGCGTCAGTCCGCGAGGATCTGCGGCAGCAGGCGGGCGGCTTCGTCCTGGATCGAGGCGAGGGCGCTGCGGTCCTCGCCCGGGTGGAAGCGGGCGCGCAGGGCGGTGGCCATCGGCTGCGGTTCCAGGATCCGCACCTGCGGGCCGGTGCGCTCGGCCTCGGCCTGCCAGCTGCGGGCCAGCGCCATCTGCGCCGCCTTGGTGGCGCCATAGGTGCCATAGAACTTCTCGCCTGCCTTGGCGTCGTCAAAGAACACCGCGCGGCCCGGCTGGCCCAGCAACGGCGCCACATAGGGGATCAGCACCGAGGTCGCAGTGGCGTTGATGGCCACGGCCTTGGTCCAGTCCTTGGGGGCAACCGATGGCGCCGGGCACAGCGCGGTGGCGTGGATTGCCGTATGCAGCCACAGGTCCAGCTTGCCCCAGCGGTCGTGGATGCCGCGGCAGAGCGTCGCCATCGCCTCCGGAACGGTGATGTCCATCGGCGCCAGGGTGGCAGAGCCGCCCGCCGCCTGGATGCGGTCATCCAGCTCTTCCAGCGCGCCGGTGGTGCGGGCGACGGCGACAATGTGATGGGTGGGCGCAAGCGCCTCGGCCAGGGCGTTGCCAAGGCCGCGCGATGCGCCGGTGATGAGAGCGATTTTGTCTGTCATGGCCGCCTTCATGGGCCGCGGGCGCGGGCAGGTCAAGAGGCGCTGAAACCAGCCCTGGAACGCGCAGGGGTTTTCATAGAAACGCCGGCAGCTTTTCCCGCATCAACCCGCCCGCGCGCGGGTCCGGATGGTTCAGCTGCCCGGCATCATCAGGCGCTTGCTTTCACCTCTGGAATTCAGGATCAGACCCTTGGCGTCAATGGCCACCACCTGGCCCGATGACAGGCGGCTGCCGCGCGACACTTTGCGGGTGCGGCCCGACGGCAGCCGGATCAGCGCGGTCATGCTGTCCTCGGGACCGTAGAGGCCCAGCAGGCTCAGGTTGCCGCGGTTCATTGCATTGGTCTGGGTCGCAAGCCCTGCCACCTTGGCAGGGGTGCCGGTCTCAGTCTTTGTGTTCGACATACCGTCCGTTCCTCATTAATCCGGACGTATCTGGGCTGCCGCAGGCTGCGTATCAAGCCGCATCCGATGCGGCGGCACCTGTATCGGCGGGAAGCCGCGGACGGCCGCAACGGGACCGCGAGACCGGCTGCCCCGGCACCCGCTCAGGCGTCATAAACCAGCGACGGCAGGTCGTGGCCATAGGCATAGAGCAACTCCAGAAGCTCCTCCAGCTCGGCGCCGTCCTTTTGCAGCGGATAGAGCGGGTGGTTCTGCTCGGTGACCTTCAGCTCAGGATACTCACCGCCGGGGCGCATCTCCAGCATGCAGCCTGCAGGCACCGCCATATCCGGCGGGATCGCATTGGCCAGCCAGGCCGGGCGGTCGCCCAGCTTTTCCGTCTCGCGCATCTCGAAGAGGTCGAGATAGGCGTCGAAATCATCGCGGCTGAGGCTGGCCCAGGTGCCCAGGATGAACTCCTCGCCACGGCTGTTTGCCAACGGCACCGCCAGCACCGCGCGGATAAAGCGCAGCTCGCCGAGGCGGCAGAAATCATCCGTCAGGATGTCCCCGCGGGTGGCCAGGACGGCAGAGTTGTCCTCCACCTCCATGTCCTCGGAGCAGATATCGGGCCGGTCGCAGCTGAGGCTCAGCAATTGCGCAAATGTGGCGCCGCAGCAGCGGCACTGGCGCGGGGAGATCAGCATGCGGGCAAGATGCGCGTCCAAAAGGCGGCCTTTCATCTGAAAGCATAGGAAAAGGCGCGGGCCGTCACGGCCAGCGCCTCCCCATGCACTGTTGGCGGCTCTCATACGCGGATGCAGCCGGAATATCAAACCCCCATGGATCGCGGGGGCGCCAGCCTCAGCCGGTGGCCAGTTTCGAAGCGTTCCAGGAGGCGCCGGGGGCCGGCATGTCCTGGATCTTGGCGCTGACCCGGCTGCTGCCTTCGAGCGCGTCCAGATATTCGGCGGTGACGCCGGTGACATAGTTGCCGTCAAAGCAGGAGCAGTCAAAGCCCTGGATGTCCGGGTTGCCTTCCTGCGCCGCCCAGATCAGGTCTTCGAGCTTCTGATAGAACAGCGCGTCAGCCCCCAGCTCCTCGCGGATTTCCTCGACAGACAGGCCGTTTGCGATCAGCTCATGCTTGGTCGGCATGTCGATGCCATAGACGTTCGGGTATTTCACCGGCGGCGAGGCAGAGGCGATATAGACCTTCTTGGCGCCCGCATCGCGGCACATCTGCACGATCTTTTTAATCGTGTTGCCGCGCACGATGGAATCGTCGATCAGCAGCACGTTGCGGTCCTTGAACTCCAGCGGGATCGCGTTCAGCTTGCGGCGCACCGATTTCTGCCGCTCGGCCTGGCCCGGCATGATAAAGGTCCGGCCGACATAACGGTTCTTCACCAGCCCTTCGCGGTACCGGATGCCGGTGGAATTGGCGACTTCCAGCGCCACCGGGCGGGCCGAATCAGGCACCGGGATGATGCTGTCGATCTCCAGCCCTGCGTCCTGGATCTGCTTGGCCAGCGCCTGGCCCATGCGCAGCTGGGTCTTGTAGACCGATACGCCGTCCATCATGGAATCGGGCCGCGCCAGGTAGACATACTCAAAAATGCAGGGGGTCAGCTTGCCCTCGACCGCCTGGAAGGTATGCATATTGCCGTCCAGATCAATCAGAATGGCCTCGCCCGGCTTCACATCGCGGAGCTTTTCAAAGCCGTTGATGCCGAACGCCACATCTTCAGAGGCAAAGCAGAAGTCCTCGCCGCCGCTTTCCGCCGGGCGCTTGCCCACGGACAGCGGGCGGATGCCGTTGGGGTCGCGGAACGCCAGCATGCCGACACCGGCGATCATGCACAGCACCGAATAGGCGCCCTGGATCCGCTCCATCGTCATCTTCACACCGGCAAAGATGTTGCGGACCGGCTCGGCATTGCCATTGACCTTGATCGCGTCAGCCACCTTGTCGGCCAGCACGTTCAGCATGATTTCGGAATCCGAGGTGGTGCGCAGATGGCGGCTGTATTTGCCGGTCACCTTCTCGCGCTGCTCGGCGGTATTGGTGATATTGCCGTTGTGCACCAGATAGATGCCATAGGGCGCGTTCACAAAAAACGGCTGCGCTTCGGCCGCACTCAGCGAACCCGCGGTGGGATAGCGGACATGGCCGATGCCGGTCTTGCCGGTCAGGGTGTCGGCATCCTGCGGGCCGAACACATCCTTGACCAGACCGTTTTCCTTGCGCTCGCGGAAGAACTCGCCGGTGTAGGTCACAATCCCCGAGGCGTCCTGGCCGCGGTGCTGCAGCATCAAGAGCCCGTCATAAATCTCCGCAAAGACATCCGTGTCCCGGCTTGCGATCCCCAAAATCCCGCACATTGGCTGGCTCCAATCCCACTTAGGCTTTGCTGTTCGGTTGCTGATGGAAGCGGCTCGGATGGCAGTCTAGCGCATTATGCCTGCTGCGCGCCAATCCGGCTGACCGGGCCGCGCCAAAGGACCGTACCGGCAAGCCGGCCTGAGCCTGAGCGCCGGATGCGCCGCCGGCACCCGGCGCGCAGCGCGTCAGGTCAGGTCCGCAAGGGCAGGCGGGCAGCGTCTGCAGCAGCAAGGCGGTGTGGCTCCGAATCCGTTTCCTGTTCCGGCCCTCACATAGTGCCTTTCGCCGCGGCTGTCATCACAGGATCACATATCCGATGCCGCACCGCGGCAACGGGGGTGGGGCAGGATGCTCCGGGCGGCCGCATCAATGCAGCGTCAGCAGCGAAACAACGCCCACCAGAACAAGGCTCAGCGCCCAGACCAGATCCAGGTTGAACCAGCTCTTTGACAGGAACTTCAGCCCCAGCCAATGATAAACGCCAAGCGCCAGCACCCCGCCGGCTGCGGTCATCGCAAGAGTATGGGCCAGCGCCACAGTTACGGCGATGCCGGCAGTGCGCCCCATCAGCGTAGAGGCGGCGGCGTGGCCTGCGCCTTGGTCCGGGCCGCAAAGGCCCAGATAGACCGGCACCAGCATCAGCCCGGCGCCATGCGCCATTGCGGCAAGGAACGACCACAGCGCCAGCCGCGACGGCGGCACCCGCGCCAGAAAGCGCGGATGACGGCGGTTGATCAGCAGATACACCCCCAGCGCAATCACCAGGCAAGCCGCACCGATGCGGATTTCCGCATGCCACTCCGTCAGCCGCAGCAATGCCGAAAACGGCAGCAGGATCGCAGCCATGGCCAGCAGATGGCCCAAGGCCAGCGCCAGCAGCGCCTTCAGCAGGCTGGTCCTGCGCCGCTCCATCAGCGCCGAGGAGACCGCCAGCGGCCAGCCCATCCCCGGATTCACCCCGTGATAGATCCCCGACGCAACAACGGCCCACCACAGCGCCGCCGTTGAGAGTTCCGCCACCCGTCAGACGGAGGGATAGCAGAAACTGTCGGTGGAGCAGTCGCCCCCTTCCAGCCGGATCTGGTGGCTGCGGTAGCCTTTGGGAAACTCGACAAAGAAATCCTTGTCCAGTTCCAGCCCGCCGTTTTCGCCCACCTTGGCCATCACCATCTGGCCGCCTTCGCCGCCCGGATAGAACTGGTCGTCCCAAGTGGAATAGAGCGAGTTGGTCCAATAGACCCGCTTGCCGTCGCGGCTGATCTCGACCATCTGCGGGCCATAGGCAAAATCCTTGCCGTTGGGGTGCTTGGCGCTGCGGGCAATCCCGCCCAGTTCAACCTTGCCCGCCAGCTTGGGCTTCATCGGGTCGGAAACATCATACTGATGCATTTCCCCCAGCCCCCAGCAGGCCACATACAGGTATTTGTCGTCCAGGCTCAGGTCGATGTCGGTGACCAATGGCGGCACCGCCGCGAATCCCTGCAGCAGCGGCGGCAGGTTTTCCGGCTTCTCCGGGCGCGGGTCGATGGTGAGGGTTTTCCTGGCCTCGAAGGTGCCGTCATCCTTCTGCCACCAGGTAAAGATCGCGCCCTGCAGGTTGGTGGTATCCACCACCACGCCGCAAAAACCATAGTCCTTGGAGGGGTCATGCGCGGGCCGGATCTCCAGCGCCATCTGGTGGTTTTCGCCCAGGTCGATGGTCTGCACGTTCTTGCGCTGGCGCAGGTTCCAGAAATGGATCGAATGGCCGTATTTGTTGCTCAGCAGATCCTCGGCCACGATGCCGTTCTCGAACTGCGGCGGCAGCCCCCATTCCGAGCTGACCATGTAATCGCGCGGCAGGTTCCACCAGAAGTCATAATGCTTGTCCTGCTTGCCGCGGTCCATCTCGTAGCGGCCCAGGATCTCGAAGGTTTCGCAATCCATGATGAAGATGCCCGGCGGCCCGTCGGTGCCATCTTTGCCGCCGCCGCCCAGGGTCGAGACATAGATGCCCTCGGGCCCGCAGTGAATGGTATGCGGGCGGGAATAACCGGTCTTGGCAAAGACCTCTTCCGGCTCGATGATCTTGTGGATCTTCGCCTGCAGCGGCTCCTTCACGTCAATCACATAGATCCGGCTGGAGCGGATGCCGGGAATAATCAAATAGCGCCGCTCCAGAAACGCGTGCCCCGTCAGCGGCGACAGGGCCGACGAACAGGCATTCCAGCCGAAATGATGAAATTCGTCGCCTTTGTTGGGCATCATCAGCTGATGCACGATATCGCCGTAGCTGTCCGACTCGGGATCCACATCGACAACCGCCAGCCCATCGGGCTGCGAGCCATCGGGGCTGAGCATCAGGGTGAAAGCCAGCGTCTCGGCCGGGGCTTCCATGGCGAGTTTGGGGGTGGCATGAAATGTGGGGTCAGGCCGCAAGTTCATCGTTAAATCCTCCCTGGAACCGGGCGCCAAGCGGTCTGTTGTGCGTTCTGCGCCTGTGTCCGATGCTGGCACACAACTGTTTTCCGGGCAACTTCTTCCCCGAACGCGCCTGCAGGCGGAACAAACGTTCTGAAATCATTGGGGGATTTCCGGACACGTCTGTTGCAGATGTCAGGGGCGGATCTCCCGCGTTGCAAAGGGGCGGTCTGCCAAAGAAAAGGCCCGCACAGTGGCGGGCCGAGGGGGGGAGGGAGGAATGGCTGGTTTCCGGGGCCGGGGATCAGGCCGCCAGAATGCGGTCCAGCAGGTTGTCCAGCGGGCTGGGCAGGCGGGCGTCGGTGCCGCCCATGCCGGTTGCGGCCAGGGCACGGCCTTCATCGCTGGCCAGAACCTGGCGGGTTTCGGTCAGCGACAGCTGATGAAAGGCCGAGTCTTCAGCAACATCGCCTGCGGGCATCAGCATGCCGCTTTCGGCCCAAACCAGCTCTTCTTCTTCAAATTCGAAATGGATGCGGCCCAGGCGTTCCGGCGCGGCGGCGGAAATGCCCTTGTAGCCGGTCAGCGCAATCAGCTTGGCGACCACAACCGGCAGGCCGAACAGGCGCTCGGCGGTGTCCATCTCCAGCGCCACTTTCTGGTCCGAAGGCAGCATCAGGTCGGTGTCGTTGCCCAAAGCACCGGCCGGGACATGCAGGCATGTGGTCAGGCGCGGCACCGCGTGGCGCACCGCCTTCACTTCCTGGGCACCGCCGTCAAAGGTGAACACCATGTCGCCGGGTTTCACGTCGCGGGCCTGCTTAAAGCCTGCTTCGGTCTCAACCAGGGTCGCAGGCAGAAAGCCGCCGCTGCGGACACGGGCGCGTTTCGCAGCCGGCTTCGGGCTTTGCGGCAGGGGATTGGTCAGCAGCAGCACATCAACCGGCTGGCAGTCGGCGAAATCTGTGGTGTGATCCAGCTGCATGTTCGTGTCCCTTCTGAGCGTCTTAGCCCGGCGTTTTGCCGTTGAAGCCATCAGGCCCCCGAATTGGGACCAAATTGGGGCGGGCTTGCGTCCCATTTCGGGATGGCGCGATTTTTTCGGGACAAAAACCGCGTTTTCAGGCGGATTGTTAACCCTTTGACGGGGCAGGCTGAGGATTTGTTAAGATTTACCGCAGGTTTGACGATCCGGATATTCGCCGCTCTGCAGGTGATTCCATATGGTTAACAAAGCGTTAACCGAAATTTATCTCGTTAACCATCGGGCCCGGCTGCTTGTGGATAACTGTGTGAACGCTTTGAATTCAAAGCAAAACGGGCGCCCGTCAGGCGCCCGTGTTTCTGGCTTAAGGTGGTAACCCTTAGGTATTACTGGCCGCAGGAGCCGATCAGCGCTTCATATTGCGTGGTGACCCAGCCCAAGGCCTGCTCCGGGTTGCGTTCCTCAATCTTGCCGATCAGGCGCTCGAACACTTCGGCCGAGCGGCTTTCGTCAACAATTGTAAAGCTCTGCCCGGTCATCACCACATTGTAGAGGAAGAAGGCGATTGCCACCAAAAGAATGCCGCGCAAGACGCCAAAGAAGAAACCCGTGCCCTGATCCAGCCCGCCAAGCGCGGAGCGCTGCACCAGGGTGGAAAACAGCGGCGTGAAAAACGAGACCACGATCAGCGCCAGTGCAAACACGGCCGCAAAGGCCGCAATGATCGACAATTCGCAGCTGTCGGCGATGAATTCGCCGATCACCGGGATCTCTGCCATCAGGGGTTCGACCTGCGGCGCAAAGATAAAGGCGAGCACGCCCGCGGCGATCCAGCCTGCGATGGCCATCGCCTCGCGCACCAGGCCGCGCGAATAGGCCAGCAGCGCCGATACCACGATGACCAGGGCCACGACCCCGTCGATGATTGTGAAACCTTCCATGTCCCTCGCCCGTTTGCCTGCGATATCAAATTTTTTGCGACCTTAGCCGGCCCCGAAGAATTCGCCAACAAAACCGGCCAGATCGCCGGACTTTCTCAAGTTCAGGCCGGTCACCGGCACGGTTTTGCTGCCGCCAGGGGCAATTGCCGCCGTGAAACCAAGTTTTTGCGCCTCTTTCAACCGGTTTTCGGTCTGCGGGGCAGGCCGGAGCGCCCCGGATAGCGAAATTTCTCCGAAAATCACCGTATCGGCGGGCAAAGCCACGTCTTCGCGCGCACTCAGCAGCGCCGCAGCCACCGCAAGGTCTGCCGCAGGTTCCGAGATCTTCATGCCGCCCGCCACGTTCAGATAGACATCCAATCCGGCAAACGGAATGCCGCAGCGCGCTTCCAAAACCGCCAGGATCATCGCCAGACGGGATGAATCCCAGCCCACAACAGCCCGGCGCGGCTGCGAATGCGGCGAGGGCGCAATCAGCGCCTGCATTTCGACCAGCACCGGGCGGGTACCCTCGATGCCGGCAAACACCACCGACCCGGGCGACGGTTCGCCGCGTTCGGACAGGAACAGCGCCGAAGGATTGATGACTTCAGCCAGCCCGCCGCCGGTCATCTCGAACACGCCGATCTCATCCGCCGGGCCGAACCGGTTTTTGACCGCCCGCAGAATGCGGAACTGATGGCCGCGCTCACCTTCGAAATACAGCACCGTGTCGACCATATGCTCGACCACCCGGGGACCTGCGATCTGGCCGTCCTTGGTGACATGGCCGACCATGATGATCGACACCCCGTTGCGCTTGGCAAAGGTTGTCAGCTCATGCGCCGCCGCGCGCACCTGGCTGACCGACCCCGGCGCGCTGTCCACGTGATCGGCCCACATGGTCTGGATGGAATCGATAATCGCCAGCTTCGGCCTCTCTGCTTCCAATGTGGTCAGGATATCGCGCAGGTTGGTCTCCGCCGCCAGCTGCACCGGCGCATCCGCCAGCCCCAGCCGCTGCGCCCGCATTCTGACCTGGGCCGAGGCCTCTTCGCCGCTGACATAGATGGTCTTGACCCCGGACTGGGCAAACCGCGCTGCCGCCTGCAGCAGCAGCGTGGATTTACCGATGCCGGGATCGCCGCCCACCAGAATGGCCGAGGCCGCCACCAGCCCGCCGCCCAGCACCCGGTCCAGCTCTCCGACGCCGCAGCAGCTGCGCGGCGGCGGGGTTTCCCGTGTCGCCAGATCGGTCAGCGGGATGGTGCGCCCGCGCTTGACGCCCAGCGACTTTTTCGAGGGGCCGGAGCTCAGCCCCTTGTCCTCGGAAATCGTGTTCCATTCGCCGCAGCCCTCGCAGCGGCCAGACCATTTTGAAAAGCTCGCGCCGCAGGCCGAGCAGGAGAAAGATGTTTTAGCCATGCCAGATCAGTGGCAGACGTTTCCGTTTTGTTCAAGAGGCTGCGAACCGGGACACGCCCCTGGGGCAGGTTACCGCGGCAGACGCGAGACTCTGCCGCGCGCTCCGGGTATCAATCCGCGCGGCGGGGCGGCTGGATCGGCACCACGCTGCCGGGTTGCGGATCGGTCCCGTCTGGCAGGCCCTGCAATTGCGCCGACAGTTCCGGCAGCAATTCGAACAGCTCGCCGCGCAGCCGCCCCAGATGCGATTTGGCGATGCTTTCTTCGATCTCCACATCGCGGGTCCATTGGCGCAGCTCATGCATGATGATCCGGGCATCCTCCAGCCGCGCCTTGAAGGTTTCCAGCTCCTCCTGGCGCTGCCGCAGAAACAGCCGGGCGCGGGCGACCTTGGCGTCAGAATATGTTTCTGCCAGCTCATGGCTGACCTGGCTCATCTGCGACGCCACTTCCAGCACCTGCGGCTCCAGCCCAGCCAGATCAGGGTGCGACCGCAGAAAGGCCAGCCGCTCCTTCACCGCGTCGAATTCGGAGGCCAGGGTAAAGCTTCCGGCACGGTCGGCGGCATGGGCCAGTTGGTAGGCCTGCAGCACATCCTCCATCTGCAGGGAAAACCGCCGGTGCGAATTCTCCAGCGCCAGGATGCGGCCGCTGGCAGGCAGGAAAAAGGCCAGCATCACCGCCAGCGCCGTCAGGATGATTTGCGCTGCCATCCCGGCCTGGGGATGGATTTCGGCGCCGATCCCGGCCTGCAGGCTCAGCCAGGGCCAGAGGCCCGCGGCCGACATTCCGGTGGCCGCCAGCGCCGCCAGAGCGCCGCCGCAGATCAGCAGGAACGTCAGCCGCATGAAGGCGGTTTGGGCAGTGAACAGGATCGATTGAACGCCGGACATAGGTCCCCCTCCAGCAGCAATGCAACAGATGCAGGGCAGGCGGGCTGCGGGGGACACCCGTCAATCGGGTACAGCGTGCCGGACCCCTGCGATACAGGTGTTCGGCCCTACAAAATGGAGCGGTTCAGCGCCGGATCAAGCTTTCACCCCGGTGTTTTCCCAATCTTTGCAGAGCGTTCCGTCAGCAGCCCCAACGCCAGCGAGGCCAGAATGCAGGCGGTGAACAGATACAGGCCCCAGGCGGTTTCGATGGTGCCCAGCCCGATTCCCTTGGCAAGCGTGATGTAAAGCGCGATCAGAAAAATGTCGGCCATCGCCAGCTTGCCCAGCACATGCAGCACCGGCTGCACCTTGGTGTCCAAGAGATTCCACTGCACCAGCGCCAGGCCGATGGTCTTGAGGTAGGGGGCAAAGATCGCAAAGAAGGTGACAATCAGCGCCAGCGCCGCGTCACTGCCCCAAAGGCTCTGCAGGCCCGTAATCACTGAAATCTCGCTGAGGCCGAAGATCGGCAGCAGCCCCGCCCGCATCAGCGGCGCAAACCAGGCGACGGGGTAGAGGATCAGCAGCGACAGGGTGAGAAGGCGGAGGATCATGGCGGCTCGTTTGTGCAGTTCCGCCAAGACTTGTGCCTTTCGCGCCGGATTTGAAAGGGGGAAAACGCTGCGAACATCCAGCAGCCGGGCCGATTGCGGCCCGGCCAGCGCCTGTCCGCCCCCATGGGCGGGCGCTACGCTTCCGCCCGCGGACAGGCGCTGGCCTTGTATTGGATGCCTCCGGCGGGAGTATTTGGGCAAAGGTGAAATAGGGCGGAAGATCCTGTAGATCAGCCAGATTTTGCGATGCTGTCTTCACAGATACTCTTCGTTGCGCTGGACATCGCACTGAAGGTGATAGGCAGGGGATGCTAGGAGCATGAATACAGTTGCATCGCTCAGCAATGGGCGCAGCCGGCTGCGGAATGCCTGGACCAGCCAGTCTATCATGGTGCTAAGAAACAGGAGTATGAACACCAATGTGTTCAGCTTCTGCGGAAGCAGCTGCTTGCTGAACTGCGGTGAAATCCAATGTGCCGCCAGCAGCACTGCCCACAGAACCGCGGACACGATGCCGGCTGCAATACGCGGCGAGGCCTGGCCCCTCAGCCAGCAATGCAAGTCCTGCAGCTATGGGCAGAGCGAGCAGAATACAGGTGCTGGCAACGGCATACGGGTTCTGCGCAGACCCAAGAAGATCATAAAGAGGAACACAATCTTCGGTCATGCCTCACCGAACCGCCTCGATCGGCCCCTCCGCGCGGCCGTGGATGAATTGCTCCATGTAGGGATCGCCCGAGGCGTCCATCTCGGCCACCGGGCCGGTCCACTGGATCACCCCGCCGTGCAGCATCGCCACATTGTCGGCAATTGCGCGGACCGAGGACATGTCGTGGGTGATGGTCATCGCGGTGGCGCCCATCTCCACCACGATCTCGCGGATCAGGTCGTTGATGACGCCGGACATGATCGGGTCCAGACCCGTCGTCGGCTCGTCGAAAAAGATGATCTCGGGCTCTGCTGCAATCGCCCGGGCCAGCCCCACCCGTTTCTGCATGCCGCCGGACAGCTCCGCAGGCAGGAGGTCGGCGACATTCGCCTTCAGGCCCACCCGGCGCAGTTTTTCAATGGCGATCCCGCGCGCTTCCTCAGCCGGGCGCTTCAACGCGCCGCGCAGCAGGCGGAAGGCCACATTCTGCCAGACCGGCAGGCTGTCAAACAGCGCGCCGCCCTGAAACAGCATGCCGAACCGCGCCAGGAACTTGTCGCGGTCGCCGGATCCGGACGGCCTGCCATCGACATAGATCTCGCCGCTGTCCGGCGTGATCAGGCCCAGCACGCTTTTCAGCGCCACCGATTTGCCGGTGCCGGAGCCGCCGATGATCACCATCGATGTGCCCTTGGGGACTTCCAGGTTCAGCCCGTTCAGCACCGCGTTGTCACCAAAGGCCTTGTGGACGTTTTCCATGCGGATCATAGCGAGAAAAACACCCCCGTCAGAACGAAATTGGCGGCCAGGATCAGCACCGCAGCGGATTCGACCGAACCCTTGGTGGCGCGGCCCACGCCCTGCGCGCCGCGGCCCGATTGCATGCCGTAATAGCAGCCCATCATCGCCGCAATGGTGCCGAATGCGGCGCCTTTGGTCAGCGACGAGATGATGTCCAGAGGTTCCAGGAAGTCGACGGTGTTCTTCAGGTAGGCCGCGGCGTTGAAGCCGAGGTTCTGCACCGCCACGGTATAACCGCCCATGATGCCGATGATGTCGCCGACACCGACCAGCACCGGCACGGTGATCAGCGCCGCCAGCACGCGGGGGGCGACCAGGTATTTCATCGGGTGGGTCGACAGCGTCACCAGCGCGTCGATCTGCTCGGTCACTTTCATGGTGGCGATTTCCGCCGCAATCGACGACGTCACCCGCGCCGCAATCATCAGCCCGACCAGCACCGGGCCCAATTCGCGCACCATGCCGATGGCAACGATCTGCGGCACCACGGCTTCGGCGTTGAAACGGGCGCCGCCCGCATAGATCTGCAGCGCCAGCGCGCCGCCGGTGAAAATCGCGGTCAGCCCCACAACCGGCAGCGACAGCCAGCCGATGTTCAGCAGCGCCTGCAGGAATTCACGCGGGTAATAGGGCGGGCGGACCATATGGCTGAAGGCCCGCAGCGCAAACAGCGCCGCGCGGCCAACCGCGGCCAGCGACGCCAGCGCGGTGCGGCCCAGCCGGGCCAGGAGTGCCACCGGGTTCATCCCTGATAGGTCCGTGCGTAGCGGTGGCCGGTTGCGGTCAGGATCTCATAGCCGATAGTGCCGGCCGCATCGGCCAGGGTATCGACGGTCTGCTGTTCATTGAGAATCGCCAGCGTCTCCGGCACCTCCGCCAGATCCGTCACATCCACGGTGATCAGATCCATCGAGATCCGGCCCACGACGGGGCAGGCGGTGCGGCCTGCAAAGACCTGGATGCCGCCATTGCCCATCGCCCGGTGCAGGCCGTCGGCATAGCCCGCGGCCACCGTGGCAATGCGGCTGGGGCGCTTGGCGGTCCAGGTGTTGCCATAACCGGCAGTCTCGCCCGGTTCCAGATCGCGCAGTTGAATCACCGGCAGGTCCAGCTGCACCACCGGCAGCGCGTCCTGGAACGGCAGCCCGCCGTAAATCCCGATACCGGGGCGGCAGAGATCAAAATGATAATCCGGCCCCAGCAGCATGCCGCCGGTCGCCGCCAGCGAGCGGGGGATCTCCAGCCCGTCGGTCATATCGCGGAAACTCTGCAACTGCCGGGCGTTCATCGCGTGGCCCGGTTCATCGGCGCAGGCCAGATGCGACATCAGCAGAACCGGGTTCTGGCCCAGGGCGATCTCGGCCACGGCCGCCCATTCGCCGTGCTCCATCCCCAGCCGGTTCATGCCGCTGTCCAGCTGCACCCCGAACGGATGCCCCGGCAGTGTTTCAAAGTGGCGCAGCATCTGGTCCAGCGAGTTCAGCATCGGCGTCAGCTGGAAATCCTTCAGCAGCTTGGTGTCGCCCTCCATATGGCCGGAAAACACCGAGATGCCGGGGCCGGGCCCCAGCGCACGGCGCAGCGCGCCGCCTTCCTCGGCCGCCGCCACAAAGAAATTGCGCGCACCGGCCCTGGCCAGCGCCTTGCCGACGCGGCCCGCATCCAGGCCGTATCCATTCGCCTTGACCACGGCTGCGGTTTCGCAGCCGGTCAGCGCATCCAGATTCCGCCAGTTGGTGACCAGCGCATCCAGGTTGATTGTCAATCTTGCCGTGCTCATGCGGTGTTCATGACATGGGGCACGCGCAGGTCAAGTGGGAAAAACCGGAATGGCGGCGGAGGCTTGCCTGCAGGAAACAAATAAGCCCGGTCCAGCGGGGGGGGGGGGGCTGGACCGGGCCGGTGCCGGGGCGCTGACGGTCACGCGGACTGCCAGGCCCTGGCACGGTCATCCTGATTGCGGCCGCAACCGGCCGGGATCAATAGTCTTCCTGCCCCTGCTGCCAGGATTTGGCCAGGTTGCCAAAGCGGGTGAACTGCGCCTCGAACGACAGCTCCACCGTGCCGATCGGGCCGTGGCGCTGCTTGCCGACGATCACCTCGGCCTTGGCGTGCAGCCGTTCCATCGCCTGCTTCCACTCTTCCATCTTGTCCAGCTCGTGGTCGCCGGGCTTTTCCCGCTCCTTGTAGTATTCCTCGCGGAACACGAACATCACCACGTCGGCGTCCTGCTCAATCGAGCCGGATTCCCGCAGGTCGGACAGCTGCGGCCGTTTGTCGTCACGGTTTTCCACCTGCCGCGACAGCTGCGACAGTGCGATGACAGGTATGTTCAGCTCCTTGGCAATCGCCTTCATCCCCATCGAGATTTCGGCAATCTCGTTGACCCGGTTGTCGGCCATGCCGCGGCACAGCTGCAGATAGTCGATCACCAGCAGGTCCAGCCCGTGGGTCCGCTTCAGCCGCCGCGCCCGTGCGGCCAGCTGCGAAATCGGGATTGCAGGCGTGTCGTCGATGAACAGCGGGCAGCTTTCCAGATCCTTGGCCGCCTGCACAAAGCGGCGGAATTCGCCCTCGGTCATGTCGCCCTGGCGGATCTTGTGCGAGGAGATTTCCGACGCTTCCGCCAGAATACGCCCGGCCAGCTGTTCGGCGCTCATCTCGAGGCTGAAGAAGCCGACCACGCCGCCGTCCAGCGCGCCTTCGCTGCCGTCGGGTTTCACCCCGCGTTTATAGGCCTTGGCGACGTTGAAGGCAATGTTGGTCGCCAGCGACGTCTTCCCCATAGAAGGGCGGCCCGCAAGGATCAGAAGGTCCGAGGGATGCAGGCCGCCAAGTTGCTTGTCGAGGTCCATCAGGCCCGTCGAGATGCCGGCCATGCCGCCACCCCGCTGATACGCCTCGTTGGTCACATTAACCGCTTCTGTGACGGCTTTCAGGAACGACTTGAAACCGCTCTCCGTCTGGCCCTGTTCGGCCAGCTGATACAGCGACTGCTCCGCCTCGACGATCTGCTCTTTTGGTTCCGACGCCACGTCGACGCGGCGCGCCTTTTCCGCAATGCTCTGGCCCAGGGCGATCAGTTCGCGCCGGATCGCCAGGTCGTAAATCATCTGCGCATAGTCCCGCACCGCAAAGGCCGAGATCGACGCGCCGGCAAGCTTGGCCAGATAGGCCGGCCCGCCCAGTTCCTTCAGCCCCTCATGGTCTTCCAGAAACGCCTTCAGCGTCACCGGCGAGGCCAGCGCGTTCTTGGAAATCCGCGCCGCCGCCACCTCATAGATCCGGGCATGCACCGGATCGTAGAAATGCGACGAGTCGATGATCAGCGCGATCTTGTCGTAGACCTCGTTGTTGGTCAGGATCGCCCCCAGCAGCTGCTGTTCCGCCTCGACCGAATGCGGCAGCTCATTGTCCGGCATTGCGTTCTGCGGCGCGGCGGGGTCCGGCATCGGCGCCGGAGGGGGCATATCGCCGTCAAAGGGAGTAATCTCGTTCATCACTGCTCTCGTCGTTTGGCCGCCTTATAGGGCGCCGGGGGCGGTTCTCCTATCTGGGAATCTCTGTGGATCCCTTGTGGATATCCGCACCGGGCCTGTGGGCTTTTTATCGGAAAGGGCCAGCAAGCCTGTCCTATGCAGGCTACATGATGCGGGGCGTCTTGAATAGACCCCTATATCTGCGTACCGGCCAGGGCGGAAATGCGATTCGGGGCAGCCTTGTCCACAGGCTGCCCGGTACCGCTTGCCGCAGGGTCAGGCGGATTTATGCGCGTCCTGCCAGGCGCGGGGATCCTTCAGGAAGGTCTCCACCTCATCCAGCGTCTCGGTGCTGAAGGCACCCTGGGCGCGGGCTTCGGCCAGCACATCCCACCAGGTGCAGAGATAATGCAGCTCGACCCCGTGGTCGCCCAGCGTCTTGGTGGTTTCGGGAAAGATGTCGTAATAGAAAATCACCGCCGTGTGGCCGCAGCTGGCGCCGGTTTCGCGGATCGCATCGACGAACGACAGTTTCGAGCCGCCATCGGTGGTCAGGTCCTCGACCAGCAGCACCCGCTCGCCGTCGCTCATTGCGCCCTCGATACGGGCATTGCGGCCATAGCCTTTGGGCTTCTTGCGCACATAGGTCATCGGCAGCGCCAGACGTTCGGCCACCAGCGCGGCAAAGGGGATGCCTGCGGTCTCGCCGCCGGCGATATTGTCAAACGCCTCGAACCCGGCATTGCGCATCACGGTGACAGTCATGAAATCCATCAGCGTCGAGCGGATGCGCGGAAAGGAGATCAGCTTGCGGCAGTCGATATAGCTCGGCGAGGGCAGGCCGGAGGCCAGCGTATAGGGCGTTTCGGTATTAAAGTTCACCGCGCCGATTTCCAGCAGCATCCGGGCCGACAGGCGGGCGATTTCTTCTTGGGACGGGTAGGAGGAGGGGATCATGATCGGGTCCTTTCTGGTGCCGGGGAAACTGGCATTTTCCCGGCAATTTTCGTCTAGGAAATTTGTGTCTTACGCGCCGGCAGCCCAGTACACGGCAAAGCCCGGATCAAACACCGTCACCGGCCCGTCGGCGCTGTCGATCTTCTCCGGGAAATCCACAGCGGTGCCGGATTTGCGCAGCGTCAGGCGCTCGCTGCTGACCGGCAACCCATAGAACGCAGGCCCGTTTTCCGAGGCAAAGCCCGCCAGCTTGTCCAGCGCGCCCTCCTCCTCGAACACATGCGCCAGCAGGGACATGGTGTTGGTTGCGGTGAAACAGCCGGCACAGCCGCAGGCGCTTTCCTTGTTCGGGTCGGTATGCGGCGCGGAATCGGTGCCCAGAAAGAACCGCGCATCGCCCGAGGTGGCCGCCGCGCGCAAGGCCAGCCGGTGCTCTTCGCGCTTGGCGACGGGCAGGCAGTAGTAGTGCGGCTTGATGCCGCCGACCAGGATGTGGTTGCGGTTGATGATCAGATGATGGGTGGTGATCGTCGCGCCCAGGCCGGCGGAATTGGATTTCACATAATCGACCCCGTTTTTGGTGGTGATATGCTCCATCACCACACGCAGGCCGGGGGTGGATTTGCGGATCGGGTCCAGCACCCGGTCGATGAACACCGCCTCGCGGTCGAAAATGTCGATCTCCGCATCCGTCACTTCGCCGTGCACGCACAGCGGCAGGCCGATCTCGGCCATCTTTTCCAGCACGCCGCGCACCTTGTTGAAATCGCTGACGCCCGAGGCCGAATTGGTGGTGGCGCCGGCGGGGTAGAGCTTCACCGCCTTGACCAGCCCGCTGGCATGCGCCGCGGCGACATCCGCCGGGTCGGTGTCCTCGGTCAGATAAAGCGTCATCAAGGGCTCGAACGCCATGCCTTCGGGCAGCGCGGCCAGAATCCGGCCGCGGTAGGCGGCGGCCTGGGCGCCGGTCACCACCGGCGGCACCAGGTTCGGCATGATGATGGCGCGGCCGAAATGTCGGGCGGTTTCGGGCAGCACGGCTTCCAGCATGGCGCCATCGCGCAGATGCAGATGCCAGTCGTCGGGGCGGGGGATGGTCAGCGTCTCGGTCATGCGCCCGCGTTAGCACAGCAGCGGGCGGAAAAGAAGCGGCTGTATGCGGCCGCAGCCCCCAAGCAAAGCCAGGGGCTGCTCAGCGCTTGGACGGAAAGGTGAACTCGCCGTCTCCGGCACGCTTTTCCATCTCTTGCAGGCGGCGGCGGAACCGCGGCGCCCGCATCCGTTCGGTCACGTTGCGGCACAGCAGCGCGATCAGATAGGCCCGGTCTTCCCGCTCCAGCCGCCCCAGCAGGTTGCGCAGGAAATAGGAGTTGTTGCGGCGGCTGCGGAACAGCTTGTGGAAGGCGCCGGCGCTCAGCTTGCGGCTGCCGGCCAGCGACAGGATGTGATACAGCATCTCCATCTCGATCAGCCGGGATTGCACCGCATCGCCCAGGTGCGGCACCCGCAGACGGGTCACGTTCTTGCGCGCAAACAGCGCGGCATGCATGGCGTCCAGGCGTTCCCGCGGGTCATAGATCACATAGGCCTGATCGGCGGCGTCCAGCATATCGGGCGCATAGCCATAGCGGTCGGTGAAGGACAGGCGCCGCATTTCGGCAAAGCGGTCATCCCATTCGGTCATCCGCGGGTCCAGCGTCGCCTGCGGCTGCACCGCAACCACCACCGCCCCCGGCGCAGCCACCGAAAAGGCCGCCGCCGCATAGCCGCAGGGGCCTGCGCCGTAAAAGATCACATTGTCGAACTCGTCAAAGAACCCGTCGTCGATCAGCTGGTCGAAAAACCCGTAGATGCGGCCGTCGCGGAACCAGGTGTCGCCGTCCGACACCACGCACATATGCGACCAGCCCAGGTTCTTCACCAGATCAAACCCCAAAGGCTGGGCCTGGTCCGACAGGTTGTGAATGCCCTGCATGGTCTCAAATGTCACCAGAAGCGTATTGCCCTGATCGATGAAAGTGGCGAAATGCTTGTCGCCCAGCGGCTGGTACATGCCATGCTCTTCGGCCAGCGCCGCCATCCGGGCCTTCCACTGGGCCGGCTTCAGCCCGGAAAGGTCTTCCTCCAGATTTTCAAGTCCGTCCTGCATGCCTGCCATCCTCTGCGCCCTCCCCATAGGTCCGGGCCTGCTGTTTGGATTTAGATTTAAGTGACAATTAAGGCCAAAATTGGAAAAACCCATGCCTGAATAAGGCGGCCCGGGGTCCTTTCGGCGGCCATTATCCGGGGGGGCATCAGGGGTCAGCTGCCGTCCTCCTCCGGCGGCGGAGCGGCTTGATCCGGAATGGCGAAACTGCGCAGCAGATTGGCAGCGGCCGGGCTTATCGGACGGGCTGGGGGTGTCATCAGCAGCCGCGCGAACAGCGCCCGATAGGGTTCCTGTGTCATCAGCCCGGCAAACCGGGCCCGGCGCCAGGCCACGGCGCGGCTGTGCAGCCGCGCCAGCTCCGGGTCCTCCATCAGCGCGGCCCGCAGATCCGCAGTTGCCGGGCCGTAACGGGCGATCGAACTATCCTCGGCGCTGCAATAATTCCGCTCGACCCAGTAATCCATGCCCAGCTCCGCCTGCCGGTTGACCCGGCCGCGGTCGGCCTTCAGCACATAGCTTTCCATCGCCCCCAGCGGGTAATGGTTCAGCTGCGCCAGCCGCCCGTTGGGCTGGCCGTAATTGGAAAACAGCCGCTTGGTCTTGAACGCCTTGCCCAGTTCGCGGCCTTCGCAATCATACCAGCGGAAGCTGTCCAGCCGCGCCGTGCTGCCGGTATCCCGGGGCCGGTGCACACCGCATTTCCGGTAGGTGCCGTCATTGCGGTACAGCGTCTTGAACATCACCGCCCGCCACGGCCAGTGAATGACCTCCGGCGCGCAGCGGGTGAATTGCGCGGTCACCGGCGCATCCTGGTAGCGCACCGCGCCGGCGTTGCCGAACAGCCGCCAGGTCAGCGTCACCGCATCCGCCTCGGGCAGCGCCGCCAGCAGATCCGCCACTTTGCCGCCGCCGGTCTTGATGCAGACAAATTCGTCGATATCCAGCACCAGCACCCAATCGGCCTGTTTCATCAGCGGATGCCGGTCTGCCTGCTTCAATGCGGTGAACTGAATGCCGCCCTTGTCATAGGGGCCTTCATTGCGGACATGGACCAGCTGGCCCCGGTCCTGCAAATGGTCCAGCATCCGATCGGTGCCGTCCTGGCAATCGTTTGAAAACACCAGGAAATCGGTGAAACCCGCAACCCGGTGATGGGCCAGCCATTCCAGCAGGAACGCGGCCTCATTGCGCACGCAAAGGACGGCCAGAACCCGCATCCCCTAGCGCCTCTGGTCCCGGCCGCCCGGGCCGGCATGTTTGCGAAAAACGCGGTGCATGGCTGGCGTTCCTGTCTCTGTCCCTTTGCCCTGGCCGTCTGCAGGGCCGTCCCGTGGCAGTTTTACCCGGCAGGCCCGGTTATACAACCGCCCCCGTCAGCCCCGCCGCCGCCCCGCCGCCGCAGCGTCGCCGCAGCCTGCGGCTTGACCGATGCCGCTCCGCATGGCCTGTTGGCCGGGCAAGGGGAGGCACAACATGCAGCAGGCGCAATCCATCGATCAGGTCCAGCACATGCTGTCGGAGCAGGGCTATGTCTGCGGCAGGTCCCTGGCCACTGTGGTGTTCCTGTCGCTGAAACTGGGCCGCCCGCTGTTCCTTGAGGGCGAGGCCGGCACCGGCAAGACCGAGATCGCCAAGGCGCTGGCCGCCAGCCTCGGCCGCCGCCTGATCCGGCTGCAATGCTACGAGGGGCTGGACGCCGCCAGCGCGGTCTATGAATGGAACTTCGCCGCCCAGATGGTCGCCATCCGCACCGCCGAGGCCGCAGGCAGCGCCGAACGCGCCGCCCTGCAGGCGGAACTTTTCTCTGCCGATTACCTGATCGAACGCCCGCTGCTGCAGGCGATGCGCCCGGATGAGCACGGCGCGCCGGTGCTGCTGATCGACGAGCTGGACCGCACCGATGAACCGTTCGAAGCCTTCCTGCTGGAGGCGCTCAGCGATTTCCAGGTCACCATCCCCGAGCTTGGCACCATCCAGGCGCCGGAGCCGCCGATTGTCATCCTTACCTCCAACCGCACCCGCGAGGTGCATGACGCCCTGAAACGCCGTTGCCTGTACCACTGGGTCGACTACCCCGACTTCGACCGTGAAGTCGAAATCCTCAACGCCCGCGCACCCCGGGCCAGCGCGCAGCTCAGCCGCGAGATTGTCGCCTTCGTGCAATCCCTGCGCACCGAGGATCTGTTCAAGAAACCGGGCGTGGCCGAGACCATCGACTGGGCCAATTGCCTTCTGGCGCTTGACGTGATTGCCCTCAGCCCCGCGGTGATCGCCGACACCCTCGGCGCAATCCTGAAATACCAGGACGACATTGCCCGGCTGCACGGCTCCGAGGCCAAGCGCATTCTGGATCAGGCCAAGGCCGGCCTGGATGCTGCCTGATGCGTCATCTTTCCCGAAATACTCCGGAGGAGGCCCGCAAGGGCCGGGGGCAGCGCCCCCCGAACGCTCGCCCCGGCACGCGCCCCCGGAACGCTGATGCCTGACACCGCGCCGCTCACCCTGCCGGAGGACCCCAAGCTGGTCCGCAACATCACCCATTTCGCCCGCGCCCTGCGCAAGGCGGGTCTTCCCATCGGCCCCGGCCGGGTGCTGGACGCGGTGGCGGCGGTGGCGGCCGCAGGCTTCACCAGCCGCGCGGATTTCTATTGGGCCCTGCACGCCTGCTTTGTCGCCAAGCCCGAACAGCGGGTGGTCTTTGCCCAGGTCTTCCGCCTGTTCTGGCGCGACCCCAGATACCTCGAGCAGATGATGGCCGCGATGCTGCCTGCGATTCGCGGCGTGCAGCAGGAGCGCAGCGCCAAACCCGCCGAAAAACGCGCAGCCGAGGCGCTGCTGGACGGCATCCAGGACCAGCCGGAGACACCGGACAGTGATGAGGAGGGCACCGAGGTTGAAATCGACAGCACCCTCACCATGTCGGCGGAGGAACGGCTCAGAACCCTCGATTTCGAACAGATGAGCACGGCTGAGACGGCCGCCGCCAAACGCCTTCTTGCCCAGCTCACCCTGCCGGTTCAGCCGATCCAGTCGCGCCGCCTGATGGCCGCGCCGCGGGGGACACGTCCCGACTGGCGCCGCACCTTGCGCAACGCAGCCCGCCAGGGCGGCGACCTGCAGCAGATCGCCCGCGTCAGGCGCCGCATCCGCTGGCCCAATCTGGTGGTGCTCTGCGACATCTCCGGTTCGATGAGCCAGTACAGCCGAATCATCCTGCATTTCCTGCATGCCGCCGCCAACGCCCAGGAAAATGCCGGGGGCCGGGGCTGGGCCAGGGTGCATGGCTTCACCTTCGGCACCCGGCTCACCAATATCACCCGCCATCTGCATCAGCGCGACGTCGATGCCGCCCTGGCCGCGGCCGGCGCCGAGGCGCAGGATTGGGAGGGCGGCACCCGGATCGGCGACTGCCTGCATGCCTTCAACCGCGACTGGTCGCGCCGCGTCATGGGGCAGGGCGCGGTGGTGCTGCTGATCACCGACGGGCTTGATCGCGGCGATCCCGAAGGATTGGCGCGCGAAATGCAGCGGCTGCAGCTTTCGTCGCGCCGCCTGATCTGGCTCAACCCTTTGCTGCGCTGGGACGGTTTTGCCCCCAAGGCGCAAGGCATACGCG
The DNA here is from genome assembly GCF_055902035.1 of Leisingera sp. SA215. Classification (NCBI taxonomy): domain Bacteria; kingdom Pseudomonadati; phylum Pseudomonadota; class Alphaproteobacteria; order Rhodobacterales; family Roseobacteraceae; genus Leisingera; species Leisingera sp. SA215. Next base: position 824,322 of record NZ_JBVVXU010000001.1, on the reverse strand, counting down.
CCATGCTGCCCTATGCCGACAGCTTCCGCGCGGGCCATTCCATCGCTTCACTGCAGGATCTGGCGCAGGTGATATCCAACCCCTCGGATGCGGGGGAAAAGGCGCGGCTGATGGCGCTGCTCTAAGGCGTAAGACGCTTGCAACCCGCGGCCCAAGCGCCGATGTATGACGGCAGATATACCGGTGCTGGGAGGACGCCGCATGCAGACCATGACCCCTTTTGAGCACGCCCCGGAAACCGCGCTGAACTGGCATCGGGCCGGTACAGGCGCGGCACTGGCAACTGTCGTGCAGACCTGGGGATCCGCCCCGCGCCGCACCGGCGCGCAGCTGGTGGTGGGCGGCGACGGGCGAATCGAGGGTTCGGTCTCCGGCGGCTGCGTCGAGGGCGCGGTGGTGGTCGAGGCGCAGGAGGCGCTGCAGGACGGCCGCCACCGCCTGCTGGAGTTCGGCGTCAGCGACGCGGATGCCTTTGCCGTCGGCCTGGCCTGCGGCGGCACCATCAAGGTGCTGGTGGAGCCGGTCGGCCGCGCGCTGCCCGCGGATCTTCTGGAGGACCTGGTGCAGGCCCGCGCAAACCGCACGCCCGTGGCCTATGAGGTGAACCTGACCACCGGCGCCCGCCGTCTGGCGCGCGGCGCTTACCCCGAGCGGATGCGGATGGACCGCTCCGGGCTGGAGGAGGACGGCGAAACCTTTGTGGCCGTGCACAACCCGCCGCTGCGGCTGGTCTGTGTGGGGGCTGTCCATATCACCCAAGCGCTGGTGCCGATGGCGCGGATTGCCGGCTATGACGTGGTGATCATCGACCCGCGCGCCGCCTTTGCCTCCCCCGAACGCTTTCCCGGTGAAACCCTGATCGACGACTGGCCGGACGAAGCGGTGGAAAAACTGGGGCTGGATACCCGCACCGCCATTGTGCTGCTGACCCATGACCCGAAACTGGACGACCCGGCCTTGCAGGCGGCGCTGGCGGCCGACGTGTTTTACATCGGTGCGCTGGGCTCCAAGAAAACCCATGCCTCCCGCACCGCGCGGATGCAGGAAGCAGGTTTCACAGAGGCCCAGATCGCCCGCATCCACGGCCCTATCGGCCTGAATATCGGCGCGGCGGGACCAGCAGAGATTGCCGTCTCGATCCTCTCGGAAATGACCGCCGTCCTGCGCGGCAGACAGCCATGAAGTTCGGCACGCTTGCCCTGAAAGACGCCGAAGGCGCGATCCTTGCGCACTCGCTGCAAGGTGCCGCGCGCAAGATTGCCAAGGGCACGGAACTGAGCGCTGCAGACCTCGCTGACCTTGCCGCCGCCGGCCACACAAAGCTCACCGCCGCCCGGCTGGAATCCGGCGACATGCATGAAGATGCCGCGGCAGAGGCGCTGGCGAATGCGCTGGTACCGGATCCAGCCGGGCAGGGCGTCCGCATCTCCGGCGCGGGCACCGGGCGGGTGAACCTGTATGCCGCCCACGCCGGGCTGGTGCGGCTGGATCTGGCCAAGCTGGAAGCCTTTAACACCGTTGACCCGATGATCACCATCGCAACGGTGCCCGATTATCACCGCGCTGATGCAGACGGCATGATCGCTACAATCAAGGTGATTTCCTATGCCGTGCCCGCAGGCGCCGTCCGTCAGGCCTGCACAGGCGCCGCAGAAGCGATGCGGGTGCTGGCCCCGGTTTTCTCCTCTGCCACGCTGATCGAAACACAAGTGACCGGAGACACGCCCCGGGACAAAGGCCGCGCCGCCATGGCCGGGCGCCTGCACCGGATGGGCATCAGCCTGTCAGAGCGCGTGGTGGTCCCGCACCGCGAGGACGCGCTGGCAGCGGCCATCATCCAGGCACCGGGAGAGCTGCTGCTGGTGCTGACCGGCTCCGCCACCTCCGACAGCCATGACGTCGCGCCCCAGGCGCTGCGCAGTGCAGGCGGCAGCGTGACCCGTTTCGGAATGCCCGTCGACCCTGGCAACCTGTTGTTTCTGGGCGCGTTTCAGGGCAGGCCGGTGATCGGCCTGCCGGGCTGTGCCCGTTCCCCGGCGCTGAACGGCGCCGATTGGGTGCTGGAGCGGGTGATTTGCGGCATCCCCGTCACCGCGCAGGATATTGCCGCCATGGGCGTCGGCGGCTTGCTGAAGGAGATTCCCACCCGCCCGATGCCGCGCCGCGACGCGGAAGGCTGAATGCGGCACCGCAGCGAGGGATTTGTGACGCAAGGTCACAACCATGGGTAAGCCCTTCTGACGCGAATTTTACCCCCGGCACCGCCCGGAAAACACTTCGCACATCGCTGTGCCCGTGCTTAACTCCCCCCAGCCAGATAAAAACAAGCTAAAGGGAGGGTACTATGGCCAAGGTCTCAATGACCGTGAACGGCAAGGCTGCCAGCGGCGAGGTCGAAGGGCGCACGCTGCTGTCCGCATTTCTGCGCGAGGCGCTGGGCCTCACCGGCACCCATGTGGGCTGCGACACCAGCCAGTGCGGCGCCTGCGTGGTGCATGTGGACGGGCTGGCGGTGAAAGCCTGCACCATGCTGGCACTGGAGGCCGAGGGGGCCGAGGTCGCCACTATCGAAGGCCAGGCCAATGCTGACGGCTCGCTGAACACAATCCAGCAGGCGTTCCAGGACCACCACGGGCTGCAATGCGGCTTTTGCACGCCGGGCATGGTGATGTCGGCGGCGGCGCTGCTGAAGGACAACCCCAAGCCCAGCGAAGCGGAGGTCCGCGACTACCTGGAAGGCAACCTGTGCCGCTGCACCGGCTACCACAATATCGTCAAGGCGATCCTGGCCGCCTCGGGCCAGGATGTTTCGGCGATTGCTGCCGAATAGGCGCTGACCGTCACATGCGATGATCCCAGGCCGGTGCGCGGCCTGTGCGGAACAAGGAGTGAATACCAAGAGGTGCGCCAATGGCCGCACCCTCCAGGGAGGAGACTTCAGAGATGCCCAAGGACAACGACAGCGGAATCGGCGCCAGCCCCAAGCGGCGCGAGGACGTGCGGTTCCTGACCGGCGCCGGCAATTACACCGACGACATCAACGTGCACGGCCAGGCTTACGTGCATTTCCTGCGCGCCGATGTGGCCCATGCAACCATCAATTCCATCGACACAAGTGCAGCGGCTGAGATGCCCGGCGTGGTGAAGATCTTCACCGGCGCCGATTTTGCCGAGGTCGGCGGCATCCCCTGCGGCTGGGGCGTGACCGACCGCCACGGCAACCCGCAGCAGGAGCCGCGGCATCCGATCATCGCCGATGGCACCATCCGCCACGTGGGCGAGATCGTGGCGGCGGTGGTGGCCGGCACGGTGGAGCAGGCCCGCGACGCGGCGGAAGCGATTGAACTGGACCTCAGCGACAAACCCGCGGTGGTGGGTATGGCCGCTGCCTTGGCGGACGGCAGCCCCAAAGTGCATGAGGATCTGACCTCGAACCTTTGCTATGACTGGGTGTTCGGCAATCCGGATGACGACGCGGTGCAGGCGGCCTTTGACAGCGCCGCGCATGTGACGACGCTGGAACTGGTCAACAACCGGCTGGTCGCCAACCCGATGGAGCCGCGTGTGGCGATCGGCGAATACAGCCGCGGCACCGATGAATACACGCTGCACACCACCAGTCAGAACCCGCATGTGATCCGCCTGCTGATGTGCGCCTTTGTGCTGGGCCTGCCCGAGCACAAGGTGCGGGTGGTGGCACCCGATGTGGGCGGCGGCTTCGGCTCCAAGATCTTCCACTACGCCGAGGAAGCCTTTTGCACCCATGCCGCCAAGGCCTGCGGGCGGCCGGTGAAATGGACCTCGACCCGGTCCGAAGCCTTCATCTCGGACGCCCATGGCCGCGACCATGTGACAAAGATCGAACTGGCGCTGGACAGCCACAACAACTTCACCGCGCTGCGCACCAACACGATGGCCAACATGGGCGCCTATCTGTCGACCTTCTCGACCTCGGTGCCCAGCTACCTGCACGGCACCCTGATGGCGGGCAACTACAAGACGCCGGTGGTGCAGGTGAATGTGAAAACGGTGTTCACCAACACGGTGCCGGTCGATGCCTACCGCGGCGCCGGGCGGCCCGAGGCGACCTATCAGCTGGAGCGCGTCATCGACAAGGCCGCGCGCGAGCTGGGCGCCGACCCGATTGCGCTGCGGCGGCAGAACTTCATCACCGAGTTCCCCTATGAAACCCCGGTGGCGCTGACCTATGACACCGGCGATTACGTGGCGACCATGGACAAGCTGGAAGAGGTCGCCGATGTGGCAGGCTTTGCCGCGCGGCGGGCGGAGAGCGAGAAGAACGGCAAGCTGCGCGGCTTTGGCGTCAACTGCTATATCGAGGCCTGCGGGATTGCGCCCTCCAACATCGTCGGCATGCTGGGCGCCCGCGCCGGCCTCTATGACGCCGCCACGGTGCGGGTGAATGCCACCGGCAGCATCAGCGTCTTTGTCGGCGCGCATAGCCACGGGCAGGGGCATGAGACCTCGTTCCCGCAGGTGGTGGCCGAGATGATCGGCATTGACGAAAGCATGATTGACATCGTGCATGGCGACACCGGCCGGGTGCCGTTTGGCATGGGCACCTACGGCTCGCGCTCGATTGCGGTCTGCGGCTCGGCGATGGTGCGGGCGACCGAAAAGATCATCGCCAAGGCCAAGAAGATCGCCGCCCATCTGATGGAGGCCTCGGATGCGGATATTGAGCTGAAGGATGGCCAGTTCACCGTTGCGGGCACCGACAAATCGGTGGCCTGGGGCGATGTCACCCTGACGGCTTACGTGCCGCACAACTACCCGCTGGAGGAGCTGGAGCCGGGGCTGGAGGAGACCGCGTTTTATGACCCGGCGAACTTCACCTATCCCTCCGGCGCCTATGCCTGCGAGGTGGAGGTGGACCCCGGCACCGGCAAGGTCACCATCGAACGCTTCTCGGCCGCCGATGACTTCGGCAATATCATCAACCCGATGATCGTTGACGGCCAGGTCCATGGCGGGCTGGGCCAGGGCATCGGCCAGGCGCTGCTGGAAAATGCCGCCTATGATGCGGACGGGCAGCTGTTGTCGGCCTCCTTCATGGATTACGCGATGCCGCGGGCCGATGATGTGCCGTTCTATCAGGTGGATCATTCCTGCCAGACGCCCTGCACCCATAACCCCTTGGGCGTGAAGGGCTGCGGCGAGGCCGGGGCGATCGGGTCGCCGCCGGCTGTGGTCAACGCGGTGGTGGATGCGCTGCAGTCGGCGGGCAAGGATGTCACCCATATCGACATGCCGCTGTCGCCCGCGCGGGTCTGGGCGGCGATGAACGGGTAGGGGGGTCATGGGGGCGCTGCCCCGCTCGGCCCTGAAACCGTCCGTTGGACGGTTTCCCGGACGGGCCGCGCCCCCCGGAGTATTTTCGGAAAGATGAAGGCCGGTCCGCCGGTTTTCGGAAAGGACACGCGATGTATGAATTCGAGTTTGAAAAGCCTGCGACGGTGGCAGAGGCGGTGGCGGCGCTGGCCGATGAAGACGCGCAGGCGCTGGGCGGCGGGCAGACGCTGATCCCGACGCTGAAACAGCGGCTGGCGATGCCGTCGAAACTGGTCAGCCTCGCAGGCATCGAAGGGATGAAAGGCGTCAGCGGCGGCGACGGAATGCTGAGCATCGGCGGCGCCACCACCCATGCGGATGTGGCCGAAGCCGCGGCGGAGGCCTATCCGGCGCTGGCGGATCTGGCCGGGCATATCGGCGATCCGGCGGTCCGCAACCGCGGCACCATCGGCGGCTCACTGGCCAACAATGACCCGGCGGCCTGCTATCCGGCGGCGGCGCTGGCCAGCGGTGCGACGATCATGACCAACCGGCGCGAGATCACCGCGGATGACTTTTTCCGGGGGCTGTTCGAGACCGCGCTGGAAGAAGGCGAGATCATCACCGCGGTGCGCTTCCCGGTGCCGCAGAAGGCCAATTACCAGAAGTTCGTGCAGCCGGCCTCGCGCTTTGCCCTGGTCGGGGTATTTGTGGCGAAATTTACCGCTGGCGTGCGGCTGGCGGTCACCGGCGCGTCCGAACAGGGTGTGTTCCGCTGGAACGAGGCCGAGGCTGCGCTGGATGCCGGTTTCGCACCGGAGGCGCTGGACGGTTTGAGCGTGGATGCCGGCGGCATGATGGCCGATCTGCACGGGTCCAAAGCGTACCGCGCCCATCTGGTCGGGGTGATGGCCCGGCGCGCCGTGGCGGCTGCAGCCTGAAGATCTGATCAGGCCGGGCACCGGGAGGCCGGTGCCTGGCAGTTGGCAGATGCGGCGGCGAGTGCCGCAGGTCGCCCGAGATGTCCTTCAGCAGGGTCTGGATCCTGCCCGGCAGCGGGCGGATTTCGGTAGCGATCCCCGCAAACCCCGTGCCCATATTGCCGGTCTGCGCCGTCTCGATCGCGGCGTTGCAGGAGATGAACTTGATCTTGCGGCCGGCCCATTCGGCCCTGGCGGCTGCAGCTGCAGGCCTGCAACAGGCTGTCCCGGCCGCTGCCGGGTATCGCATGGGCCGCCGCGATGCGCTGCAGCGGCAAAGGAAAAGCCCCGCAGCGGCGCTGCGGGGCTGAAATACCTGTGTCGAAGGCGGCCGGGTTACTTGTTCGGCAGCGGGCCGATCATCATGATCATCTGACGGCCTTCCATCTTGGGCATGTTTTCGACCTTGCCCAGTTCCTTGATGTCTTCGGCGACCCGCTCCAAAAGCTCTCTTCCGAGGTTCTGGTGCGCCATCTCGCGGCCCCGGAAACGCAGGGTGATTTTCACCTTGTCGCCGTTTTCCAGGAACTTGTAGACGTTGCGCATTTTCACATCGTAGTCATGAGTGTCCGTGTTGGGACGGAACTTGACCTCTTTGACCTCGATGATCTTCTGCTTCTTGCGGGCTTCGCTCTCGCGTTTCTGCTGTTCATATTTGAACTTGCCAAAGTCCATGATCTTACACACGGGCGGGTTGGCATTGGGCGAGATTTCCACCAGATCCAGTCCGGCCTCGGCGGCCATTTCCATGGCTCTTGCGGGGGTCACAACCCCTGCGTTGTCGCCATCGGCGCCAATCAGGCGGATTTCGGAGGCACGGATTTTTTCGTTGACGCGCGGGCCGGTGTCGCGTTGCGGCGGCGCGTTATGAGGTCTGCGGGCTATGACTGCGATCCTTCTGTCATTGCAAAAAGTGCGGGAACGCTACTGCCCCCCCGCGTGTGATTCAAGGCTTATGGGCGGTATGGCGGCAGGAAAGCCGCATTTCAAGGCCGCATATTGCAATTGAACTTGAAAACGGGTGTAAAACAAGGCCGGAGCGCTGCCGCAGGCCGCGCTGCATTCTGGCAAGGCGGGAATGCGGCGGGGTTCCGCCAGTTGCGGGACCGGCGGGTGGCAGCTGGCCGCCCGTGATGCAGGCCAGGGAAACTTCCCCCTTGAGTGCAGCGGCGCAGGGCGTCATTTGGCAGGCAGATGCTGCGGATTGCGCGGCCAGGCCGGCCAAGCCGGGAAACGGAAGGAGAGTATTATGAAACAGGTATTTATATTGATTGCGCTGGGGGCGGCTGCCGTGGCCGGGTTTGTGCTGCTGAACGGCCGGGACGCGCAGGAACCCGCGCCCGCAGAAGTGCCAGCCGTGCAAGAGGAACAGAGCAGCACAGCGCCGGAAGCCGCGGACGGGGACAGCGGAGCGGCGGCCGAGCAGGCGGTGGAAGATGCGGCAGAGGCCGTTGAGGGCGTCATCGACTCCGGTGCCGAAGCGGCCGGCGCAGCTGTCGAGGCGGTGCAGGATTCCGTAGGCGAGGCGGCGGATGCGGCTGCTGAAGCGGTTGAGGATGCGGTGGATGCGGCCCAGTCCGCGGCGGGGGCTGCATCGGATGCGGTGCAGGAGACCACAGAGGCTGCCAGCGATGCCGCGGCCGGCGCGGCTGAGGGCGCGCAGGACGCTGGATCCGAGGCGCTGGACAATGCAACCGGCACCGCGCAGGAGCTGCTGGAGCAGTCCGGCGCGGCGGAAACCGAAAGCACTGCGGGCAGCAACTGAAGCTGGCTGCAAGTCAGCTGATTTTCCCGGCGGCAGGCATCATGCGCTGCCGCCGGTTGTTTTTGAGCGGACGTCTTTGGCGCGGATCAATGGGGACGGGGCTGCGCCTGCTGCGCAACGCGGGCCATATGGCCCGGCGGGGCCTGGTCGCCGGGCTGCGGCTGCGGCGCCAGGAAGGCCAGGAAGGTTTCCCAGCCGGCACTGTTGCCGCCCTGTTTGCGGGCGCGCTGGATTTGCAGCTGGGCCACGCCGGCCAGATCCAGCGGTTTGGTGCCGTCATAGGCGCTGCCGGTGATTCCGGCCAGATGGCTGCGGAACCGCTTTCCCATCGAATTCAGCAGCAGCATCGGCGAGGTCACCGGATGGCCGGCCTGCACCAGCGCGTCAAACATCTCGTCAATGTCGCCGGGGGCAATGGCGCGCGCATTATAGCGGGCCTTGACGCTGGCAATCCTTTCCTGAACCGAGGGCTGCACCTGGCCGGGACGGGCCTGAAACCCTGCAACCGCTGCCTTGACGCGGGCTTTGCCCGCCTCCGTTCTGACGGACTGGAAAACGGGCGGCTGCCCCGAGGTCAATTCGTTCTGCATTTCTTGCTGCTCCGTTCTGGATCTCAGCAACCGGAATACTGAAACATCCCCAACAAAAGATAAACGGGAGGCGGCAGCCTCCCGTCAAATCGGTGTCAGAAATGCGGCGGCCCGCAGCGGCCGCCTGGCGCCGGATCAGGATCAGTCCAGGAACGCCTTTTCAACCACGAAATGCGCCGGCTTGGAGTTGGCGCCCTCTTCGAGGCCATAGGTGTTCTCGAACAGATCCTTGAGTTCGAGGTTGAAGGCCAGGTTGCCGCAGATCATCGCGCGGTCGCTTTCGGGGTTCAGCGGCGCCACGCCAAGCTCGGCAAAGGCCTCGCCCGAGCGCATCAGGTCGGTGATGCGGCCCATCTTGGGGCTCTCTTCGCGGGTGGTGGTCGGGTAGTATTTGATCTTTTTCCAGAAGCCTTCGCCGATCACCTCATTGAGCAGCGCGTCGTCCTTCAGGCTCTCGATCAGTTCGCGGCCATAGGTCAGCTCGCCGGCGGTGCGGCAGGTGTGGGTGATCACCACCTCGTCGTAATCCTCGTAGGTCTGCGGCTCGCGCAGCAGCGAGGCAAAGGGCGCAAAGCCGGTGCCGGTGGCAAAGAACCAGATCCGCTTGCCGGGCAGCAGCGCGTCATGCACCAGGGTGCCGACCGGCTTGGGGCGCAGGATGATCTCGTCGCCCGGCTGGATGTGCTGCAGGCGCGAGGTCAGCGGGCCGTCCTCGACTTTGATCGAGTAGAACTCCATTTCCTCGTCCCAGCTGGGTGAGGCGATGGAATAGGCGCGCAGCAGGGGTTTCACCTTGCCGGTCTTGGGGTCGGGGTCGTTCATCAGGCCGATCATCACGAACTCGCCAGAGCGGAACCGCAGCGAGGCCGGGCGGGTCACCTTGAAGGAGAACAGCTTGTCGGTCCAGTGCTTCACTTCGGTCACGGTCTGGGCGTCGGGCAGGGCCGGCTTGGCCTTTTCGGGCGCAGCATTGGTCGCAATGTCGGTCACGGGTGTCATCTCATTCATCACTTGCACTGCCGGAGGAGTAGCCGGCACCTCTGATTAATCGTTGATCCAGGTCAGGAAAACCCCTTGATTTGCGAAACCGGCCCCGCGCGCGGCGCAACGGAACCGGTCTGGCACAGGTTTTCCCGGGCGCGGAAGGGCCGGTTCAGCGGGCCGCGGTGCTGCCGCGCAGGCGGGCCTGATAGCTGTGGTCCTGCCAGTTGGCGCGGGCCAGCCATTGGTCCTCGGGCTGGCGGGCGGCCAGGTCGTCGGACAGCTCCACCTCGTCAAAGCCGGAGCGGCGCGCCATCGCATACTGGTCGGCGATCACATGGCCAAAGGCGCGCAGGCGGCCCTGATAGCCTTTCAGCCGCAGCTGGCGCGCCAGGGTGAAGCCGCGGCCGTCGGCAAAGCTGGGAAAGCTGATCCGCACCAGGTCCACCCCGTCCAGCGCCACATCATTGAGGCTGGCATCCGACTGCAGCTCAAGCACGCTGCTGCCGTCAAAACCGCCGGTCCAATCGTCCTGGGCAAAGCCCGTGTCCGTCACGATAACAGTCATCGTTCAAGCTCCTGTTCGTACCATTTGGCCATCCACCACGTGGATGCCGCATTCTTCTTTGTTTTCGCCGCGCCAGCGGCCGGCCCTTGGGTCTTCGCCGTCCTTCACCGGGCTGGTGCAGGGGGCGCAGCCGATCGACGGGTAGCCCTTGGCCACCAGCGGATGGCGGGGCAGGCGGTTTTCGTCCATATAGGCGCGCACGTCTTCCGGCGCCCAATGGGCCAGCGGGTTGATCTTCAGCCGCCCGGTGCCGTCCTCGACCTCAAAGAAATCAAGCGCGGCGCGGGTGCCGGACTGGAACCGCTTGCGGCCGGTGATCCAGCCGTCATAGCCCGCCAGCGCCTTTTGCAGCGGCACGGTTTTGCGCAGGGTGCAGCAGGCGTCCTTGTCGCTGAACTTGAGCGCCCCGTAGGGATCCTTTTCGGCGATGTCATCGGCGCGGATGATGCGCACGTTGCGCAGGCCCAGCCGCTCGCTCACCTCCTGCTGGTACAGCAGGGTTTCGGTGAACAGCAGTTCGGTGTCGACAAAGACAACCGGAGTCATCGGGTCGATGATCGCGGCCATGTGCAACAGCACCACGGATTCCGCGCCGAAAGAGGAGACCAGGGCGATATGCCCTGCGTCCGTGAGTGCGCCCTCCATCACCGAGGTGGCCGAATGGTGGCGGAAGCGTGCATTCAGCGCCTCCGCCTTGGCGGCCAGCTCCCGGTCGCGGGCGGGGTTGCCCCCCCCGGCGGGCTTGTTTCCGGCTGTGTCGAACATGGGTCAGGCGACCTTTTTCTGGGCCTCGGGATAAAGCGCTGCCTTGAAGGGCTCCATGCCGATCCGGTTGTACGTCTCGAGGAAGGTTTCCTCGGCGCCTTCACGCCGGGCCATGTAGACCTCGACGATGCGCTCCACCGCAGGCACGATTTCGTCATAGGCAAAGCCGGGCCCGGTGCGGGTGCCGATGGCCGCCGTCTCGGTGGCGTCGCCGCCCAGGGTGATCTGGTAGTTCTCCACCCCGGCGCGGTCCAGGCCAAGAATGCCGATATGGGCAACATGGTGATGGCCGCAGGCGTTGATGCAGCCCGAGATCTTGATCTGCAGATGGCCGATGTCGTGCTCCATCTTCAACTCGTCGAAACGGGTTGCGATCTCCTGTGCCACCGGGATCGAGCGGGCGGTTGCCAGCGCGCAGTAATCCATGCCGGGGCAGGCGATGATGTCCGAGATCAGGCCGACGTTGGCGGTGGCAAGCCCGTGTGCCTTCAGCTTGGCGTGGAGTGCCGGCAGGTCGTTCTTGTGGACATGCGGCAGGATCACGTTCTGCTGGTGGCTGATGCGCAGCTCGTCATAGGCGTATTGCTCGCCCAGATCCGCCATCAGCCGCATCTGCCCGGCGCTGGCGTCGCCCGGGGTTGCGCCGTGCGCCTTGATCGAGATGGTGACGATGGCGTGGCCCTCGGCGCGGTGCGCGGCCAGGTTGGTGTCGGCCCAGGCGCGGAACACCGGGTCGTTTGCATAGGCGGCATCGAAGGCTTCGGTGGAACCGGAACGGAACTCCGGCGCCTTGAAATGCGTCTTGATCTCTTCCAGCAGCTGCTGGTCGGTGCCGTCGTACTGGCCGCGGATCGCCATGAAGGCTTCCTCGGTCATCGCGCGGTAGGTGTCGATGCCGTTCTCGGAGACGGTGATCTTGATGCGCGCCTTGTATTTGTTGTCGCGCCGTCCCAGCACGTTGTAGACGGTCAGAACCGACTCCAGATAGGGCAGCAGATCCGCCTGCGGCAGGAATTCGCGCAGCACCTGGCCGATCATCGGGGTGCGGCCCAGGCCGCCGCCGACGATGACCTTGAAGCCGGTCTTGCCGTTCTGTTCCACCACCTGCAGGCCGACGTCATGCGCCTTGATCACGGCGCGGTCGTTGGGGCTGCCGGTGATGGCGATCTTGAACTTGCGGCCCAGGAACTGGAATTCCGGGTGGTCGGTGGACCACTGGCGGATCAGCTCGGCATAGGGGCGGGGATCGGTCAGCTCATCCTTGGCGGCACCGGCGAAATGGTCGGCGGTGGTGTTGCGGATGGTGTTGCCCGAGGTCTGGATGGCGTGCAGGCCAACCTCACCCAGCGCGTCCAGCATATCCGGAATGTCGCGCAGTTTCGGCCAGTTGTACTGGATGTTCTGGCGGGTGGTGAAATGGCCGTAGCCCTTGTCCCACTTCTCGGCCAGCAGCGCCAGGGTGCGCATCTGGGCGGAATTCAGGGTGCCATAGGGCACCGCGACCCGCAGCATGTAGGCGTGCAGCTGCAGGTAGACACCGTTCATCAGGCGCAGCGGCTTGAACTCGTCCTCGGTGAGGGAGCCGTCGATGCGGCGCTCGACCTGGGCGCGGAACTGGGCGTTGCGTTCCGCCAGGAAGGCGTCGTCGAACTCGTTGTACTTATACATTGGCTTCGGCCTCCTGTTTGCCGTGGAAGTAGTTCGAGGGGCCGGTGCGGCGGAAATCCTCGCGGAAATGGGTCGGCTCGGGGCCGTTGGGGCCTGCCTTGGCGTCGGCCAGATAGGCGCCGACGATCCGGATGTTCTGCTTTTCCGCGTCCAGCAGGCGCAGCTGGGCGTCGGCCTCGTCGGTGATCAGCTCAGCCTCGGACAGGTTGCGGGTCCAGGTGTTGGCGGCGGTGAAATAGATCACGTCGCCTTCCAGCAGGTCGTTGGCGGTGATGACTTTGGGCGTAAAAGGGCGGGCCATTATGCAAGCTCCGTTTTGAGGTCGTTCAGGGCGGCGGCCGCCTGGCGCGGCGCAAGGCCCAGGAGTGTGAGGGCAGGGCCGTCGAACCCGGCCGCATCCAGGTCGGCGGGCAGACGGTCCAGGTTGGTTTCCAGCACCCGCTGTTCGGGGCGGGAGGCGTTTTCAATAATCGTCACCGGCGTGGCGCGGTCCGCCCCGTGCATGATCAGGCGGCCCTGCACGAACCGGGCGGATTTCTTGCCCATGTAGACCGCGGCAACCTCGCCCGGGCGCGCCAGGGCGGCCCAGTCGTGATCGGCAAAGCCGCTCATCGCGTGGCCGGTGAGAAACCGCACCGAGGTGTTGCGGCCGCGCTGGGTCAGGCTTTGGCCGATGGCGGCAACGGCGGCGGAGGCCGCGGTGATGCCGGGGAGGATGGTATAGGCGATGCCGGCGTCTTCGCAGGCGGTCAGCTCTTCATCCAGGCGGGCAAAGATCGTGGGATCGCCGGCCTTCAGCCGCAGCACCTTGCGGCCTGCCTTGGCATGGGCCACCAGCCGCGCGTTGATCCGGTCCTGGCTGACCTGCGGGCCAAAGCCCTCCTTGCCGACGTTTTCCAGCACCGCTTGCGGCCCGGCCAGCGCGATGATTTCATCGCTGACCAGACGGTCATGGAGAATGACATCGGCCTGCTGCAGCGCGCGCAGGGTTTTGACGGTCAGAAGATCCGCATCGCCGGGGCCTGAGCCTGCAAAGACAACCTGGCCCGCAGCCATACAGCACATGCTGCCGCGGCTGTGAGCGGTGGCATTGGCTGCATGTGTGGTCTGTGCAGGCATCTTGGCGGCCTCTCCGGTGTGTTTGACTTGAGGGTAGATATAGGAAATATTCCCGGTATTGCGCTATATGCCTGCGGAAATAAGAACGCTGGTTTTGCCGCGATGAGGCAGCGGGCCGATTGGTCCTCACAAAAGGAGAAAACAGGAATGACGGTGCGGATCGACGCCACTGACCGGAAAATTCTGGCTGAACTGCAGCGCGACGCGAGCCAGTCGCTGGATGAAATCGCCCGCCAGGTGGGGTCCTCCAAGACCCCGGTATGGAATCGGATCCGCAAGCTGAAGGACGCCGGTGTGATTGGCCAGCAGACGGTGCTGCTGGATGCCGAGGCGCTGGGATTCGAGGCCTGTTTCTTTGTCCTGATCCGCACCTCGGAGCATGAGGCGGATTGGCAGGCGAAGTTCCTGCAGGCGCTGCGCGACCGCCCCGAGGTGCAGGAAGCGCACCGGCTGGCGGGCGATATCGACTATATCCTCAAGGTGCGGGTGCAGAATGCCCGCGCCTATGATGTCTTCTACCAGGCGCTGATCGCCGAGGTCCGGGTGCATAATGTGACCGCGCTGTTGTCGATGGAGGAGATCAAATCGACAACCATGTTGCCGCTTTCTGACAACAGCGGCGCATAAACAGGCGCCGGAACAGGCAATTGGAGGCAGCGGCATGCACGCGCAGAACAGAAAAATCATCACGGAGGGCGCGGCCCTTCATGTGCAGGAGCAGGGCGACCCGGCGGGGCCGCCGCTGCTGTTCCTGCACGGGGGCGGCGGCAGCCTGCAGGATCTTGCAGGCCTGCTGCCGTATTTCGGCGGTTACCGCTGCGTGCTGATGGACAGCCGCGGGCATGGGGGGTCTGCCTTGGGGGACTTGCCGCTGACCTATCCGCAGCTGGCGCGGGACGCCGAGGCGGTCATCGCCGCCTGCGGGCTGGAGGCGCCGGTGCTGGTCGGCTACAGCGACGGCGGTATCGCGGCACTGCATGCAGCGGCGGCAGGGCGTGTGCGGCTGGGCGGCATCGTGACGATGGCGGCCAATGGATCGCCCCCTTCGGCGCAGGTGATCGAGACGATTTATGCCACCGTCACGGCTTCCGGCTGGCGCGAAATGTTTCCGGTGAGCAGCGCTCTTTACGACCGGATCAACCCGGCGCCGGATCTGGAGCGTCTGCTGAGCGAGCTGGGCAAGCTGTGGTGCAACACGGATCCCGGAAACTATCCGGATGCCGCTAGGCTGGCACGCATCAGCTGCCCGGCGCTGGTGCTGGGGGGGGATTCCGACCGGCTGGTGCCGCGGGCCGAGACACTTGCCCTGGCCGAGGGCATCGCCGGTGCCGCGCTGGGGCTGCTGCCCTTTGCCGGCCACGATTTCCCGGAAACCGCGCCAAAGGCCACCGCCGCTGCCGTGCAGCAGTTTCTTGCGCAGCTGCCCCAGACTTGACCCAGACTTGACCCAGGCTCGCGCTGCTGCTTCAGACTGTGACCAGCAGCCGGGTCAGGCCATGGAAATGGTAGGTATTGGAGTATTCCGGTTCGGCTGCCAGCCTCAGATCCGGGCAGCGCCCGAACAGGATCGGCAGGGCAATCTGCATCTCCAGCCGCGCCAGCGGTGCGCCGACGCAGAAATGCAGCCCGCCGCCAAAGCTCTTGTTCACTTTCGGCGGCCGTGACGGGTCAAACACCTCTGGCCGGTCCAGCGCCGATGGGTCGCGGTTGGCGGCGGCCAGCAGCAATGCCACCTGATCGCCGCGCCGGAAGGTATGGCCGAACACCTCGGCCTCCTCATAGGCATAGCGGGTGAACATATGCAGCGGCGGATCAAAGCGCAGGATTTCCTCCACCAGCCCGTCGATGCCGTCCGGCGCCAGCCAGTCCGGCTGCCAGCCCTGCTGCAGCATCGTTTTCACCCCGTTGCCCAGCGAATGCACGGTGGCTTCATGGCCCGCGTTCAGCAGCAGGATGCAGGTGCCGATCAGCTCATCCGTTGACAGTTTGTCGCCTTCCTCCTCGGCGGCGATCAGCCGGGTGATCAGGTCGTCGCGGGGATCGTTGCGGCGCTTGCCGATATAGCCGCGCAGGAAATCGGTGAACGCCTGTGCGGCTTCTGCAGCGGCGTGCTCTGTCGTTTCGCTGCGCGACGCCTGATACATCGCCACCATCCTGTGCGACCAGTCCAGCAGCTGCGGCGCCATCTCTTCCGGCACCCCCAGCAGGCGGCAGATGGCGATCACCGGCACCTGGGTGCAATAGGCGTCCAGCAGATCGAAAGGCGCCGCGGGGAATTCATCGATCAACCGGTGGCACAGATCCTCAAGACCTGGCTGCAGCGCCGCGATTTCGCGCGAGGTGAAGGCGCGCAGCACCAGGCGGCGCAGGCGGGTGTGGCGGGGCGGTTCTGCGTCCAGCATCGAGTGCGCCTCAACCGCCAGGAAGGGGGCGAGATGGGCGGCGCCGTCCTTGTGCATCTCTTCCGGCACTTCGCGGCCGAAGCGGCGGTCGCGCAGCAGCATATGCACGGCGGAATGGCCAAAGGCGGCCGCCATGCCGTAATCCTGCCAATGGTGCAGCTGGCCCTGCTCCCGGGCGGCGGCATAAAACGGGTAGGGGTCCTGCACAAAGGCGGGGCCGGTGGGGGATTGGGTCAAGGTTTTCATATGCCGGATTTTGCCGGCATGGCTGGCCAATGCAAGGGGGCGGCTGATAACGTGCGGCCATGAAGACACAAAACTATCTTCGCTGGAGCCTGCCTGCCGGGTTTTTGCTGGCGGTGGCGGCGCTGGCGCTGGCGGTCTGGTCTTATGGCTACCGCCAGGCGCTGGACAGCCTGGCCGAGCGCAGTGCGGCGGATCTGGCGCTGGCGTCGGACCGGGTCAGCACCCAGTTGCAGGTCTATCAGGAATTGGCGGTGCTGACAGCGGAACACCCGGCGCTGGCGGACCTGTCTGCGCCGGACCTGCGTGCGCAGGCGGCAGAGCTGCTGCGGTCGGTCGCGGATAAAACCGCGGCGCTGGATGTGTTTTTTGCCGCTGCAGACGGGACCGTGCTGGCGGCTGGAGACGGGGTGGCGGCGGCCGGCGTGGCCCGGCAGGGCTATTTTACCCGTGCCATGCAGGGGGCTCTGGGCACTGGCCACGGCGTGCTGCAGCCGGGTGCCAAGCGGGCTTATTTCTATGCCGCCCCGGCCTTTGGGCCCGACGGGCGGGTGCGCGGCGCTTTGGTGGTGGTGGCCGATGTGGCGGATGTGGAGCAGACCTGGCGCGGCTCGCTGCCGGCGGTGTTCTTTACCAATGCAACCGGCGAGGTGTTCATTGCCAACCGCTCGGAACTGCTGTTCTGGCAGCGCGGCGGCGCCGAACCGGCCGCCGGCAAGCCGCTGGTGACCGGCAAACGCCTGCACGCCGGCCATGAGATCTGGTCGCTGCGGGGCAGTGCCTATCTGCCGCAGCAGGCGCTGCACCTGTCGGTGCAGCTGCCGGTGATCGGCATGACCGGCGAGATTCTGGTGGATGTGGCGCCGGCCCGGCGGATTGCGGCGCTGCAGGCGGCGGCGCTGGCAGCGGTGTGCCTGGCGTTCGGCGCCATGCTGTTCTTCGTGATGGAGCGCCGCCGCACCCTGGCCGAGGCCAATGCGGTGCTGGAAAGCCGGGTGGCGCAGCGCACCGAGGCCTTGTCGCTGGCCAATGACCAGCTGCGCCGGGAGGTGCGGGAGCGCGAGGAGGCCGAGGCGGCGCTGAAACGCGCCCAGCAGGATCTGGTGCAGGCGGGCAAACTGTCGGCGCTGGGGCAGATGTCGGCGGGGATCAGCCACGAGCTGAACCAGCCCTTGATGGCGATCCAGCAGTATGCCGAGAACGGCACCGCCTTTCTGCAGCGCGGCAAGGCGGAGCGCACCGGCGAGAATCTGGGGCGGATCGCCGATATGGCGGCGCGGATGGCGCGGATCATCAAGAACCTGCGCGCCTTTGCCCGCAACGAGAGCGAGCCGATGGGCCGGGTGGATCTGCTGCAGGTGATCGATACCGCGGTGGAGCTGACTGCGCCGCGGCTGAAGGCGGATCAGGTGGCGCTGCGCTGGGACCGGGGGCGCCGCGCGGATCCGGTTCTGGCCTGGGGCGGCGAGGTGCGGCTGACGCAGGTGTTTGTCAATCTGATCAACAACGCGGCGGATGCGATGCAGGGGCAGCCGGAGAAGATGATCGCGGTCTCGGTCGAGACCGGCCCGCGGCTGCAGGTGCGGGTGCAGGACAGCGGTCCCGGCATCCGGGAACCGGAGAAGATGTTCGATCCCTTTTATTCCACCAAGGCGGTTGGCAGCTCCGAAGGGCTGGGGCTGGGGCTGTCGATCTCCTACGGGCTGGTGCAGAGCTTTGGCGGCAATATCCGCGGCACCAACACCGGCGGCGGCGCAATGTTCACTGTCGAGCTGGCGCCTTGGCGGGGCGCTGAGCAGACGGAAGATGCCGCATGACCCGCAAGGTGCTGCTGGTGGACGACGATGCGGCGGTGCGCGAGGCGCTGGCGCAGACGCTGGAGCTGAACGATCTGGAGGTCATTGTCTGCGGCTCCTTTGTGGCGGCCAAGGATCATATCGCGGCGGGGTTTGACGGCATCATCGTGTCGGATATCCGGATGCCGGGGCGGGACGGGTTTCACCTGCTGGATTATGCGCGGGGGGCCGATGACGAGCTGCCGGTGGTGCTGCTGACCGGCGAGGGCGACATTCCGATGGCGGTGAAGGCAATGTCGCGGGGCGCCTTTGATTTTCTTGAAAAACCCTGCGCCGCCGCCGATTTCCTGCCGGTGCTGGAGCGCGCTTTGAAAACCCGCGCCCTGGTGCTGGAGAACCGGCGGCTGAAGCGGCAGCTGGAAACCGGCGATCCGGCCGCGCGGCTGTTGTTCGGCAGCTCGCCCCAGGCTGAGGAAATGCGGCGGCGGGTGCGGGCGGTGGCGCCGACCGGAGCGGAGGTGCTGGTCACCGGGGCGCCGGGCAGCGGCATTTCCAAGGTGGCCGAGGTCATTCACCTGATGTCGCCTGCGGGGCAGGGGCCGTTTGTGAAACGCCCGGCCGCCGGGCTGGCGGCGGAGACGGTGGCGGAGCTGTGCACCGAGGCCGCGGGCGGTTCGTTGTTTCTGGACGAGGTGCAGGCGCTGCCGCAGCTGGCGCAATATGCGCTGCTGGCGCAATTGGAACAGGGCGGCGGGGTGCGCATCCTTGCCGGGTCCAGCGCCGGTCTGGCGGATAAGGTGCAGGCAGGCGGGTTCAGCCCGGACCTGTTTTACCGGCTGGATGTGATGCGGGTGCGGATCCCGTCGCTGGCCGAGCGTCCCGGCGACATTCCGGTGCTGTTCCGCCATTACGTGGCGCAGGCGGCGGAGCAGGCGGGGATCGCGGCGCCGGAGATTTCGCAGGAGCATCTGGCGGCGCTGATGGCGCAGGACTGGCCGGGCAATGCGCGCTCGCTGATGTCGGCGGCGATGCGGTTTGTGCTGGGGATGCCCGAGGAAGCCGGGGCAGCCGCGGGGCTGGGGCTGGCAGAGCAGATGGCGCAGGTGGAGCGGTCGCTGCTGATTGCGGCGCTGGGCCGGGCCAACGGGCGCGCGGCTGCGGCCGCCGAAGCCCTGAAGCTGCCGCGCAAGACGTTTTATGACAAGCTGGCCCGCTATGGCATCCGGCCCGAGGATTACCGGCGCTGAGAACGCTGGCGGCCGCGGTGCCTTGCGGCTGGTCTGGTCCGGCACTGCTGCCGGAGTATTGAGGAGGCGGCGCCGCCGGAAACCCCGGAATGGGGCAGGGGGCGGAGGGAGGATGGGGTTTTAATCCCAGCCCCGCGTGAAGCCTTCGTTTCGGGGCGCCCCTGCACCCAATGAGGAGGTGGTCTTGGGGGCCCTGTGATCTCCTGGTGGTGCGGGGTGTCAGTCCGCACCGTGTGTCGCGACGGAGGAGAGTATCGCAGAGCCGCGTTAAGGACCGGCAAGCGGGGCGTGCGCCGGGGGCGCAACACCCCTGACCGGGGCGCCTGCGGATCTGTCGTGAGGGCGAGCAATTGCATGATTCCCGGGTTTTCTGTCCGGCGTTACATTTGTGCGGATTTCCGCACAAAGCCGGGAGCGCCCTGTGCGGGATTTCGCACAGCTTTGACGTCCCTCGTCTGCGGAGGAATCAGTGATTTCGGTAAGCTATTGCTGGAATGCGGAAAATCCGGGCCTTTGATGAGTCCCGAATCAATTGTTGAGGGGTTTTGCGCAACTTGGGATGCTTTGGGCGGGCTTCAGCCATGCGCTGAATGCAACATCGGATTTACGAGAGATTTTTCTGGGAGGAAAAGACCATGAAATTCCTGACCACCGCCGCCACCGCACTGGCACTGGCCGTTACCGCAGGCGCTGCTTCGGCAGCCTGCGACGACGGCGAAATCGTGGTGAAGTTCAGCCACGTCACCAATACCGACAAACACCCCAAGGGCATTGCCGCCTCGCTGCTGGAAAAGCGCATCAACGAGGAAATGAACGGCACCATGTGCATCGAGGTCTACCCGAACTCGACACTGTATAACGACAACAAGGTGCTGGAGGCGATGCTGCAGGGCGACGTGCAGCTGGCCGCGCCGAGCCTCTCGAAATTTGAGAAATTCACCAAGCAGTTCCGCCTGTTCGACCTGCCGTTCATGTTCAAGAACATCGAGGCGGTGGATGCGTTCCAGGGATCGGAAACCGGTCAGGAAATGCTGGATTCGATGCAGCGCCGGGGCCTGCAGGGGCTGGCCTACTGGCACAACGGCATGAAGCAGATGTCGGCCAACAAGCCGCTGGTGGAACCGTCCGATGCCAACGGGCTGAAGTTCCGGGTGCAGTCTTCGGACGTGCTGGTGGCGCAGATGGAAGCGATTGGCGGCAGCCCGCAGAAAATGGCGTTTTCGGAAGTTTACGGCGCGCTGCAGCAGGGGGTTGTGGACGGGCAGGAAAACACCTGGTCCAACATCTATGGCAAGAAATTCTTTGAGGTGCAGGACGGTGTGACCGAGACCAACCACGGCGCGCTGGACTATCTGGTGGTGACCTCGGTCGACTGGCTGGACAGCCTGGAGCCGGAAGTGCGCGACCAGTTCCTGACCATCCTGAACGAGGTGACGGCGACCCGCAACGCGGAGTCGACCAAAGTGAACGGCGAAGCCCGCCAGGCGATCATCGATGCCGGCGGCGTGGTGCGCGAGCTGACGCCTGAGCAGCGGGCAGCCTGGGTCGAGGCAATGAAGCCGGTCTGGGAGAAATTCGCAGGCGACGTCGGCCAGGAGAAGATCGACGCGGCGCAAGCCATCAACGCAGGCCTGTAAAACAGGCCGCATCCGGGAGGCCCGCATCGGGGCCTGCCGGCTGCAGGCAGCGCGGGGATCCGCTGCCTGCACCCTTTTTCCGAAAATCTGGGAGGCAGCCATGGCGGGGTCCGGAACCGGCCCGAGCGGGCTTATCAACGCACTCGAAGAAACCCTGATCGCGCTCCTGCTGGGGCTGATGACGGCAATAACTTTCGCCAATGTGATCGCGCGGTTTGTGTTCAATTCCAACATCCTGTGGGCGCTGGAACTGACCGTGTTCCTGTTTGCCTGGCTGGTGCTGCTGGGGGCGTCCTACGCGGTAAAGGCGCATGCGCATCTGGGGGTCGATGCCATCGTCAACATGCTGGCGCCGGGTGCGCGGCGGGCGGTTGGCCTGTTTGCGGCCGCCTGCTGCATCGTGTTCTCCTTGCTGCTTTTGAAAGGCGCCTATGACTATTGGGCGGTGTTTGCGGATCTGCCGCCCACGTCGGGGCGCTGGTTCCCGACCGGGTTCGACATGACGGCGCGCAGCCAAAGCTTTTACGAGGTGCAGGATGTGCCGATGGTGGCGGTCTTCAAGTTTCTGGAAGATCTGATCAACTACGGCGAGTCCTACGAGAAGCTGCCGAAAGTGGTGCCTTATGCGGTGCTGCCGGTGTCGATGCTGCTGCTGGTGTTCCGGTTTATTCAGGCGGCGGTGCAGATTGCCCGCGGCGACGTGGACCGGCTGGTGGCCAGCCACGAAGTCGAAGACGAGCTGGACGCCGTGCGGGCGCAGCGCGGGGAGAATGATTGATGGAAGTGGTTATTCTCTTTGCGATGGTGATCGGCCTGCTGCTGATCGGGGTGCCGATTGCGGTGTCGCTGGGGCTGAGCTCGACAATCTTTCTGCTGATTTATTCCGACAGCTCGCTGGCATCGGTCGCAGGCACGCTGTTTGAGGCCTTTGAGGGGCATTTCACCCTGCTGGCGATCCCGTTCTTCATTCTGGCCTCAAGCTTCATGACCACCGGCGGCGTGGCGCGGCGGATCATCCGGTTTTCGATCGCCTGTGTCGGCCATCTGCCGGGCGGGCTGGCGATTGCCGGCGTCTTTGCCTGCATGCTGTTTGCGGCCCTTTCCGGCTCCTCGCCTGCCACCGTGGTGGCGATCGGCTCCATCGTGATCGCGGGCATGCGGCAAGTGGGCTATTCCAAGGAATTCGCGGCCGGTGTGATCTGTAACGCAGGCACCCTGGGCATCCTGATCCCGCCGTCGATTGTGATGGTGGTCTATGCGGCGGCGGTTGAGGTCTCGGTGGGCCGGATGTTCCTGGCCGGTGTGATTCCGGGACTGATGGCGGGCCTGATGCTGATGGTGACCATCTATGTGATGGCCAAGGTCAAGAACCTGCCCAAGGGCGAGTGGAAGGGCTGGGGCGAGGTCTTGACCTCGGCCCGCGATGCCGGCTGGGGGCTGTTCCTGATTGTGATCATCCTGGGCGGCATCTATGGCGGCATCTTCACCCCGACCGAGGCGGCGGCGGTGGCGGCGGTCTATGCTTTCTTCATCGCCAGCTTTGTCTACAAGGACATGGGGCCGCTGTCGAACGGCGAGGGCGGGGCCAAGACGCCGCTGATCAAGAAGCCTTATGCGCTGCTGACGGCCTTTCTGCACAGCGACACCAAACACACGCTGTTCGAGGCGGGCAAGCTGACGGTGACGCTGCTGTTCGTGATCGCCAACGCGCTGATCCTGAAGCACGTTCTGACCGACGAGCAGGTGCCGCAGCAGATTGCCAATGCGATGCTGTCGGCAGGTTTCGGTCCCATCATGTTCCTGGTCATCGTGAACGTGATCCTGCTGATCGGCGGCCAGTTCATGGAACCCTCGGGGCTCTTGGTGATCGTGGCGCCGCTGGTGTTCCCGATTGCCATCGAGCTGGGCATCGACCCGATCCATCTGGGCATCATCATGGTGGTGAACATGGAGATCGGCATGATCACCCCGCCGGTCGGCCTGAACCTGTTTGTCACCTCGGGTGTGGCGGGGATGCCGATGATGGGGGTGGTGCGGGCGGCGCTGCCGTTCCTGGCGGTGCTCTTCGTGTTCCTGATCATGATCACCTATATCCCCTGGCTGTCCACCGTGCTGCCAAACGCGGTGATGGGGCCGGAGATCATAACCAATTAGGATCATCACCAATTAGGCAAGTGCCAAACAGAAAACGCCCCGGGAGACCGGGGCGTTTTTCGTTGCAGGGGGGGCGCTGCCCCTCTTGGCCTTTGGCCAATTCACCCCGGAGTATTCAGGGAAAAATGAAAACCTCCCTGGCTTCATCTTTCCTGAAAATACTCAAATCCGAGGTCCGCGCCAAAGGGTGCCGGTCAGCTGGCTTCCAGCGCGGTGATGATCGGCGAGAAATCCGCGGCCCGGAGGCTGGCGCCGCCGACAAGGGCGCCGTCGACGTTGGAGACGGCAAAGATCCCGGCGGCGTTGGAGGGTTTGACCGAGCCGCCGTAGAGCAGGCGGAAGCCATCAGCGGCGGCGGCGCCGAAACGGGCGGTGAGTCCGGCGCGCAGGAAATCATGCACCTCGGCGATCTGCTCCAGCGTCGGAACCCTGCCGGTGCCGATGGCCCAGACCGGCTCATAGGCGATCACGGTGTTTGCGCCGGTGGCAGACGCCGGAACGGACCCCGCAAGCTGGGTGCCTGCAACCTTGAGCGTGTCGCCGGCTTCGCGTTCGGCCAGGGTTTCGCCGATGCAGATCACCGCGGTCAGGCCCTCTGCGATGGCGGCTTCCGCCTTGGCGCAGATCTGCGCGTCGGTTTCACCGTGGTCGGCGCGGCGCTCGGAGTGGCCGAGGATCACGGCGGCGGCGCCTGCGTCCTTGAGCATGGCTGCGGACAGGTCGCCGGTGTGGGCGCCTGCGGCATTGGCGTGGCAATCCTGACCGCCGATGGCAACAGCGCTGCCCCGGACGGTATCTGCGGCGCGTGACAGCAGGGTTGCCGGCGGGCAGATCAGGATCTCCGCAGCCGGGCCGGCATGGCTTTCGGCCAGGGCCGACAGTTCTGCCAGGCTGCCGCCGGCGCCGTTCATTTTCCAGTTGCCTGCTGCCAGTTTCCGCCGCATGGGGGTATGTCTCCGATCCTCGTTATTTGGGCGTGACAGGTAGCACCGGCGGCGGGTTGGCGCAATTCGCTTGACCGCGGGGGCGGCAACAAAAAGGGCGGGAAAGACCCCGCCCGGTGATTGCATCCCGGCTGGCCCGGATCAGGCGCCGGGCAGTTCCTTGAAGCTGATCGATTCGCCGCAGCCGCAGGCATCCGCAACATTGGGGTTGTTGAACTTGAAGCCGCTTTCCAGCAGCGTCACCTCATAGTCGATCTCGGTGCCGAACAGGAACATCTGCGCCATCGGCGCGATCAGGATGCGGGCGCCGTCCTGCTCCACCACCTCGTCGTTGGCGGAGGGTTCACTGACGTATTCCATGGTGTATTCCATGCCCGCGCAGCCGCCTTTCTTGACGCCGATGCGCAGGCCGGCGTGGCCGTCCTTGGCCATCAGCTTGGCGATCTGCGCTGCCGCCTTGGGCGTTATGGTCACAGCCTGTTTGCCGGGAATGCCGAACATGGGTTTCTCCTTACACTTAGTCCCTATCTAGGGCCGGTGCTGCGGCGGCTCAACCCCGCAAACGTCCTGGCAGGGGCTGAACATATATTCGTGATGCGGAAATGAAAGGGCCGCGGCGGCAGTTTTCACAGTCCGCGGGCGTCACAGCCCCATGCAGTTGGCGTAATGGGTGACGGTGGCGGGCCAGTCGGAGAAGACGCCCGCGCCCCCCACGTCCTGTGCCAGCACATGCAGCAGCTGGTAAGAGAGACCATCATCGCGGGGCAGTGCGTCGAGCGATTGAAAGTACCATTCGCCGCCCTGCAGCGGGCCGGAACGTTCCAGCGTCCAGGTGATCAGCTGCAGTCCGGCGGCTTTGGCAGCAATGGCATAGGCGGAGGGGACAATGCGTCCGTCCCGGACGGTCACCAGCATCCAAAGGGGCGGTGCCAGGTAGTTGACGCCCTGCGCCTTCAGCGCGGCGAAGTCGTGAGGGAAGGTGGCTGGATCGCTGTGATCGAAGCCTTCCTGGCGGTAGCTGCCGTCGAGCAGCACCGCCTGGCGGCCGAAAGCCGGTTCGTGTTCGATCCAGTAGAGGATGTCGTCCAGGCTGAAGCTTTGCACCCGGACGTCTGCAGGGGCGATGCCGGCCGCCTTGTAGTCATCGATCAGCTTTTGCGCGAAATCCTGTTGCGTGAAACCGTTGAATGGCATCGGCACCGCGGGAGCCTTCAGCTCGGGCATGAATTTGGCGCCGAGGCTTTGGAACAGGGCAATCGACTCCGCATGGGTCAGGGTCTGGCCGGCGCAGGATTGCAGCCTGTCCTTGAGCGCGCCGCCGGGCAGCCGGCTGATCAGATAGGCCGGGCGGGGGCCGTAGCTGAGCGCCAGGGGCTCCGCGGCGGCGGCGGCGGCAAGGAGCAGCAGGGCGGCGGGCAAGAGGGCAAGGCGCATGGGGCGGCTCCGGGTCTGGGGCTGCCGCAGCTTAGGCCCGCGGGGCGGAAAATGAAAAGGCCCCCGCAGGTGCAGGGGCCGGATCAGTATACAGGCTGTGCGGGCTTACATGAAGCCGAGTTCCAGGCGGGCCTCGTCGGACATCATCTCCATCCCCCAGGGCGGCTCCCAGGTGAGTTCGACGTCAACCGTTTTCACACCGGGCAGCGGTGAGATGGCATCGACAACCCAGCCCGGCATCTCACCCGCGACCGGGCAGCCCGGCGCGGTCAGGGTCATGATGATCCTGACGTCGTTCTCGTCGTTGATGTCGATCGTGTAGATCAGGCCCAGCTCATAGATGTTCACCGGGATTTCCGGGTCATAGACGGAGCGGCAGGCGTCGGTCACGGCCTCGTACAGCGGGTGGCTGACGGAGGAGGGCGCGATCAGCGGTGCGCCTTCAAGCGGTTCGGAAGGATTGGTCATGGGGATCCCGGTCTGATATTCCGACGATTTATATAGGGAATCTGCGGCCCGGCGTCCAGAGGCGGCGCGCGCCGCAGCGGGAATGTTCTGTTCCTCACCCTTTCGTGAAAATTTGATTTGCGCGGGCAAGCGCGCTAAATTGTGGTTCCCCCAAGATGAATTTGTAAACGCTGCCCGAGGGATGCGGGCCGTGTGCCGGCGTCCGGCCACGGGGCTGCCGCGTGCGGGCCGGACCGGAGAGAGGCCATGTCAGCGAAAACCGCGACCCGCAGATGCGCGACCACCGCCGCCCTGGTGCTGGCGGGCGGTTGCTTGGCTGCGGGCGGGACGGCCGGCGATGCCCGGGCGAACGGGGCGTGGCGCTGGCAGCTGACGCCCTATGTGCTGGCACCGTCGGTGGAAGGCACAACCGAGCTGGGGCTGGCGGGGGGCGGTGTCTCGATTGATGCGGGCGATGTTTTTGATCAGCTGCAGGCGGGCGGGATGCTGGCGTTCGAGGGGCGACACAGCAGCCGTTTCGGTTTCCGGCTGCGCTATGCGGTGATGGATTCGGACTGGACGGCGGGAAGCTCTGGCGGTGCGGTGGCTGCAGCCTATGACCAGAACATTGCGGAGGCGGTGGTGACCTACAGCTTTGGCCAGGGGCGCGACCGGTTCGAGGTTTTCGGCGGGCTGCGCCACTGGGATGTGGATGTGACGGCCTATCTGCCGGGCGGTGCGGTGCGGCGCGGCGGCACTTGGACCGACCCGATTGCGGGGCTGCGCTGGGAACGGCAGCTGTCGCCGCGCTTCAGTCTTTCCCTGGAGGGCGACATCGGCGGCTTCGGCGCCGGGTCCGACCGGAGCTGGTCCGCCATGGGCGGGCTGATCTATCACCGCTGGGAGCGGGCCTCGATCTATGTGATGTACCGCGGGCTGGGGGTGGATTATCAGGACGGCACCCGCGGCACAGACGGTTTCTTCCGTCATGATGCGGAGACGCATGGCCTGCTGGCAGGGGTGGGGTTCAGGTTCTGACGCCTGCCGTGCCTTGCGGGCCAGGCGGCAGAGAAGCGCCGCCCGGCTTGCTTTCAGTTTTTGAAATCAGTTCTTGAAATCAGTCGTTTATGTCGTGGTTGAAGGTCTTTACCTGGCCCTTGGGCAGGGCAAAGTACCGGCGCATCACCAGCCAGGCGGCGAGCGACAGCACGGCAAAAATCAGCAGCAGCGGCGGCAGGCCAAGGCCGGCCCCCGCCAGCAGCAGCAAGGCAACGGCAGCGGCGCCGATGGCAAAGCCGAGGAAAACAAAGCCGGGCACCAGAACCTCCAGGATGGCCAGTGCCAGCGCCGCGGCGCCCCACACCCACCACAAGGCCCAGAACGGCAGATCCATCATTTGCCCCCTTTCAGCATTTTGAAGGCATCGCCAAAGGCCTCAAGCGCGTGGGCGGGCAGCACGATGGTCTGTTTGCCGTCGCCGTTGCCCAGCGCATTCAGCGCCTCGACCTGCTTCAGGGCCACCTGGTACTGCGCGGCCTCGATACCGTTTTCGGCAATCGCCTTGGCGACCACTTCGGTGGCATAGGCTTCGGCCTCGGCCTGGATGCGGCGGGCCTTGGCGATCTGTTCGGCGGCGTACAGCTCGGCGTCGGCGGACAGTTCCACCGCGCGCTTCTGGCCCTCGGCTTTGGTCACCTCGGCGCGGCGGGCGCGTTCGGCGTTCAATTGCTGCAGCATCGCGTCGCGGGTGGCCTGGTCAAGGTTCACATCGAGGATCTCGGCGCGGGTGACTTCGATGCCCCAGTCGTCAACGGCGCTTTCGACACTGGTTTGAATCTGGCCGATCAGCTGGGCGCGGTTGGATTGCACCTCGTCCAGGTCCATCTTGCCGATTTCGGCGCGCACGATGCCGGCCACGGTGGTGGCAATGGCGCCATCGACATCGCGGATCCGGTAGACGGTCTTTTCCGGCTCCAGAATGCGGTAGAACACCGAGGTGTCGATCTGCACCAGAACGTTGTCCTTGGTGATCGCGTCCTGGGTGGCGTTCGGCAGCTGGCGTTCCAGGATCGAGATCTTGTGGCGGGCGACATCCAGGAAAGGCACGATGAAATTGATGCCCGGCCCCAGCACCGAATGCAGGCGGCCGAACCGTTCGACCACGTATTTCTCGGACTGCGGCACGATGCGCACGCCCTTCAGCACCACGATAATCAGCAGGAGCGCGCCCAGCAGGTACAGCAGGTTGCTGGAGAGTAGGTCCAGAATCAGGTCTTCGTTCATGAGAAAGTCCTTTGGTTGGTCAGCGGCGGCGGCTGCTTCGCCGGGCTGGGAGCGCGCGCCGGCGGCCTGCGGCCCGTTGGGGGAGAGCAATTCACCGGGTAATCCGCCGGCCGCGTTACTGGGCAATTCACCAGGTAATCCGCCGGGCGTTTTGGTTTTGTTCAATGGAATGCTCTATTGTGTGCAATGGTATGCAGATGTGGTTTGCGGCGGCGGTTTTCAAGACCTGTATGGCGGCGGGGAGCGGCGGCTGGCAAGCCCTGAAAACAAGTCCGCCCTGCCGGTTCAGGCGGCGGTGCCGGGTTTGCGGCGCCGCATCGGGGCTGGGCGGACCCGGTCCTCGATCTCGGCATAGATCAGCGCCGCGATGTTCTTGGACGACGTCCGTTCGATCCCTTCCAGGCCGGGGGAGGAGTTCACTTCCAGCACCTTGGGGCCGGTTGCCGAGCGCAAGAGATCCACCCCGGCCACGCTGAGGCCAAAGGCCTTGGCCGCTTGCACCGCTGTGGTGCGCTCTTCCTTGCTGATGCGCACCGCGACGGCGCTGCCGCCCAGATGCAGGTTGGAGCGGAAATCGCCGTCGGCCCCGGACCGTTTCATGGCTGCGACGACCTTGTTGCCGACCACCAGGCAGCGGATGTCCTCGCCTGCGGCCTCCTTGACGAATTGCTGCACCAGGAAGTTGGCCTTGAGCCCGCGGAAGGCGGAGATCACGCTTTCGGCGGCTTTCTGGGTTTCCGCCAGCACCACGCCCTTGCCCTGGGTGCTTTCCAGCAGCTTGACGATCATCGGGGCGCCGTCGACGATATCGATCAGGTGGCGGGTGTCCTTGGGCGAGGCGGCAAAGGCGGTGGCGGGCATGCCGATCTTGTGGCGGGCCAGGATCTGATGCGCGTGCAGCTTGTCGCGGCTGGCGGTGATGCCTTCGGATCCGTTGATGCAGAAGGTGCCCAGCGTTTCGAACTGGCGCAGAAGGGCGGTGCCGTATTGGGTGACCGAGGCGCCGATACGCGGGATCACCGCATCATAGCGGGGCAGGCGCTTGCCGTCATAGTGGATCTCGGGGGCCAGCGCGTTGAGCGCCATGTAGCAGCGGGTGGTATTGACCACCTCCACCGTGTGGCCGCGGCTTTCGCCTTCCTCGACCAGGCGGCGGGTGGAGTAATTGTCCTCGCGGCTGAGCACGGCAATGCGCAGGGCGCGTTTGGGGGCGGATTTGCGGATGCTGGCGGAGGAGTAGACCGAATAGTCCAGCTCCGGCTGGCACAGGCGTTCGCCGGGGACAACCGTCACGTTTTCGGTCAGCGCCTGGCGGCCCAGCAGCATGTGTTTGGCCATCCCGCGCCGGTCGGTCAGCGTCAGTTCAACCGGCCAGGACTGGCCCCCGATCTCGATCGCGGTTTCGATCACAAAGCGCATTTCGCTTTCGCCATTGGAGGAGGTCACCTCGCGGCGGTCCTTGATCAAGGCGGAACAGGGGATCTCGAGATCGTACTGGCCGGGAATCGGATGCACCATGAATCGCACCTTTGGGGCGTTTTGCGGCCCGAAGGGCTCGATTCCGGTGGCGTGCAGCGAGGATGTGCGGGCGCCGGTGTCGACCTTGACCCGCAAAGCAGGCAGGCCGATGTCCGGCAGGCTGACCCATTCCTCCCATCCGAGTCTCAATTGCGGCGCGGGGTCTGCTGTGGACATGCGAGGGGCTCCTTGGCATTAGGGGTGAATCACCGGCGCGCCGGTTCGAGTGTAACTGCAGGAACAGAAGATGGCAGAGCTTTTCAACTTTGAACTGAAGGCAACCGACGGTAAGGCGCGCACAGGTGTGATCAATACGCCGCGCGGTGAAATCCGCACCCCTGCTTTCATGCCGGTCGGCACGGCTGCGACGGTCAAGGCAATGCTGCCGGAAAGCGTGCGCGCAACCGGCGCCGATATCCTGCTGGGCAATACCTACCACCTGATGCTGCGGCCGACGGCGGAACGCATCGACCGGCTGGGCGGCTTGCACAAATTCATGAACTGGGAGCGGCCGATCCTGACTGATTCCGGCGGCTTTCAGGTGATGTCGCTGGCCGGTTTGCGCAAGCTGACCGAGAAGGGCGTGACCTTCAAGAGCCATATCGACGGGTCCAAGCATGAGCTGACGCCGGAACGGTCGATGGAGATCCAGCGGCTGCTGGGATCCGACATCGTGATGTGTTTCGACGAATGCCCGGCGCTGCCTGCGGACCGCAAGCGCATTGCCGAGTCGATGCAGCTGTCGATGCGCTGGGCGGAGCGGTCGCGTGACGCGTTCGGCGACCGCCCCGGCCATGCGCTGTTCGGGATCATGCAGGGCGGGTTGGAGCAGGATTTGCGCGAAGAAAGCGCCGAGGCGCTGAAGAAGATCGGCTTCGAGGGCTATGCCGTTGGCGGCCTTGCGGTAGGCGAAGGGCAGGAGGCGATGTTCGATTGCCTTGATTATGCGCCCGGTTTCCTGCCGCAGGACAAGCCGCGGTACCTGATGGGGGTGGGCAAGCCCGACGACATCGTCGGCGCGGTGGCCCGCGGTATCGACATGATGGACTGCGTGCTGCCGTCGCGTTCGGGCCGCACCGGCCAGGCCTTTACCCGCCATGGCGTGGTGAACATCAAGAACGCCCGCCACCAGGACGACCCGCGGCCCCTGGATGAGCAGTGCAGCTGCCCGGCCTGTTCCAGTTATTCGCGCGCCTATCTGCACCATGTGTTCCGTTCGAACGAGATGATTTCGGGAATGCTGCTGACCTGGCACAACCTGCATTATTTCCAGGACATCATGGCGGGCATGCGGGAGGCGATTGCGGCCGGCACCTTCGAGGCCTGGCAGGCGGATTTTCACGAGACCCGTGCGCAAGGCGATATTGAGCGCCTGTGAACAGAGCCTGTGCGGCGCCGGGCAGAGTCAAATCTGCCCGCCCGCTTGAAACCGCGGCGGGCGGACCTCAGGTCATGGCGGCAACATTCCTGTTGCTGGACACTTTGAACGGAGGATACCCCCCGTGAGCCACGATCTGTTTTCCCCCCATTCGGCTGGCGCCATCGACCTGAAAAACCGCGTCGTGATGGCGCCCTTGACCCGCAACCGGGCCGATGATGACACTGGCGAGGTGCTGGACCTCCACATCGAGTATTACGCCCAGCGGGCCGGTGCCGGGCTGATCATCACTGAAGGCACCCAGATCAGCGCCGAGGGCAAGGGCTATATCCAGACCCCCGGCATCCACACCCCCGGACAGGTTGCCGCCTGGCGCAAGGTCACCGATGCGGTGCATGCCAAAGGCGGCAGGATCGCCGTGCAGCTGTGGCACGTCGGCCGCATCACCCATGACTCGCTGCTGCCCGAAGGCGTGCTGCCCGTGTCGTCGGTTGCGGAGGCCGCAGAGGCGCAGACCTTCACCCGCAACGGATTCGAGCCGACCTCGACGCCGAAAGCGATGACGGCGGAGGATATCCAGCGGCTGGTGGGGGACTATGTGCATGCCGCCAAATGCGCCAGAGACGCAGGTTTCGACGGGGTCGAGCTGCATGGCGCCAATGGCTATCTGCTGGAGCAGTTCCTGAAGGATGGCGTCAATACCCGCACCGACGCCTATGGCGGTTCGGCCGAAAACCGCGCCCGCATTCTGTTCGAGGTGCTCGACGGGCTGCTGAGCGTTTGGGATGCAGACAGGATCGGCCTGCGGCTGTCGCCGTTCTCGGATTTCAATGGGGTTTCCGACAGTGATCCGACCGGCCATTTTTCTCCCATCATCGAGCGGCTGAACGGCTATGGCCTGGCCTATCTCCATATGGTCGAAGGCGAGGCGGGCAGCCCGCGTGCGGGCGATTACGAGACGCTGCGCAAGCTTTGGAGCGGGCCTTACATGGCCAACAATGGCTATGATCGCGACAGCGCAATGGCGCGTGTTGCCTCGGGGGCGGCGGATATGGTGGCCTTCGGCCGCCTCTATATTGCCAACCCCGATCTGGCGGAACGCCTGCAGGCGCAGGCGCCGCTGAACACTGGCAACCCGGAGACCTACTATGGCGGCGGCGAAGAAGGCTTCACCGACTACCCGGCGCTGAAAGAAGAGCGCGCAGCCTGACCGGTGCGCGGCATTCTGAAAAAAGCTGCCTGCTTGGGAAGGCTCCTGGCAGGCACCGGGGCGGGGTGGGTGCGCGGGCCTGTTAGGTCTTTGCTCACCCTTTACCCATTTGCGCCCTTGTGGTCCCGGCGCGCTGCGGGCAATGTGGGCGCGACCTTGCGGCGGGCTGGTTGAAAAGTGTTAACCTTCCCCCCAGATAAAGACATCCAATGAGGAGACGGGCCAAGCGCTGCCGAGACCGGGGCCGGGCCGTCTTGCCAAACCAAAGGACCGAGTATGCAAGAGCCACTCAATTCCTCCTACCCAGTCCTGCCGCTGCGCGACATCGTGGTGTTCCCCCACATGATCGTGCCGCTGTTCGTGGGCCGGGAAAAATCGGTGCGCGCCCTGGAAGAGGTGATGGCGGATGACAAGCAGATCCTGCTGTCCAGCCAGATCGACCCCTCCGAGGACGATCCCGAAACCGATAGCATCTACACCGTGGGCGTGCTGGCCAATGTGCTGCAGCTGCTGAAACTGCCCGACGGCACCGTCAAGGTGCTGGTCGAGGGGCAGGCGCGGGTGAAGATCACCGAATTCCTTGAAAACGACAATTTCTTCGAAGCCAAGGCTGAAGAACTGCCGGAAATGCCCGGCGATGTCACCACCACCGAGGCGCTGGTGCGCACCGTGGGCGACGAATTCGAACGCTATGCCAAGGTCCGCAAGAACATCCCCGAAGAGGCGCTTTCCGCCGTCGGCGAGACCGCGGAACCTGCCAAGCTGGCGGATCTGGTGGCGGGTCATCTGGGCATTGAAGTGGACCGCAAGCAGGAACTCTTGGAGACGCTCTCGGTCAGTGAACGGCTGGAGAAGGTCTATGGCCTGATGCAGGGCGAGATGTCGGTCCTGCAGGTCGAGAAGAAGATCAAGACCCGCGTCAAATCGCAGATGGAGAAGACCCAGCGCGAGTATTATCTGAATGAGCAGATGAAGGCCATTCAGAGGGAGCTGGGCGACGGCGAGGAAGGCGCAGGCGAGATTGCCGAGCTGGAAGAGAAGATCGCTGCCACCAAACTGTCGAAAGAGGCGCGTGAAAAGGCGGATGCCGAGCTGAAGAAGCTCAAGAACATGTCGCCGATGTCCGCCGAAGCCACGGTGGTGCGCAATTACCTGGACTGGATGCTGTCGATCCCGTGGGGCAACAAGTCCCGCGTCAAGAAAGACCTGAACAAGGCGCAGGAGGTCCTGGACGCGGATCACTATGGCCTGGAAAAGGTCAAGGAGCGGATTGTCGAATATCTGGCGGTGCAGCAGCGCTCGGTCAAGCTGAAGGGGCCGATCCTGTGCCTGGTCGGCCCGCCGGGCGTGGGTAAAACCAGCTTGGGCAAATCGGTTGCCAAGGCGACGGGGCGCGAGTTCATTCGCATCTCCCTGGGCGGCGTGCGCGACGAGTCCGAGATCCGCGGCCACCGCCGGACCTATATCGGTTCGATGCCGGGCAAGATTATCCAGGCGCTGAAGAAGGCGAAAACCACCAACCCGCTGATCCTGCTCGATGAGATCGACAAGATGGGCCAGGATTTCCGCGGCGACCCGGCAAGCGCCATGCTGGAGGTGCTGGATCCGGAACAGAACAACACCTTTATGGATCACTATCTGGAGGTGGAATACGACCTCTCGAACGTGATGTTCCTGACCACGTCGAACAGCTATAACATGCCCGGGCCGCTGCTGGACCGGATGGAGATCATTCCGCTGTCGGGCTATACCGAGGATGAAAAGCGCGAGATCGCCAAGCAGCACCTGATTTCCAAGCAGGTGAAGAACCACGGCCTGAAAGCCAAGGAGTTCGAGCTGACCGAGGATGCGGTGACCGAGATGATCCGCACCTACACCCGCGAGGCCGGCGTGCGGAACCTGGAACGCGAGATCGCCAAAGTGGCGCGCAAATCGCTGACCAAGATCATCAAGAAAGAGGCCGCCAGCGTGACTGTCACGGCGGACAATCTGGATGATTTCCTGGGCGTCAAGAAATTCCGTTACGGGCTGGCCGAGATGGAAGATCAGGTTGGTGTGGTCACCGGTCTTGCCTATACGTCGGTCGGCGGCGAGCTGCTGTCGATCGAGGCGCTGCGGCTGCCGGGCAAAGGGCGGATGAAAACCACCGGCAAGCTGGGCGAGGTGATGAAGGAATCGATCGAGGCGGCGTCGTCTTATGTCCGCTCGATCAGCCCGCAGATCGGCGTCAAGCCGCCGCAGTTCGACAAGCTGGACATCCATGTGCACGTGCCCGACGGCGCGACGCCGAAGGATGGCCCAAGCGCAGGCCTGGCGATGGTTACCGCGATTGTGTCGGTGCTGACCGGCATCCCGGTGCGCAAGGATATCGCCATGACCGGCGAGGTCACCCTGCGCGGCAATGCAAGCGCCATTGGCGGGCTTAAGGAAAAACTGCTGGCGGCCCTGCGCGGCGGTATCAAGACCGTGCTGATCCCGCAAGAAAACGAAAAGGATCTGCCGGAGATCCCGGACAACGTGAAAGAGGGGCTGAAGATCATCCCGGTGTCGCATGTGTCCGAGGTTCTGAAGCACGCGCTGGTGTCGCAGCCGGAGCCGATTGAATGGGACCAGGAAGCCGAGGAGGCCGCTGCCGCCAAGGCGGCCCTGAAAGGCTCCGAAGACGGGGCGGGCGCCACCGCCCACTGATCACGGTCTGCGGCTGATGGAAAAAGAAAGGGCGGTCCCGCGGGGCCGCCCTTTTCAGTTTGCTCTTCCGTTCCGGCCCTTCTTGGCGGGGCATGTATTCCTGGTCTCAGCCTGTCTTGCTCCGCCATCGTCCCGACATATCCCGGCCGGCGTGCTCCCGCCCGCTGCGGGATGCGCTGTTGCGCCTCAGCTGCGGTTGGGCGGGGCGCCGCACCGGGGGTGCGGCGCGCGGCCTGCCCCGATGGGGCAGGCCGCCGGGCCCAAAATCCGTCAGGAGACTGGCCGCAGGCCGGTGTCCGCGCGGCTGCGGGAGTGCGCCGCGGCGGCCGTTGGCAAAGCGGTCAGGCGGCTTTGCTGGAACCGGCCATCTTGGCCTGCACCGTGGCAATGGCCATCTCAGCCGGGCTGACATCAGCTGCTTCCGCCTGGATCAGGATCGAGGCCATCGTCTCGTCCAGCGCCTGAAGCTTTTCTGCGACGAATCCCTTGCGGTCCCCGATCCGCAGGATTTCGGTTGCAACGTTGATGATGCCGCCGCCATTGGCCACAAAATCGGGCGCATAAAGGATGCCGCGCGCGTGCAGCGCTGCGGCGTCTGCCCCGGTGGCCAGCTGGTTGTTGGCGCCGCCTGCAACAATCTCCGCCTTCAGCTGCGGAATGGTCTGGCTATTGAGGATGCCGCCGATGGCGCAGGGGGCAAAGACGTCGGCCTTGGCGCTGTAGATTTCCCCGAGCGGCATGGCCCGGGCGCCGAACGCTTCAATGGCCTGCTCCACTCGGGCGGCGTCGATGTCGGTGACAACCAGCTTGGCGCCGGCCGCGTGCAGGAACTGGCAGAGATACCAGCCGACATGGCCCAGACCCTGCACCGCAACAGTCACGCCACCCAGATCCCGGCTGCCGTGCTTGTGGGCGCGGCTGGTGCAAATCGCGTTGAAAATGCCGCGGGCGGTGATCGGAGAAGGATCGCCGCTGGCGAACGCGCCATCGGCAAGGCCGGCTGCAAACCGGGTTTCTTCCGCCAGGATCGCCATGTCCGCCGGGCTCATCCCCATGTCCTCGGCAGTGATATAACGCCCGTCAAGCCCCTCGATGGCGCGGGCAAAGGCGCGCAGCAGGTCCGGCGACTTGTCCCGGGCCGGATCGCCGATGATCACCGCCTTGCCGCCGCCCAGTGCCAGCCCCGCCGCGGCGTTCTTGTAGGTCATGCCTTCGCTGAGCCGCTTTACGTCGGTCAGCGCTTCCTCCTCGCTGGCATAGGGGCGCATCCGCAAGCCGCCGGCTGCGGGCCCCAGCCGGGTAGAGTGGATGGCGATGAAGCCAAGCAGCCCCGCGGAGGCCTCCTCGACGCGGTAGATCTCTTCATGGGTGGTCGATGCAACGGCGGTCACTGTCATCTGGATTGCTCCTCCAAAACTTTCCTGAATAATACCAGGGCGCGGGCGCCGGTTTTCACCAAAAAGGCCTGCCGGGGCGGTGAGGTTTGGTGGTATGCTCTGCGGAATGCGCCTTCCTTAGAGGAAAACACCATGGATTCAATTGATCGCAAGATTGTGGCCGCGCTTCAGCGCAACGGGCGGCTGAAGATCTCCGAACTGTCGGAGAAAGTCGGGCTGTCGGCAACACCCTGCGCGCGCCGGGTGGCCAATCTGGAGGACAGCGGCGTGATCAGCGGCTATTCCGCGCGGGTCGATCAGGCCAAGCTGGGGCTGCCGGTCACGATCTTTGTGGCGGTGGAGCTGGAACGGCAATCCACCGGCGCCCTGCAGGCCTTTGAGAATGCGGTGCGCCAGTTCGATCAGGTGATGGAGTGCTATTTGATGACTGGCACCCGCGACATTCTGCTGCGGGTGGTGGCCGAGGATCTGCCGGATTTCGACCGGTTTCTGGAGGACCGGCTGATGCGGGTGCCGGGCATTCGCAACACCCGCTCCAGCTTCACCCTGCGCACCATGATTCAGCGCGATGCCCTGCCGGCCTGCTAACCGGTTCACCCCGGGGGGCTGCATGTGTTAGCCTGCAGAGACAGAGCAGGCCCGCACGCCTGGCTGCCGCCTGCAACAGCGCGTGGCAGCTTAGAATCCGATGCCGGGCGGAAAACAGGATTACGGGGCGCAAAATGGCACGAGAAACCAGCAAAAGCAGCACATCCGGCGCGGGCAAGGCGCCTGTCCGGAAGGCCGGGACGGCGTCAGCGTCCACCGCCGGGACGCCGGTTGCGAAACCTGAGACGGGCACGCCGCCGGCGGTGAAATCACCCACCGAAGCGCCAGCCGCGCCGGAGCAGGTTCTTGTTGCAGCGGCTTCACCGGTTGTCGCCGCACCGGCGCTGAGCAAGAAGGAACTGGTGGAACAGGCGGTTGAACGCTCGGGCGTTAAGAAGAAGGACGCAAAGCCGGTGGTGGAAGCGGTTCTGGCGCTGCTGGGCGAGGCCGTGGCCGAAGGCCGTGAGCTGAACCTCAAACCGTTCGGGAAACTGCGCATCAACCGCAGCCAGGAGCGCAGCAACGGCAAAGTATTCGTGTGCAAGCTGCGCCAGCCTGCGGTCCCAAAGAACGCGGTGGCAGAAAATTCCGGAGAAGCCGGAAATTCTTCCAATGACCCTCTTGCAGAGGCCGCATCGGACGGGTAAAAGCCTGCCTCACGGGTGATTAGCTCAGTGGTAGAGCGCTTCGTTCACATCGAAGATGTCAGGAGTTCAAATCTCTTATCACCCACCATTCTTTCTGAAAGGCGCTCCCGGACCCGGTTGAGCGCCTTTTCTTGTTTCCGGGGTTCCGTTGCCCCCGCCTTGCCGCTACCACTTTGGCGATAGGACCGGGCAGGGGGCATGCGATGCAATTTCCGAAAATCTGGCTGCTGCGGCACGGGCAGACCAAGTGGAATGCAGAACGCCGTATTCAGGGGCAGCTGGAATCACCGCTGACACCGCTGGGCATTGAACACGCCCGCCGGCAGGCCGGACTGATCGCCCCGGTGCTGGCGCGGAAACCGGCCTGCTTTGCCTCCCCGCTGGGCCGCGCCCAGCAGACCGCGGATATCGCTTTGAGGGGGGCGCCGTTTGTGACCGACCCGCGCCTGGCGGAGGCCGATGCCGGTGTGTTTCAGGGCCTGACGCTGCAGGATGTCGCGCAGCGGTATCCGCAGATCCATGGCGCCAACCCGCGCAACCTGGACCTGTTCTGCGCAGCGCCGGGCGGCGAGGGCTATGCAAGTTTTCATGGCCGCATTCTGGACTTCATGCAGTCGCTGACCGGGCCGTCCGTGGTGGTGGCGCATGGTCTTTTGGGGCAGGTGATGCGCGGTATCGTCTGCGGCCTGCCGCGTGACAGGATGGCGGCGCTGCCGAACGGGCAGGGGTGCGTTTATGTGCTGGAAAACGGGGCGGAAACCGTTTTGGAATGATCCTGCGCGCCGGGTGAAAAAATCTTCGTTTTCCTCTTGCGCTGCCCGGCGGCATTGTCTAAATCCCCGCCTACCGGGTCGTTAGCTCAGTTGGTAGAGCGCTTCGTTTACACCGAAGATGTCGGGAGTTCGAGCCTCTCACGACCCACCATCCCCACCTTGCAGTTTGACCGGTCCAAGATGCCGATTGGCGTGTCAGAATCGCGTTTTTTCCATCTGTTTCAAAGAGTTGCCGGGCTGCGGCCATTTTTTTCGGGGAAAGTCCCGAAAAAGGCAAAACACTGCTTGACGGTGCAGGGGGCTGGGAATATTACAGCCCAACATTCAGCAGCGATGCTGAACGTGCAGCGGGCGGTTGTAGCTCAGTTGGTTAGAGTACCGGCCTGTCACGCCGGGGGTCGCGGGTTCGAGCCCCGTCAACCGCGCCACCGCTGCACCCTGTCCTGGGGTAAAACAGGATCCGCCCCGGAGGGGAACTGGACTGGAAACGGTCCGCCGCAAGGCGAAAATGCGGTTGTAGCTCAGTTGGTTAGAGTACCGGCCTGTCACGCCGGGGGTCGCGGGTTCGAGCCCCGTCAACCGCGCCACTTTCGCCTGCCGCCCTGGCATCACAGGGTCCGCCCCGGAGGGGAACAATGGCCGGAAACGGCCGCCGAAAGGCAAACGCGCGGTTGTAGCTCAGCTGGTTAGAGTACCGGCCTGTCACGCCGGGGGTCGCGGGTTCGAGCCCCGTCAACCGCGCCACTTTCTTCCTCGCCGCTATAAAAAGACGCAGCCGGTCTGCAGGTCACGCTCCGGTTTCCGGAGTGTCCTGGCTGAATGTGTTGATCCAGCCTGCGGCACGCTGCTCCCAAAGCGAGGAGATCAGCATGACCTGCCAATGGCCGCTGCCCGCAGGGCAGTACCGCGCGCGGTAGGACAGCAGTGCAGCGCGCGCTGAAATGATGCGCAGTTGCGCATCACTCAGCCGGTATCGCGCCATCAGCGGCCCGTCTTTCAGTTGCCCGCAATGGCCTGCCTTGTCTGAAAAGCCGCTGGGATAGACGCCAAGGAAGTCCTCCGACAGCAGTCGGCCATCCGCCTCGGGATCGCCAGAGACAAGCGCCTCCCAGACCTTGGTTTCCAAGGCGAGAATGTCGGCCAGATGCGGGCCTTCGGCCGCTTTCTGTTCCGTCATGGCGCCAGGGCGTCCAGGACACGGGCCCAGGAGCGGATGCCCTTGTGGAAGCTCTTCAGGTCGTATTTCTCGTTCGGCGAATGGATCGCGTCGTCGTCATTGGCAAAGCCGATCAGCATCGCGTCCATGCCCAGGATCGACGTGAAGAAGCCGGCAATCGGGATCGAGCCGCCCATGCCGCAGAAGACCGCCTCACGCTGCCACTCGTCCGACAGGGCTGTGCGGGCGGCTTCGAACTCGGGGCGGGCGATGTTCATCACTGCGGCGGGCGAGCCTTCCAGATCATTGTCCCAGCGCACCGAGGCGTCCACCGGCAGGCGGTCCTCGACGTGTTTGCGGATCTTCGTGCGCAGCGCGTCGGGATCCATGTCGCCGACCAGGCGGCAGGTGATCTTGCAATGCGCTTCCGACGGGATCACGGTTTTGGAGCCGGCCCCGTTGTAGCCGCCCCAGAGGCCGTTCACCTCCAGCGTCGGGCGGGCCCATTGCTGTTCCAGGGTGGAATAGGCCTTTTCGCCGTGCGGCTGAGAGTAGCCGACTGAGTTCAGATACTCACCCTCGTCAAAGCCGCAGTTCTGCCATTGGCGCAGCTGGTCTTCCGGCACCTCATGCACACCTTCGTAAAAGCCGTCGACGGCAACGCGGCCGGTCTCAGTGTCATAGAAGGAGGCGACCACTTCCGAGAGCACCCGCAGCGGATTCAGGCCGGGGCCGCCATAGTGGCCGGAGTGCAGGTCGATGCGCGGGCCGGTGATAGTGAATTCGTCCTTCAGCATGCCGCGCAGCTGCGAGGAGATCGACGGCACCCCGCGCGACACCATCGAGGTGTCGCAGATCAGCGCGAGGTCGGCTTTCAGCTCTTCCGCGTTGGCCTCCATGAAGGGGATCAGCGAGGGCGAGCCGGATTCCTCCTCGCCTTCAAAGAAGAAGGTGATGCGGCAGGGCAGCGAGCCGTTGACCGCTTTCCAGGCGCGGCAGGCCTCGACAAAGGTCATTAGCTGGCCCTTGTCGTCGGAGGCGCCGCGGCCGCGGATCACGGTGCCGTTCGGGGTTTCCTCCAGCTGCGGCTCGAACGGCGGCGTGTTCCACAGCTCCAGCGGATCCACCGGCTGCACATCATAGTGGCCGTAGAACAGCACATGCGGCGCGTCCGCGTTTTCCTCACCGACATGGCCCACCACCATCGGATGACCCGGCGTTTCGCGCTTTTCCGCCGCGATGCCGATGGCATTGAGGTCCGCGACCAGCCAGCCGGCGGCTTTATCACAGTCCGCCTTGAAGGCAGGATCGGTGGAAATCGACTGGATCCGCAGCAGGTCCATCAGCCGTTCGGTGGCGGCGTCCAGCTCTGTGTCGATCCGGTCCAGAACATCATTCAGTGCCATTTTTCATTCTCCTGCGTGTCCGGTTGCGGGCAATTTGCCGCGGACCCTAACAGCGGCCCGGAACGGGGGCCAGTGGGGGAAGGGAGGGATTCCGCTTGTTTTTTCCGGGGCGGCAGGTTTCCGATCCTGCACATTTGCGGCCGGAAAGGCAGCAAATGCGCCGCAAATGGGGGGCGATTTGGCGCAGGCGTTCTTGCCGCCGCCCTGTTTAAGTTTTATTGGACCTGCATCAATGTTGCGCACCAACGGCTGCGCGTATGCAGTTGATCGAAGGGGGTGCCTGCGGTATTCATTCCGGACCGTGAATGTGGCCGCATCGCCGGAAGGCCGTGCCCTTTTTACACAGCCCGCGTGCCCCCGGGGCCGCCAGAAGCCATGGAGATGCCGGTGGATTATACCGCGAAACTGGATGCAGCGATTGCCAGCCTTCACGACGAGGGCCGTTACCGGACCTTCATCGATATCGAGCGCAAGAAGGGGCATTTCCCGCATGCGGTCTGGACCCGCCCGGACGGCAGCGAACAGGACATCACCGTCTGGTGCGGCAATGACTATCTGGGCATGGGTCAGCATCCGGTTGTGCTGGAGGCAATGCACGATGCGATCGATTCCACCGGCGCAGGCTCCGGCGGCACCCGCAATATCTCGGGCACCACGGTGTATCACAAGCAGCTGGAGGCGGAGCTTGCCGATCTGCACGGCAAGGAAGCATCGCTGCTGTTCACCTCGGCCTATATCGCCAATGATGCCACGCTGAGCACGCTGCACAAGTTGTTCCCGGGGCTGATCATCTATTCCGACGCGTTGAACCATGCTTCGATGATCGAAGGCGTGCGCCGCAACGGCGGTGCCAAGCGCATCTTCCGGCACAACGACCTGGCGCATCTGCGCGAACTGCTGGAAGCGGACGACCCCAAGGCGCCAAAGCTGATTGCCTTTGAATCGGTCTACTCGATGGATGGGGATTTCGGCCCGGTCGCGGAAATCTGCGACCTGGCTGACGAATTCGGCGCGCTGACCTATATCGACGAGGTGCATGCGGTCGGCATGTATGGCCCCCGCGGCGGCGGCGTCACCGAGCGCGACCGCCTGGCCCACCGCATCGACATCATCAATGGCACGCTTGCCAAGGCCTTCGGGGTGATGGGCGGCTATATCGCGGCCTCGGCCAGAATGTGCGACGCGATCCGCTCTTATGCGCCGGGTTTCATCTTCACCACCTCGCTGGCGCCTGCCGTGGCGGCCGGGGCGGCGGCCTCGGTTGCTTATCTGAAAGGCGCGCAGAACCTGCGCGACAAGCAACAGGACCAGGCCAAGGTGTTGAAACTGCGGCTCAAGGGCCTCGGCCTGCCGATCATCGACCATGGCAGCCACATCGTGCCGGTGATCGTCGGCAATCCGGTCCACACCAAGGTGCTGTCGGACCACCTGCTGGAGGATTACGGCATCTACGTGCAGCCGATCAACTTCCCCACCGTGCCGCGCGGCACCGAGCGTCTGCGCTTTACCCCGTCGCCGGTGCACGGCCCCAAGGAAATCGACGCGCTGGTCCAGGCAATGGACTCATTGTGGTCGCATTGTGCGCTGAATCGTGCCGAACTTGCCGGGTAACCTACTGATCAGTGTAAATTTACCTTTGCTGTGTTACGCTGTTGTCAATCAATGAGCGGGCCTGAGTCGCAACTGTGATTCCTTCACCGCCCTGAACAGATTGCGGCAGGCAGAAATGGGACATCAGGCATGATCGGGCGCTTCACCCAGCGCAAGCAAGAAGAGCATGGCGGAACGGCAGAACCGAAGGGGTTCGACGATTTCGAACTGAAGCTCGGCGACGTGATGCGCGGTGAACGGGCAACGATGGGCAAGTCGTTGCTGGATGTCCAGCGCGAGCTGCGGATCAAGGCTTCCTACATCGCCGCGATTGAGAATTCAGATCCTTCTGCCTTTGACACGCCCGGCTTCATCGCCGGGTATGTGCGTTCTTATGCGCGCTATCTGAACATGGACGCAGAAGCCGCCTTTCAGGACTTCTGCCGCGAAAGCGGCTTTACCGTGGCCCACGGCATGTCTGCCAAGGCCTCCAGCCGAAGCCCGGCCGGTGCTGGCCCGGCGGCAGCGTCCACCGGGCTGGGCGGCGATGCCTTCGGCGCGTCCAGCACCCCGTTTGTTCCGGCCCCCAGCAGCTTGCTCAGCCAGATCGAACCGCGGGCTGTCGGCTCGCTGATGGTGCTGACAGCACTGATCGGCGGCATAACCTATGGCGGCTGGGCAGTCCTGAAAGAGGTGCAGCAGGTGCAGTTCGCTCCAGTGGATCAGACCCCGGCGGTGCTGGCTGATCTTGACCCGCTCAACAGCGCGGTGCTGGCGGTTGCCGAAGGCGCCCGCGATCCGGCAGCCGAGGCGCTGGACCGGCTCTACCGTCCGCAGGCGCTGGATGTGCCGGTGCTGGTGGCGCGCGATGCACCGATTGCGACCCTGGATCCGTCCACCCTGGGCAACTTTGCTTCACCTGAAGCGCCTGCGCTGGCCTTTGCCGAAGCCAGCCTGCCGTATGAGGGCGGAGGCCCGCTGCAGCAGGTGCCGCAGGTGGTGGCGGAGGTTGAACCGACCGTTGAAATGGTTGCAGTGCGCCCGTCCTGGGTGCAGGTCACCGCGGCAGACGGCAGCGTGATCCTGGAAACCATCATGGACGCGGGCCAGCGGTTCGAGGTGCCATCGACCGAAGATGCTCCGCGCCTGCGCACTGGTGAAAGCAGCGCGATCTATTTTGCGGTGAACGGCGAACATTTCGGACCGGTGGGCGAACGCGGCCAGGTGTCCAAGAATATCGACCTGTCGATGGAGGCGATCACCGGCCGGTTTGCGCTGGCTGATCTGGCCGATGGCCGCAACGAAGCGCTGGCAACCCTGGTCGCCGAGCTGCAGGCGGACCAGCCCGCCGAATAACTGTTCCCGCTATTGTGCCCGGCGAATCCTGCCGGAA
Source organism: Leisingera sp. SA215 (assembly GCF_055902035.1). Lineage (NCBI taxonomy): Bacteria > Pseudomonadati > Pseudomonadota > Alphaproteobacteria > Rhodobacterales > Roseobacteraceae > Leisingera > Leisingera sp. SA215. Next base: position 780,263 of record NZ_JBVVXU010000001.1, on the reverse strand, counting down.
TGGGCGGGCTGCCATTGCAGCGCCGCCTCTCAGCCCGTATCTAGCTGCTAACAGGATCCAGCCGGGACGCATTCCTCATGTCGATGAACCACATCCGCCCCTGGCGCCATATCGAGCGCCGCAAAAGCCGCCAGATCCATGTCGGCAATGTCCCCGTCGGCGGCGATGCCCCGATAGCGGTGCAGACAATGACCAACACGCTGACCACTGATGTGGCCGGAACCGTCGCCCAGATCCAGGCCGCGGCAGAGGCAGGAGCGGACCTGGTGCGGGTCTCGGTCCCGGACGAGGCGTCTTCCAAGGCGCTGAAGGAGATTGTGCGCGAAAGCCCGGTGCCGATCGTTGCCGACATTCATTTCCACTACAAACGCGGGATTGAGGCTGCGGAGGCGGGGGCGGCCTGCCTGCGCATCAATCCGGGCAACATCGGCGATGAAAAACGCGTGGCCGAGGTGATCCGGGCGGCGCGCGATCACAACTGCTCGATCCGCATCGGGGTGAACGCCGGCAGCCTGGAAAAGCACCTGCTGGACAAATACGGCGAGCCCTGCCCGGAAGCGATGGTGGAAAGCGGCCTCGATCACATCCGCATCCTGCAGGACCATGATTTCCATGAATTCAAGATCTCGGTGAAAGCCTCGGATGTGTTCATGTCCGCCGCCGCCTATCAGCAGCTGGCCGACGCCACCGACGCGCCGATCCACCTCGGCATCACCGAGGCGGGCGGCTTTGTCTCCGGCACCATCAAATCGGCCATCGGCCTGGGCCAGCTGTTGTGGATGGGCATTGGCGACACCCTGCGCGTCAGCCTCTCGGCCGATCCGGTCGAGGAAGTGAAAGTGGGCTTTGAGATCCTCAAATCCCTCGGCCTGCGCCACCGCGGCGTCAATATCATCTCCTGCCCCAGCTGCGCGCGCCAGGGGTTTGACGTGATCAGGACGGTCGAAACGCTGGAGGAACGCCTCGCCCATATCCACACGCCGATGAGCCTTTCAATCATCGGCTGTGTGGTGAATGGTCCGGGTGAAGCGCTGATGACCGATGTCGGCTTTACCGGCGGCGGCGCGGGGTCCGGCATGGTCTATCTGGCGGGCAAGGCCAGCCACAAGATGTCCAACGCGCAGATGGTCGACCACATCGTTGAAGAGGTCGAGAAAAAGGCCTTGGAAATTGAAGCGGAACTGGCCGCGCAAGCAGCGGAGTAGCCCCGCAGGCCTGCTTCAGACCGCCGCTCTTTCACCTTTGAGAAAATACTCCGGGGTCCGGGGCAGAGCCCCGGTTCCGCCGGTTCCGCGTCAGGCGTCAGCTTTGCCGGTCGCGGATTTCAGCCACCATGATCTCCATCTGATCGGCGGGCAGGAAGCCGCGCAGCAGCTCATTGCCGAGCACAAAAGTCGGGGTGCCGGAAATCGCCATGCGCTGCGCAAGTGCGCGGGTCTGGCGCAGCTCCTCCGTTACCTCTTTGCTGTCCATCCTGGCAAAGATCGCATCGCCATCCAATGACAGCCCGTCCGCGATCCGGCGCAAGGCGACCTCGTTCGGCTCGCTGCCAAACTCAATCAGCGCATCATGCACCTGCTTGTAGGCTTCGTTCCCCGCGACCAGTTTCGTTGCCACGGCAAAACGCGACGACAGCACCGAGGCTTCGCCCAGAATCGGGAATTCCTTGATCACCAGGCGGATATTGCCGTCGCTTTCCAGCAGTTTGGCCACTTCGGGTGCGGCCCGGCGGCAGTAGCCGCAGCGGTAATCCATGAATTCAACCAGGGTGATGTCGCCGTCCGGATTGCCGCCGACCCAGGAGTAGCCATCGTTCTGCAGCTCTTCCAGGTTATCGGCGACCAGCGTGTCGTCACGGGCGGCTTCGGCCTGTTGCTGGCGCTGCTCCAGCAGATCAACCGCTTCCAGGATCAGTTCGGGGTTTTCCAGCAGGTAGGCACGGATCTGTTCGCCGAAAGCGTCGCGTTCAGATTCGGACATATTGCTGAGGTCCAGCGCCTGCGCCGGGGGGCTCAGCAGGGCGAGGGCGGTGGCTGCCGCCGTGGCGGCGCGGGTGAAGGGTTTCATTTTCGTCTTTTCCTTTTCTGAGCTTGTTCATAGGCCGTCAGCACATCCTGTGCACGCCGCGCGGCGGCGGATCCTGCAGGCAGCTGTGCGACGGCCCGTTTGGCATGAATTCCGGCGTCATCCAGACGCCCTTGCAAGGCATAACGTTCGGCGGTGACCAGTGCCGCCAGACCGCGCTGGCCGGTTTTGGCATAGGCCAGCGACATGTCGCGCAGCAGCACCGTGTTGCGGAAATCAATGGCGCGGGCGCGTTCCATGGTCTTCAAGGCGGCTTGCGGCCGGCCCGCGGCCAGCTGGGCGCGGCCGTAACCGGTCAGGATCAGCGGATCCTTGGGGGCTAGTTTCACCGCCTTGCCATAGGCGGCCAAAGCGGCGCTCCATTGCCGGTTTTCTATCAGGATCTGGCCTTTCAGCTCATGATAGAAAGGGTCGGAGGGCCGGATCGCCAGTGCCCCGTTCACCGACTTCAGGGCTTTCTTCAGGTTTCTCTGCCGGTGATAGGCGGCAGCTTCGCGCATCAGGCGCACGTCTTTATACTGTTCCTCACGCACCCGGCGCAGGGTCCATTTCGGGGCCCGGGTAAATCCCGACAGCTTGCCGCGCACCCGGGCAAACCAGTATTGGGCCTCGGCACTGGTCTCGCCTTTGTCGCCATGCGCCGCGAGATAGGCCTGGGCGGCACGGATACGGTCGCGGCTCAAGGGATGCGAGCGGGTGTAGGGATCCTGGCTGCCGCCACTCAGCACCTCCTGGCCGGCAAAGGCGCGGTGCAAATCGACCAGCCCCTGCGGACTGATGCCTGCGCGGTTGAGATAATCTGCGGCGGAACGGTCGGCTGAGCTTTCTTCGGCGCGGGTATGGGCCAGAAAGCCGCGCAGCGCGGAATTCTGCGTGCCGATGGCGAGGCCGCCTGCGGCCTCGCCCGCGCCGGACGCAGCTGCCAGTACCGCCAGTGCCAAGCCCAATCCGGCAGCGCTGTTGGCGGAGCGCAGGTTCTGCATCCGCCGCGCCAAATGGCCATTGGTGATATGGGCTGCCTCATGGGCGATCACCGCCTGCAGCATCTCGGGGGACGTCACTTTCAGGATCAGCCCGTAATTCACGAAAATCGTTCGTGAATCCAGGACAAAGGCATTGAAGGACGAATCATTGACCAGCAGGATCCGGACCCGGTTTGCATTCAGTCCCGCGGCCCGCAGCACCGGAGCCGCCAGCCGGTTCAGCCCGTGTTCGATATCGGGGTCCCGCAGCAGCGAGATCGATGCCGCCTGCGCCGCCGCTGCAAATTGAAACAGCGCGCAAAACAACAGAGCCGGGATTGACGCCAGCCGGAAGAAACGGTCAAAACTCATGCGCGCACCATGGGAGATCAGAATGCGAAACTCAAGCCGATCCAGCGTTGATCCGTTTATTGTGATGGACGTGATGGAGGCCGCCCGCAAAGCCGAGGACGCTGGCCGCCACATCATCCATATGGAGGTCGGACAGCCGTCGACGGGGGCGCCCTCCGGTGCCTTGAAGACGCTGGGGAATGCGCTGGAAAACAATGCGTTGGGCTATACAGTTGCATTGGGTCTGCCGGAACTGCGTCAGCGTATCGCGCGGCTCTACGGCGATTGGTACAACGTGGATCTGAACCCGGAGCGGGTGATCGTGACACCGGGCTCATCCGGCGCCTTTCTGCTGAGTTTCACCGCGCTGTTCGACAGCGGCGACAGGGTCGGGATCGGCGCGCCAGGCTACCCGTCCTACCGGCAGATCCTGAAAGCGCTGGGGCTGACGCCGGTGGATATCCAGACCGCACCGGAAAACCGCCTGCAGCCAGTGCCTGCGGATCTGAAGGGGCAGGACCTGGCGGGCCTGATGGTGGCCTCGCCTGCCAATCCGACCGGCACCATGCTGGACCAGGCTGCAATGGGCGCGCTGATCGAGGCGGCGCGGGCCGAGGGCGCCAGTTTCATTTCGGACGAGATCTATCACGGGCTGGAATATGAGGCGAAGGCGGTCACCGCGCTGCAGCTGACCGATGAGGCTTACGTTATCAACTCCTTCTCCAAGTTCTTTTCGATGACCGGCTGGCGGGTTGGCTGGATGGTGGTGCCCGAGGATCATGTCCGGGTGGTGGAACGCATCGCCCAGAATATGTTCATCTGCGCACCGCACGCCAGCCAGGTGGCGGCGCTGGCAGCGATGGACTGCGAGGATGAGTTGCGCGGCAACCTGGCCGTTTATGCAAGGAACCGCCAGCTGATGCTGGACGGGCTGCCCAAGGCTGGTTTCACCAGAATTGCACCGCCGGACGGGGCATTTTATGTCTATGCCGATGTGTCGGACCTGACCGCGGACAGCCGCAGCTTTGCCGCGGAAATCCTTGATAAGGCGGGGGTTGCGGTGACGCCGGGGCTGGATTTTGACCCGGTGCGCGGGGCCACGACGCTGCGGTTCTCCTATGCCCGCTCTACTGCGGATATCGAAGAGGGGCTGGCGCGTCTTGAACTGTTCATGGCCTCCAGGGAGTGACCTGCGGCAGTGGCAGAAGGCGGATTTCCAATCCGGGTGGAATTGCCTAGTCTGCCCGGAAAACACCAAGAGACGAGCATGGGCAGACTGATTTCCTTAACCGCACTGATCTGGTTGCTGGCCGCGGGCGCCTGGGCGCAAAACAGCGGCAGCAGTTTCACCGGGCTGGCTCGCGTTGATGCGGAGACCAGCCGGGTCCGCGATGCAGGGCGGGGCGCCGAGGTGGCGCTGGGGCTGAGCCAGGGGGTGCCGTACCGGCTGTTCACCCTGGACGGCCCGCCGCGGCTGGTGCTGGATTTCCAGGAGGTCGACTGGAGCGGGCTGACGGCGGAAAATCTGCTGCAGGGCGAGCAGATCACCGCGGCGCAATTCGGCACCTATGTGCCGGGCTGGTCGCGGCTGGTTCTGCAGCTGGCAGGGCCGATGAAGGTGTCCACGGCGGCAATGACAGTGGACCAAGTGACCGCCGCCGCCCGGCTGGCGGTGACGCTTGAGCCCGCCGCGGCGGAAGATTTTGCCGCCGCCGCCGGCGCCCCGCAGGATCCGCGCTGGGATCTGCCTGCGCCGCAAACCATGCCGGGCAAGGGCGTGCGCGACGAAAATGCACCGCTGCTGGTGATGCTTGACCCCGGGCATGGCGGCATTGATCCAGGGGCGGAGACCGAAGTGGTCGTTGAAAAACACCTGATGCTGCAATTTGCGCGGGAGCTGGGCGAGGCGCTGGTGCGTTCAGGCCAGTTCACCGTGATTTTGACCCGCGATGGCGATTATTTCGTCTCGCTGGAGCGGCGCATCGCGATGGCGCATCAGGCCGGGGCGGATGTGTTCATCTCGCTGCATGCCGACACAATTTCCGAGGGGCGGGCGCATGGCTCCACCGTTTATACGCTGTCCAAGGAAGCCTCCGACGTGGCCTCGGCCAAGCTGGCGGAGCGGCACCTGCGCGGTGATCTGCTGTCTGGCACCGACCTGAGCCAAGCGGACGACAAGGTGGCGGCAGTGATGCTGGATCTGGCCCGGCAGGAGACCCAGCCGCGCAGCGATGCCTTGGCGGTGGCGCTGATCGACGGGCTGCGCGGGCAGGGGCGTCCGATCAACAACCGGCCGCTGCGCTCGGCCGGGTTTTCGGTGCTGAAATCGGCGGATATCCCTTCGGTGCTGGTGGAGATCGGATTTCTGTCCAGCACGCGGGACTTGCAAAACCTGGTGGACCCGGATTGGCGGGTCCAAGCGGCCCGTGGCATTCTGAACGGGCTGATCACCTGGCGGGCGCAGGACGACGCCCGCCGCGCGCTGGTGCGGCAGTAGCACCGGCGGCGGGTTCCAGCCGCTTTGCGGGCCTTGCTCTAGGCGGTTTCGGCCTTGGCCAGTGCCTTTTCGATCTCGCGTTCCAGCGCCTGCTTGTGCGGGGCCAGGATGTCATTGGCGACCTTTGCCAAAAGCCCCTGTTTTTCCAGCTTGGCGGCGATGCAGTCCATGAGCTGACCCTCGGCCTTGCTTTTCTCCATGCAGGAGCTGACGATTTTTTCCAGGGCGTTCATGTGATTGGTCAAAGCCTTGGCGATGGCCCGCCCGGTGAAGAATTTATGCGCCATCCGCAGGACGGTTTGCAGCACGATCTCGGCGCCGATCTTGCGCGGAATGGCGGTGAAGCGGCCAAGGATGATCTCGATTTCCTTGCCGCCCCAGCGGGCAGCGGTGCTCCACAGGTATTTGTTGATCCAGCGTGAGTTGACCATCCGGCTGGCCAGCCGCTCGCCGACCCCTTTCATGATCAGCTGACCGGCCTTGGCGCCCAGCCAGCCCGAGAAGCCGCCCGCCACCGCGGCAAAGGTGACGCGCTTGAAGGAGCCGGCCACGCCGCCGGCCTTGACCCATTGCCCCTTGAGGATGACGCCGTTGGCGATCTCCTGAACCGTGTTCTTGCTGGCAGCGACAACGGCGCCGGCGGTGGTCGGGTTCACACCGTTGGTGACCAGGATCAGCTGCACGATGTCGGCGGCGCCGTCGCGCAGGTCGACCGAGATTTCCTCGCATATCTTGGCGCTTTGCCCCAGTTCCTTGGACAGCATGTTCAGGTCCATCGCCACTGCATCGAGCAGGATCTTGGTCTGTGTCATCTGCTTGAAGGACGCCATCAGGCTTTTCTTGTTCTTGCCATAGGTCATGTCCACCAGCTTGCCGACAGCAGCGTCGGCCTTCTTCAGCGACTTAGCCGGGCGTTCGATGTCGGCATTGGGCGTCACCATTTTCACGAAGAAGGTCCAGAACCCCTTTTTCATCTCGCGGTACTGGTCCTGATAGTTCCGCAGGGTGCTCATGAAGGCCATGGTCTCGGTGTGCAGACGGCCCTGGATGGCCTCCATGGCGGTGCCCATGTCGTCCTCGGTGAACCAGTGGGTCTTGCCCCGCCATTTCACCTCATAGACCTTGCCCTTGGCAGGAAGCGGCCTGCCGCCCTGCGCCTTGGCGAATTGTTCGGCGACCTTGGCGGGCGGCATGTTCAGCATCTTGAAGGTTTTGGAGCCGGGCTCGACCAGGCTGGTCACCTTGGATTTCACCACCTGCTGCTGAAACTGGCCGATGGCGAGGATCGTCGGCTGGCCCACCTTGCCGTTGGTCGGCACCCGTTTGTAGCCGACCGAGGCGGCATGATCGTTGAGCATCTTCTGAACCAGCACAACGTCCTTGGGGTCGTTCACGGCAGTCTTGCCGCCACCGACCGAAGCTCCGAGTTTGGCCATTGCAGTCTCCTCCACCTTTCGGGCTGCCGGGTGAAACCTGAATCGGGTGCGCGCAGAGGCTGGCAGGCGGTGGATGGGGAGGCAGGCCGGGGCGGCGATTGCGTGCGCCTGCGTTCAGCCTGCCCGCCGCTTGCGCCGAACCGCGGCAAGCTTTGCGAAAATGGGGCAGCCGTTGTTAGTATTGCCCGGTCAGGATACATCACAGACGGCTTAAAACCAATTCATCGGGCGGCAGGGTTAAAGACAGCACTATTTCGCCGCCGCATGCTTTGACCCCGGACACCGCCGCATCTATATAGGCGGCACCTCGCGAGAAAGGCCAACCCCGTGCTCAGGTTCATACTCTCCTTCTTTGGTTCCATCTTCAGCACCATCACCCTTGGGGTGGCGATGGTGGCGCTGACCATTGGAGCGGTGTTCTGGATCTACGGGCGCGACCTGCCGAGCCACGACTCGCTGGCCCAGTACCAGCCGCCGACGATCAGCCGGATCTATTCGGGCGAAGGCCATATGATTGACGAGTTTGCCAAGGAGCGGCGCCTGTTCACGCCGTCGGCGGATATTCCGGATCTGGTGAAACAGGCTTTCATCTCGGCCGAGGACAAGAATTTCTACAGCCACAGCGGCTATGACGCCCGCGGCATTGCTGCGGCAGCGATCGAGGCAGTGCGCTCGCGCGGGCAGACCGTGCGCGGCGCCTCCACAATCACCCAGCAGGTGATGAAGAACTTCCTGTTGTCCGGCGACCGCCGCGCCGAGCGCAAGATCAAGGAGATTATCCTCGCCACCAGGCTGGAGGAGACGCTTGATAAGGAACGGATTCTGGAGCTCTATCTGAACGAGATCTTCCTGGGCCAGAATTCCTATGGCGTGACGGCGGCGGCGCAGACCTATTTCAACAAGACCCTGAGCGAGCTGGCCCCGCATGAGGCGGCAACGCTCGCGGCGATGCCCAAGGCGCCGTCGGATTATCACCCGGTGCGCCAAAAGGAACGGTTGCTGGCCCGCCGCAACTACGTGCTGCGGGAAATGCGGGAGAACGGCTATATCTCGCGGGATGTCTACGGCGTCGAAGTGGCGCAACCGCTGCGCTCGGTGCAGAACGGCGATTTCGAAAGCTTCCGCACCGCGCTGCCGCCACGCGATTACTTCACCGATGAAATCCGCCGCCAGCTGACCCAGGACTTCGGCGAGGGCGAATTTTTCACCGGCGGCTTTACCGTGCGCGCCACCATCGACCACGAGATGCAGGCAGAAGCGGCGCTGGCGATGCGCGGCGGCTTGCAGAAATACGACCGCTCGCGCGGGAGATGGCGCGGCACGGGGGTGACACTGGAAGAGGCGCAGCTGGCGGATGAGGCCAGCTGGCGCGAGGCGCTGGCCAATGCCGATGTGTCCCGTGATATCGCACTGGGCGGCAAATGGTATCCGGCTGTGGTGCTGGAGGTTGGTGACAAATCGCTGACCGTCGGTGTCGAAGACAATGAGGGCACGGGCACTGTGCCGCGCTCCGACATCAAATGGATGAAGGGCAGCTTTGCCGATAATTTCACCCGCGGCGATGTGGTGCTGGTGCGGGCCGAAAAGAAAGACGATGCCTTCAGCCACTGGTCGCTGCGCCAGGTGCCGGAAGTGCAGGGCGGCTTTGTGGCGATGGACGTGAACACCGGCCGGGTTCTGGCGATGCAGGGCGGCTTTTCCTACCAGCATTCGGTGTTCAACCGCGCGACCCAGGCGCTGCGCCAGCCCGGCTCCAGCTTTAAGCCGTTTGTCTATGCGGCGGCGCTGGACAGCGGTTACAGCCCGGCGACCATCGTGGTCGATGCCCCGATCGAGATTGATACGCCGCAGGGCCTGTGGCGTCCCAAGAACTCCTCCAACAAATTCTACGGCCCGACGCCCCTGCGCACCGGGATCGAGCGCAGCCGGAACCTGATGACCATCCGCCTTGCGCAGGAGGTCGGGATGCCGGTGGTTGCGGGCTATGCCGAACGCTTTGGCGTCTATGACAACATGGGCACCTTCCTTGCCAACTCGCTGGGGGCGGAGGAGACCACGCTTTACAAGATGGTGGCGGCCTATGCGATGTTTGCCAATGGCGGCGAACGGGTGAAGCCGACGCTGGTCGACCGGGTGCAGGACCGTTTCGGGCGCACGATTTACCGGCATGACGACCGCGACTGCGTTGAATGCGCCGACCCCGATCTGGCCCCCGGCCAGGCGCCGCGGATTGTCACCGACCGGGAGCAGGTGATGGATCCGATCACCGCTTATCAGCTGACTTCGATGCTGCGGGGCGTGGTCGACCGCGGCACCGCCTCGAGCGTGATCAACCTGCCGGTGCCCACTGCGGGCAAGACCGGCACCACCAACGATTCCCGTGATGTCTGGTTTGTCGGCTTCACCTCCAACATCGTGGCCGGCTGCTACATGGGCTTTGACCAGCCCCGCCCGATGGGCCGCGGCGCCTATGGCGGCACCATGTGCGGTCCGGTGTTCCAGCAATTCATGAAAAAGGCGACCGAGAAATTCGGCGGCGGCCCCTTTGACGTGCCGGAAGGCGGCCATTTCATCAAGATCGACCGCTATACCGGCGCACGGCTGCCCGACAATGCGTCAGGCGCCTATGTGGTGGCGGAGTATTTCCGCGACGGTGCCGAGCCGATCTTCGGCCTCACCTATGATGGCGGCTTTGCGATGGGATCGAACCTGCCTCTGATCGAGGAGGTGCAGGAGTCCGGCCGCAAAGTGACCACGTCCAGCGGCGGCACCGCCGTGCTGGGGCCCAAGGCGACCTTCGGCACCATCAGCTCCGGCGGCTTGTACTGACCTGGACCGCAGCTTGCGCCGCTGTCGGCTTGCCCGCGGCGCAAGGGTGGTCTATCACGCAGGCCTGACCTGAAAATGCCCAAGATTGCAAGGACACCCCATGCGCGCGGAAACCCAGAACATCGTGGCGGACATCGAGAAATCGCTGGAGCTGCTGGCCCAGCGGCTGAACTGGGAAACCGCTGAATTCCGCCTGGAGGAGTTCAACGCGCGGGTCGAGGATCCGAACCTGTGGGACGACCCCGAGGCGGCCCAGAAGCTGATGCGCGAACGCCAGGCGCTGGTGGATGCGATCGATACCTACAAGGGCATCAAACAGGACCTCTCCGACAATATCGAGCTGATCGAGCTGGGGGAGATGGAAGAGGATGACGAGGTCATCAAGGATGCTGAGGCTGCCCTTGCGGCGCTCAAAGCCAAGGCCGCCGAGAAAGAGCTGGAAGCGCTGCTGGACGGCGAGGCCGATGCCAATGACACCTTCCTTGAAATCAACGCAGGCGCCGGCGGCACTGAAAGCTGCGACTGGGCGTCGATGCTGGCGCGGATGTATGTCCGCTGGGCCGAGAAAAAGGGCTACAAGGTCGAGCTGCAGTCCGAAAGCGCGGGCGACGAAGCCGGCATCAAATCCGCCGCTTATAAAATCTCCGGCCACAATGCCTATGGCTGGCTGAAATCCGAAAGCGGCGTGCACCGGCTGGTGCGGATCTCGCCCTATGACTCGGCGGCCAAGCGGCACACCTCCTTCAGCTCGGTCTGGGTCTACCCGGTGGTGGACGACAATATCGAGATTGACGTGAACCCGTCGGATATCCGCGTCGACACTTACCGCTCCTCGGGGGCAGGCGGCCAGCACGTGAACACCACCGACTCGGCGGTGCGGATCACCCACATTCCAACCGGCATCGTGGTGACCTCGTCCGAGAAATCGCAGCACCAGAACCGCGACATTGCCATGAAGGCGCTGAAATCACGCCTGTATCAGCAGGAGCTGGACCGCCGCAATGCCGAGATCAACGCCGCCCATGAAGCCAAGGGCGATGCGGGCTGGGGCAACCAGATCCGGTCTTATGTGCTGCAGCCATACCAGATGGTCAAAGACCTGCGCACCAGCCACGAGACGTCGGACACCAAGGGCGTGCTGGACGGTGATCTGGACGGGTTCATGGGCGCAACGCTGGCGATGAATGTGGCCGGCAAAAGCCGCTCCGAGGCGCAGGGCGAGGACTGACCCGTCACGGTGCCGGAACCAGCGCACGGACCGGAAAAGAAAAAGAGCCTCAGGGTGCCCGGCCCTGAGGCTCTTTTTCCGTTCGCGTTCATTTAACTGTCAATTTTTGGCGTACTAAACCTGCAGTTCAGCCTCATTGCTTCCGGCAGCGAAACCGGCATTACCGGTTTCAGCTATTGAACGAGCAGGGTTTTGCCATGGCCAAGGTCAAGGTGAATCCGATCTTTGACGGTGAAACAGCGATGCGGAACGGGCCAAGGGGGAGGTGATCGCCACCGGGTCCGGCGGGCCGGATGGCTGGACCGGTAAAGGAATTGAGAACATGTATCCCAAAGGCATTTTTTAACAGCGGGTTCGCGGCTAGGCTGGCAAATAGACCTAATGGGAGGACAAACCGCGATGACCACTGAGAAGCCCTTTGGGGTGCCGCCGCTGCGGCCGGTTTCGACTCGGATGCTGTTTGAGGCACTGCGCCGGGGCTGGGCGGACTTCCGGGCGAAACCTGTGTACGGGCTGTTTTTTGCGGGCTTTTATGTGCTGGCAGGCTGGGCCATGGCCTGGGTCACGGTTCAGACCGGAACCACCTATTGGCTGGTTCTTGCAGCGATCGGTTTTCCGCTGATCGGACCCTTTGCCGCGGTGGGCCTTTTTGAGGTCTCGCACCGTCTGGAGCAGGGCAGGGGGATAGCGGCCGGCAGGATCCTGGGCGTGGTTCTGCAGCAAAGCCGCCGCCAGCTGCCTTCTATCTGCGCCATCATCATTGTGGTGTTCCTGTTCTGGTTTTTCCTTGGCCATATGATTTTCGCCCTGTTCATGGGCCGTGCCACAATGACCAATATCTCCAGTTCAGCCGAGGTTTTTCTGACCGCCAACGGGCTGGTCATGCTTGCCGTGGGGACGGCTGTGGGCGCCCTGTTTGCGCTGCTGCTTTATATGATTACGGTGATTTCCCTGCCGCTGCTGTTGGACCGGGAGGTGGATTTTGTCACCGCAATGATCACCAGCTTCCAATACGTCCAGCAGAATTTTCCGGTGATGATGATCTGGGCCGGGCTGATCGCAGCTGTGACCTTTGCCGCGCTGCTGCCGTGGTTCCTGGGGCTGTTCCTGGTGCTGCCGCTGCTTGGCCACGCCACTTGGCACATCTACCGCCAAGCTGCTGCTGAATAGCGTCAGCGGAAGGGCTGGCTGCTCTGCAGCAGACGCTGGTGAAACGGCAGCAGTTCCGCCTCGTCGGCGAAACCTGCGCTGCGCGCAGCGGCCAGCACCTGTTTGGTGTTACGGCCCAGGTGTTCATAGACCATCCGCGTCACCCGCTCGCCGGTTTCGTTTTCCCGGATGGTGCGGGCAACATAGCCGGACCAAAAGTTGTTCTCCAGCGAAGCCACCCGGGCCAGGTAGTTGAAGGAGTAGGTCATGGCATTGCGGCGGGCGATAACAAAGGCGACGCCGTCCTCGTGGCCGCTGATGTAGCCGCGGAATTCGCGGACGCCGGGCCTGTCGGGCAGGCCCTGGCCGCGCATTGCCTCCTTGGCCTCAAAGCCTTTGATATATGTAACCCCCGCGTTGCGGAACACATAGACCAGACCGATGACGAATTTGTTGTCATTGATAAAGCTGCGGCGGGTGAAACGGTAGAATCCGGACGGAAAAAACTCTTCCCTAAGTTGCAGCACACCGCACCCCAGGAAATCGGCGAGAAAGGCGCCGTTGATGACCTGGCCGGCCTTTGACAGCTTTGCCACCGGCTCGAGCAGAATACGGGCATCCACTTCGAAAAACTGGCAGATACGGTCCAGCACGTCCGGGCGCGGAAAGCTTTCTCCGGACAGGTAACGGTTGAATTGAGTCCGGTTGATCCCCAGCTGCCGCGACAGTTCGGAAATCGACGGATACTGGCGCGACAATTGACGCAAATTGGCGCCAAACATGTTCCTCAGGTCGGCGGGCGATCGCGTTTGGCTGGTCATTATTGCCCCTGATGGCGTGGCTGTTTTCAGCATTTTAGCACTGTCTGACAGTGTTTTATGCAAGAGAATGGCAAAGAGGCGCGCGGCGTTGAATCCATTCAGCATCAAACCTGTTGCTAGTTCACGTCATCAGGCTAGTCAAGCTGACACAAATTGCAATAGCACGGCGCGTATTTTACCATGTTAGCGTCACCTCAATTGTACCAGAATTGGAATGCAGCAATGCGAGGACTGGTATGTTTGGAATTGTTTTATGGAGAGACGACCCACTGAACAAAGCCGTTATTTGGTGCGATGATCAGGGTGACCTTGCTTTTTACACGAGAAAGGCAAGTGAAGATTTCCTGGAACTGAACCCAGGCGATTGGGTCGAGTGTGAATTAACATTGAATGGCAATTGCAGGATTGCGGAAAATCTTGCGCTAGTGCTGGAGCAGGGCAGCCCGGACCTGGCGGACCGGCTGTGTGCCGCAGCAGGCCGCGGCGCCAAAGCGGCGGGCGCCGGACAGGAAAACGGAACCGTGGTTCCCTTTCCGCAGCATTCTGTGAAAAAAAGCGGCGCATTGCGGCGCCGCTTCATGTAAGCCGGGCTGATACTGCCGGCCCTTCTTCGGGCCGGCTGCAGGGTCAATTGCCGCGCAGCAGCGCAGCAACACCGGTGCGGGCAATCTCGGACAAGCCGAGCGGACGCATCAGATCGGCAAAGGCGTCGATCTTCTCTGGCGCGCCGGTAATCTCGAAAACAAAGCTGTTCAGCGTGCTGTCGACCACATTGGCGCGGAAGATATCCGCCAGCCGCAGCGCCTCGACGCGTTTGTCGCCTTCACCCGCGACCTTCAGGATTGCCAGCTCGCGCTCGACCGCCTCGCCTTCGACGGTCAGGTCATGCACGTCGCGCACCGAAACGATGCGGCCCAGCTGGGCCTTGATCTGCTCGATCACCTGCGGGGTGCCGGTGGTGACAATGGTGATGCGCGATAGATGGCCGGTATGGTCCACCTCGGCCACCGTCAGGCTTTCGATGTTGTAGCCGCGGCCCGAGAACAGCCCGATGACACGGGCCAGGACACCGGGTTCGTTTTCCACCAGCACCGCAATGGTGTGCCGCTCCTGCTCATCCGAAAACGTCGGGCGCAGGTTATAGGCGGAATGGCGGGTGGAGCCTTTTTTGATATGCAGGGCAGACATCAGACGTCGTCCTTTTGTTAGTGGCCGCCAAAAGTTTCCTGAAAAACTTCTGGCAGAATTCTTCCTGAGACTTTGCGGCGCTGCCGCGTTACACCAGCACCGCACCGCCGGCCTGGATGACGCCTTGGGTATCGGCCTCGCCCAGCAGCATCTCGTTATGCGCCTTGCCCGACGGGATCATCGGGAAGCAGTTTTCGTGCTTTTCCACCAGGCAGTCAAAGATCACCGGCCCGTCGTATTCGATCATTTCCATGATCGCATCATCCAGGTCCTTGGGATCGCTGACGCAGATGCCCTTGGCGCCGAAGGCCTCAGCGAGCTTCACAAAATCGGGCAGCGCTTCGGACCAGCTGTGGCTGTAGCGCTCGCCGTGCAGCAGCTCCTGCCACTGCCGCACCATGCCGAGGCGCTCGTTGTTGAGGATGAACTGCTTCACCGGCAGGCGGAATTGCACCGCGGTGCCCATCTCCTGCATGTTCATCAGCCAGGACGCCTCCCCCGCGACATTGATCACCAGCGCATCCGGATGCGCCATTTGCGCGCCGATCGAGGCCGGGAAGCCATAGCCCATAGTGCCCAGGCCGCCGGAGGTCATCCAGCGGTTCGGATCCTCGAAGTTCAGATACTGCGCCGCCCACATCTGGTGCTGGCCCACCTCGGTGGTGATGTAGCGGTCATGGCCCTTGGTCAGCTCTTCCAGGCGCTGCAGCGCATATTGCGGTTTGATGGTCTGGTCCGAATTCTTGAAATTCAGGCAGTTCACCGCGCGCCAGTCATCGATCTGCTTGTGCCATTTGGCCAGCGCCTCGCGGTTGACCTTGCGGCCGCGCGACTTCCAGATCTTCAGAATGTCTTCCAGAACATGGGCCACATCGCCGACAATCGGAATGTCCACCCGGATCACCTTGTTGATTGAGGAGGGGTCGATGTCGATATGCGCTTTCTTCGACTTCGGGCTGAAGGCGTCGATTTTGCCGGTGATGCGGTCGTCAAAACGGGCGCCGATGTTGATCATCAGGTCGCAGCCGTGCATCGCCATGTTGGCCTCATACAGCCCATGCATCCCCAGCATGCCCAGCCAGTTCTTGCCCGAGGCCGGATAGGCGCCAAGCCCCATCAGCGTCGAGGTCACCGGGATGCCGGTGCCGTCCACCAGCTCGCGCAGCAATTGGCTGGCCGCATAGCCGGAATTGATCACCCCGCCGCCGGTATAAAACACCGGGCGTTTGGCCGTCTCAAGGGCGGCGACCAGTTCGGTGATTTCCTCCATGTCGCCTTTGACCTGCGGCTGGTAGTGGGAGGCAGCGGGTTTCGGACCGTTATAGGTGCCGCTTGCAAACTGCACGTCTTTGGGAATGTCGACCAGAACCGGGCCCGGACGGCCCGTGGTGGCGACATGAAAGGCTTCATGTAGGGTGCCGGCCAGCTTGTCGGTGTCCTTGACCAGCCAGTTGTGCTTGGTGCAGGGCCGGGTGATGCCGATGGTGTCGGCTTCCTGAAAGGCGTCGGAACCGATCATGAAGGTCGGCACCTGGCCGGTGAGGACCACCAGCGGGATTGAATCCAGCAGCGCATCGGTCAGGCCGGTCACCGCATTGGTCGCGCCGGGGCCCGAGGTCACCAGCACGACGCCGGGTTTTCCGGTGGAGCGGGCATAACCCTCGGCGGCGTGCACCGCGCCCTGTTCATGCCGTACCAGCACGTGGCGGATGTCATTTTGCAGAAAAATCTCGTCATAGATCGGCAGCACGGCGCCGCCTGGGTATCCGAAGACCACGTCCACACCCTGATCCTTCAGGGCTTGGACAACCATCTTTGCGCCGGTCATTTCACGTGTCATCTGCTTATTGCTCCAATTGGCGGCATCGTCCGTTACGCATAAAAAAAGCCCCCGATTTCAAGTCGGAGGCGCATGGGTTCGATTATGGCTTACCGTTACCGGCCCATGCGCTTGGTTCCTACGATTACGACTAGGGTGGTCACGGCCACAGGCTCCTTTTTGCGTTGCGGGCGACATTATGGGCGCTGGACAGGGGCGTCAACCGTCAAAGGTATCAAAAAGACGCTGTGCAGGGACATTTTCTTGCTCTCAGCCCGGGGTGCAGCGACATTTCCGCGAATTCAGCAGGCTGCAACCGTGAAGAATCGTTCAAAACCGGCACTCCGATGTCCTGTTTTTGCCAGATTAGCAGAATTTGCGCAGGCAAGCTCACCTCACAGAGGTGCACAGGGAGGGATGCAAATATGGTTCAACTTTCTGATCTGGTCGATCTGGGGCGTTATCCGATCGACCGGCCCGGCTCCGAAGCTTTTGCGCGGCTGATCGCGGACCTGCAACGCGAACTGGGGGCGGATGGCTGTGCCGTGCTGCCGGGATTTGTCCATCAGCACGGTATTGCCAGGCTGGCGGCAGAGGCTGATGCGGTGGCGGAGAACGGCCATAAATCCTTCAGCCGCACCAATGCCTATTTCAGCAAGGACGACGCCGCGCTGCCGCAAAGCCATCCGGTGCGCCGGTTCTATGAGCGCTCCAATGCCTTCATTCCGGCGGACAATTTCGGCCCGGACAGCCCGCTGCGGGCCATTTACGAGTTTCCCGGTTTCATGCCCTTCATCCGCACCGCCCTGGCAGAGCCAGAGGACCGTTTCTTCCGCTATGACGACCCGCTGGCCGATGTGATCATCAACATGGTCGAGGAGGGGCAGGGCTTTCCCTGGCATTTCGACACCAACAATTACACGGTGACACTGGCGATCCAGAACGGCGAGGCGGGCGGAGATTTCGAATATGCCCCGATGCTGCGCACCCCCGCGGATGAGAATTATGACGGCGTGGCGCGGGTGCTGGCGGGCGGCTCGCCGCTGGTGCGCAGGCTGGTGCTGCAGCCGGGCGACCTGCAGATCTTCCGCGGCCGCTATTCGCTGCACCGGGTGGCCCCGGTCGCAGGCCCGCGCAGGCGTTATGTCGGCATCTTCTCCTTTGCCGAGAAGCAAGGCATGTGCGGCGGGGTCGAACGCACCGAACAGCTTTATGGACGGGTGCTGCCGCGCCATTACGAGCGTGAAGGCCTGCGTGCTGACGGGTTGCGGGATTGATTGCTGGTTGACCCGTCGGCGGCATGGGCTGCACAACTGCAGCAGGCCTCTCTTTTGCCGCCAAAGGAAACGAACATTTGCCGAAGGTCATTTTTCACTTGAAACAGCGGCAAATCGGCAAGGGTCCCTCAAACCGGGGCTTTGATCTTTACCGGGTGATCGAGCGGATGATTGCGGAGGCCGGCGGGCAGGCGGAACGGCGTGTCCGGGACGCTGATATCCGGATCGGCACCCGCCAGGTCACTGACGCCAGGTTCAAGGACGGCAACCTGCACGTCATCGATGACCGGCATGTGCAAATGCCCAATGTGCTGAATGCGGCCCCGGCCTATTTGCCGGGGTACTGGCATCTTGATCCCAAGGGGATCCGCAGCCTGAGCTCGATCGGCAGCCGCCCGTTCTGCAGGGACATGGTTCCGTTCCAATACGCCAAGCGTTTCTACGGCCGGTTGCAGCGGAAATTCAAGGATCAGCGGCGGTCCCGCCACCGGCAGCAGCAGGAACAAACCAGCCTTCCGGCAGGCGCGGTCGCGGTCTTTTTCCAGGGCAGCTACCCGCGCGAGGCCGGCGCCACCCGTTTCAGCGACATCAGCATCTTGCAAGACGTTCTGAACGGTGCCGGAGACCGTGCGGTTCTGGTCAAACCGCATCCGTTGACAGCGGATGTAGAAAGTTTCTCAGCCCTGCTGCAAATCGCCCGGCAGGACCCCCGTGTCATCCCCACCCAGGCAAATGTTCATGATATTCTGGCCGCCAGCTGTGTCTCGGTATCGGTGAATTCCGGCGTTGCCCTCGAAGGCTTCCTGCACCGCACGCCAGCCATTCTTTACGGCGCTTCGGATTTGCACCACATGGCGGAAACCGTCACCCGGACAGGGCAGTTTGCAGCCGCGCTGGAGCGCGCATTGGCCCGCACCGGCGGCTATGCGCAATTCATGACCTGGTATTTCCGGAATAATTGCCTGGAAATCGGCGCGCCGGACCTGGAATCGAAGATCTGGGAGATTTTTGCCCAGGCAGGTTTCCCGCGGCGGCGGTTTGCATTAGCGTGATCCGGCAAAAGACCGGTGCCTGGCATTTTGGCGGAGAGTGCCCGGCCTGGTCCTGCCGTTCATGGCAACCGCTCGGGCAGCGAGATCCCCAGCAGCTGCCCGGAGGAGGAACCCCGGTCATACAGAGGACCGCCCCGCTGGCCAGCTGAAAGGGCAAGGCGGCAGGTCTTCGCTGCGGCGGAATTCCGGGCCTTGGCGGCCCGGCCCGTTTCTGGCAGCCTGTCCGGTAAATGACCCCGTATCACAGGGGCGCAGAGCAATCACAAAAAACGGGCAGCAGTATGAGCATCACACGGCGTCACTTCGGATTTGGCCTTGCAGCATTTGGTCTGACGGCCTGCAGCAGCACAGTGCCTTCAAACAGCGGCTCCAGCGGCAGCACCGGCCTGCCGGCGGACCTGCGCCCTGCGCCCAATGCGGGCTATGACGCCTGGGTGGCGTCGTTCCGCAGCCGCGCCGGGGCGCGGGGCATTTCCCAATCCACCCTGCGCGCCGCGTTCCGCGGTGCCGGCTATCTTCCCGGTGTGGTCACGCGCGACCGCAACCAGACCGAATTCAAACGCACGCTGGAGGATTACCTCTCTATCGCCGTCTCGGAGGAACGTCTGTCCAAGGGCCGCGCAGCCTTTGGCCGCCATGCGGCAACGCTGCGCGCGCTGGAACGCGCCTATGGCGTTGATGCGGAAATCATCTGCGCCATCTGGGGGCTGGAGAGCTTCTACGGTGAGCGCCGCGGCAATGTGCCGGTGATCTCGGCCGCCTCGACGCTGGCTTATGACGGGCGGCGCGGGGCGTTCTTTGAGAAACAGCTGATTGCGGCGCTGAAGATCCTGCAGAACGGCGACACCACCCCCGCCCGGATGACCGGCAGCTGGGCCGGGGCGATGGGGCATACCCAGTTCATCCCGACCTCTTATCAGGCTTTCGCAGTGGATTTCACCGGCGACGGGCGCCGCGATATCTGGTCGGAGGATCCCAGCGACGCGCTGGCCTCCACCGCCGCCTATCTGCAGCGCAACGGCTGGACGCGGGGGCTGAAATGGGGCGGCGAGGCCGGGGCGCCGGGCACCCCTGCAGGCCGCATTCTGCAGCCGCAGGCGGGCGGGCCGAAGTTCTCGGTCACCGGAAACTTCAATGCGATCAAGCGCTACAACAACTCGGATTCCTATGCGATCGGAGTGGGCCATCTGGCCGACCGGATCGCAGGCGGCGGCCCCTTGCGCGCCGGTTTCCCGCCGGACCGCTATGGGCTGACCAAGGACGACCGCATCCTGCTGCAAAAACGCCTGACTGCCAAAGGCTTTGATACCGGCGGTGCCGACGGGGTTCTGGGGCCGAAAAGCCGGGCCGCCATCAGCGCCTACCAATCCAGCCGGGGATTGCCGGCATCAGGTGATCCATCGCCGGCGCTGCTCGCAAGCCTCGGCTGAAGCCATCGGGGGCCGGCGCTTCAGAACCCGGCGCCGGTCCCCTGCAGCACACCATGTTCCAGCGCGTAGCGGGTGAGGCCGGCAGTTGAGGAAATGCCCAGCTTGCGTTTGATGTTCTTGCGGTGTGTCTCAACAGTTCTGACCGAGATATCAAGCGCCTGCGCGACCTCCTTGTTGGATTTGCCCTGCGCCAGCTCCAGCAGGATGGTCTGTTCACGCCCGGTGAGCGCCTCGCGGCTGTCGCCGCCCTTGGGCTTCAGCGACCCCGCCGCCCCGGTGCAAAGGTAGGTCTGCCCCTCCATCACCGCGTCGATGGCCTGTTTGATCTCTTCCGTGGGCACATCCTTCAGCACGTACCCCATGGCGCCATGGCTCAGCGCGGTTGAGATATATTCGGCGCTGTCATGCATCGACAGGATCAGGATGCGGGTGCCGGGGTGCTGCTCCAGAATGATCTCGGTTGCACTCAGCCCGCCAAGATTGGGCATGTTCAGGTCCATCAGCACCACATCCGGCGCCAGGGTGCCCATCTGCTCCACCGCGTCGCGCCCGTCAGTCAGCGACCCGATGACCTCGATATCGTCATAGCTTTCCAGGATCGACTGGATGCCCTCGGCGACCATCGGGTGGTCATCAACGATCAGAACTTTCACCGGATCAGCCATTATCCCCCACAAGGCAGCTTTCCATCAGTTGAGAGGCCCGCAATCCGCCGCAGCCTCTCCGGTTACGGCAATTGCGCAGATGTTCCCTCTTCACCCGGCGGCAGCAGGTGGCTGAGAGGCAGGCTTGCCTCGATCACCGTGCCGCTTTGGGTGCCACGTGATGACAGAATGCGCAGGGTGCCGTCAAGCTGCTCGATCCGCTCCTGCATGTTGCGCAACCCGATGCCGGGGCCGGAGCGGTCATCGCGCGGCGGCAATCCGCGGCCATTGTCAGTGATCCGCATCGTGGCGCCCTTGGTATGGCCGCGCAGATCAATGGTGACCCTGCTGGCCTCGGCGTGGCGCTCGATATTGGTCAGCGCTTCCTGCGCAATCCGGTACAGCGCGATCTTGGCGTCCTGATCCAGCCGGTTGCGGAACACCACGGTGGAAAACTCGGTCTCGATGCCGGTGCGGGCGGCGAAATCACCCGTCAGCGCCTTCAGCGCCGGGCCAAGGCCCAGATCGTCCAGCACGCCGGGGCGCAGGTCGCGGCTGATCCGGCGCACCTCGGTGATCGCGGTCAGCAGGCTGTCGGTGCCTTTCTCCAACGGGGCCGCAGCACCATCGCTGTCTCCGCGGGACAGCCGCCGCCGGGTGTTGTCCAGCGCATAGCGCACCCCGACCAAAAGCTGGCTGATGCCGTCATGCAGTTCCCGCGCCACCCGGCCGCGCTCTTCCTCCTGGGCGTCGAACACCCGCTGGGTCAGCTCCTTCAGCTTGGCATCCGCCAGCCGCCGCTCGCGCAGGTTCAGGAACATGCCGGAGGCAAACACCAGCACAAGAGAGACCAGAGTGATGCCGCCGATATAGATAAAGGTACGCTGCACCCGCGCTTCCACCTCCGCGCGGGAGGCGGCCACCGTGGCCAGAACATCGTCGATGAACACGCCGGTGCCGATCGCCCATTGCCAGTCCTGCAGCCCGACCACATAGGCAATCATCTGCGCTTCTTCCCCGGTCGAGGGCTTTTGCCAGGTGAAGGTATGCCAGCCCGCGCCGTTACGGGCGAGCCGGACGAACTGGTCCACCACCGGCACCCCGGCGCTGTCGGTCAGGCCCGCCCAGTTGCGGTTGATGAATTCGGTCTGCCGCGGGCTCACCAGGTTGGTGCCGTCATAATCATAGACAAAGAAGAACCCGTCCTTGCCGTAGATCATCGCACTGAGGATCTGGGTCACCTGCTCCTTGGCACGGGCATCGTCCGGCGCCGCCAGACCATAGATATGGGCAAAGCCGTTGCGGGCCTGGGTCACATAGTTGCGCAGCTCCGCCTTCTTGGCCTGCAGCAGCTGCTGCTCCAGCGCCTGGATCTCGCCTTCGGCCAGGGCGCGCGACTGATAGCCGACCAGGACGGCGATTGCCGTGCCCGCCAAGATCAGCGGCAAGGTCATCAAAAGCGACAGTTTCTGCGCATAGGTCGGGCGCAGGAGAGCGGTGAACAGGCGCATCGGCAGGGTCCCGGAATTGGTCAGGATCTTGTACCGAATCATTCAGCCGCCGCCCAGAAGAATCAATCGGACTGTCCCGGCCTGCTCCGCTGACGGGTGCCGGCCGGGGCAGTTTCCTGGCGGATATGGCCCGGATCGCGCCGCAAAAGCAGGAAAAACCTCCCGTTCTACGCAGTAGTAGGTATTCCCTTTGAACCTGCCGCCGCTAGGCTGGCCGGACTCGAACCGATCCGCCCGGGGGGGACCTTCCGGGCAATCCGAATGATAATGGGAGGAATAATTAATGGATCGCCGTTCTTTTTTGAGGACTTCCGCGCTGGGCGGAACCGCTGCAGCAGCCAGCACACTGGCGGCACCGGCCTATGCCCAGGGCAAACGCACCCTGACCATGGTTACCACCTGGGGCCGTGGTCTGGCAGGCGTGCATGATTCGGCGCAATATGTGGCCGACAGCATCACTGCCATGTCTGACGGCAACCTGACTGTGGACCTGAAAGCCGCAGGCGAGCTGGTCGGTGCGTTCGAAGTGTTCGATGCGGTGACCGCAGGCCAGGCCGACATGTACCATGGTGCGGACTATTACTTCACCGGCCAGCATCCGGGCTATGCCTATTTCACCGCCGTGCCCTTTGGCATGACGGCGCAGGAAATCACCAACTGGTACTACCACGGTGATGGTATGGCGCTGCATGACGAGCTGGGCGAGATTTTCGGCCTGAAGTCGTTCCTCGGCGGCAACACCGGCCCGCAGTCCGGCGGCTGGTTCAACAAGGAAATCAAGGGCCCCGAGGATTTCAACGGGTTGAAATTCCGGATGCCGGGCCTGGGTGGCAAGGCGCTGGGCAAGCTGGGCGCCTCGGTGCAGAACATTCCGGGTTCCGAAGTGTATCAGGCGCTGTCCTCCGGCGCCATCGACGGCACCGAGTGGATCGGCCCCTGGGCGGACGAGAAGGCCGGCTTCCAGGAAATCACCAAGACTTATTACACCGCGGGCTTCCACGAGCCGGGCGCAGCCCTGTCGGTTGCCACCAACCGCGATGTGTTCGATAGCCTGTCGCCTGCCCATCAGAAGATCATCGAGATGGCATCGGCAGCCGGCCACCAGTGGAACCTGTCGCAGTTCATGAACAACAACGGTGCCGCGTTGCAGCGTCTGCAGTCCGGCGGCGTCAAGACCCTGGAATTCCCGGACAGCGTCTGGGATGCCTTCGGCAGTGCGACCAAGGAAACCCTGGACGAGTTCATGGGCGACGAGCTGTTTGCGAAAATCCGCAGCAGCGTCGAAGCGTCGATGAAAGCCTCCTCGGGCTGGATCACCAAATCCGAAGGCGCCTACCGCATTCAGCGCGACCGCGTCCTGGGTTAATCTGCCTGACAGGCATCAATCGGGTCCTCCGCCGCCGCGCGGGGGATCCACATGCAGTTGCTGATACCGCGGGACGGCCGGCCAACGCCGCGCGCCCAACCCGCTAACGGCGGCTTCGCAGCAATCTTCCCGGGGGGAACATGCAGGAAGAGAGTGGCATCACCTTCTTTGGCGCAATCTGGGGCGGGCTTGTCTGGCTGATCCAGAACATCGCCAGCGCCTTTTACAATTTCGGCTACGCCGTCACCCATCCGCAGCTTTGGCTTGACTGGTCCGACAAGGCCTCGGTCATGCGCTTTGTCTATTACGGCGGCTCGGCCGAGTTCTTCTTTGTCGTGTTCACCGCCTTCCTGGTGCTGACCGGTATCGGCCTCTACTACCGCAATGTCATGTGGGCCATGGTCCGCGGGCTGGAGGGCCTGGCCAATACCACCGGCCGCTTCTTTGCCTGGGCGGGCCTGCTGATGGTGCTGCAGCAGATCATCATTGTCTTCATGCAGCGCGTGTTTGCCCGGCCCGACATCAGTTTCGGCTTTGGCATCCCGTTCAGCCAGGATGTCAGCTGGTTTGCAGAAGAATTGAAGCTGTACAATGCCTTGGTGGTCTGCCTTTGCGTGACCTACACCTTTGTGCAGGGCGGCCATGTGCGGGTGGACCTGATCTATTCCGGCATCAGCTTCCGGGCCAAGCGGGTGGTCGACATGCTCGGCTCGCTCTTGTTCATGATGCCCGCCGCGGTGCTGACCTGGATGTACGGCTGGTTCTTCCTGTGGCGCCACCTGATCGTGCCGAAACCCTCGGCCTCGGACAGCCTTGACCGTCTGGTGATGAAATCCCGCGCCCTGCGCTGGAACGTGGAAACCATCGGCTTCAGCCCCAACGGGTTCAACGCCTACTTCCTGTTCAAGATCCTGCTGGTCCTGTTCGCAGGCCTCGTATTCCTGCACGCCATCGCCTTCTTCTACCGCTCGTTCCTCGAGTTCGCCGAAGGCCAAGGCAGTGAAAACAAATACCTCGACAAGGACAGCCTTGGAGAAGGTGAAGAAGCCTACGAAGGCACGCACTAAAGGGACGTCGGAAACATGCTATTTGGACTTGATGGCGTCGAAATCGGGCTGCTCATCGTATTTCTCTGCCTCTTCGGGGGCATCCTCTCCGGCTTTCCGGTGGCCTTTGCCATCGGCGGCGCCGGGATCATCTCCTTCGGGATCATTGCCGCGCTGGACAGTTCCGGCATCCTGATTCACCAGGCCATCGACACCTCGTCGCAGGCCTACCGCGATCTGCTGAACTCCGGCGTCAGGCCGGATAAGGTCTCGGTCTTCCGATACCCGGATCTGCCAAGGCTGGCGGAACCTGTGTTCACCCAAGGCTGGGAAGTGGCGCTGGACCGCAACGTCTCGTTTATCGTCAACCGGATGAACGAGCGGGTGCTGGCCGGCGCCTCGATCGAGACCCTGCTGGCGGTGCTGATGTTTGTTCTGATGGGCATCACCCTGGAACGCTCCAAGATCGCCAACGACCTGTTGACCACCATGGCGCGCGTCTTTGGCCCGCTGCCCGGCGGCCTGGCGGTGTCGATTGTTGTGGTTGGTGCGTTCCTCGCGGCCTCCACCGGCATCGTCGGCGCAACCGTGGTGACCATGGGCCTGCTGGCGCTGCCGACGATGCTGCGCAACAACTACAGCCCCGAACTTGCAACCGGCGTGATCGCGGCCAGCGGAACGCTGGGCCAGATCATCCCGCCCTCGATTGTGATCGTTCTCCTGGGGACGCTGGCAGGCGACCTTTACTCCACCGCGCAGGAAACCCGCGCGATGGAGGCGGGCTGCTCTGACGCGCTCACCTATCTGGGCGAACCCGCGGTGGTGTCGGTCGGCACGCTGTTTCAGGCAGCCCTGTTGCCGGGCATCCTGCTGGCGATCCTCTATGCCACTTATGCCTTTGGCTATGCGCTTTTGAACCCGCACAAGGCACCTGCCGTTGCGATGGAGCCCGGCACCGGCGAGGTGATCACCCGCAATGAAGGCCTGATCTGGTTCCTGGCGGTTCCGGCGGCCCTGGTCGGCGGTGCCATCCTGCTCGGCAGTTTCAACGTGATCGGCAGCCAGAACATCACCGTCTCGACATTCTCGGACGCGGGCCAGACCGCCTCCCTGCGCACCAATGTCGGTGCCGAATGCAAGGCCGCGATGATTGACCTGCACGGGCAAGACGCCTGGGACGCCGCCAAGGCGGAACAGGAAACCATCAATGCCGCCGGCGGCGTGGCCCTGGCAGAACGGCTGAGCGGGGATGAGATCATCGCCGCCCGCGAGGCCAAGATCGCTGCCGCCGCGCCGATCGGCACAGGCATCGCGGTGATCATGATTCTTCTGGGTCTGGTGCTGGCCTTCGGCCGCGGTGTGGCGCCGTCTCGCGATGCCAAGCCGCTGATCCTGGGGGCCATCGGCGTGCTGCTGATTGCGCTGGTGGATCTGGTGGCGATTGCGCCGGCCACATCGGCAGGCGTAACCGTGCTGTGGATTGCGCTGCCGCTGCTGCTGGCGTTGTGGGGCTGCCGCGAAGCCGCGGCGCGCTGCGCCGAAAACGATCTGATCCGGGTGGTGTTCCCGCCGCTGGTGCTGATCGTGGCGGTGCTTGGCTCGATCCTGGGCGGCATCACCAACCCGACTCCCGCCGCGGCGCTGG
This sequence comes from Leisingera sp. SA215, assembly GCF_055902035.1. Lineage (NCBI taxonomy): Bacteria > Pseudomonadati > Pseudomonadota > Alphaproteobacteria > Rhodobacterales > Roseobacteraceae > Leisingera > Leisingera sp. SA215. The sequence goes on along the minus strand of NZ_JBVVXU010000001.1, from coordinate 753,927 downwards.
GGGCCGGCGGAGCCATCATGCTGGCGGCCTACCGCAAGCTGCACGACCAGGGCCGGTCCGGCAAGATCATCATCTGGTCCACCTTTGCCGTCATGCTGTGCATCCTGGTCGGTATGAACTTTGACCTGCGGGTGAACCAGGGCGGGGTTTCCCTGGAAAGCTGGATCGCCTTCTTTATCGCCTATGGCGCCTATCTCTTTGCGCTGTTCGGACTGCTGTACGGCTGCTGGGTGCTGTTCAAATCGGGCGTGCTGTCACCGATCGTGCGGGAGACCGCCAAGGTGACCTCGATGGTGTTCACCATCCTGATCGGCTCGCAGCTCTTGAATCTGGTGGTGATATCCTTTGGCGGCGAGCACTACATCCAGCAGTTCCTGAAGAGCTTCGACAACGAGATGACGGTCTTTCTGATCGTGATGCTGGTGCTGTTCTTCCTGGGCTTCGTGCTCGACTTCCTGGAGATCATCTACATCGTGATCCCGATTGTCGGCCCGGTGATCTATGGCGGTTCGTTCGATCCGAAATGGGTGACCATCATGGTGGCGGTGAACCTGCAGACCTCGTTCCTGACGCCGCCCTTCGGCTTTGCGCTGTTCTACCTGCGCGGGGTTGCGCCCAAGGAAGTGACGACCGCCCATATCTACCGCGGGGTTGCGCCCTTTGTGCTGATCCAGGTGGTGGGCATCGGCATCCTCTGGGCCTTCCCGGCAATCGTGACCATCGTGCCGGCGCTGATCCCGAACTGACCGGCACATCCGGGATAAGAACACAAAAAGGGGCCCCATGCGGGCCCCTTGGCTTGTGTGCGGGGGAGGGGCGCTGCCCCTCTGCGCCTGTGGCGCATTCCCCCCGGAGTATTTGCAGAAAGATGAAACGAGGCGGCGCCGGTCTCAGGCGAACTGGATCAGGTCCCAGCGGTTGCCGAAAGGATCGCGCCAGACCGCAACGGTGCCATAGGGTTCATGGCGCGGCGCTTCTTCGAATATGACGCCCTGCGCCTGCATCGCCGCGTGGTCGCTGGCAAAGTCATCAGAGGCCAGGAACAATCCGACGCGGCCGCCGAACTGGCGGCCGATGGCGGCCTCCTGCTCTGGTCCTTCGGCACGGGCCAGGATCAGGCTGCCCTGGCTGGCGCCCGGCGGCAGGATGCGGACCCAGCGTTTGCGGCCCTGATCAATGTCCTCGGCCAGCTGCCAGCCAAGCCGGCCGCAGTAAAAGCCGATGGCGGCGTCGTAATCCGGCACCACCAGAGAGACAGCATGCAGGTATTGCATCAGCGTTTGCGGTGTATCGGCTGTTCGGGCAGCTGGATATTGGCGACCTGTTCGGCAATCGGATCGGTCGACAGCGGATGGCCGGCGGCTTCGAATTGAGAAGGGTCGGACATCTTTTTCCATTCGCTGCGGTGATAGATTTCCAGGCCGGAGAACTTGGCCTTGTAACCCATCTTCTGGCTGCCGGGCACCCAGTAGCCGAGGTAGACATAGGGCAGCCCCGCCTCGCGGGCGATGGCGATGTGGTCGAGGATCATGAAGGTGCCCAGCGAATTCTGAGACTGGTCCGGGGCGTAGAAGGAATAGACCATGCTAAGCCCGTCTTCCAGCACATCGGTGAGCGACACCGCCGCCAGCGTGTTGGTTCTGGTCTCGGCATATTCCACAACCCGGCTGCGCACCGGGGTTTCTTCGATCATCGCGGCATATTCAAAGACATCCATATCGGCCATGCCGCCATCGGCATGGCGGCTGTCGAGATAGCTGCGGAACAGGGCAAACTGATCCTCGGTCGCCCAGGGCGAGGTGGCACGCCGCTCCAGATGCGCATTGCGCTTCAACGTGCGTTTCTGGCTGCGGGTGGCAGTAAAGGCCGCCACATCGATCCGCGCCGACAGGCAGGCGGAACATTCCGAGCAGGACGGCCGGTAAAGCACGTTCTGCGAGCGCCGGAAGCCTTGCTGGCTGAGACTGTTGTTCAGCTGCTCCACCCCGTCGCCCTGCAGCGCAGTGAACAGCTTCCGCTCCATCCGGCCCTCCAGATAGGGGCAGGGCTGCGGCGCGGTCACATAAAACTGCGGTGCAATGGGAAGGGTATGGCGCATCAGGACTCTTCAGCAGTTTCACAGGACAGACGGAACGGTTCGCACCGTGGTCCGATGATGATAGCAACGCGCTCCCGGTGCGCCAAGTAGCGTTGTGGAAAATGGCTTAACGGCGTCTTGCCGCAGCGCCGGTCAGGCGCGCCGGTTCAGCATCACCGTGCCGAGGAAATGGTCGGTCAGGCCCTGACCGCGCGCGGAGGTCAGCATCAGGATGACCGAGATCACCTGCAGGACCGGCAGCGCCAGCGACAGCGAGTACCCTGCGGTGTGCAGCGCGGCCAGACCGCTGCCAAGCCGCTGGCCGGAGCCGTCGCGCAATTCGATGCCGGCAAAGCGCATGCCCCAGGTGGCCGAGCCATTGGCGATGGTCACGGTCCGGTAGGCAAACCCCGCAGCCAAATACAAGAACGGCCAGATCAGCAGCCCGGTAAAGGCCGTCAGCACCACTGCGGCGGCGCTGATGGTGAAGATCAGAATGCTGTCGATGATCCAGGCGATCAGCCGTTTGGCGGGCACGGAGGTGTAAAATTCTGCCTGGTAGTCGGGGTCGGGCAGGGCGGTCATTTGCAACAGTCCTTTGCACTGCGGGGGGAAGGGGGCCGAAGGGCCCGGCTGGATCCCCGCCCGGAAAGGGGCGGGGCAGCCGGTACGGGTGCGGACCGGTCAGATCAGAGGGGCTTGGGGCTGCCGCCGCCGGCGTCCTCTTCCGGATCATCGCTGCGGGCTGCGTCTTTGGCGCGCTCATTCATGAACGCGTCGAACTCGGCCTTGTCCTTGGCTTCGCGCAGCCGCTGCAAGAAGGCGTCAAAGTCATGCTGCTCCTGCTCCAGGCGGTTCAGCGTGTCAGCCTTGTAGGCATCAAAGGCGCTGTTGCCCGAAGGCCGCATTGCGGAATATCCGTGGCGTGCCCAGGCCTTACGGTGGCGGCAGGAGGATTTGCTGAACATGCGTTTGCTCCAGATCATGTAGAAAAGAAGGGCCAGACCCACCGGCCAGAAGAACACGAAGCCCAGCACCATGGCGGCGATCCAGGCGCCTTTGCCCTTGCTGTCCATCCAGGCTTCGCTGCGGGAAAACCAGCCCAGCACGGGTGCATGGGGGGCGGTTGGGGTGAAACTCGTCATCGGCGTCCTCCAGGTTGCGGTAAATGTAAATCCCTTTCACATATCAGCATATCGGAAGCCGGCGGCCCGGGTTCAAGGGTAATGTGAAACTATTTTACATTACCCATCGGCGCCACGAAGAGGCCGGTTTGGCGGGGCGCTTCTGCATGTATGCAGCGGGACACTCGGCCCAATGGCGCGGGATGGCGCGATGGCGCGGCCGGTTCCTGGTCTTGCGGAGCTGCGGCACGGATCTGCTCCTGCCCTTGGGCTGCCAGGCTGGTGTCTCAGGATGAAACGCCATCAGCGTTGGCGCAGCGGCGCCCCGAACATGTAATCACCAAGCTCAGGTCCGTACCGAGGATCGCACGGTCATGCTTCCGGTCCACAGGCCGTTCAGGTGACAACACTGCAGAAAGCGCAATATCCCAAGCAAGCCTGGGCGCTCCCAGCACCGCCCGGCATCCCCTGTTACCAAGATACTCTTTACATCGAAATGGTCCCGAACCGGAGCATAACCGCGCCCTGACGGTAGCTTAACGCAAGCAGCCCAGCTATTCGGGTATTCCTGACCCTGCGTAAACTTGCACTGCGGGGCGGCAATTCGGCCATTGACGCGGCGTTGCAGCGGGCACAGTCTCGGCGCATGACCACTGCCCTGAACATCACCCGCATGCCCCGTGCCTTTGATCCGGACCTTGGCGCCGAAACACGCGCCTTGGTGCCGGACCTGTCCGGGGCGATGGCCGATCTGGTGGCGGGGGCCTGCGGCTGCAGCCCCTATCTGATGGAGCTGACCGCGCGCGAGGCTGCCTGGCTGCCGCAGGCGCTGCAGGATCCTGAAACCGCGCTGGCGGCGGTCTTTGCGGACAGCCGGGCGCTGGAAGGCAACGGGCTGAAACCGGGACTGCGGCAGGCCAAACGCCGTCTGGCGCTGCTGACGGCGCTTTGCGACCTGTCCGGCGGCTGGAGCCTGGAACAGGTGACCGGGGCGCTGACGGACTTCGGGGCGCTGTGCGCGGACGTCGCCATAAAATCTGAAATCGCCGCTTTGATCCGCCGCAAGAAACTGCCCGGCTTGACCGAAGACGACGTGGAGACCGCAGGCGGGCTTACCATTCTGGCGATGGGCAAGATGGGTGCGCATGAGCTGAACTACAGCTCGGATATCGACCTTATCTGCCTGTTCGACGAGACCCGGTTCGACCCGGATGACTTTTATGAGGCGCGCCAGGGCATGGTGCGCGCGACCAAGAACATGTGTGCCGCCCTCAGCGACCGCACCGGCGACGGCTATGTGTTCCGCACCGATCTGCGGCTGCGCCCGGATCCGGCGGTCACCCCCGTCTGTCTGGCGATGGAAGCGGCAGAGCGCTACTACGAAAGCCTGGGCCGCACCTGGGAGCGCGCCGCTTATATCAAGGCCCGCCCCTGTGCCGGCGACATCGCCGCGGGGGAGCGGTTCCTGACCACCCTGCGTCCCTTCATCTGGCGGCGGCACCTGGATTTCGCCGCCATCCAGGACGCCCATGACATCCGCCTGCGCATCCGCGAGAACAAGGGCACCGGCGGCGCCCTGCATGTGGCCGGCCACGACATGAAGCTGGGCCGCGGCGGCATCCGCGAGATCGAGTTCTTCACCCAGACCCGCCAGCTGATCGCCGGCGGGCGCGACGAATCCCTGCGCCTGCGCGGCACGGTGGAGGGGCTGGCGGCGCTGGCGGACAAGGGCTGGGTGCCGCCGGACACGGCAGAAATCCTCTCGGCCCATTACCGCGCCCACCGCGAGGTCGAGCACCGGATCCAGATGGTGCATGACGCCCAGACCCACCAGATGCCCAAATCCGAGGATGGCATTGCCCGTATCGCCTGCCTGATGGACCGCGATCCGGCGGAACTGACGGCGGAAATCAGGGACCGGCTGACCGAAGTGCATGAGCTGACCGAAGGCTTCTTCTCGCCCGGCGGCACGCCGGGCGCATCTGCCGCGGCAGAAAACACCGCCGATCTGGATGGCGCCATTATCGCCCGGTGGCCGACCTATCCGGCGCTGCGCTCCTCCCGCGGGGCGCGGATTTTCGAGCGGCTGAAACCGGAGCTGCTGTCGCGCGTCGCCAAAACCGCCAAACCGGCCGAGACTCTGGTGGCGCTGGACGGTTTCCTGTCCGGGCTGCCTGCCGGGGTTCAGCTGTTCTCGCTGTTCGGCGCCAACCCGCAGCTGATCGATCTGCTTGTGGATATCGCCGGCACCTCGCGCGAGCTGGCCAGTTTCCTGTCCCGCAATTCCGGGGTGTTTGATGCGGTGATCGGCGGTTCTTTCTTTGATCCTTGGCCGGGGGCGGAGCAGTTGCAGGTGGAACTGAAAAACCGGCTGCTGCAGGAAGACGATTACGAGGCCCGGCTCGATGCCACCCGCCGCTGGTGCAAGGAATGGCACTTCCGCATCGGCGTGCACCACCTGCGCGGGCTGATCGACGGGCATCAGGCCGGGGTCCAATATGCGGAATTGGCCGAAGTGGTGATTGCCGGCATCGCACCGGACGTGGTGACGCAGTTCTCCCGAAAGCACGGCCCCCCGCCGGGACGCGGCGCGGCGGTGCTGGCAATGGGATCGCTGGGCGCGGGGCAGATCAATTCCCAGTCCGATCTCGACATGATCGTGATCTACGATCCGGGCGGTGCGGACATGTCCGAGGGCAAGCGCCCGCTGGCCACGCGGCCCTATTACGCGCGGCTCACTCAGGCGCTGGTCACCGCGCTATCGGCGCCGATGGCCCAGGGCAAGCTTTATGAAGTCGACATGCGCCTGCGGCCTTCGGGCAACCAGGGGCCGGTGGCGGTCAGCCTGGCCGGCTTTACCAGTTACCAGCAGAACGAGGCCTGGGTGTGGGAGCATCTGGCGCTGACCCGGGCCCGTGTGGTTGCGGGCGACGCCGGGCTTGCCGCCGAAATCGAAACCTTCCGCGCCGGTTTCCTCGCCAAACCGCGGGGCCTTGCCATGGTGCTGCAGGAGGTGGCGCAGATGCGCGCGCGGCTGGCTGCCGCCAAGACGCCGACTGGCGTCTGGGACGCCAAGAACGGCGCCGGGCGGATGATGGATATCGAGCTTTTGTCGCAGGCCGGGGCGCTCACTTCCGTTTCGGTGGCCCGCGATGTGGCCGCCGGCCTGCTGGGCGCTGTCGCTGCCGGATGGCTGAATGACGCGGATGCAGAATACCTGACAGCCAGTTACCGGCTATTCTGGTCGGTGCAATGCGCAGCAAGGCTGCTTTCCGGCAAGGCGATCGAGGCCGGGACGATCGGGGAGGGCGGTGCGCAGTTCCTCTGCCGCACCACCGGATACGCCCGGCTGGATGCGCTGGAGCAGGAATTGCAGGCCCGTTACAAACGCTGTGCGGCGCTGATTGCAGAGGCCTTGGAAGGGGAACAGGCGGATGAAGGGCAGCATTGAACAGGACCCGCGTGGTCTGATCTACGAATCCTACCGGATCGACGGCATCACCGGCGCGCAGTGCCGCAGCATCTTCTTTGACTGGGCATTGGGCATGGATTCGGCCCGCGACAGCCGGGAAGACATTGGCGCGCTGCTGGAGATATACGGCGGCGCCAATCCGGACCACCCGATGACCGCAGTGCTGCGCGACGGGCTGCAAGGCAGTGCCACGCCGCGCCGTCGCGGCGGCTGGCGCTCGCGCGAGCGGTGACGGCGGCGTCTGTGCGGCCGGTGCCCGACGCATCGACGAGCGTTCCTGACGGCAATGAAACCTCAGCGCTGCTGGATCCGCTGCCGGCCCTGCAATAAAGCCAGGCGCAGCGGTGAAGTTCCGCGGGAACGGGCCATACGGCCCCTTTTCCTGTTCCGGGCTTAAGGCTAAGAGGAACCCATGACAGCCTCCTCAGATGCGCTTCAGCGCCCCCGCGTGAAAATGAAACCCAAATCCAACGCCCGCGCCATCCGGCACGGGTTTCCCTGGGTTTATGCCAACGAACTGGTGACCGACCGGCGCACCCGCAAACTGGCGCCCGGCACCCTGGCGGTGCTGGAGGACGAGGCGCAGCACCCGCTGGGGCTGGTGTCGGTGAACCCGGAAAGCAAGATCATCGCCCGGATGCTCGACCGCGACCCCGAGGCGGTGATTGATCAGGCCTGGTTCACTGCCCGCCTGAGCCGCGCCTTGGACATGCGCGAACAGCTGTATGATGCGCCCTTCTACCGGCTGGTGCATGCGGAATCCGACGGGCTGCCCGGCGTGGTGATCGACCGCTTCGGCGCGGCCTGCGTCGTCCAGCCCAACGCCGCCTGGGCCGAGCTGCATCTGGACGCGCTCACCGCCGCGCTGGCGGAGGTGACCGGCACCGGGGTGATTCTGAAAAACGCTTCCGGCCGCACCCGTTCGCTCGAAGGCCTTGATGATGTGAACCAGACCCTGCTGGGCGAAACCCCAGCGGCGCCGGTGCCGGTGCAGATGAACGGCGCCACCTATATGGCCGATCTTACCGGCGGCCAGAAAACCGGGCTGTTCTTCGACCAGCGCGAAAACCACGCCTTTGCCGCCCGCCTCACAGGGCCCGGCGCCAAGGTGCTGGATGTCTTCTCTCACGTCGGCGGCTTCGGCCTCGCGATGCTGGCCGGGGGGGCAGGGCACGCAACCTGCGTCGACGGCTCTGCCGCAGCCCTTGAACTGGCCGCCCGGGGCGCCGAAGCCAGCGGTTTCAAGGACGCATTCACCGCCCGCCAGGGCGACGCCTTCGATGTGCTGGCCGCCCTCGGCGAGGAGGACGCAAGCTTTGACGTTGTGATCTGCGACCCGCCCGCCTTTGCGCCCTCGAAACAGGCGCTGGAGGCCGGTCTGCGCGCCTATGAACGGATCGCCAAACTGGCGGCGCCGCTGGTCAAACCCGGCGGCTACCTGGGCCTCTGCTCCTGCTCCCACGCCGCTGATCTGTCGCGCTTCCGCAACGCCTCGGCCCGCGGCATCGGCAAGGCCGGGCGCCGCAGCAGCCTGATCCACACAGGGTACGCAGGCCCCGACCACCCGCAGCTGCCGCAGCTGGCCGAAAGCGGCTACCTCAAGGCCGTGTTCTTCCGGCTGGACTGACGCGGGATGAAGCTGCTTCTGGACACCTGCGTGCTCTACCCGACAGTGATGCGGGAGATGCTGCTGGGTGCGGCGGGACTGGGGCATTTCACCCCGCTCTGGACCGCCCGCATTTTGGGCGAGTGGGAACGCGCAGCGCTGAAACTCGGCCCCGAAGGCGCGGCGCAGGCCAAGGCTGAAATCGCCCTGGCCCGCGCCAATTGGCCCAAGGCCGAAGTCGCCCCGGCACCGGGCACCGAGGCGCGCCTCTGGCTGCCCGACAGCGCCGACATCCATGTGCTGGCCGCCGCCGTCACCGGCCACGCCGACGCGATTGTCACCCTCAACAACAAGGACTTTCCCCGCCACACCCTGGCCGAAGAGGGGCTGGAGCGGCGCGGCCCCGACGAACTCCTCTACCGCATCTGGCTGGAGGATAACGCCGGAATAGAAGCTCTTGGCGCCCGGGTTCTGGAGGAGGCCAGCCGCCTTTCCGGCGACCGCTGGGAGATCCGCCCGCTCCTGAAAAAAGCCCGCCTGCCGCGGCTCGCCAAGGCCCTGTCAGCCTGACCGCGCTTTCATCTTTCCTGAAATACTCCGGGATGAGTGCCTGACTGCAGGCCAAGAAACTGCCCAGCGGTCAGCTCGAAGGCACCAACCGGCGCCGCCGCGGGGGAATGGCCCTCAATCCAGCGTCAGCCGCAGGCTCAGCGCTTGGCCCATTTCGCTTCCAGCCGCTCCAGCGCGGCTATGCGCTCTTCGGTCTTGGGGTGGCTCATCAGCCAGGCCGGTGCCATGCCCGCGCGTGCCTGGGTCAGCTCTTCCAGCTTGGTGAACAGGCTTTTCTGCGGCGCCAGCCCGATGCCTGCCTTGGTCAGCAGCGCGGCGGCATATTCATCCGCCTCATACTCGTCGCCGCGCGACAGCCGGGCCGCGATCAAACCTGTCAGCACCCCGGCAATCCACGGCCCGATAAAGGGAATGTAGCGGCCCAGGATCATCATCAGCGCGGTGCGCAGCGCGTTCTGGCCGGAGAAATCGATCATCCGCTTCCTGGCATGCCCCAGCGCCACATGGCCCAGCTCATGGGCGATCACCGAGGCCATTTCCTCGGCGCTGACCTCACCGTTCTGGTACTTGCGGTAAAACCCGCGGGTGATAAAGATCCGCCCGTCCGGCGCCGCCAGCCCGTTGACCGGGTCGACCTCGTAGATATGCACCGGAATGCGGGCGACCTCCAGCGCTGCCGCCAGCCGGTCGGTCAGCCGCTTCAGTATCGGATCCGCCAGCTCGGTTGAGCGCTGGTCCAGCTCACGATGGGTGCGCCAGATCGAAATCCGGTACATCACAAGGCCATAGGCGATGGCCAGCAGAATGGGCAGAAGGCGCAGCATAGCTCAGATATGGGGGCTGCCCCCATCAGGCTCAAGCGGTTTCTGCATGATCCGCTGCCGCCCATCCGCATTCCTGCGTCGGCCTGTCCCGGCCCGGAGGCCAGCCGCTGGCGGTCATCGCATCCTGCAGCGCAGCATAACAGTCCGGACCGGTACCGGGGCCGGCCAGCTCGCGAAAGACGGCGGTCCGGCTCAGCACCTCATGGCCCGGTACCGGAGGCTGTGCCATCCGGGCAAAGTCCGCCTCCGGTATCTTGCCCGGCGCCTCCAGGATTCTGTTGGAGATCCGCGGTTTGCCGGTGCCATGAAGCAGCGCGCCCCGGCTGAGCGGGTCAGTTCACGCCCAGCTTGCCGGGAAACTCGATGTTGATCTCCAGGCTCGACAGCTCATCGCCGCGTTCCATGCGGATGTCGATCGCCTCGTCGCCGATCTGCATGTGGCGGCGGATCACCTCCAGAATGTCGCGTTGCAATTGCGGCAGGCAGTCAGGGCTGGCGCCGCCGCTGCCGCTGCGCTCATGCGCCAGCAGAATCTGAAGCCGTTCCTTGGCTGTGCTGGCCGAGGGCTTGCGGGGGCGGAGAGAGAAACCGAACATCCCGCTACACCGCCCGTCCGAACAGCCGTTGCAGCAGACCGGGGCGCCGGTCCGCGGCAATCCGCATTTCGATCTGCTCGCCGATCAGCCGGCCCACCGCGTCCTCATAGGCGGTGGCCGCCGCCGAGGGCTCATCCAGCACCACCGGCACGCCCAGATTGGAGGCGCGCAGCACCGCGGCGCTTTCGGGGATGATCCCCAGCAACGGCACGGCCAGGATTTCCAGCACGTCTTCGACCGGCATCATCTCGCCGCTTTCGATCCGCGCCTTGTTGTGGCGGGTGATCAGCACCTGCGCCTTCACCGGTTCGGCGCCTTTCTGCTCGGCCCGTTTGGTCAGGCTGTTCAGCAATCCCAGCACCCGGTCGCTGTCGCGCACAGATGAAACCTCGGGGTTGGTCACCACAATCGCCTCATCGGCAAAATACATCGCCATCTGGGCGCCGCGCTCGATGCCCGCCGGGCTGTCGCAGATGATGTAGTCGAACTCCTGGCGCAGCTCTTCCAGCACCTTTTCGACGCCGTCGCGGCTCAGCGCTTCCTTGTCGCGGGTCTGCGAGGTCGGCAGCACCGACAGCGTCTCCAGCCGCCGGTCGCGGATCAGCGCCTGCTTCAGCTTGGCATCGCCCTGAATGACGTTGATGAAATCGAACACCACCCGCCGCTCGCAGCCCATGATCATGTCCAGGTTGCGCAATCCGACGTCGAAATCGATCACCACAGTCTTATGGCCGCGCCGCGCCAGTTCGGCGCCGACGGCGGCGGATGTGGTGGTCTTGCCAACGCCGCCCTTGCCCGAGGTGACCACGATCACCTTGCCCAGCGGCTCTTCCAGTTTCAGGTCCTTGCTCATCGTCCCGCCTTCCTTATCCCTGCGCTCATCCCAGGGTCTCCACACAAAGCCGCCCGTCCTGCAGGAACACCTGCACCGGATGGTTCAACAGCTCCGGCTCCAAATTCTCGCTTGTCCGGTAGAGGCCCGCGACCGCCAGCAGCTCTGCATCCAGGCTGTGGCAAAAGATCCGCGCGTCCTCGTCGCCCTCGGCGCCTGCCATGGCCCGGCCCCGCAGGCGGCCATAGACATGAATGCTGCCGCGCGCAATCAGCTCGGCGCCGGAACTGACCGGTCCGACCACCACCAGATCGCCGCCCTCGGCCACCACCGTCTGGCCCGAGCGCACCGGCTGGGTGATCAGCCGGTTTTGCGGCGGGCGCAATTTCTTGGGCAATTCCCGCCGGGTACCGGGCCGGGCCGGGCCGTCGGTGTTCAGCGGCGCATCCTTGCCGCTGGCGATGGTGATCAGCCCGGCGTCCCCGGCTGCGGCTGTCTGCAGGGGCGAGGCATTCTGTACCCCGAACACTGCCAGCCCGCGGCTGCGCAGGCTGTCGGTCAGCGCCCGCAGCTCTGCCGGGCGGGTCAAACCCGGCGCCTGAGCCAGATCCAGGATCAGCGGCGCGCCGTCAAAGAAATGCGGGCTCCAGCGCAGCTGCGCGTCCAGCGCGGCATAAAACGCCTGATCCAGCGGCCCGTCCTCCGGGCGCAGCGCAACAGCGGTGAAATACCGCCCGCGAATCTGAAACGGCTTTATGTCTGCAGCGGGAGCACCGCCACGGGGAGGGATGTCTTGATGCGGCACGCTCACGCGAGACTCCTGCTCGGGGACTGCGGCCTTTGTTTTGCCGCTTGTTCTTTTGCTTATGGATAGCGGTTGCAAAGCGGCCCGTTCAACCGGCCGGGGCGTGCTTCGGCGGACATGCGCCGGATGCCGTTCCAAGCGGCGGATTTCCGCAGGCAAACTATTCTGGGTTGTGCAAAAAAGAATTGCGGTCCGCGCCGCGGGGGCGGGCTGCAGCGGCCATGGGTCGGGCGTCGCCGAAGTGTCAAACCCCAGACCGCGGCCCAGCCGGCGCCCCGGCGCATCGGGTACCGTCTTTGCCTTCATCATCCTGCAGCCCGCGCGCAAGGCGCGGCTCCCGCCCGCCCGGCCTGCATTAGAATGCCGGTCTGCCGGTTGGGCCCGGCGCCGGACCTTCGGGCCCGGCGCGCATCCTGCCAAGGCAGGATGCCAGGCCCAGGCCTGCCAAGGGGGCTGGCGCCAGCCGGCGCAGCTGCGGGCGCGGCAGAACCGCCGTTACCTGTTGCTTCAAACCGCCGCGCTGACGGGCTGCCAGGAAAAACCCCCTAGCGCGACAGCTCCTTCATGCCGCGTTCCAGCCCGTCCAGCGTCATCGGCACCATGCGGTTCTCGAAGATCTCGCGGATCATGCCGATCGAATGGGTATAGTCCCAGTATTTCTCCGGCACCGGATTGATCCACAGGTTCGACGCCCAGGCCTCGCGCGCGCGCTGCAGCCAGACCTGGCCGGCTTCCTCGTTCCAGTGCTCATTAGCACCGCCGGGATAAGCGATCTCGTAAGGCGACATCGAGGCATCGCCGACAAAGATGCATTTATAGTCCGGCCCGTAGGTGCGCAGCACCTCATCGGTCGGGGTCTTCTCGCCCCAGCGCCGCCGGTTGTCGCGCCAGACGCCTTCGTACAGGCAATTGTGGAAGTAATAATACTCCAGGTGCTTGAACTCGGTCCGCGCGGCCGAGAACAGCTCCTCCACCACCTGGATATGGGGATCCATCGAGCCGCCCACGTCCAGGAACAGGAGTACCTTCACCGCATTGTGCCGCTCGGGCCGGGTTTTCACGTCCAGATAGCCATGCTCGGCGGTGGAGCGGATGGTGCGGTCCAGATCCAGCTCCTCATGCGCACCCTGGCGGACCCAGCGGCGCAGCCTTTTCAGGGCGACCTTGATGTTGCGGGTGCCCAGCTCGACATCGCCGTCGAGGTTCTTGAACTCGCGCTTGTCCCAGACCTTGACCGCGCGCTGGTGGCGGCTTTCTTTCTGGCCGATGCGCACGCCTTCGGGGTTGTAGCCATAGGCGCCAAAGGGCGACGTGCCCGCAGTGCCGATCCACTTGCTGCCGCCCTGATGGCGGCCCTGTTGCTCCTTCAGCCGCTCCTGCAGCGCTTCCATCAGCTTCTCGAAGCCGCCAAGCGCCTCGATCTCGGCTTTCTCCTCGGCGCTCAGATGTTTTTCAGCCATCTTGCGCAGCCAGTCTTCGGGGATATCGACGGCGTCCATCACCGCCTCGGCCGGGATTGCCTCCAACCCTTTGAAGGTGGCGGCAAAGGCGCGGTCGAACTTGTCGATGTTGCGCTCGTCCTTCACCATCGCCGCGCGGGCGAGGAAATAGAACGCCTCGATATCATAGGTCGCCAGCCCCGCCTTCATCCCTTCCAGGAAAGTCAGATATTCGCGCAAAGACACCGGAATGGCCGCCTTGCGCAGGTTTTCAAAGAAGGGCTGGAACATCGCGGAGCCTTTGCTGAGCCGTTACGCCAGCACCCGGTGGGTCAGGATGGTTGCCAGCAGGCCAAGCATACCGAATACGATGGCATAGACAGCCCCGTATTGCAGCATGTCCAGGGTATTGCCGCCACGTTTGCGGGCCTTTGTTGCGCCAATTGCGGCGCCCAGCACCAAGCCGGCGATTACGATCATGGTCTTTTCCGTCTCTTGTCTCGTGTTGCAGGATCAGGATCCGGAAGGGCGCAGCGCGGCAATCTCTTCCAGCCGGGCCTCGACCACCCAATCCGGGCCAAACCCGTAACGCGCCCAACCCAGGCTGTCCAGCCTGACCCGCCGCGCCTCCACCACGCGGCCCTGCAGATCCAGCGCTTCGGCCTGCAGCATCAGCAGCGTCGACAGCAGGGCGGCGTTTTCATGCTGTGCCGCAGCGGCCGCAGCGGGTGCCAGGCGGGCCAGCGCAGCCCCGCCGTTGCCCGCGGCAATCTCATAGGCCGCCAGCTGCACTGCCAGCTTGGCCTGGTGCATCCCGGTGCCGGGCTGCCCCTGCAGATAGGTCCGGGCGGTCAGGAAATGCTGCAGCGCCAGCTCAGGCTCGCGGACATGCAGCATCCGGCCCAAGGTGTAATGGCTCAGGGCCCGCCGGTGGTCCTGCCAGCCCAGATCGCGGGCAATCGCGGCGGCGGTGTTGGCGGCGCGCAGCCGGTCCCGCAGCGAGGATTGCGGCCCCAAGGCCTGCTCATAGGCTGCGACCCAGGCGCGCGGGGTTTCCGGCAGCGGCTGTGCCGCGGTGCTGGCGCCGCGCGGGTTCAGCCGGGCCAGCACCGCGGGCAGCCGCGCGGCGACCTCGGCCCGGCTCATGCCGGTGCGCAGTTCGGGCGCATAGCTGGCGCGCAGGATCAGCATGTCAAAGCCGGTCAGCACCGCGTGGATATTGTCATCGTTGAAGATCGAATCCGGCAGCCGGTACAGATCGTTCAGCGGCCCGATCGCCTGGGCCAGTTCCTCGTGCAGGCAGTCGCGGACTTCCTGCGGGCTGACGTCATTGGGGATGAACACCGCCAGTTTTTCGCGGCTGCGCAGCAGCGACCAATTGGTGCGCGGGCTGCGCCGGTTGCGGCGGTATTCACTCAGCGATGCAACGTTGGGCACCACAAAACAGGCGGCCTTGGGCAGGGCCCGCCGGATTTCGGCGCGGGAAACCGATTGGATGGTGATATTGGCCGCGCCGCCGGACACCCGCTGCACCGGGATGCCGGCCTCGGTCCGCAGCCGGGCCAGCAACGCGGTCAGATCGCGGTTGAAACCCGGCGCGGGCGTGCCGGTCACCTGCAGGGTGATCGGGGTCTCGAACCGGGTGAACTGGGGCAGGGTGCTGCCGCCTTCCAGCCGGAAATGCAGATCCAGAAAATCCCGCGCGATATCAGCATTGGAACGCTGCGGAGGCTGCGGCCGGCGGGCGGTGAAGACCTTGACCGGCGGCAGCACAACCGGCGCAGCTGCGGCGCGGGTCGGCGCTGTGACCTGCCTCTCGGGGGCGGCGCAGGCGGCCAGCGCAGCCACTGCAAGCCCGGCCGCCGCACCCCGCAGCACGCGCAGGCCGGCAGGCCTGCGGTCGGACCGCCGAACAGGGCGGCGGACAAAGATCTGTGAAGCCGGGGCTGCGTCTGCGGGCACTCGGGGCGTCTCCTGTCAGCCCGGGCTGCGCAGCCCGGTTCTGTGTCCTCTGATAAGGGAATGCGGCAGCAATTTGAAGCGAAACAGGCAGCCGCCAGGCCAGGCGCCTGCCTGTCCCGGCCGCAAGGCAGATCAGCGGCGTCCGCGCGCCATGAAGGCCAGCCGTTCGAACAGATGCACGTCCTGTTCGTTCTTCAGCAGCGCCCCATGCAGTTTGGGCAGCGCATCGGCGCCGTCACGGGCGATGTCCTCCGGCGACAGATCCTCGGCCAGCAGCAGCTTCAGCCAGTCGATCACCTCGGAGGTCGACGGCTTCTTTTTCAAGCCTTGGGTCTCGCGGATCTCGTAAAACTGGGTCAGCGCGGCGGTCAGCAGGCTGTCCTTGATGCCGGGATGATGCACCTCGACGATTTTCTTCATCGTCTGCGCGTCCGGGAAGCGGATGTAGTGAAAGAAGCAGCGCCGCAAAAAGGCGTCCGGCAGCTCTTTTTCATTGTTCGAGGTGATGATCATGATCGGGCGGTGCCTGGCCTTGACCATCTCGCCGGTCTCGTAGACGTGGAACTCCATCTTGTCGAGCTCCTGCAGCAGGTCATTGGGGAACTCGATATCGGCCTTGTCGATCTCGTCGATCAGCAGCACGACCTTTTCGCCGGCTTCAAAGGCCTCCCACAGCTTTCCCTTCTTGATGTAGTTCTTCACATCATTGACGCGCGCATCGCCCAGCTGGCTGTCGCGCAACCGGCTGACGGCGTCATATTCATACAGTCCCTGCTGGGCGCGGGTGGTGGATTTCACGTTCCATTCGATCATCCGCAGCCCCAGGGCTCCGGCCACCTGCTTGGCCAGCTCGGTTTTGCCGGTGCCCGGCTCGCCCTTGACCAGCAGCGGCCGTTCCAGCGTCACCGCCGCATTGACCGCAACTTTCAAATCATCCGTTGCGACATATTCTTTAGTGCCCTGAAATTGCATATCTTTCCTGTTCCAGTCCTGATCGGTGCCGCGGCGCCAAGTTCTTATCATGCTTTTAACCAAACGGCGCCACTATTGTGTAGTGACATTCCCTTCTGATGGGGATAAACGCTGCGGCAGAGGGGGAGCCAAAATGTTCAGGTGCAAATTATGACCAGCATTATGGGCCAGACCGAAGGAGCCGAAATGAAGCAAGAGGTGTTTCTGCCGGACGACTACCGACCGGCTGAAGATGAGCCGTTCATGAACGACCGGCAGCTTGAGTATTTCCGACGCAAGCTATTGGAATGGAAGCAAGATCTGCTGTCAGACAGCCGCGATACCATCGAAGGGCTGCAGGACAACACCCGCAACATCCCGGATGTTGCCGACCGTGCCAGCGAAGAGACCGACCGCGCGCTGGAACTGCGCACCCGCGACCGCCAGCGCAAGCTGGTCGCCAAGATCGACTCGGCCCTGCGCCGCATCGGCGAAGGTGAATACGGCTACTGCGAAGTGACCGGCGATCCGATCTCGCTGAAACGTCTGGACGCGCGTCCGATCGCCACCATGAGCCTGGAAGCGCAGGAGCGCCATGAGCGCCGCGAAAAGGTCCACCGCGACGACTGACGGGCGGCTGATACGGGCAAACTGACAATTAGATGGCGCCGGGGTCTTTTGCTCCGGCGTTTTTTGTTTCATTGGGGGCGGGCGGAGAATCTGCAGGAGCCCATGGAACTCAAAGGTCTGAAAATAACCGTCATCGGCGCCGGGATCGGCGGCTTGACCGCAGCGCTGGCGCTGCGCCGCTTTGGCGCCTCGGTGACTGTGCTGGAGCAGGCCGAGGCGATTTCCGAAGCGGGCGCAGGCCTGCAGATCACCCCCAACGGCGTCGCTGTGCTGAAGGCGCTGGGGCTGGCCGATGACCTTGCCTGGTGTTCGCAGAGGGCCCGCGCCGTGGTGCTGCGCGGCCACCGCCGCGGCGGCCAGGTATTGCGGCTGGATCTTGATGAACATGCCGCAGGCCTGCGCTATTACTTGGTGCACCGCTCCGACCTGGTCGGCATCCTGGCCGGCGCCGCCCGCCGCGAAGGCGTGCAGGTGCGGCTGCTGCAAAGGGCCGAACGGGTCGTGCCCGGCCCGCAGCCGGTCGTGCGCCTCTGCAACGGCGCCCAATGCGGCGGCGATCTGGTGGTGGGCGCCGATGGGTTGCATTCAAAAACCCGGGTGGCGCTGAACGGCGAGCGCCCGCCCGTCTTCACCGGCCAGGTCGCCTGGCGCGCCACCGTGCCCAACCATCTGAACCTGCCCGCAGAGGCGCAGGTGTTCATGGGGCCGGGGCGGCATCTGGTGGCGTATCCCTTGCGCGACGGCAGCCTGATGAACCTGGTCGCGGTGCAGGAGCGCCGCGCCTGGGCCGAAGAGGGCTGGAACGTCAAGGACGATCCCGCCAACCTGCGCGCCGCCTTCTCCCGCTTCGGCGGCACCGCCGCGGCGCTGCTGGAGGCGGTGGAGGAGGTGCTGCTGTGGGGGCTGTTCCGGCATCCGGTGGCGGCCGGCTGGCACGGCGAAAACACCGCGATTTTGGGGGATGCCGCGCATCCGACGCTGCCGTTCATGGCCCAGGGTGCCAATCTGGCGCTGGAGGATGCCTGGGTGCTGGCCCGGTCCCTGCGGGAGGCGCCGGATGTCGCGCGCGGCCTGGCACGCTATCAATCCCGGCGCCGGGAGCGGGCGGAAAACGTGGTGCAGGCCGCCAGTAAGAACGCCTGGAAATACCACCTGCGCGCCCCGCTCAGCTGGCCTGCGCATCAGGTGCTGAGGCTGGGCGGCCGCTTTGCGCCGGACAAGATGGTCAGCCAGTTCGACTGGATCTACCGCCACGACGTCACCGCCTGAGACAGCGCAGGCGGCGGCCTCCCGCCCCGTCCCGGGGCATCGGCGATGACCCGGGCCAGGTTGGGCCGGGCGCCGCGCGGAGGCGCGGCGCTGGGTGTCAGATGTCCAGATCCACCCAGACCGGCACGTGGTCCGAGGGTTTTTCGCGTCCGCGCACATCCTTGTCGATCTGGCAGTCGCGCAAGAGATCGGCGGCCTGCGGCGTCAGCAGGAAATGGTCGATCCGGATGCCGTCATCGCGGTTCCACGCACCGGCCTGGTAATCCCAGAAGGAATAATGCCCCGGTCCCTGGTGCCGGGCCCGGAACGCCTCGGTGAAGCCGAGGTTCACAATCCGCTGAAACGCGGCGCGGCTTTCCGGGCGGAACAGCGCGTCCTCCAGCCAGGCTTCGGGCCGTTTGGCGTCTTCGGCCTGCGGTATGATGTTGTAGTCGCCCGCCATCAGCGCGGGCATCTCGCTGTCCAGCAGCTGTTGCGCCCGCGCCTTCAGCCGCTCCATCCAGGCCAGCTTATAGGCATATTTACCGCCCGCCGCCGGGCTGCCGTCCGGCTCCAGCTCAACCGGGTTGCCGTTGGGCAGATAAAGGCCGCAGATGCGGATCGCCTGTTTGCCGACCACCGTCGCCTCGATCCAGCGCGCCTGTTCGTCGCTGTCATCGCCGGGCAACCCGCGGCGCACATCCTCCAGCGGCAGCTTTGACAGGATCGCCACGCCGTTGAAGCTTTTCTGGCCGTGGGTTTCGACATTGTAGCCGCGCTCTTCGAGCATTTCGCGCGGAAACGCCTCATCGACCGATTTGATCTCCTGCAGCAGCGCCACGTCGGGCTGGGCCTCGTCCAGCCAGTCCGGCAGCGCCTGGGCCCGGGCCTTGATGCCATTGATATTGAATGTGGCGATTTTCATGGCTTGCCTCCGGCGCAGATTGCTTTATTCGAGGCTGATCTATCGCTGAATCAGCACCCCGGGGCAAGCCCGAAGCGGAATTCGCGAATCACTGGCGGTGCGGCGAATCATCTCTGCTTTGCACGGGTGAAAAGTACCCCTCAGGTTGAGTTTCTTTATCTTGCAGTAATATGCGTGTGAATAACGCGGTGCATAAGCTGTGGATGAGTTGAAATAATTGAAATTACGCAGAAAATAGCGGGTTGAAGTTAATGTGATCCGCGCTAGAAAATACAATGTGAAATTGCATTTTCTGTTTGCGCTGCACGAGGGCCGTGTCAGCGTGGAGGAGCCTTTTGTCCTTAACAAATGAGGTTCCAAATGACTGCTCAGCACAAAATCCAGCCCCTCCACGCTAACCGCCCGGCCGCAGGCTGCAGCCTGTTCGAGGGCGATGCGGCGGGGATGTTCTCCTCCGGATCGGCGCCGGAATGCACCGCCGGTCTGAGCGCGGGAGAGGGCGTGTCGCTGTTTTCTTCCGGCTCCATGCCGCAGACAGCCGAAAGCTGGGCAGGCGGCGAAACCGGTTTGTTCTCCAGGGGCTCGGCGCCGTCGGCACGCGGCGAAACCGCAGCCGGCGACCTGGTGGAGATGTTCTCCTCCGGCTCGGCCCCCGCAGCGCAGTCCGACAGCCGCACAGGCGATCTGGTGCAGATGTTTTCCTCCGGTTCAGCGCCCGCTGAACACGCTGAGGTTGCGTCTGGCAATCTGACAGAGATGTTCTCTTCCGGCTCGGCCCCGGCCGCAACGGCAAAGGCGGGCGCGGGCGAGGGGACGCAGCTGTTCTCCTCCGGGTCTGCCCCTGCAACCGCGGCGCGGGTCAGCGCGGGCGATGCCACCCGGTTGTTCTCCTCGGGCAGCTGATCCGGACGGGGACCGGCCTCCGTTCCGGCTCCTGTCCTTGGGCGGCCCTGCACCGGGGCCGCCGGTACCGCGCCGCATCTGTCCGAACGAGGTTCCCATGGCCCAGATCCTTCCGTTTTTCTCTCCAGCCGCCCGCCAGTCCCGGGCCAGCGCGCAAGAGGCGCTGATTGCCGGTTTCGCAACGTACCGGCGCAGCCAGGAGGACGTGTTCTGGCTCAAGGAGAACGCTGAGCTGCTGAACATTCTGGAATGCACCGGGGCGGATGTTGCCGCTACCGCCCTGCAGCCCCTGCAGCCGTTTTACCAGGGTGCGGCGCGCCATATCAGCTTTTTCCGGCAGTATTACCGCTTTATCCTGTCGATCTGCCTGGATCTGGAGGATCTGGGCCTGCCGGGGCAGACCGCTGCGCAGCTGGCCGGCTGGGTGTCGGACCAGGGGCTGGCGCAGGCCGAGCTGTCCGATTTGCAGCGTGCCGAGGCGCGGCGGCTATTGGCGCGGCGGGGGATAGATCTGCGGGATGACGGGCTGGACGACCGGCTGCGCGGTTTCATTTCAAATCCGCAAACCTTTGCCATACCGAATAAAAAAGCCGCTTATGAGCTGACCCACATCGTTTTTTACCTGTCTGAATACGGCCGCCGTGTTCCGGACCTGCCGGAAGCGGCGTTCACCAGCCTGGAATTTGCCGGCCTGGTGGCCTTCCTCGATCAGAATGCCGACCTGCTGGCAGAGATCTGCATTGCGCTGCGTTTTGCCGGCGGGCAGCCGCCCGCCGCCTGGGAGGCGTGGCTTGACCGGCGGGTTTCCGCCTTTATGCTCGCTATGGGTGAATTTGATGGACATCAGGATGCGTATCACGAGTATTTCGTGGTGAATTGGCTGATGCTGCTGTCCGGCCGCCCGGCCTTCCGTCAGGCGGTTCCGATGGGCGGGATGCATGTGCCGGCGCAGCAGGGAGGAAGTATCTTGAGGAGCCTGTCTGAAGCGGTTTTCGACGCCGGGATGGCGCGGGCGGGCTGGAGCGCGGTGAAAGCGCGCGCTGAGGCCGTCCTTAGCGAAGAAGAGCACGGGCTGCTCACCGCGGCGGAGCGCAGCTGTGAAGGGTTCGGCGGATTTTTCGAAGGCTTTGCCCGGGCGGGCAGTGCCGGGGCGGCGTGATGGGCTGCCCTGGCAATCAGGCCCTGGGCGGCGCCCTTCTGGTGGTGGCCTACACCGGGCTGATCGCCTCGGCGGACGGGATCACCAAACTGCTGGCGGGGCAATATGCGGCGGCGCAGCTTTATGCGCTGTCGGGCGCCATGGTGGCGGGCTTCTGCCTGCTGGCGGACCGCGTGCCCTCTCTGCGCGGCGGGTTCCGCACCTGTTGTCCGCGGGCGATGGCTTTAAGGTCGGTGGCAGCGCTGGTCGCCGCGGTCTGTTTCTTCTATGCGTTCCGGCTGCTGCCCTTTGCCGAGGTGTTTGTGTTCATCGGCCTGATGCCGCTGCTGGCGGGAGCCATGTCCGGTGCGGTGCTGAAGGAGCCGGTGCGCCCGGCGGCCTGGGTCGCGCTGGCTGCGGGGTTCTGCGGCGTGCTGTTCCTGCTGCCGCACGGCAATGAGGGCGCGCATGCCTCCTGGGGGCATATCGTTGCCTTCTGCGCGGTGGTGTCCGGCACATTTTCCATGACATTGGCACGGTTTATCGGCCGTTATGAAAGCAATGCGCTGGCGCAGGTCTTTTATCCCAATCTGACGCTGTGCGGGGTGATGCTGCTGTTCTTACCCTTTGTCTGGGTGCCGATGCCGATGGCGGATGTGGCCTGGGCTGCAGCCTATGCCCTGCTGCTGTTCGGTGCGCGCTGGCTGCTGGTGGTGGCGCTGCGGCTGTTGGTGTCCTATGCGGTGACGCCGCTGATGAATCTGCAGTTCATCTGGATGGCGGTCATCGGCTCGGTCTTCTTCGGGGAGTTCCCGCCGGCCACAACCTATATCGGCGGCGCCATCGTGATTGCCTCGGGGCTGTATCTGGTCTGGGATCAGTTGGCCCCGGCCATGCCCCGGCTGCACAGTTCCGGGCGGCCGCAGACCGATCCCTAGCGCCGGGTCCGCGTTACGGCTGCATACTTGCGCCCGCAAGGGGGCGAAGCGCCCGCCCCTTAAGATGAGGGCGGGCGCTGCCTTGCCTGGCGGCAAGGCGGCATTATGAAAGGCGCGTTCACGACATGCGCGTTTGTGACTTGCGCGGCCCGGACCGGGCGCAGGGCCAGCCGGACCGGAAGCCGGGTTACATTGAAAACGAGGTGCCGCAGCCGCAGCTGGAGGTGGCGTTGGGGTTCTCTATGGTGAACCGCGCGCCGATCAGCTCTTCGGTGAAATCGATCACCGCGTTTTCCAGGAAGGGCAGCGAGACCTCGTCCACCACCACCTTTTCGCCCTGGCCTTCGAGCACCAGATCGTCCGTCTTGGGCGCGTCCAGGGCGATCTCGTACTGAAAGCCCGAGCAGCCGCCGCCTTCGACCGCGACGCGCAGCGCCTGGCCCTGGTCCGCGGCGCCAATCTCGGCCAGCCGGGCAAAGGCGCGGTCGGTGACTTTCGGGGGCAGGTTCATACGGTCTCTCCAATGCCGTGTTGCAGCTCAAGGCATTATATATGAAGGTGCAATTCAGGCGGCAAGATTTGCTGGAGAAAAGATTTAACATGCATGCCCCTTATGCCACGTCACCGGACCGCAGCCGCGGCCGGCAGGTGACCGAGGAGGAAAGCTCCTTCCGCTCTCCCTATCAGCGCGACCGCGACCGCATTATCCATGCCAGCGCGTTCCGGCGGCTGAAGCACAAGACCCAGGTTTTTGTCGAACATGAGGGCGACAATTACCGCACCCGGCTGACCCATTCGATCGAGGTGGGGCAGGTGGGCCGCACCATTGCCGGCGCGCTGGGGCTGAACCAGGAGCTGACCGAGGCGGTGGCGCTGGCGCATGATCTGGGGCACACGCCGTTCGGCCACACCGGCGAGGATGCGCTGCACGGGCTGATGAAACCCTATGGCGGCTTCGACCATAACGCCCAGGCGATCCGCATCGTGACCTGTCTGGAGCGCCACTACGCGGAATTCGACGGGTTGAACCTGACCTGGGAAACTCTTGAAGCGATTGCGAAACACAATGGCCCGGTGGTGGGGGAGCTGCCCTGGGCGCTGGCGGAATGCAATGCGGCGGTGGATCTGGAGCTGCACACCCACGCGAGTGCCGAGGCGCAGGTGGCGGCACTGGCGGACGACATCGCCTATAACAACCACGACCTGCATGATGCGCTGCGGGCCGGGCTGTTCACCGATGATGACCTGGCGCGGCTGCCGCTGCTGGACAAGGCCTATGGGGCGGTGGACGGGCTGTATCCGGGACTGGACCCGAACCGCCGCCGCCATGAGGCGCTGCGGCGCTTTTTCGGGGTGATGGTGGGCGATGTGATCGGCACCGCGCGGGTGCTGCTGGCGGATGCAGGCGTGCAGAGCGTTGAAGAGGTGCGGGCGCTGGATCATCCTGTGGTGCAATTCTCGCCGGAGCTGTGGGCCGGGCTGAAGGAGATCCGCGCGTTTCTGTTCACCCGCATGTACCGGGCGCCTTCGGTGATGGAAAAACGCGCCAAGGTCGCCAAGGTGGTGGAGGCGCTGTTTCCCTATTTTCTGGACAATCCGCAGGACATGCCGGAGCGCTGGCACGCTGATATTGCCGGTGTGGCGGACCGCACCGCGCTGGCGCGGATCGTGTCGGATTATATCGCCGGCATGACCGACCGTTTCGCCCTGCAGCAGCATGAGCGGCTGATCGGGGTGAAGGTCGAGGTCTGAGGGCTTCCGTCTCTGCGGTGTTTGCTGCTGTCCTTTTGCATGTTCCGTTCAATGAGCGGGGTAGGGATGGCGGCGCCGCCACGGGGGGCGGAGGATAGGGCCGGAACGCCAGCGCGCCCCGGGTCCGGTCAAAAGCTTCATCAGTCAGACGCCCCTGCACCTTTTGCCGAGGTGGTCTTCGGGGTCCTGGTCTCCTGGTGCGCGCGGGGTGCCAGGCCCGCGCCATGTGCTGCAGCGGGGAGACCTTCGCATATCCCGGTTAATGCGGCGCAAGCGGGGCGTGCGGTGCGCCGGGGGACGGCGCAACACCGGCAGCCGCAGGCCCTTTCCGCGGCTGCCTGCGGCGGGGGCGTTCAGACAAAAGGAGGCGCGCCGGCAGCTCCGGCGCGGGCCGGGGCGAAATTGGCCGTAAGCCGTGCTATGATCTGGCCCTATGATGCCGCAGGGCATCGGCGTTATCCGCAGGAGGAGCAGCAAGAGGAAAGCCATGGCACGCTGGACCGTCACATTCACGGACAAGCCCGAAATGGACCGGGTGCGCGGCGACAAGGCGCGGCGCCAGGCGCATATCGCCTTTGTGCGGTCGCGGCCCGAGCTGCAGATCGGCGGCGCGCTGGCGATGCGGCCGATGCAGGATTTCCCCGGCGCGATCTGGAATGTGGAGGCGGAGAGCCGCCAGGAAGTTGAGCGGCTGATCCTGCAGGATCCCTATTACGTGGCGACCTTGCGCCGCTACACAATCACCGAATGGGGCACCGCCTCGGCGATTCAGGGGATGCTGTCATGACCGCCCCCCCCGGGAAAGCCGCCAGGCCGCGCCGGCGCTGACCCGCCGGGCGGTTCTGTGACGCCCGCGCTGCGTCAGCGGCGTATTTTTCGTCAGTAAGCAAAATGCCGGAAAATTCGAATTTTCCGGTGTGTTGCGCCTGAGGCCCCGGGAGGCACCTGCAATGCTGTTGACCCTGCCTCTGGCCCTAGGTATCCGCTGTGCTGAACATATGGGACGCCAGATATGAACCTTTTTACCGATATCCGCTCGCTTGTGATTGACAGCCTGACCGCCTTGACCGGCGAAGGCGCGCTGCCTGAAGGGCTTGATTTTGCCAATGTGGCGGTGGAGCCGCCGCGGGATGCGGCGCATGGCGATATGGCGACCAATGCGGCGATGGTGCTTGCCAAGCCCGCAAAGATGAAGCCGCGCGATATTGCCGAGGCACTGGCCGCAAAGCTGGCCGCGGATGACCGTGTCACCTCGGCCGAGGTCGCCGGCCCCGGCTTTCTCAACCTGCAGCTGGCGCCCGGGATCTGGCAGACGGTGGTGAAATCGGTCCTGGACGCAGGCACGGATTTCGGCCGCTCGGAGACCGGCGCGGGCAAGCGGGTGAACGTGGAATATGTCTCGGCCAATCCGACCGGCCCCTTGCATGTGGGCCACACCCGCGGCGCGGTGTTCGGCGACGCGCTGGCCTCGCTGCTGGCCTATGCCGGCTATGACGTCACCCGCGAATACTACATCAACGACGGCGGCGGCCAGGTCGATGTGCTGGCGCGCTCTGTCTACCTGCGCTACCTGGAAGCGCACGGGCAGGAAGTGGCCTTTGCCGACGGCACCTATCCGGGCGACTATCTGAAACCGGTGGGGCAGGCGCTGAAGGACAAGGCAGGCGATGCCTATCTCGGCAAAGGCGAGGAGGTCTGGCTGGCGGAGGTGCGCGAATTTGCCACCGACGCGATGATGGCGCTGATCCGCGAGGATCTGGCCCAGCTGGGTATCGGGATGGATGTGTTCTATTCGGAGAAATCCCTCTATGGCACCGGCAAGATCGAGGCGGCGCTGGCGGCGCTGGAATCCAAGGGGCTGATCTATCAGGGCGTGCTGGAGCCGCCGAAGGGCAAGAAGCCCGACGACTGGGAGCCGCGCGAGCAGACGCTGTTCAAATCCACCGACCATGGCGACGACGTCGACCGGGCGGTGAAGAAATCCGATGGCGCCTGGACCTATTTCGCGCCGGACATCGCCTATCACTTTGACAAGGTGGAGCGCGGCTTTGACGAGCTGATCGACATTTTCGGCGCCGACCACGGCGGCTATGTCAAGCGGATGAAGGCGGCGGTGTCGGCGCTGTCGGACGGCCGGGTGCCGCTGGATATCAAGCTGTGCCAGCTGGTGAAGCTGTTCAAGGACGGCCAGGAATTCAAGATGTCCAAGCGGGCAGGGACCTTTGTCACCCTGCGCGATGTGGTGGATGCTGTCGGGGCGGATGTGACCCGCTTCATGCTGCTGACCCGCAAGAACGACCAGGGCTTTGACTTCGATCTCGACAAGGCGCTGGAGCAGTCCAAGGACAACCCGGTGTTCTATGTGCAATACGCCAACGCGCGGATCTGCTCGACCCTGCGCAAGGCCGCGGAACAGAGCATTGCCGCCGATGACGCCACCTTGGCGGGCGCCGATCTGGGCCTGATCTCGGATCCGGCGCAGCTGGCGGTGGCCAAAAAGCTGGCCGAATGGCCGCGGCAGGTGGACATCGCGGCCCGCACCCATGAGCCGCACCGGATTGCCTTCTATCTCTATGATCTCGCGTCGGAACTGCACGGGCTGTACCATCTGGGCAAGTCGAACAAAGGTTTACGATTTGTTAACGAGAGCTGTGAATCGGCAACACATGCGAATTTGGCGCTGGCCCGGGCCGTTTCCGTTGTCATTTCCGCAGGTCTTGGTATTCTTGGCGTGAAACCGGCAGAAGAGATGCGATAACCAAAAGGGGCGGAAGCCGCTTTGGTGAAAATTGCACATCCGCTGGATTGAGGCAGTTCAAGAGACTTGGGGCGCAGCGCTGGACAGGCGCTGCCAAACCGGGCAGTGAGGCGGACAATGGCGTATTTTGCGCAGGCGGGCCAAGGGCGCGCCTATACACAAGGCAGCGGTCACGAACAGGACGCCGCCCCGGACAGCACATACACACATCAGTATACCGGCCAGCACTATTCCGGGCCCGGGGCTGAGCCGGCCTATGGCTATGAAAACCCGGCCTATGGCTATCAGCCCGACGGGCCGGGGCATGCGCCCCAGGACTATACGGTTTTTGCAACCCCTGCCGGACTGCGGGCGCGATTCTCGAAATCGCTGAGCATTCTGGGCGCGGTGGCCTCGGTCGCGCTGGTCGCCGGGGTGGGCTTCTGGGGCTACAAGCTGGTGATGCGGGATGTCAGCGGCGTGCCGGTGGTGCGCGCAGCCGAAGGCCCGATGCGTGAACAGCCGGCGCTGCCGGGCGGCGCGCAGGCGGATCATCAGGGGCTGGCGGTCAATGCGGTCGCCGCCAGCGGCAGCGCCGAGGCGCCGGCCGACCGGCTGACACTGGCGCCCGCCGCGATTGAGCTGACCGACGATGACAAGCCGCTGCCGGAACTGGCCGCCGACGCCGCGCCCGGCGTCAGTGAAGACGCCGTGGCCTCCTTCCAGAACGGCGATATCGATGCGCTGGTCGCCGAACTGGCGCGTGAGGCCGAGCCGCTGTCTGCTGCTGTGCCGGCGTCGGCGGCGGCCCCTGCCATCGTGCAGCCGCAACCGCTGCAGCCGGCGCGTGCCGCCGCAGTCCCGTCGCCTGCCATTCTGAATGCGCCCGGCGTCAAGGTCTCGCTGCGGCCATCGGCCCGGCCTGCACGGTTCAGCCCGGCTCCGGCCGCAGCCGCGCCGGCAGCATCTGCGGCACCCGTTGATGTGGACCCGGCGACCCTTGCGGCAGGCACCAGGCTGGCGCAGCTTGGCGCCTATGAAAGCCCCGAGGTGGCACGCGCCGAATGGGACCGTATCCATGCCCGTTTCTCCGACTATCTGGAGGGCAAGCAGCGGGTGATCCAGCGTGCCGAAAGCGGCGGCCGCACGTTCTACCGCCTGCGGGCGATGGGCTTTGCCGGCCTGTCGGACGCCCGCCGGTTCTGCTCGGCGCTGGTGGCTGGCAATGCCGATTGCATTCCGGTAACCACACGGTAACCAAGCGCCAGCAGCACTGGTTGCAGACATTTGTACCGTCCGGCCGCAAGGCCGGGCTGCGCCCGTCCCGCCCCCCACGGGGGCGGGCGCTTTGCTCCCTCCCCGCCGGGCCGGGCGCAGCCCTTTCCTTGAGTGAGCCGGGGGAGCGCCAACAACTGGGGACACCCATGACCTACGGAGCCACCATCCTCGACGCCGAAGGCCTGCGGCTGACCGCCGACGAAAAGGCGTTCTTCCGCGATGCCGATCCGTTCGGCTTTATCCTGTTTGCCCGCAATCTGGACAGCGCCGAACAGATTCAGGCGCTGTGCGCAGACTTCCGCGAGGCGGTGGGCCGCAATGCCCCGGTCACCATCGACCAGGAGGGCGGACGGGTGCAGCGGTTGCGCAACCCGCTGGCGCGCAACTGGCTGCCGCCGCTGGAGCATGTGCAGCGGGCGGGCGCGGACGCCGCGCGGGCCATGTATCTGCGCTACCGGCTGATTGCCGATGAACTGCTCCGCCTCGGGATCGACAGCAACTGCGCGCCGATTGCCGATGTCGCCTGTGCGGAGACCCATGCGTTTCTGAAGAACCGCTGCTATGGCACCAGCACCGATGCGGTGGCCCGGATCGCCCGCGCGGTGGCAACTGCGCATCTGGACGGCGGCGTGCTGCCGGTGCTGAAACATATCCCCGGCCACGGCCGCGCCACCGCCGACAGCCACCTGGACCTGCCGCGTGTGTCCAGCCCTCCCGGCGTGCTGGAGCAAGGCGACTTTGCCGCGTTCCAGGCCTTGAACGACCTGCCGCTGGGGATGACCGCGCATCTGGTCTATGACGCCTATGACAGCCGCCCCGCCACCACGTCGCCGGTGATGATGCGGCTGATCCGCGAACGCATCGGTTTTGACGGGCTGATCATGACCGACGATATTTCGATGAAGGCGCTCAAGGGATCACTGGCGGACAATGCCCGCGCCTCCATCAAGGCGGGCTGCGATGTGGTTCTTTTGTGCAATGCTTCGCTGCAGGAACGGATTGCGGTGGCCGGGGCCGCAGGGGTCATGACGGAGGCGGCGCAAACCCGCGCAGAGCGGGCGCTCGCGGCCCGCAAACCCCCTGCGGATCTTGACATTCAGGCCGCCGAAGACGAACTTGCCGCCCTCATGGGCGGGCAGGTGTATGGCTGAGCAGACAGTCTTTTCAGACGCGGATACGGCAGTAGAGGAGCGGCTGGCAGCCGAGGCCCTGATCGTGGATGTGGACGGGTTCGAAGGCCCGCTCGACCTGCTGCTGACGCTGTCGCGCACCCAGAAGGTGGACCTGCGCAAGATCTCGGTGCTGGAGCTGGCCAAACAGTATCTGACCTTTGTCAACAAGGCCAAGGAGCTGCGGATTGAGCTGGCCGCCGATTACTTGGTGATGGCGGCCTGGCTGGCGTTCCTGAAATCCCGCCTGCTGCTGCCGCCGGACCCGGAGGAGGACGGCCCCTCGGGCGAGGAGCTGGCCGCCCACCTGGCGTTCCAGCTGGAGCGTCTGCAGGCGATGCGAGACGCCTCTGCCCGGCTGCTGGCCCGCGACCGGCTGGGCCGCGACTTCTTTGGCCGCGGCGAGGAAGAGAACGTCGCCCGGATCAAGACCGTTACCTATACCGCCAACCTCCTGGATCTGATGCAGGCCTATGCCCGCATCCGCACCAAGGAGGATTTCCGCCCCTTTGTGATGGACCGGGAGTCGGTTTTCACGATGGAAGAAGCGCTGGAGCGGATGCGCCATCTCCTGGGCTTCACCGGCGATTGGACCGATCTGATCAGCTATCTGCCGGACGGCTGGCACAGCGATCCGGTCAAGCGCCGCTCGGCCACTGCCGCCACTTTTGCCGCCTCTTTGCAGCTGGTGAAGGAAGGCAGGCTTGAGCTGCGCCAGAGTGAATCATTTGCGCCGATCCAGCTGCGCAGCCTGAACGAGGATACCTGATGGAAGACCAGCTTATGGACAGCCACGGCGCTCCCATCCGCGAAGAGAGCGATACGCTGTTCGACGCGCCGCCGATGGCCGAGCAGGAGCGGATGGTGGAGGCGGTGCTGTTTGCCAGCGCCGAGCCGGTCACCCTGCGCGATCTGGAAGGACGGATGCCGCATGGCTGCAATCCGCGCGAGGCGGTGGAGCATCTGCGCAAGCGCTACGAGGGGCGCGGCGTGCGGGTGGTTCGCTTAGGCGATGCCTGGGCGATCCGCACTGCGCCGGACCTTGGCTTCCTGATGCAGAAGGAAACCACCGAGCTGCGCAAGCTGAGCCGCGCCGCGATCGAGACCTTGGCGATTGTCGCCTATCATCAGCCGGTCACCCGCACCGAGATCGAGGAGATCCGTGGCGTGTCGGTGTCGCGCGGCACCATCGACCAGCTGATGGAGATGGACTGGATCCGCCTGGGCCGCCGCCGGATGACGCCGGGCCGGCCGGTGACTTTTGTGGTCACGCCGGTCTTCCTCGATCACTTCGGTCTGGAAAGCGCCCGCGACCTGCCGGGGCTGAAGGAGCTGCGCGCCGCTGGCCTGCTGGAAAACCGGCCGCCGCCGGGCGCCTTGGCGATGGGCCAGGGGGGCGAGGACGACGAGGATCCGGAAGAACAGGCAGAACTGTTCGAAGAGTGACGCCATCTCAGGGCGCAGGTTTTGCACTCGTGTCCGCCGGGGTGTTCCGCGCCCCGGAATTGTCTTAATTTGCCGTTAAGGTAGCGGGCAGGCAGCAAGCGGGGCGACGTCCATGACTCTTAATTCAATCATCAACATGGTTCTGCGTCGGCTGGTCAGCCGCGCGGTCAATGCAGGCGTCACTGCCGGCATCAGCGCGGTTGCCAAACGCGGCAAGGGGCAGGGGGCAGGGCACCGCGCGCCGCCCGCCCGGCAGGCAGGCAGCTCCCGCATTCCATCGGTCAAGCCGGGGCGCCGCCAAAGCTGAGCCGCGCCAGCTGCCGCTGACCGCTGCGGTGACCGCGTCCGGACCGGCCGGCGCAGGCGGGTACGGCGAAGCAGCGGGCGCATGCCGCGCCGGTGAAGCGAGGCCCTGCCCTGGGGATGGCTGCTGCCCTGATCGCGATCAGGCCGGCGTTTTGAAATGCTTGGACAGTTTCAGCCCCTGGCCCTGGTAATTCGAGGCAATCCCGGCGCCATACAGCTGCTCGGGCACCTCGGCCATCTTCTCATAGACCAGACGCCCGACAACCTGGCCGTGCTCCAGCACAAAAGGCGCCTCGTGGCAGCGCACCTCCAGAACCCCGCGCGAACCGGTGCCGCCGGCCGCGTCATGGCCGAACCCGGGATCGAAAAAGCCCGCGTAATGCACCCGGAATTCGCCCACCATCGCCAGATAGGGCGCCATCTCGGCGGCATAGGCGGGCGGGATATGCACCGCCTCGCGGCTGACCAGAATATAGAACGCGCCGGGGTCCAGGATGATGCGGCCGTCTTTGGTGCGCACTTCCTCCCAGTATTCCTGCGGGTCGTATTCGCCGATCCTGTCCAGGTCGATGACGCCGGTGTGCGGCTTGGCGCGGTAGCCGACCAGATCGCTGCCGGGCAGCTTCAAATCGACGGAAAAGCCCAAACCGTCCTCGATCACCGCCGCGCCGTCGACCAGCGGGGAGCCCGCGTGCAGCATCTTAAGCTCCGCGTCCGACAGAACCGCCTGGCCGGTGCGGAATCGGATCTGGTTGAGCCGCATGCCCGGACGCACCAGCACCGAGAACGACCGCGGGCAGATCTCGGCATAAAGAGGTCCGGTGTAGCCGGGTTTGATACGGTCGAACTCCTCGCCGCCGTCGGTGATGGTGCGGGTCAGAAGGTCCAGCCGCCCGGTGGAGCTTTTGGCATTGGCCACGGCAGAGACATCGCCGGGCAGCGCCAGGCTTTCCATCAGCGGCACCACATAGACGCAGCCTTTTTCCAGCACCGCGCCATTGCTCAGGTCGATCCGGTGCATCTCGAACTCGGTCAGCCGGTCGGAGACGCTGCGGCCCTGTCCGGCCAGAAAAGACGCGCGTACCCGATAGGCCACGTTGCCGAGGCGAAGATCAAGGCTGGCAGGCTGGACCTGTCCCCCGGCCAACGGGGCGCTGACGGCAATCGCGCCGCGATCCAGCATCTTTTCAATGGTTTGGCTGGGCAATACGCCTGTCATGTCCTGTTCCCCTCCGCGCCGTCTTTGCGGCGATGCTGGCTCAATTGGCCACAGTACGCAATCCCGGTCCGCAATCAGTCAGGCTGTGCGCCGGATACGAAAACGCCCGGGTGCGTGAACACCCGGGCGTTTTTCATATGGTCGGGCTAGCAGGACTCGAACCTGCGACCTTCCGTCCCCCAGACGGACGCGCTACCAGGCTGCGCCATAGCCCGTTGAGGAGCCTTCTAACCGTTTTCACGGCAGGGGCAAGAGGGGGCAGCAATATTTTTCGCGCCGCCGCAAAGAAAGTCAGCAGGATGAGGTTGTTGCCAGCCATGCCTCCGGCCGCAGCGGTTTTCCGCCGCGCGGCAAGGCGGGGACTCAGATGATGTCCGGCGCCCCTGCAGCCGCGCCGGCGGCAGCCAGCGCCCGCAGATCCGCAGCGCAGCCGGCGATTGCGGCAACAGAGTGCGGCGGCAGGCTGCGGAGGGCGGCGAGATGCGCCAGAACACCCGGTTGCGGCACCTGCGGATCGGCCGGCGGATATTCTGGCGGCTGGGCTGGCACGCCGGGCGCCGGGGCGTCCGCTGCAGCCTCCTGCGGTGCTGCCGGGGTGTCCCGGGGCGCTTCGGCCTCGGGGGCGAAACCGGAGGAAAACTCCAGGGCATCGACCTGCCGGGCGGCCGCGTCCAGGTCATGCGGCGGGAAGGACGCCGCGGGATCTGCTTTGGAAACAGGCGCTGACCCGGCTGCAGGCCCGGCATCGGCCCCGGGCGCGGTCAAGCTGAAGTCCAGCGGCTCGTCCGGATGCAGGCCGGCGGCAGCCACCAGGCTGTCCCCGGCCGGTGCGGGGGCGGGAGCAGCGTCCAAAGCGGTATCAAATGCGGCGGCAGGGTCCGGGTCCGCCGGACGGTCCTGTGCTGCGAAACCTGCTGGGTCTTCTGCAGGCGCCGCTGTCCCGCCGGGCGCAGGGTGCTCAGCAGGGGCCGTTTCCGCCGCGGGTGCGGGCCCGGCTTCGAAAGCCTGTTCTGCCATCGGTTCTGCGGCGTCTGCCGGTTCCGCTGCAGCTTCGCTTGCAGCCGCCTGATTTAGGGTCGCCTCAGGCGACTCGGCGCCCGGCTGAAGCTGGGCGAATCGTCCCCGGGACTTATCTGCGGATGCATCCTCAGCGGCGGGCAGATCCCGGGACGCGGCATCTTCAAGCGTATCGGCAGCGGCGTCCGGCAGCTCTGCAGGGGGGGCATCGCCAAGCTCGGGCTCTGGCAGTTCCGTGCCGCCATCTGCACCGCTGTCCACGGCGGGCGGCGGGAGATCCATCCGGGCCTGCGGGGCGGGGGCGGGATCGGAGACCGGATCGGATACGGGGGGAAAGCCGACCACATTGCTGCTCCCGGCAGGGTCCCCCGCGGCTGCGGCTGCGGCTGTGTCTCGGCTCAGCTCCAGCGAGCTTTGCCAGTCATCGCCCAGTTTATCGGCCGGCGGCGGGGCATCGGGGCGGGCATTGGCTGAGCCGTCCAGCGAACCGGACAAGCCGGACACATGCGCCGCGCCATGCTCGCGCAGCAGCGCCTGCACCTCCTTGATCGGCAGCCCGTCGTCATGCAGCAGTTTCTTGATGCCGCCTAACAGCAGCATATCCGCAGGCCGGTAATACCGCCGCCCGCCGGCGCGCTTGACGGGTTTGACCTGGGTGAACTTGCTCTCCCAGAAGCGCAGGACATGCGCCTGCACGCCCAGCCACTCCGCAACTTCGCTGATGGTGCGGAACGCGTCCGGTGATTTCGACATGGCCTTTTGGTCCCGTTATTTACGGTTGCCGTCTGCCACGCGGTCTTTCATCAGGTGGGAGGGCCGGAAGGTCAGCACGCGGCGCGGCTGAATCGGCACTTCTTCGCCGGTTTTCGGGTTGCGCCCGACCCTGGCTGATTTGTCCCGCACGCTGAATGTGCCGAACGAGGAGATCTTCACCTGTTCACCGCGCACCAGGGCATCCGACATGTATTGCAGCATGCTTTCCACCAGCTGCGCGCTTTCATTGCGCGACAAGCCGACTTCCCGGAAAACTGCTTCACTCAAATCCATTCGTGTAAGTGTTTTTTCGCCCATACCAATCCCCGTTGTTTGCCAAAGCATAGGGCGCAGGGAATTTCCCTGTCAATATCAATGAATTGCGCCGGGTGTTTCGGGCGGAAATTAAGTCTGCGGGGTTACCAGCGCACCACGACAGCCCCCCAGGCGAGGCCGCCGCCGATGGCTTCGGTCACAATCAGATCGCCTTGTTTGATCTGGCCGCGCTCTTTACCCACGGACAGGGCCAGCGGGATGGAGGCGGCGGAGGTGTTGCCGTGATCCTGCACGGTTACCACCACCTTGTCCATGCTGAGACCCATTTTCCTGGCGGTGCCCTGGATGATGCGGATATTGGCCTGGTGCGGCACGATCCAGTCCACATCCGCGGCGGCAAGCCCGGCGCGGTCCAGCGCGGTTTTCGCGGTGGAGGCGAGCTTTTCCACGGCATGGCGGAACACCTGGTTGCCCTGCATCCGCAGATAGCCGGTCGATTGCGTCGACACGCCGCCGTCGACATACAGCAGATCCTTGTAGCGGCCGTCGGAATTGAGGTCGGTCGACAGGATGCCGCGGTCGCGGAGGGTGCCGGGCTGCTCCTGGCCCTCCAGCAGCAGCGCGCCGGCGCCGTCGCCGAACAGCACGCAGGTGGAGCGGTCGGTCCAGTCCATGATCCGGCTGAAGGTTTCGGCGCCGATCACCAGCACCCGTTCCGCCTGGCCCGAGGCGATCAGCGCGCTGGCGTTGCTCAGCGCATAGACAAAGCCCGCGCAGACCGCCTGCACATCAAAGGCAAAGCCCTTGGTCATGCCCAGCTTGGACTGCACCATGGTGGCGGCAGAGGGGAAGGTGAGATCGGGGGTGGAGGTTGCCACCACGATCGCGTCGACATCTTCCGCGGTCAGGCCCGCATCCGCCAAAGCGCGTTCAGCTGCCTTGGCGGCCATGTCCGAAGTGGTCTCCCCCTCGGCGGCGAAATGGCGGCGTTCGATGCCAGACCGGCTGCGGATCCATTCGTCCGAAGTGTCCAGAGTGGCCTCGAATTCCGCGTTTTCCACCACCCGTTCGGGGAGATAGTGGCCAGTGCCAACAACTACCGCGCGTCGCGTCATCCGGTGCCTGCCTTGCTTTAGTCTTTATCAGTGGCCGCCCGCAGCGCGCGGGGGGCAGTTTCAACTTGGGGAACAGCGCCGGCAGATGCAACCCGCGCCGCCAGCTTTTCGGCGAATCCGTGCTGTGCCAGCCGGAAGGCGAGCTTGACGGCGGCCGAAACCCCGGTGGCATCGGCGCCGCCATGGGATTTCACCACGGTGCCGTTGAGGCCCAGGAACACGCCGCCGTTCACCCGCCGCGGATCCATCCGTTTCGACAGCCGTTTCAGCGAGGTGACCGCCAGCAGCGCGGCGATTTTCGACAGGAACGAATACTGGAACGCCTCGCGTAATGCGGTGCGCATCACCCGGGCGGTGCCTTCGCCGGTCTTGATCGCCACGTTGCCGGTAAAACCGTCGGTGACGATCACATCCACGGCATCGCCGGGAATATCGCTGCCCTCGACAAAGCCGACAAACTCGTAGCTCGCCTGTGCCGCATGACCGGCGATCAGCGTAAAGGCTTCTTTCAGCTCGGCGCGGCCCTTGTGCTCCTCGGTGCCGACATTCAGCAGCCCGACCCGCGGGCTGGCGATGTCCATCGAGTTGCGCACATAGGAGGTGCCCATCAGCGCGTATTGCAGCAGATCCTCGGCGTCGGCTTTCACGTCGGCGCCGACATCGAGCATCACGTTGAAGCCCTGCGGGTTCAGCGACGGCCACAGGATCGCAATGGCCGGCCGGTTGACGCCGGGCAGCTTGCGCAGCCGCAGCATCGACAGCGCCATCAGCGCGCCGGTGTTGCCGCAGGACACAGCCCCTGCCGCTTCGCCGTTCTTGACCGCATCCAGCGCCGACCACATCGAGGTGCCCTTGCCGTTGCGCATCACCTGGGAGGGTTTGTCCTCCATGGTGACAACGTCGCGGACATCGCGGATCTCGACGCGGCCCTCAAGCGTGCGTTTCCTGGCGACCAGCGGTTTCAGCTGGTCGGCGGGGCCGTGCAGGATGAACCCGATATCCGGGTTCTTTTCAGCCGACATGGCAATGCCGGCCACCACAACAGCGGGGCCGGCGTCTCCGCCCATGGCGTCAACAGAAATGGTGATGCGGCCGGCTTTTGCCTGATTTAGATCGGGTTTACCCGTCATGCGAAAGCCTGCCTGGCATCAGATCCTGTCCGTGGCTTATGCCGCGTCTTCGTCGATCTCGATCTCGTCAGCCGCTGCGACGATTTCCTTGTCGTCGTAATGGCCGCAGGAGGGGCATACGTGATGCGGGCGCTTCAGCTCGCCGCAGTTGCCGCATTCGTTCGGGTTTGCAGCAACCAGTGCATCGTGCGCGCGGCGGTTGTTGCGGCGCGATTTGGATACTTTATTCTGTTGGACGGCCATGTCTCAACCTTTGTCTGTTTGGGCCTTGGGGCACTCCCCGCGGCGCGATTGCGTTCTGTTCGATCAGTCTGACGTGCGTTTAGGCGCCTGCCCAAACATTGTCCAACCAAAAATTCCGATGAGCGCGCGAAAATACTGCGAATCTCCGGCGGCGCAAGATGTTTTTTAGGGCAGCGCCGCCACAGGTTCCAGATGCAATTTCCGCCAGCGCGGAAATTCCGGCCTAGTCCTCGTCTTTCAGCAGACCGCGCAGGGCGCCAAGACCGGCAAAGGGGCGGGCGTCCTCGTCGCGCATCGGCTTGGCGCCGGGTTTGGTATAGACCGCTTCGCCCAGCTCGGCGCCCTCCTTGCGCGGGTAGGCGGGGATATGCAGCGCCAGCGCCTCAGCCATCACGGCGCCCGGGTCGATATGGCTGCCAAGCGGCTCGGTGCTGTCATCCTCGGGCATTTCCGCTTCGCCTTCGTCCGGAATCTCCATACGGGACAGATAGTTGCGGCGGACTTTTTCCTCGATCCGGGTGGTCACCGGCTCCAGCGTCACCACACAGTCCTGCACCACGGTCGCCCCCAGGGATCCGGTCAGCTGCCAGTCGCGTTTACCGCGCGCGCTGATCTCGCCGGTAAAGCGCAGCTTGCGCAGCGCGTTCACCCCCAGTTCAGCCGCCAGCGCGGCCAGTTCCGCTTTATCCGGGGTGATTTCAAAGGCGGTCGGGGCGTTTTGCGGCAGATCCGCCACCCGCACTGCGGTGCTGTCAGACATAATCGGGGACTTTCGTTTCTTGAACCGGAAGCGGTCATTAGGTAATCGGGTTCAAAGACGTATTCAAGCCGCGCATTGCGGCAAAGGCCGGGGGGCAGTCATGGTTGCTAAGGCATTTCACTTCAAGTCCGTTTTGCGCGGGGCTGTTTTTGCCGCGGCGGGGCTGGCGCTGGCGGCCTGCTCGTCAGTCTACCGCAAGCACGGATATGTGCCCACAGCGGATCAGCTGGCCGAGGTGGTGCCGGGGATCGACACAAGGGATTCGGTGGCCGAAAGCGTCGGCATCCCGTCCTCGACCGGGGTGCTGAACGAAAGCGGCTACTATTATGTTGCGACCCGTTTCCGCCACTACGGCGCCGCCGCCCCGAAACCGGTGGCGCGCGATCTGGTTGCGATCAGCTTTGATGCTGCCGGGGTGGTGCAGGGGGTCGAGCGGTTCAGCCTGGAAGACGGCAAGGTGGTGCCGCTGGAACGCCGGGTGACCAGCTCCAGCGTGCAGGACAGCACGTTCCTGCGCCAGCTTCTGGGCAGCCTGGGCAACTTCGGCCCCGATCAGTTCCTGCAGGATCAGTAAGGCTGGCGGCTGCCGGTCCAGCGGGCGTCACCGGGCTGTCACGGCGCTTATGCTAAGGGCTGAGCCGGAAACAGGGGAGGCCGCGATGGCAGCACAGCCGGACGTGCTTCTGCACAAGGGGTGTTACCGCGCCCGGCTGGCGGCGGGGCCGGCCGATGTGGCTGCGGCGCAGGCGCTGCGCACGCTGTGCTTCCGGACCGGCGCCGTCGACTGCGACGCTTTTGATACGGCCTGCATGCATGTGCTGGTGGAGGAGGCGCGGACCGGCAGTCTGGTCTGCTGTTTCCGGTTGCTGCTGCTGGCAAGCGGCGCGGAGCTGGGCCGCAGCTATTCGGCGCAGTTCTATGATCTGCAAGGGCTGCGGGCATTCCGCGGCCGGATGGCTGAGCTGGGCCGGTTCTGCATCCATCCCGATCAGCACAGCGCGGATATCCTGCGCGTCGCCTGGGGGGCGGTAACAGCCCTGGTCGATGCAAAGGATGTGCAGATGCTGTTTGGCTGCTCGTCCTTTGCCGGCACCGCGACGGCCGAATATCTTGACGCCTTTGCCATGCTGAAGCTCCGCCATCTGGCGCCGCAACGCTGGCTTCCGGGGGTCAAGGCGCCCGAGGTGTTCCGCTTTGCCGCCGGGCTGCGGCGCAGGCCGGACCCGAAACTGGCGATGCTGCGGATGCCGCCGCTGCTGCGGACCTATCTGGTGATGGGCGGCTGGGTCAGCGACCATGCGGTTGTGGATGCTGGAATGAACACGCTGCATGTGTTCACCGGGCTGGAGATTGCGGCAATTCCTGCTGCGCGCAAGCGGCGTCTGAGGGCAGTTGCCGGGTAAAAATGAGTATTTTTGAAAAGATGAAGAAGCAGCGTTGACGCGATTCTGCCGCCGGGGTAGCTGGCTGGCATGGCACGTATTCCTCTTCTGCAGATGTCCGGCATTTCCCTCACCTTTGGGGGCGATCCGGTTTTTTCCGATCTCGATCTGGTGGTTCAGCCCGGCGACCGTGTCGCCCTGGTGGGCCGCAACGGGTCGGGAAAATCCACGCTGATGAAGGTAATGGCGGGGATTGTTGAAGCGGATAAGGGCTCTATCGTGGTGCCGCCGGGCAAATCGGTGGGCTATATGGAGCAGGATCCGCAGATGACGGGCTTTGCCACGCTTGGCGATTTTGCTGCCAGCGCGCTGGATCCCGGCGAGATGTACAAGGTGGAGCGCGCAGGCGAAGGGCTGAAGTTCGACCCGGCGCGCCCGGTGGAAACCGCATCGGGCGGTGAGCGGCGCCGTGCTGCGCTGGCCAAGCTGATGGCCGAGGCGCCGGATCTGATGCTGCTGGACGAGCCGACCAACCATCTGGACATCGAGGCGATCACCTGGCTGGAAAACGAGCTGAAGGCCACCCGCGCGGCGTTTGTGCTGATCTCGCACGACCGCGCCTTTCTGCGGGCGCTGACCCGGGCAACCCTGTGGGTGGACCGCGGCGAGGTGCGCCGTCAGGAAAAGGGGTTTGAGCATTTCGAGGCCTGGCGCGACAAGCTGTGGGAGGAGGAAGACCAGCAGCGGCACAAGCTGAACCGGCTGATCAAATCCGAAAGCCGCTGGGCGGTGGAGGGGATTTCCGCCCGCCGCAAGCGCAACATGGGCCGGGTGCGGGCGCTGCAGGATCTGAAATCCGAGCGCGCCGGCCAGATCAAGCGCCAGGGGGCGGCCGAGATGGCGCTGGATGCGGGGCCGAAATCGGGCCGCAAGGTGATTGAGGCCGAGGGGCTGGGCAAGGCTTTTGGCGGCAAGCAGATCGTGCAGGATTTTTCGCTGAAGGTGCAGCGCGGCGACCGGGTGGCCTTTGTCGGGCCCAATGGCGCGGGCAAGACCACGCTGCTGAAAATGCTGCTGGGGCTGGAAGAGCCGGATTCCGGATCTGTGAAGCAAGGCACCAATCTGGAGCTGGCGCTGTTTGATCAGACGCGGGATCAGCTGGATGGGGATGCGACCCTGTGGGAGAATCTGACCGCCGATCCCCTGCTGGGAATTTCCGGCAAGGCCGACCAGGTGATGGTGCGCGGCCAGCCGAAACATGTTGTCGGCTACCTGAAGGAATTCCTGTTTGACGAACGCCAGGCGCGGGCGCCGGTGCGGTCGTTGTCGGGCGGCGAGAAGGCGCGGCTTTTGCTGGCGCGGCTGATGGCGCGGTCCTCGAACCTGCTGGTGCTGGATGAGCCAACCAACGATCTGGATGTGGAGACGCTGGACCTGCTGCAGGAGCTGCTCGATAATTACGACGGCACCGTTCTGCTGGTGAGCCACGACCGGGATTTTCTGGACCGGGTGGCGACCACCACCATCGCGATGGAAGGCAACGGCAGGGCCACGGCCTATGCCGGCGGCTGGAGCGATTACCTGGCGCAGCGCGGGCCGCTGGACGCTGCGGAAAAGGCAGAGAAGGTGAAGCCTGCCAAGCCGAAGCCGAAGCAGGAAAGCCAGCCCAAAGACGGGCTGAGCTTCAAGGAAAAGCACCGGCTGGAGGCGCTGCCGGGGGAGATTGAACGGTTGGAAGCGGAGATCGCCAAGCTGCAGGAGCTGATGGCGGACCCCGGGCTGTTCAGCCGCGAACCGGTCAAGTTCAAAAAGGCCACCGAGGCGCTGGTGGAGCGGCAGGAGAAGCTGGCCGCGGCTGAGGAGGAATGGCTGCTGCTGGAGGAAAAAGCCGAAGCCTGAGGCGGTTGTTCCGGTTAGGTCAGTACGGCTGACCAAATGTTTCGCGCGCGAAACATTTGGTCAAAGACGCTGACGTAAAGCTTTGGAATTCATTAGGAAATGTGAGTGGCGGGTTAAGGCGGCGGGCGCTGGCTTAACCGTTTGATTGCCCGGTCAGAGGCCGGGCCGGGTTGCCTGCCACAGTAGCCGCTGCCGGGACATCCCTGGTCACAACCGCGCCCGCTCCGACGATGGCGCCATCGCCGATGGTGACGCCGGGCATCAGGATGGCGCTGCCGCCGATCCAGACCTCTGCACCCAGCGTGACGGGCCGGGCACTCTCCAGCCCCTGCGCGCGCAAATCCCTGTCCAGGTGGTGCTGGGCGCAGTAGATCTGCACATTCGGCCCCAGCATGGTGCCGTCGCCGATGGTGACGGGCGCGGTGTCCAGAAGGGTGCAGCCTGCGTTCAGGTAGACATTGCGGCCCAGGGCGATGTTGAAGCCATAGGCGCAGTGGAAGGGCGCCTCGACCAGGCAGTTTTCGCCGTGAGCGGCGAAGAGACCGGCCAGCGGAGGGCTGAGCGGCGCGGCGGGATCGGGCGGGGCGGTGTTGTGCCGGTGCACGGCAACGCGGGCCTGGTGGCGCAACGCCTCCAGTTCGCTGTCCTGGCAACAGTACCATTCGCCAGCCTGCATTTTCTGCCGTTCAGTCAGGGTCATGGGATCTCCTGACCGGGAGTGAACGGCGGGCGGCAGGGTTTGTCAATCCAGGGGATGCTCCCGCGCCCGCAAGTGCCTTGGCTTCGCCAAGGCACCCTGATGCAGCCTTGGGCCGGGCACCGCTGGCGCGGTGCGAAGAGTTTCGCTGAGATGCGCTTCAGGGGCAGGTCTGCCCTGAAAGCGCGTGTGCCGGTGTGTGGGCCGCTGCTTGCGCGTCAAAGGTGAACCCGTGCTGCGCATGGCGGCTTAGGGCTCCGCCCGCTCGCAATCCGCGGCTAGGG
Organism: Leisingera sp. SA215; assembly: GCF_055902035.1. NCBI lineage: Bacteria > Pseudomonadati > Pseudomonadota > Alphaproteobacteria > Rhodobacterales > Roseobacteraceae > Leisingera > Leisingera sp. SA215. The sequence continues at coordinate 712,424 of NZ_JBVVXU010000001.1, read as the reverse complement.
GGATCAGCGCATGCGCAGGGCGCCGTCGATGCGGATGACCTCGCCGTTTAGATAGCCCATCTCGACGATGAAGCCGGCCAGGCGGCCGTATTCACGCGGGTCGCCCAGGCGGGCCGGGTTGGGGACATCTGCAGCGAGCTGCTGCTGCACCTCTTCCGGCAAGCCCGCCAGCATCGGGGTCATGAAAATACCGGGTGCGATGGTCATCACCCGGATGCCGGAGGACGCGAGATCCCGTGCCATCGGCAGGCACATGCCTGCGACCCCGCCCTTGGAGGCGGCATAGGCGGCCTGGCCTTTCTGCCCGTCGAAAGCGGCGATGGAGGCGGTGTTGATGATCACGCCGCGGGCGCCGTCGCCTTCGGGGTCATTCTTGGCGATCTCCACCGCGGCGAGGCGGGCGACGTTGAAGGTGCCAACGAGGTTGATGTCGATGGTGCGCTGGAAGGCATCCAGCGGATGCGGGCCGTCTTTGCCCACGGTCTTGGCGCCGATGGCGATGCCGGCGCAGTTCACGCAAGCGGTGATCCTGCCCATCTTTTCGGCGGCGTGGGTGATGGCGGCCGCAACTGATTCTTCGCTGGTGACATCGGTTTGGGCGAAATGCCCGCCGATCTCTTGCGCCACCGCCGAGCCACGGCTGGCGTCGCGGTCCAGGATGGTGACCTGGGCGCCTTGTTCGGCAAAGTAGCGGGCGGTGGCCTCGCCCAGGCCCGAGGCGGCGCCGGTGACAATGGCAGCGGTGTCTGCAAGTTTCATGAGCGGGGCTCCTCCCGGTTATCTGAACATCTGTTCATATAATCGGGGCGGTCTGCCTCTGTCCAGCGGGACGGGACGTCGCGGGGCGGTCAGGCGCTCATCAGCCGCCGGTCCAGCAGCGCCAGCGGCTGCAAAAGGCGGCCCAAGGGCGGCCACAGGCCCCAGGTTCCCCCCAAGCGGTGTGCCTTGGCGCCGGTACCGAGTTTGAAACGGGCAAGGCCGGCGGCGCGCCCGGTGTTGATGAGGCCGAGGTCGAGGCGGCAGATGCCCTTGGCGGCAAGCCAGCCCGCAGCCTCCCACAGCAGCAGGGGGTGGGCGCTGAGCCGTTTGCCGCGCGCGGTGGTATGGGCGATGTGGTAGGTGGCAGCGCTGCCATGGGTGAGGATCAGGATGGCGGCGACCGCTTCCTTGCCCTCGAAAGCCTGGAACAGCTTGGCCCGGCCCTTGTTCTCGCGCGCATAGGCGAGGGTGAGGGGGATCGGCCAGCTGCGGTAGCCGCGGGCGGTTTGCTGTCTGGCGTCGGCTGCGAACAGCCAGTGGCGCGGGTCGTGCGGCAAGTTCTGGCGGGTGAGGCGCAGGCCCTGGGTTTCACCGTGGTTCAGCCGGTTGCGCCATTTCTGGTGCAGGGCGGCCCGGCGCTGCCCGGGGTCGCCGGTCAGGTCCCAAAGCGCCGCATGCGCCGGGGTGACAAGCGGCACCGCGCCGAGACGGGAAAGCCCGGGGGCCGCCGTTTCGGGCGACAGAATCAGCGGGGTGCGGCCCAGCCCGTGGTCCTCCAGCGCCGCGCGCAGGGCGCCGGGGTCCGGAAAGACGGCGCGGTTCACCAACGCCAGCGGCAGCCCGCCCGGCAGGCGGCGGCGCAGCACCAGCATGTCCTGCAGCTGCGGCAGCAACACTGGCACCTGCCCGCAGGCGGCCAGGGCGCGGGCGAATTCGGCCGATTGCTGCAGCGCACGGGGGCGAAGTGCGGTCTTGCCGCAGGGCGGGGAGGGAACCGGAGAGCCATCAAACATGTTTCCTATTAACACGCTGGAAACCTAAATGAGGGTTAATGAAGCCATGAAACAGTCAAAACAGATCATGGGGCAGGCAGCGGCCGCCCCCCGGATGACCAAAGCAGCGGCGCTGCTGATTGCAATCGGTCTGTCGGTGCCGGTGTTTCTGCTGCTGACACTGCTGGATACGGTTGTTTTCTGACGCCGCAAAGCCACCCGCGCCCGCAGCTGCAGTGGCTGCGCCACAGTCCCTTGGCGGCCTTGGGCCGGGCGCCGCTGCGATTGGCCCAACTGCTGAGGCTTGGCCCCGGAGGGGGCTGGACGGGGGCGGGAAAGCTTGCAGGTGAAAATGAAAAGGGAGCCCAGAGGCTCCCTTTTCTTTTGCAAATCGGCAGTACCGTCAGCCGTCCAGCCGGACCAGGGCGTGGCGTTTTTTGCCGGCGCTCAGCTTGATCGGCGAGGCCAGCGCGCCGGCGTCGATCATCAGGCCGGCGTCAGTGAGCGGCTGGTCGTCGATGCGGGCGCCGTTTTCGGAAATCAGCCGCTTGGCGTCCTTGCCCGATTTCGCGAGGCCGGATTTCACGATCAGCTGCACGATGGACATGCCGTCGCCCAGATCCGCCGAAGACAGCGACAGGGTGGGCAGGTCATCGCCGACGCCGCCCTTTTCGAACACTTCGCGTGCGGTGGCTTCTGCCGCCGCCGCCGCATCGGCACCGTGCAGCAGTTTGGTCACCTCGTTGGCGAGGATCACCTTGCCCTCGTTGATCTCGGACCCTTGCAGCGCGCCGAGGCGGTCGCATTCAGCGACCGGCAGCTCGGTATAGAGCTTGAGGAAGCGGCCGACGTCGGCGTCGGTGGTGTTGCGCCAGAACTGCCAGAATTCGTAAGGCGACAGCATCTCGCCGTTCAGCCAGATTGCGCCGCCCTGGCTTTTGCCCATCTTGCGGCCGTCCGAGGTGGTCAGCAGCGGCGAGGTGAGGCCGTAGACTTCATGGTCGATCACCCGGCGGGTGAGGTCGATGCCATTGACGATATTGCCCCATTGATCCGAGCCGCCCATTTGCAGCACGCAGCCGTAGCGGCGGTTCAGCTCCATGAAGTCATAGGCCTGCAGGATCATGTAGTTGAATTCCAGGAACGACAGCGACTGCTCGCGGTCGAGGCGGGATTTCACGCTCTCGAACGACAGCATCCGGTTCACCGAAAAATGGCGGCCGATGTCGCGCAGGAACTCCAGGTAGTTCAGATTGTCGAGCCATTCCGCGTTGTTCAGCATCAGGGCGTCGTTGCCGCCGTCGCCATAGGTAAGGTAGTTGGCAAACACCTTTTTCATACCGGCGATGTTGGCGTCGATCTGTTCGGGGCCCAGGAGCGGCCGTTCGTCCGAGCGGAACGAGGGATCGCCCACCTTGGTGGTGCCGCCGCCCATCAGGGTGATCGGCTTGTGGCCGGTCTTTTGCAGCCAGCGCAGCATCATGATGTTGAGAAGATGCCCGACGTGCAGCGACTGCGCGGTGGCATCATAACCGATATAGGCAGGCTGGACCCCCTTCACCAGCGCCTCGTCCAGGCCCTGGTAATCGGTGCAATCGGCCAGATAGCCGCGTTCCATCATCACTGCGATGAAATCCGATTTGGGAGTGTAGGTCATAACATGCCTCGGTCTCTAGGTTTGCACCATGCCGTATAAATCGCATTGGCGCCGGTTGGAACCTGTTTTCCCGGCAAAATAAGCACTGTATCATGGCGCGCGAACGGGCGGGGCGGCCCGGAACCTATAAAGGGGCAGAGGCCATGAGCAGGGCCATAGCAAAAACAGGCGCGGTGCGGGCGCTGGGGGCGATGAGCGGCACCTCGCTGGACGGGGTGGATGCGGCTGTCGTTGTCACGGATGGCGCGCGTATCCATGGGTTCGGCGGCAGCAGTTACCGCGAATACTCGGTGGCGGAGCGCAGCGTGCTGCGCGCCGGTCTGGGCAAATGGACAGGGCCGGAGGTCGAGGCGGCGGCCGGGGTTTGCGACGCGGCCCATGCAGCGGCGCTGGCAGACTTCGAGGATGTTGAGATCATCGGCTTTCACGGCCAGACCCTGGCCCATGCGCCGCGGCTGCAAGGCACGCTGCAGGTGGGGGACGGGGCGGCGCTGGCAGAGAGGTTGCGCAAGCCGGTGGTCTGGGATTTCCGCTCGGATGATGTCTCGATGGGGGGCGAGGGCGCGCCGCTGGCGCCGTTCTTTCACTTTGCCTGCGCGAAATACATCGGCGCCGAGCGGCCCTTATGTTTCCTGAACCTGGGCGGGGTCGGCAACCTTACCTATGTGGATCCGCGGTTTGAACGTCCGGAGGAGCCGGGCGCGCTGCTGGCGTTCGACACCGGCCCGGCCAACGCGCCGGTCAATGATCTGGTGCAGGAGCGGCTGGGCATTCCCTGGGACGCAGATGGCAAGGTGGCGCGCTCCGGCAAGGTGGAGACCGGCGCGCTGGAGCTGTTTCTGGCTGAGCCATATTTTGCAAGAATGCCGCCCAAGTCACTGGACCGGAATGATTTTGCCGAGATGGTAGGGCTGGTGAACGAGCTGAGCGATGCTGACGCAGCCGCGACATTGATCGCCATGTGCGCCGCCTCGGTTGCGCAAGGGATGGAGCATTGCCCGGAGCCGCCGGAGGCGGTGCTGGTCACCGGCGGCGGCCGCCATAACCCGGTGCTGATGGAGATGCTGCGGGTGTCGCTGGACTGCCCGGTGAAGCCGGTGGAGGACGCGGGGCTGGACGGCGACATGCTGGAGGCGCAGGCCTTTGCCCATCTGGCGGTGCGGGTGGCGCGGGGAATGGCGACATCCTGCCCCGGCACCACCGGCGTGCGGGCCTGTGTCGGCGGCGGGGTGGTGAGCGTGCCGGGGGCGTGATCGGGTGACGCCACGTGCAAGAGTTTTTTGAAAACTCTTGCCAAATTTCTTCTGAAGAAATTTTGCCCGGCGCCGAGGCGGTCAGCGCGCCAGCTGCCTCACATAGTCCGCAGTGAACTCCCCATATCCGTTCGACGTCGACTTCAGATGCGCCTCGGTGATGGCGTGGAAGGCCGGCAGCTGGTGGAAGGGCACATTCGGGAAGGAATGATGCTCGGCATGATAGGGCATGTTCCAGGCCGCAAAACGCACAATTCGGTTGGTGATGGTGGTGCGGGAGTTCTCCAGCATATCGGCGACCGGCGGGCAGAGGCCGTGTTCCGCCAGCAGATAAGCGCGCAGGAACGGCTGGCCGATCAGCAGCGGCACAATCCACAGCCATAGGACCAGCGGCGACATCAGCAGGCTCAGCAGGGCGGCGGCGTAAATGGCCAGCAGCACCCGTGCTTCCAGCCGCATGCCGGCGAGGCGGCGCTTGGGCAGATAGGGGGCGCTGATGGTGCCGAAGGCGTTACGCCAAATGGTCCTGGCCATACCCTTCCAGTAGCTCCAGCCGCTCAGGTATGTGAGCCACTGGGTAAGGGTTTCGGGGCGGCCGCCATGTTCCAGTTCGGGGTCGCGATCGGGGTCATTTGTGAACTTGTGATGCGCCAGGTGGTAATAGCGGAACCAGACAAAGGGCAGGGCCATTGCCAGGGCGCAGAAATGGCCTGCGGTCTCATTCAGCCATTTGCTGCGGAAGGGGGTCTGGTGGGTGCACTCATGGGACAGCGTGAACAGGAACACCAGCAGCACCCCCTGCGGCAGCATCAGTAGCGGCCAGAAAGGCACCTGCAGCGCCAGGCCCGCGGTGCAGACCGCCAAAGCGGCAAGGTACAACGCCAGGTGCCGGAGCCCGGCCGCATCCGAACGGGCGGTCAGGGACGCTTTGGTTTCCGGCGGCAGCGACTTGATCAGGGCCGTGTGATCCAATTCAGCAGGCATGCGGACAGTCTTGTCCAGTAAGATGATTCGCTGCAACAGGCAGGGTCAGCCGCGCGGGATGTCGAAACCTGGCTGGGCAAGCTCGAACCCTTCGAATTGGAACCCCGGCGAAACGGTGCAGCTCACCAATGTGTAGTCCCCGGTTGTGCGGGCGGCCTGCCAGTGGCCTTGCGGAACAATCAGCTGCGGTGCGCCTGTGCTCAGATCCGGGGTCAGCAAATGATCCCGGGCAGGGCCTTCTCCGGTGGCGGCAACCGACAGAACCAGCGGCGCGCCGGAATGGTAGAGCCAGATCTCGGTGGCATCGACGCGGTGCCAGTGGCTGTTGCCGCCATCCTTTAAAAGAAAGTAAATACAAGTGCCTGAGGGGCGTCCCTCATTCCCGGCCCGCCAGGTTTCCCGGTACCAGCCGCCTTCAGGATGCTGTTGCAGGCCCAGTTGTCCGATGATCTGATCGGCGGTCATGGCGCGCACTCCTTTTGGCCCTTGGCCCGTTTGGCGCTGGTAAATCTGTATCCGGCGCATATGTTTGGGCCATGGCATTCACGATCCCCTTTGACAACACATATGCTGCCCTGCCGGGGCAGTTCTACTCCAAACTGGCGCCGCAGGCGGTGAAGGCGCCGAGGCTGATTGCCTTCAACGAGGATCTGGCGCGGGTGATGGGCATCAGCCCGGGCGAGGCGGCAGAAATGGCGGAAGTCTTTGGCGGCAACCTGGTGCCGGAGGGGGCAGACCCGCTGGCGCAGCTTTACGCCGGGCACCAGTTCGGCACCTATAATCCGCAGCTTGGCGACGGGCGGGCAATCCTGCTGGGTGAGGCCGTGGGCACGGACGGCACACGGCGCGACATCCAGCTGAAAGGGTCGGGCCGCACGCCCTATTCCCGCGGCGGCGATGGCCGTGCCTGGCTGGGGCCGGTGCTGCGCGAATATGTGGTCAGCGAGGCGATGCATGCGCTTGGCATTCCCACCACCCGCGCCCTGGCGGCGGTGGAGACCGGCGAGACCGTCTGGCGCGAAGGAGCCCTGCCCGGTGCGGTGCTGACGCGGGTGGCCGCCAGCCATCTGCGGGTCGGCACCTTCCAGGTCTTTGCCGCGCGCGGCGACATGCACAGCCTGCGCCAGCTGACGGAATATGCGATTGCGCGCCACTATCCGGACGCTGACGGGCCGATGGGGCTGCTGCGTGCAGTGCGCGACGCCCAGGCCAAGCTGATTGCCGTCTGGATGGGCGTGGGCTTTATCCACGGGGTGATGAACACCGACAATTCCTCGATCTCGGGCGAAACGATCGACTACGGGCCTTGCGCCTTCATGGATGTCTACCATCCGCATACGGTGTTTTCCTCGATCGACCGCGGGCGGCGGTATGCCTATGCCAATCAGCCCAGTATTGCAGTGTGGAACCTGGCGCAGCTTGCCACTGCGCTGATTCAGCAGCTGGAGGATCCGCAGGCGGGAGTCGCGGAAGCCACGGAAATCGTTCATGCCATGCCGCAGCTGACCGAGGACGCCTGGCTGACCCGGTTCCGGGCCAAGCTGGGGATCACCTCGGCGCAGGAGGGGGACCTGGAGCTGGTTACCGGCCTGTTGGAGCGGATGGCAGAAAACCAGAGCGATTTCACCAATACGTTCCGTGCGCTCGGCACGGGCGGCGCGCGCGATCAGTTCACCGATCCGGCGGCCTATGACAGCTGGGCCGAAAGCTGGCAGGCGCGGCTCCAGGATGAGCCGGACCCGCAAGCGGTGATGCGCCGCGCAAACCCGGCCTTCATCCCGCGCAACCACCGCATCGAGGAGATGATCGCCAGCGCGGTGGCCGGAGATTTCGCGCCCTTCCACCGGCTGAACACGGTGCTGGCGCGCCCCTATGCGGACCAGCCGGAGCACGCGGATCTGCAACGCCCGCCGGCACCGGAAGAAGTGGTGCAGGCGACCTTCTGCGGGACCTGACGGGTGTCTTTCCGGTTCCAGATACTCCCGGGGGTGAATTGAGCCGCAGGCGCAAGAGGGGGGCAGACAGCCCCCGGGCAACGCGCGCGGCGGGTTGACCGTTGTGTTTCAGGGGTGTCCTGCGCCAAACTCCAGAGTAGCCTGGAGGGACCGGATGCCCGATCAACCGCCGCAGGACACGCTGCGGGTCGCCACTTATAATATTCAGAAATGTATCGGCCTGGACCTGCGTCGGCGGCCTGAACGCATCCTGCAGGTGCTGGCCGGGCTGGATGCGGATGTCGTGGTGCTGCAGGAGGCCGACAAACGGCTGCCGCCGCGGCCCGCGGCGCTGCCGCATTTTCTGGTCGCGGAAACCGGCTGGCAGGCGGCGGATCTGGGCGGCGCGGGCTCGCTGGGCTGGCATGGCAATGCGGTGTTGTTCCGGGGTGGTATGCAGTTGCAGGCCAAAGGCCATATTGCATTGCCAGGGCTGGAGCCGCGCGGCGCGGTCTGGGTTCAGCTGAAGACGGTTCTGGGGCCGGTCCGGGTGATCGGTGCGCATCTGGGGCTGACGGGGCGGGCGCGGCGCGAGCAGATGCAGGCCCTGGCCCGTGCCGCACAGCGCGAGGACAGCGCGGTGGTGCTGGCGGGGGATTTCAACGAATGGTCGCGGATGCCGGTGCTGGAGCATATCACTCCGGCGCTGACTTTCCTGCCGCCCAAGGCGAGCTTTCCGGCGCTGCGGCCGCTGGGGGCCTTGGACCGGATTGCGTATTGTAAGCGGTTGAAAGCCGTTGCGCATGGGGTGCATGGGGCGCGGCCTGCGCATATCGCTTCGGACCATTTGCCGGTCTGGGCGGATTTGCGGGAGGCGTGATCACGAGGGCTTGTGTCCGGGGCAGGGCTCCCGCCCAGGCTTGGGCCGGACGCTGCCGCGCAGCGCAGGATCAAGGCTGAGAGGCCCCCGGGGGCGAGACTGCCCCCAGGTGCCGGTTGGCGCGTGTTTTTGTGCTGGCCCGCTTCAAAGATGAACAGCGCTGGCGCCGTCCTTGGGGCGGATCAGCATCAGGAGGTCAGCGGGCGCGCTGTTTCTGGCCGCCGCGCTGGGCGCCGCCGGGGTTTCCGCCGCCGGCGCTTGCGCCCTGGGGATTGCCCTTGCCGCCGCCGCTGCGGCGGCGCTGGCCACCGGGTTTGCCGCCGCCGAAACCGCCGCCGCCGCGGCGTCCGCCGGGACGGCCGCCCGGTTTGCCACCGGGGGCCGCCGGATCCGGCAAGGCTTCCCAGGCGCGGCCCGAGGCGACGGGGATGGTGGTTTTCATCACCTTCTGGATCGCTTTCAGTTCGTCCATTTCATCGGGCGAGCAGAAGGCGATGGCAGCGCCGTCCTTGCCTGCGCGGGCGGTGCGGCCGATGCGGTGGACATAGGCGTCCGGCACATTCGGCAGCTCGTAGTTGTAGACGTGTTTCACGTCGGGGATGTCGAGGCCGCGGGCGGCCACATCGGTGGCGACCAGAACCTTGATGTCGCCGGATTTGAAGGCGGCAAGGGCGCGTTCGCGCTGGCCCTGGGATTTGTTGCCGTGAATGGCGGCGGCAGCAAAGCCTGCCTTGTCCAGCACCTTCATCAGCTTTTCCATGCCGTGCTTGGTGCGGCCGAAGACCAGCGCGCGCTCATCCTTGTGGTCGGCCAGCAGCTCCTTCAGGAGGCTCAGCTTTTCCGCCTTGGCGATGAAATGCACCGACTGGGTGACCTTGTCGGCGGCTTTGCCCGGAGGCGAGACCTCGATCCGAACCGGGCTTTGCAGGTAGGAGTTGGCGATCTCGTTCATCTGTTTGGGCATGGTGGCCGAGAACAGCATGGTCTGGCGCTCGGCCGGCAGCAGCGCGGCGATCTTGCGCAGGGTGTGGATGAAGCCAAGATCCAGCATCTGGTCGGCCTCGTCCAGCACCAGGAAGTCGCAGGACCCCAGGTCCAGCGCACCGCGGTCGAGGATATCGATCAGGCGGCCCGGGGTGGCGACCAGAATGTCGGTGCCCTTGGCAATGCGGGAGATCTGCGGGTTGATGGACACGCCGCCGACCACCAGGCCGACTTTCATCGGGGTGTTTTCGGTGAGGCCTTTCAGGGTCGCGGCGATCTGGTTTGCCAGCTCGCGGGTCGGTGCCAGCACCAGGCCGCGCACGGTGTTGGCGGCGGGCTTGCGGCCGTATTGCATCATCTGTGCGATCAGCGGCACGCCGAAGGCGGCGGTCTTGCCGGTTCCGGTCTGCGCCAGGCCCAGCACGTCCTGGCCGTTAAGCGCATGGGGAATGGCGCGGGCCTGGATCGGGGTGGGGTCGTTCAGGCCCAGGTCCTGGAGCCGGGTGAGGAGCTTTTCAGGAAGCCCCATGGTCGAAAATTCAGTCACGTATCATCCTTTCACAGCCCTGCAATCAGCACGGGCCGGATCCGCTGCAAAACAGCGGTTTCTTGCGGGGCAGGGACCTCGGGCGCGCGCTGGCCGGATGCCAGGCCGCTGGCCTCTGCAATCCCCACGCGTGATTTTGGGAATGCCGGCATATCACTTGACCCCGGGTGTCTTGTCACGCACATGCGGTGCGGCCGGTCTTGGTCTCTGCTCACGCGGCAGGGAGGGATGCCTGCGCGTCAAATGGCTGTGGATATGCCGGTTGTCAACCATTGATCTCGGCGAAATGCCTGTTTTCGACACAGATTGCATCCGCTAAAGAGGAAGACCAGAAACCGCGAGGACCATCGATGCCAAAGCCGATTATCGCCCGTTGCGAAGCCAAGGGGCTGCGTATGACCGGCCAGCGCCGGGTGATTGCCCAGGTGCTGCAGGACAGCGGTGATCACCCGGATGTGGAGGAGCTGTATGCCCGCGCCAGCGCGATGGATGCGGCGATCTCGATCGCGACCGTTTACCGCACGGTGAAGCTGTTCGAGGAGGCGGGCATTCTGGAGCGGCTGGAATTCGGCGACGGGCGCGCGCGGTACGAAGATGCGGAGCGGGAGCATCACGACCACCTGATCGACATGAACACCGGCGCGGTGATCGAGTTCTGCGACCCGGAGATCGAGGAGCTGCAAGAGCGGATCGCCCGCAAGCTGGGCTATGAGCTGCGCGGGCATAAGCTGGAGCTGTACGGGGTGCCGCGCAAGGCGGAGTAGCCTCTGCGGCCGGTACCCGTCATTCCTTAGTCTGTGCAGAATTCCGGTTGCGCCGGCGGCCGGAGCTGCATGGTACATCACAGATATTGATATGTATGCTCACGTCTTGTCATGATGCCGGGTCGGAAACGGAGTTGCCTGTGACGGGGCGCTGATGTTCTTTGCCCGGATGGTCCGGCGCACTGCCGGTCCGGGATACGGGACGCGCGCTTATGAACAACCTGCACGGTATTTTGCTTGTCATCGCTTCGATGGCTTTTTTCACGCTTGAAGACATGTTTATCAAGCGCCTGTCGGGCACTGTGCCGGTGGGGCAGATCCTGGTGTTTCTGGGAATGGGCAGCGGGTTTGTTTTTGCGGTCATGGCCAAGATGCAGGGGCACCGGCTGCTGGCGGCGCGGGCCTGGCGCAAGAAGCCGGTGATGCGGGCGGCGTCCGAGGCGGTATCAGCCATGGGGTTTGCCTCGGCGTTGGCGCTGGTGGATATTTCGACGGTGGCCGCGGTGTTCCAGGCAACGCCTTTGGTGATCACCATGGGGGCGGCGCTGTTTCTGAAAGAGGATGTGGGGTGGCGGCGCTGGCTGGCGATCTGTACCGGATTTGCCGGGGTGCTGCTGATCATCCGGCCCGGGCTGGACGGGTTTGAACCGGCGGCGCTGCTGGTGGTGGTGGCAGTGCTGGGGGTCGCGGCCCGCGATCTGATGACCCGGACTATGGATGCCGGAGTGCCCTCCACCGTGCTGAGCTTTCAGGCGTTCTTGGCGGTTGTTCCGGCGGGGATATTGCTGCTGGTCTTCACGCCGGGCGATGCGCAGGCGCTGGCGGGCGGCGAGTGGATGATGATGGCCGGCGGTGTGCTGTTCGGGGTGCTGGGCTATTACGGCATCGTGACGGCGATGCGGGTCGGCGATGCCTCGGCGGTGACACCGTTCCGCTATACCCGGCTGCTGTTTTCGATCCTTGCAGGTGTCATCGTCTTTGGCGAGCGCCCGGATGCGCTGACGCTGGCAGGGGCGGCGCTGATCATCGCCTCTGGTCTCTATACATTTGTCCGGGAGCAGAGGCTGGCCCGGCGGGCCCGGCGCGCGGCCGTTGCTGCGGCCTGAAGTCACGGACCGGGAGCGCACGCGCATTTGTGCAATCCTGTTGGCGCAAACAGAGCAATGTTAGCCCTAAACCGCCGCTTTCATGCGTGTTAGCGATAACGAGGCCGGTTTACATTTCCCCCGCGGCTGGTATGACGCTGACAACAGAACGCGCCGCTTTCAGGCCAAACCAAGGATGGACAGATGAGCACCATTATCGACATTCACGCCCGTGAGATTCTCGACAGCCGGGGCAACCCGACGGTTGAGGTCGACGTGATCCTGGAAGACGGCACCATGGGCCGTGCTGCCGTGCCCTCGGGCGCCTCGACCGGCGCCTATGAGGCGGTAGAGAAACGCGACGGCGACAAAGCGCGTTACATGGGCAAAGGCGTGCTGGAAGCGGTTTCCGCAGTGAACGGCGAGATTGCCGAAGAACTGGTTGGCTTTGACGCTTGCGAACAGGTCGCTGTGGATATGGCGATGATCGAGCTGGACGGCACCGAGAACAAAGCCCGGCTGGGCGCCAACGCCATTCTGGGTGTCTCCATGGCGGTGGCCAAGGCGGCGGCCGATTTCACCTCGCAGCCGCTGTACCGCTATATCGGCGGCACCTCGGCCCGCGTGCTGCCGGTGCCGATGATGAACATCATCAACGGCGGCGAGCATGCCGACAACCCGATCGACATTCAGGAATTCATGATCATGCCGGTGGCAGCGGAGAACATCCGCGACGCGGTGCGCATGGGCTCGGAAGTGTTCCACACCCTGAAGAAAGAGCTGTCGGCAGCGGGTCTGTCCACCGGGATCGGCGACGAGGGCGGCTTTGCCCCGAACATCGCCTCGACCCGCGAAGCGCTGGATTTTGTGCTGAAGTCGATTGAAAAGGCCGGCTACAAGCCGGGCGAGGAGATCTACCTGGCGCTGGATTGCGCCGCGACCGAATATTATAAAGACGGCAAATACGTGCTGTCCGGTGAAGGCAAGACGCTGACCTCCGCTGAAAACGTCGCCTATCTGGCAGCGTTGGTGAAGGACTACCCGATCATCTCTATTGAAGATGGCATGGGCGAGGACGACTGGGACGGCTGGAAGGCGCTGACCGAAGAGCTGGGCGGCAAGGTGCAGCTGGTGGGCGACGATCTGTTTGTCACCAACCCGGCGCGGCTGGCCGAGGGTATCGAGCGTGGCTGCGCCAACTCGATGCTGGTGAAAGTGAACCAGATCGGCACCCTGACCGAGACCCTGAAGGCGGTCGATATGGCGCACCGTGCGCGCTACACCAACGTGATGTCGCACCGCTCGGGCGAGACCGAGGACGCCACCATTGCGGATCTCGCCGTGGCCACCAACTGCGGCCAGATCAAGACCGGCTCGCTGGCGCGGTCCGACCGGCTGGCGAAATACAACCAGCTGATCCGGATCGAGGAAATGCTGGGCGAAGTGGCCGAATACGCAGGCCGTTCGATCCTGAAGTAAGCCCAGGGCATTGGCAGGCGGCGGCCCCCCCCGCCCGGAAGCCCCGCCGGTCTGGCGGGGCTTTTTTGTGTCCCGCTTCCAGCCCGGAGCAGCTGATTGCGATGCCGTCGCGGCCGCAGTTCACGCATTCGCCATTCGCCGGACCGGCCAGCGGACTGGTGCAAAACCTGAACCGGACCTGCGGCCGGCGGTTGTGTGGCCCGGTTCACAGACAGGTTTTCACGGACATGTTACCTTTGTCTCACGCGGTGCGGTTGTTACCGCGGGAGAGGAGAGACCACCATGTCACATCGAGGTTTTCGGAGATTGGCAGCTCTTGCGGGTCTTTCAATACTGCTAGGGTGCAGCGGGCCGGGATATTACCCGCTTGGCGGGGAAGCCGCTGCGCCGTCGGATCCGGTCAGAAGCATGAGTGCAACGGCCGGTTTCATGAACCATCCGGGAATTTAGGACCGGATTGCTGGCGCCCTGACCGGGGCGGAGCGTCAGACCCAAGGGGTAAGCGGCGGCACATCTTAGTCCGTCGCGGTGGATGAGGTTCCATCACCGCGCGAACTGGCACATTGTCTTGTCTGGCTGTTTTGAATTGCCACCGTGCCTGCCGCAGCTCCTGCTGCCATTCCGGCGGCGACAAAGAGGCTCTTCCGGGGGAGAGCGCGCCAAAGGGTGCAGCCTGCCGGCTGCGCCCTTTGGTTTACATCTCCTTGGTCATCAGCATGTAGGTGTCGCGCGGTTTGAAACGGGTGCGCAGATAGAGCCGCTGGGCGGTTTCGTTGTCGCGGTCCACCTCCAGGTGCAGGGCGCGCAAACCGGCCGTGGCCAGGGTTTTCGGCAGTTCGGTCAACACCTCGGTGGCTATACCGCGCCCGCGCACGGCGGGGCGGATGTATAGCTCATCCACAAAACCGTCCATGCCGCCGAATTCCACCGACCATCCGAAGGTGATGACGATATAGCCGATTGGCGCGCGGGGCGGGCCGATCAGGTAGATGGCGCCGTAAGGGTGGCCGTTCAGCAGCGGCTCAACCCCGGCGCGGCGGTGGCCCTCGGTGGTGGCGAGATTGGATTCGGCATGGAAAGCGGCCACCAGCGCCAGCACCCCGTCCAGGTGTTCCGGCTTGGCAAGATGCAGGGCGGCGCTCATAGGCGGGCGAGCCTTTCGGTCAGGAGTTTGAAGAAACCGTCCGCATCGGCGTCTCCGATGAACAGGGCGTTGGGTGTGCGGTCGGTGACGCGCCACCAGTCGGCGACGGTCATGCCGAGGGTGAGGTCCGACTGCGTTTCGATTTCGACATTCACGCGGCGGCCGGAGAACAGTCCGGGCTGCAGCAGCCAGGCGATGACGCAGGGGTCATGCAGCGGGCCGCCCTCGGAGCCGTATTTCTCCACGTCGAAGCGTTCGAAGAAATCAAGCATGTCCGCAGTGAAGGTGCCCACGCGGGAGTTCAGGGCGCGGATCGCCGCGGTGCGGGGTTTGGTCGCCAGCACCTTATGCGTCACGTCCAGCGGCATCACAGTGATAGGCGCACCGGATCTGAACAGGATTTCAGCAGCTTCCGGGTCGACGTAAATGTTGAACTCGGCCGCCGGGGTGATGTTGCCGACTTCGAAATAGGCGCCGCCCATCATGACGACTTCCTGCACCCGTTCGATGATATCGGGCGCCCGGTTGAAGGCGGCGGCGATATTGGTCAGCGGGCCAAGAGTGCAGAGGGTGACGGTGCCCGCCGGTTCGCTGCGCAGGGTGCCGATGATGAAGTCAACGCCGTGCCCTTCGGCCAGCGGCATGTCCGGCTCCCACAGCTTTGGCCCGTCAAGACCGGTCTGGCCGTGCACATGTTCGGCGGTGACCAGCGGCCGGCAGAGCGGTGCCTTGCTGCCCGCGTAGACCGGCACATCCGTCTTGCCTGCCGCCTCGCAGGCAATGCGGGCGTTCTTGCTGGTAAGCGGCAGCGGCACGTTGCCCGCAACGCAGGTGATGCCAAGCAGATCCAGGTCTTCGGGGCTGGCCAGCGCCAGCAGGATGGCCACAGCATCATCCTGTCCCGGATCGGTGTCGATGATGATTTTCCTGGGGCTCATGGCACTCTCCGCTGGTGATGAGCCACGAGACTACGCGCAGTTCTGCCGGGATTGAACCGTCCGCAGGCGGGCCGGCGCAAATTTCCGGAAATTTCTGCAGCGGCTGTTTGCTGCCGCGGCGGCTGCCCGGCGGCGGTGCCGCCAGGCCAATTTGAGTATTTTGGGAAAGAAGAAGGTGCAGGGTGCGTCTAGGCGCGCTCGTCTGCCTTTACGTCGTCCCAGAGGGCGTCCATTTCGGCGAGGTCGCTGTCTTCCGGGCGTTTGCCGCGGGCGGCAAGTTTGGCTTCGACGCCTTCGAACCGGCGGGTGAATTTGGCGTTGGCGGCGCGCAGGGCGGCTTCGGGCTCAACTCCCATGTGGCGGCCCAGGTTGGCCATCACAAACAGCAGGTCTCCGAATTCCTCCTCTACTTCGGCATGGGAGAGCGTGTCGCGGGCTTCGACCAGCTCGGCGCATTCTTCGGTGATTTTGGCGATGACGTTGTCCGCAGAGGGCCAGTCAAAGCCGACGCGGGCGGCGCGTTGCTGCAGCTTATAGGCGCGCAGCAGGGCGGGCAGGCCGATGGCGACACCGTCCAGGGTGCCGGTCTCGGCTTTGCCTGCGCGTTCAGCCGCTTTGATCGCCTCCCAGTCCTGTGTCTGCTGTTCCGCGGATTTTTCGCGGGATTCATTGCCGAACACATGCGGGTGGCGCGAGACCATCTTGTTCGACATGGTGGTGACCACGTCCTGAAAGGTGAAATGGCCTGCTTCCTCGGCCATCCGGGCGTGGAAGACGGATTGGAACAGCAGGTCGCCCAGTTCCCCCTTCAGCTCATCCCAGGCTTGACGGTCGATCGCGTCGGCAACTTCGTAAGCTTCTTCAATGGTATAGGGGGCGATGCTGGCGAAATCCTGTTCGATGTCCCAGGGGCAGCCGGTTTTCGGGTGGCGCAGGCGCGCCATGATTTCCAGCAGGCGTTCGATGCCTGCGGTTTCGTCGCGGATCAGATCGGTATCGGGCATTGCGGCGGCTCTTGTTCCAGTGTCAGATGCATCAATCCCGAGTCTGGTGCAGGAGTCCACCCCAATGCCCGTTGTGAACCGTATTGCCGGCTACGCCGAAGAGATGAAGGCCTGGCGGCGGCATCTGCATCAGATCCCCGAGCTGGCGCTGGATCTGCCCAAGACAGCCGCCTTTGTGGCGGAGCGGCTGCGCGAATTCGGGGTGGACGAACTGCATGAAGGCATTGCCCGAACCGGCATGGTGGCGATCATCAACGGGCGCGGGGAGGGTCCCACCATCGGCTTGCGCGCTGATATGGATGCGCTGCCGATCCCGGAGGAAACCGGGGTGGATTACGCCTCCGGGCACAAGGGCACCATGCATGCCTGCGGCCATGACGGCCATACCGCGATGCTGCTTGGGGCCGCGAAATACCTGGCGGAGACGCGCAATTTCAAGGGCCGGGCGGCGCTGATATTCCAGCCCGCCGAGGAGGCGATCGGCGGTGCGCGTATCATGGTCGAAGAAGGTATGATGGAGCGCTTTGATATCGGTGAAGTCTATGCGCTGCACAATGCGCCGGGCTTGCCGGAGGGGCATTTCCTGACCACGCCGGGCGCGCTGATGGCGGCGGTGGATACATTCCACATCCATATTCAGGGTGTCGGCGGCCATGGCGCCATGCCGCAAGAGACCCGCGATCCGGTAATGGCGGCCTGCGGCATGGCGCAGGCGATCCAGACCATTGTGTCGCGCAACCATCATACGCTGGAGGATCTGGTGGTCTCGGTCACCCAGATCCACACTGGCAGCACCGATAACGTGATCCCGGACACCGCCTATATCAATGGTACCGTGCGCACCTTTAACCCGGAGGTGCAGAAGATGGTGAGGCGGCGGATGAAGGAAATCGTGGCAGGGCAGGCCGCCAGTTACGGCGTCGAGGCGGAACTGGACTATGAGATCGGCTATCCGGCCACCATCAATGATGCGGAGAAGACCGCATTTGCGGTGGACGTTGCCAAGGAAATCGCGGGCGAGGGCCATGTGGTGCCGGACGGCGGCCGCGAGATGGGGGCGGAGGATTTCGCTTATATGCTGCAGGCGCGGCCCGGGTCCTATCTGTTTCTGGGGCAGGGCGGCACCGCGGGGCTGCATCATCCCAAATATGATTTCAACGACGGGATTGCACCTGTGGGGGCATCGTTTTTTGCCCGTCTGGTGGAGCGGGCGCAGCCGCTGGGCAGCTAGTGGTAGCGGCGCCGTTGCCGGCCCCGCGCACTGGCGGCTTCCGGCCGGCCCCTGGGTCCGCGGAAAGGGGCGCTGGATCAAGGCGCTGGCGGTTGCCCGCGGGAGCAGCCGGCCCGCCGCGGGGTGGTGCCGGCACAACGGTCGGCCACGGTGTTGCGGCGCAGGTCTCTCTGCTCTTTGACACCGGTGGCGCAACTGCTATTGCCGGGGCACATGCGGCGGCGGAAATCATCTGCCCTCTGGGCTGGAACATGAGAGACAATGACTGACTTCAATCAACCGATCAGCGGCAATGACCTGGCGCGGTTCTCCGGGCCCAACACTTTCATGCGGCTGCCGCAGGCAACCTCGCTGAGCGGTTTGGATGTTGCCGTGCTGGGCGTGCCGATGGACATTGGCACCTCCTGGCGGTCGGGCACCCGGTTCGGTCCCAAGCAGATCCGTGCCGAAAGCGCGATGCTGCGGCCATACAACATGGCCACGGGGGCTGCGCCGTTTGACAGTCTGAATATCGGCGATATCGGCGATCTGGCGATCAACACGTTTTCGCTGCCGGACTCGCTGCGCATCATTCAGGAAAGCTATGAGGCGATCCTGTCCGGCGGGGTGATCCCGGCGGCGATGGGCGGCGATCATTCGATCACCCTGCCGATCCTGCGCGCGATTGCCAAGAAATACGGCCCCGTGGCGCTGGTGCATGTGGACGCCCATGCGGATGTGAATGACGAGATGTTCGGCGAGCGCGAGACCCATGGCACCGTGTTCCGCCGTGCCTTTGAGGAAGGGCTGATTGTTCCGGACAAGACCTATCAGATCGGTATCCGCGGCACGGGTTATGCGGCCAGCGATTTTACCGAGGCGCAAAGCTGGGGCTTTCAGCATTTCCCGGCGCAGGAATTGTGGGGGCGGCAGCTGCATCAGATGGGGGCGGAAATTCGCCGCGACATCGGCAATAGGCCGGTCTATGTGTCTTATGATATCGATAGTCTTGATCCGGCCTATGCGCCGGGCACCGGCACGCCGGAAATCGGCGGGCTGACCACGCCGCAGGCGTTGGAGCTGATCCGGTCTCTGAAGGGGGTGAACATCGTGGGCTGCGACCTGGTGGAGGTCTCGCCGCCGTATGATCCCTCGGGCAACACCGCTTTGGTGGGGGCCAGCCTGCTGTATGAGCTGCTGTGCGTGCTGCCGGGGGTGACGACAAAATAAGCGGTGCGGCCTGAATGTCAGGCCGGGGGAGGGCCGCAGAGGGAGGAGGCAAGGGTTGATCTTGAAACCGCAATGAGGCGGCTGATGCTGTTTTCCTGGCTGATATTGGCGGCGGGCATTGCCGGCCTGGGGTTCATCCGGCTGGCGCCAAGCGACCCGCTGGATTGGAACACCCAGCCGGAGTTCACCGAGGACAAGGAGTTCCGCGGCGGTGTGTTCCGGGTGGTGCGCAGCGGTCCGGACGGGCTGGAGCGGTTCCACCGCATTGCCAGTCATGCCCCGCGCACCAGCGTGCTGGCGGGCGGGCCGGATGACGGGATGGTCACCTATATCACCCGCACCCAGGTGCTGGGGTTTCCTGATTACACCACGGCAGCGCAGGACGGCGATCTGCTGAAGGTCTATGCCCGGTTGCGGTTTGGCAGGTCGGATCTGGGCGCCAACAAGGAGCGGATCAACGGCTGGCTGGCGGAGATGGAAACCGGGGAGCCGCAGGCCGCGTCCACCGGGGAATAGGGGGACGGGGGCTCCCGCCTGTTCGCAGGCTTTTGTAAAGCCTCCCACAGTTGGGCCGGGCGCCGCGCTGGCGCGCGGCGCAGGCTCTTCCGCCGGTGCCGGAAGAGCCATGTTTTCACTGAGAAGCGTTTTAAGGGGTGAGACCCGGGTGGAGGTAAGAGAAGGCACTGGCTGCACAGTTCTGTAAAGGCGTCTTTACTGGACATCCGCGTCCTTGTTGCAGGGGCAGCCAGGCAGATGGCCGGGCGGCTCAGAGCGGAGCCAGCTCTGATGGGGCCGCTGAAGAACCGGTTGCCGGCCCCAGAGATGCCGACAGGCAACTGTTTTGCACTTCGCGCCACATCGGCACGTTCAAGGACATTTGGCATTGCGCCATGAACATGCGGCCGTCCACCTGCAGGCAGCGCAACTCCCCCAGTTCCACGCGGGAGCCGGATTTGTCGGTGCAGTAGCAGTCTATGGTTTTGCCGCCCGGTCCGGTCACATCCGCCAGACCCGCGGCAGGCAGGTTGAGAAGGATTGTGGCAATAAGGACTCTGGCATGTGGCATGGCTCTAGCATATCACATGGGGGAGAATTGGCCAAAACATGAACAAGAATAGGCGCGCCCATGGTCCCCGAAGAGCGGCTGGAACAGATCCTGCAGCGGTTTCAATATCTAGAAGCCGCTATGGCGGATGGCGCCGGCGGCGGGGATATTGCAGCGCTGGCCAAGGAGTATTCCGACCTGCGTCCGGTGGCGGAGCAGATCAGCGCCTACCGCAAGCTTCTGCGTGATCTTGAGGAGGCCGAGCTGATGCTGGGCGATCCGGACATGAAGGATCTGGCGGAGGAAGAGATCCCGGGCCTGAAGGCGGCAATTCCTGAGGCTGGGCAGGCCCTGCAGCTGGCGCTGTTGCCGAAGGATGCCGCAGATGGCCGCCCGGCGATTCTGGAGATCCGGCCCGGCACTGGCGGCGATGAGGCGGCGCTGTTTGCCGGCGATCTGCTGCGGATGTACCAGCGTTATGCCGAAGGGCAGGGCTGGAAAGTCGAGATCATCGAGGAGCAGGCGACCGAGCTGGGCGGCATCAAGGAAGTGGTGGCGCATATCAAGGGCGAGAATGTCTTTGCCCGGCTGAAGTATGAATCCGGCGTGCACCGGGTCCAGCGGGTTCCAACGACCGAAAGCGGCGGCCGCATTCACACCTCGGCTGCCACCGTGGCGGTGCTGCCGGAGGCTGAGGATGTGGACATTCATATCGATGCAAACGACATCAGGATCGACACCATGCGGGCCTCGGGGGCGGGGGGGCAGCATGTGAACACCACCGACTCGGCTGTCCGTATCACGCATCTGCCGACCGGTCTGATCGTCACGTCGTCAGAGAAATCCCAGCACCGCAACCGCGAGATTGCCATGCAGGTTCTGAAAACCCGGCTGTATGACCTGGAACGGCAGCGGATCGACAGCGCGCGGTCTGCGGACCGGGCAAGCCAGGTGGGGTCGGGCGACCGGTCGGAACGCATCCGCACCTATAATTTTCCGCAAGGGCGGATGACCGATCACCGCATCAACCTGACGCTGTACAAACTGGACCAGGTGATGGGCGGTGATCTGGATGAGATCATCGACGCGCTGACAGCGGACAATCAGGCGCGGCTTCTGGCCGAGATGGGGCAGTGATGATGACAGAGACCGCAGCGCAGGCAATGGCGGCAGCGACGGCCCGGCTGCGTGCGGCCGGCGTGCAGGACCCGGCGCGCGACGCGCGGGTGCTGCTGGCCCATGCAGCGCGGATCGAAGCCAGCCGGGTGACGCTTATCGCGCCTGAGGAGCTGGCGCCGGAAGTGGCTGAACGCTATGAGCAGCTGATTGCCCTGCGCGCTGTCCGGGTGCCGGTGTCGCATCTGGTCGGCGAGCGGGAGTTCTATGGCCGCCGTTTCAAAGTGTCGCGTGATGTGCTGGACCCGCGCCCCGAGACCGAGATCCTGATCGAGGCGGCGCTGGCGGAGCCCTACAACCGGGTTCTGGACCTTGGCACCGGTTCCGGCTGTATCCTGGTGACGCTGCTGGCGGAGCGGCAGGAGGCCACCGGTCTGGGGGTCGATATCAGCGAGGCCGCCTGCCTTCAGGCCAGCGCCAATGCGGTGCTGCACCGGGTTGAGGCACGCGCCGATATTCAGCAGTCGGACTGGTTCGAGGCGGTTGAGGGGATGTTCGACCTGATCGTATCCAACCCGCCCTATATAGCGCTGGATGAGATGGACGGGCTGTCTGCGGAGGTGCGCGGGCATGAACCGGGCATCGCGCTGACCGATGGCGGCGACGGGCTGGGGGCCTACCGGAAGATAGCGGCGCAGGCTGCAGCGCATCTGTCGCCGGGCGGGCGGGTGCTGTTGGAAATCGGCCCGACGCAGGGGCAGGCGGTCGGTGCGCTGCTGGAAATGGCAGGGCTGAGCGGTATCGCCGTGCTGCCGGATCTGGACGGGCGGGACCGGGTGGTGCGGGCGCATTCCGCATCAAATCGCAGTTTTTAACGCTAAAACCCGTGATTTCCGATGAATTTCAAAGAAAACTCTATTGTGCCTCTTGTCTGTAGCTTCGTAACATGGTTACTCAAGAGGAGCCGCTTCAGGAGAACGCTTTCCAAGCCTTCCCGCGGCATCAAGCCCAAAAAAGCTAATGATCCGGCGCTAAGACGCGTAGAACAGGGTCTACGGCGCATTAACTCAAGGCTTACGCTAGGCATATGAGATCGTCAAAATCACGTTCACGTTCCAAGTCAAACCGGAACCGCCCCAATGGCGTCAATGTTGTCAACCGGGTGTTCGACAGCTCCGGTCCCGAAGGCAAGGTACGCGGAACCCCGCAGCAGATCATTGACAAATACAACCAGCTGGCGCGGGACGCCCAGCTGAGCAATGACCGGGTTGCGGCAGAGAATTTTCAGCAGCACGCAGAACATTACCTGCGGCTGCTCAACGAAGCACAGCGCGAGATCGACGCGCGCCGCGAGGAGCAGGAGCGGCAGAACCGCGAACGCCAGGCCGAGCGCGACCGCGAACGGGCCGAGCGGCTGGAGCGTCAGGAGCGGGAAACTGCGGCTGCCGCGGCGGCACCGCCCGCAGCCGATCCGGCAGCGGCGCCGCAGCCCGAGGTGATCGACCCGCGCGGCGACAACGGCAATGGCCAGGAGAGCGGTCTTGTGGAAACGCCGGAAAGCCAGTCCGCAGCACCTGCAGACGCCCCGGCGGAAGCACCCGCAAAAAAGGCCCCCGCCCGCAAGCCGCGCACGCGCAAGCCCGCGGCCAAGGCAGACGACGCGGCCCCGGCAAGCGAAGGCGGCGAGGCGCCTGCGCCAAAGAAACCCGCCCGCACGCGCGCCAAGCCCAAGCCAAAGGCTGAGGACGGCCCGGCGGAGGCGGCTGAGTAATCAGCGCCCGTCCTGAAAACCAAAAAAGACCCTCGGCGCTGACTGCCCGGGGGTCTTTTCCGTTTCTGCTTAGGCTTCGGGCAGCGAAAGCGCGGGTCAGGCGTGTGTCAGGCGTTATGTCCCAGCACCCGCAGATAGCGGCGGACTGCTTCGGGAAAGCCCAGCATCAGCGCATCTGCGGTCAGGGCGTGGCCGATTGAAACCTCCGCCAGATCGGGGATGGCCCGGCGCAGGGCGGCCAGGTTGTCCACGGTCAGGTCGTGGCCCGCGTTCAGCTGCAAAGCGCCAAAGCGGCGGGCCGCATCTGCCGTGGCTTTCAGCTTTTCCAGCTCGCGGGAGACTGCCACTGGCGCGGTTTCATTGGCATAGGGGCCGGTGTAGAATTCAATCCGGTCGGCCCCGGCCTGCTGCGCCAGCGCCGGGGCTGCCGGATCGGCGTCCGCGAAATAGGAGACGCGGATGCCGGCGGCCTTGAACTCTTGTGCGATGGGCAGAAGCCTCTCTCCGTCGGCGTCAAAATCCCAACCATGGTCTGAGGTGGATTGCTCTGGCGTGTCGGGCACCAGCGTCACCTGATGCGGTTTGTTTTCCAGAACCAGATCGATGAAATGGCGGGTCGGATAGCCTTCGATGTTGAACTCGGTCTGCGGGAATTCTTCGGTGATCAGGCGGGACAGGGCCGGCAGGTCGGTAAAGCGGATGTGCCGCTCGTCCGGGCGGGGGTGCACGGTGATGCCGTGGGCTCCGGCCTTCAGTATGGCGCGGGCGATGCCGATCAGATCGGGCCAAGGCACCTCGCGCCGGTTGCGCAGATAGGCAACGGCGTTGACGTTGACGGACAGAAGGGTCGGACGCGGCGTAACGGTTTGGGTCATCGGAATGTTCGGCTCCGGTAATGATGGGGAACCGCTCAGGCCCTGGCAAGCTCGCGGGCAAGCGCACAGAAGCCTTCCAGGCTCACCTGTTCGGCGCGTTCGGTGGGCGGGATGCCGGCAGCGTTGAGATGGTCCTCGATCGCCGGAGAGACGCCTTTGAGCGAAGCGCGCAGCATCTTGCGGCGCTGATTGAAGGCGGCGGCCACGACCCGCGACAGGATCGCGGCATCTGCCGGGAAACGCGGCTCAGGCAGGGCATCCAGATGCACCACGGCGCTGGAGACCTTGGGCGGCGGCGTGAAGGCGCCGGGCGGCAGCGACAGCACGATCCGCGCGTCTGCCCGCCATTGCGCCAGAAGCGCCAGCCGGCCATAGGCCTTGGAGCCGGGCTGCGCCACGATGCGTTCCGCCACTTCGCGCTGGAACATCAGGGTAAGGCTTTGCCAGAACGGCGGCCATTCCCTGGGGGTGAGCCAGCGGACCAGCAATTCGGTGCCGACGTTATAGGGCAGGTTGGCGGCGATGCGGATCGGCGGCGTCAGGTGTTCGAGCGGATCGATTTCCAGCGCGTCGCCGTTGATGACATCAAACCGGCCCGGATAGGCGTCTGCGATCTCCTGCAGCGCGGGCAGGCAGCGGCTGTCTTTCTCCACTGCCAGCACCCGGCGGGCGCCTTCGGCCAGCAGGCCGCGGGTGAGACCGCCGGGGCCGGGGCCGATTTCCAGCACGTCGCAATCTGATAGGTCGCCGGCCTGCCGCGCGATCTTGGCGGTGAGGTTCAGATCCAGCAGAAAGTTCTGGCCCAGCGATTTGCGCGCCGACAATTGATGCGTTGCGATCACTTCACGCAGAGGGGGAAGGGAGTCGATAGCGCTCATATCATCTGTACCTTGGGACAGGGCGCGGGCCGAGCGCCGGATTTTTCATGCCTCCGGCGGGAATATTTGCCGCCAGAAGAAGAATCAAGGGCTGGCAGCCATCCGCTGCGCCAGATTCAGGGCCTCGATCAGGCTGGTGGGATTGGCCCGACCGGTGCCTGCAATATCAAAAGCGGTGCCGTGATCGGGCGAAGTACGGATGAAGGGCAGGCCAAGGGTCACGTTGACGCCGCGGTCGAAATCCAGCGTCTTGATCGGGATCAGCGCTTGGTCGTGATACATGCAGACCGCCGCGTCATAGCGGGCGCGGGCGGCGGCGTGGAACATCGTGTCGGCGGGGTGCGGGCCGGTGACAGCCAGCCCTTCGCCTTGCATCTGGGTGATCAGGGCGTTGATCCAATCCAGTTCCTCATGGCCCATGGCGCCGCCTTCGCCGGCATGCGGGTTAAGCCCGGCGACGGCGATGCGGGGCGCGGCGATGCCGAACTGGCTGCGCAGTCCCGCGGCGGTGATTTCGATGGTCTCGTGCAGCAGCTCGGGGGTCAGAGCCTTGGGGACTTCGGACAGAGCGATGTGGATGGTGGCGGGCACGACCCGCAACCGGTCGCTGGCCAGCATCATCACCACCCGGCTGCGGCCCGCGAGTGCGGCCAGGAATTCGGTGTGGCCGGGATAGGAAAAGCCGGCACCGTCGATCAGCGCCTTTTTGTGGATCGGGGCGGTGCAGACAGCGGCGGCTTCGCCGCTCTGGACCAGTTGGACGGCGGTTTCGATGGACCGGATGACACCGGCGGCATTGGCCGGGTCGGCAGTGCCCCTGGCCGCGCTGCCGGCGAAAGCGAGGGGCAGCACCGGAAAACTGTCTGCGCAGGCCGCGGCAGCCGCAGATGGGGCGGCGATTTCCTTGACCGGGGTGCCTTCCGGCAGGTGGCGCGGATCGCCGATCCAGAAGAACGGGCAAGAGCTGCGCAGGGCCTCCCAGGCCTTGACGGCGATTTCCGGGCCGATGCCTGCGGGCTCGCCGCAGCTGAGAGCAATCGGCCCGGGCCGGCTCATTTGATGTCGATCCGGGCGTCGGCGCGCAGCTGTTCGAGATAGCTGCCGGCCAGCGAGGCCATCCGCTGCGCCGTCAGCGCATTGGCCACGGTTTCGCGGGAGCTGTCCTCGCCCAGATCGGCGGTGCGGCCGCAGAGCATCAGCACCAACAGCGTCTGGCCGTTATTGCGGGTCAGCGCAGTAGAGGTCTCACCCGGGTCCAGTTTGGCCAGTTCCAAGGCGACATCGCCGGGGATATCAGACGGCGGCAGGCTTTGCACATCCAGAACAGAGGGATCCTGGCCCTGGGCCAGCCCATAGAAATCCTCGCAGGTGTCGATGCTGTTTACCACCTTTTGCGCCGCGGCAAGCCCCTCGGGCGTGCGGCCGCCGGGCACGTGATATGCGGCGTATTCGATCGCGGAGAAGCGCGGTGCCGCGCCTTCGACCTCTCGCACGCCGCGCATCTGGAACAGGGCTACTGCGCTTTGCAGCGGCAGTGGTTCGGAAATCTCGCCCGGCTTCAGGGCCAGTACAACCTCTTGCAGCTGCGGCGGCAGCTTGGTCAGCGGCATCCAGGGCAGGCGGCCCCCGTCGTTGCGGCTGCCTGCGGCGGAATATTGGGTGGCGGCGGCCGAGAAGCTGTCGTAGCCCTTGAGCCGGGCAACCTGTTCGATCAGCTCTTCGACCTGGGCTGCGTTCTGTTCGTTGATCGGAACGATGAATTCGCTGAGCAAAACCTGGACGCTGCCGGTTCCGGCCGACCCCATGGCGCGGTCAATCTCAACCGGAGTGGGGCGGGCGCGGGACAGGAAGCGGGCGCGGGTATATTCCCGCCAGCCCAGCCCGACCTTGGTGAAATCGCGCAGGGTTTGCGGTTCGACCCCCTGCTGCTGCAGTGCGGTCAGGAAGTCGTTCAGCGACAGGTTGGCGCGTCCGGCCAGTTCTTCCATGCCGGCGGTGATTTCGTCATCGGTCAATTCGATCCCGGCCTGTTCCAGCTCGGCGAGTTTGAGCCGGTCGTTGATCAGCTCCTCGCGGGCGGTGTCCAAAGGATCGCCGGGCACCCGCAGCGCCGACTGGAAGCGGGCGCGCTGTTCCAGCTCGTACCGGGTGATGACTTCGTCATTCACGGTGATGGCCGGGGCAAATAGGTTTTGTGCTTCCGCCGGCAGGCCGGTCCAGGAAAGCCCCGCGGCCAGCGCCAGCGCGGCTGCGGTTTTGAAAGCACGGGAGAGGAAAGGAGCCGGGAACCGGGTATTCACGTCTTGCTGCATGACCGCCTGTACTGTTTGCTGCCGCTCTTTACGGAAAATCCGCTGAGGGAAATGGTAAAGCCGAAATCTGTTGTCGGCTCAACACTTGTTGTTGAGGTATAGCGGCGGTTAACGGAAAGGTCGACCGTCACGCATTCGTTGCGGTACGCCACGCCGAGGCCAGCGCGGGTGGCACGGGCGCCGGAAATATCATAGCGCAGCCGGGCGCTGGCGGACCAGCTGGGGTTGATGTCATAGCTGCCGTCCACCCACAGTTCCGAGCTTTCCTCAGTCCGGTCCTCATCGGGGTCGGTGCCGAGCCACAGATAGGTGCCGGAGAGGCTGGAGCGGCTGGTGCGCCAGTCGCCGCGCAGTTCAGCCTTGGAAAAATTCAGCGCGCCGTTCAGCAAGCCGCGGGTGGAAAGGGCCAGCCCGTCGCCGAATTTGATCTGACCTGCCAGCAGGAAGTCGGAAGAGGTGCCGCTGAGGCCGGAGCTTTTGGTGAACCGGCTGTCGCCGTCGCTGCGCAGCACCTGGCCGGCTGTGACATAGGCCTGCCAGCCGGTGGGCGCATAACGCGCCCAGTTGGCGCCGTAGACCAGGGTCAGTCCGTCCTCGCGGGCGTCGGTGGAGGGAAACCGGGACAGCGACAAGAGATTGCCCTGGTCAAACTCGACAAAACGGCTTTCCTCGGTGACCACATTGCCTCCGCCTTCGTCGCGCCAGCCCAGCTGCAGAATCGGCTCCAGGTATTGGGTGGCGCCGCCTGCGTCGCGGCGGCTCATCGGCAGGCGTAAAGTCAGCGCGGTGCGTGGGGTCAGGCGGGTGACCTCTTCGTTGTAGACACTGTCATCATAGGCCCGGAAGGCGTCTGCTGCGGCGCCGAGTTCCCATTCCGCCAGGATGCCGGAACCCAGGCGCCAGCTGCGGCGCCAGTCGATATCGGCCGTGAGCCGTGCAAGATCGCGGCCGTTGCTGTCAGTGGCGGTGCCGTCGATGCTGGAACTGCGGCGGTGGCCATGGCCCTGCAGGGTCAGCCGCAGCTCGCCGCCGGTGAGGGCGGGATGGTGGCGGGTCTGATAAAAGGCTTCAGCAATTCCGGAAGGGATGTTTGCCTGTTGTTCGCTGAGGCGCAGGGTTTTGTAATGGGTCAGGGACGCGCGGAACAGGCTGTCGCGTTTGGCGCGGGACAGCACCGCTTCGGACCGCAGACGGTCCAGTTCCGGCAGCCCGTAGTCTTCAAGATAAGCATCGTCCGAAACCGCCTTGACGTCGAAAGTAAGCCGGAAGTCCCGCGGCAGATCGAACTGGCCTTCGCCAAAGATGTAGCCGCGGTCCTCGCCGGGAAACAGGTCGTCGCGGGTGTAGGCGCCGTTGAATTCGATCCGGCCGCGGCGGAAGGCCTGGCGGTAGCGGATGTCCAGCGTCTGGGTGCTGGAGGAGATATAGGGCGCCAGTGTCAGGTCGCGGTGCGGGCCGAGGGTGAAGAAGTAGGGCACTTTGACCCCGGTGCCGAGGTTCGAGGTGGAGCGCAGCGACGGGATCAGGAAGCCGCTGGCGCGCTCCAGGGAGGGATCCGGCAGGCGCAGCGCCGGGAAGTAGAAGACCGGGACGTCCAGAACACGCAGCTGGGCGCCCTCGAAATAAAGCTGGCGTTCCTGCTGGTCGTGGGTCACCCGCTCGGCTCGGATCTGCCAGAGCGGCGGGCGGCCGTCTTCGCAGACGTGGCAGGAGGTGACGGCGGTCTTGTACAGCTGGGTGTAACGGCCGCTGACTCGTGTCATTTGAAGCGAGGCCAGCTGCAGCTGCTGCTGGAACACCATGCGGGCGCCGGTCAAGAGGCCGTTGCGCAGGTCGCTGTCCAGCTCGGCGGCATCGGCCAGGATGGTGATATCGCCTTCCTGGTCGATACGGATCGGGCCTTCGATCTGCAGGGTGCCGGTGGTCTGGTCAAAAGTGATCTTTTCTGCGCGCAGCCGGGTGTTGCCCTGAAACGCTTCGACGTTGCCTTCGGCCACCAGGATGCGGTCGGGGGTGATGAAGACCTGATCTGCAACCAGCATTGCGGGTTGCGCAGGATCAGGCGGCGTCGCGGTCTGCGCCTGCGGGGCAGGGGCGGACAGCGCCAGCCAGGGCAGCACAGCAGAAAGAAGCAATGCGCGGCGCAAGTTACCCGTCTTCGGCATGGAGGAGCAGTCCCAAGGTCAAAAGTATCGCGGCGGCGGGCGGCGCCCAGGCGGCCAGGGCCACCGGGATTTGCCCGTTCTCTCCAAGGATTTGCGCGAAATTGCGGATGAAATAAAGCCCGAATCCCAGGAGCACCGCCATGAGCACCGCCAGCCCGGTGCCGCCGAAGCGCGCGTGCCGCATGGTAAAGGACGCCCCGACAAGCACCATGGCGATCAGAAACAGGGGGCGGGCCAGCTCTGCCTGATAGCGGACCTCATAGCGTTTGGTTGTAAAGCCTGCGGCAGACAATTCGCGGATAGTGGAGGGCAGATCGTAGATCGAGATGCCGCTGGCCGTGCCCAGCGTATCACGGATCCGGTCGGTGGTCAGTGTTGTGGGCAACCGCAGCTCGTCATGCCGGGCGGCATTGGAATCGGGGTTGATGCCTGCTGCCAGCGGCCAGGATTTGACGTTCGACAGGACCCAGTTGCTGCCGTCCAGCCGGGCGCTGTCGGCGATGATGCGGCGGACCAGGCCACCGGACTTGGTGTAGGCGTGGATCGACACGTCAAGCAAAGTGATATCCGCAGCGTCGCCGCTGTAGCCTTTGGCGTGGATGACCGCTTGCCCCCTGGCCCCGCCCTGGCGCAGCCACAGGCCTTCGCCGGACAGCGATAGCGCTGACGGTCCGCCGTTGTGATAGGTTTCGGTCAGATCCTGGTAGCGGTTGGCGGTTGCCGCCGCGATCGGGTTCAGCATGGTGACCGCCAGGGCGCCGATAGCAGCGGCCACCATTACCGGTGCCGCCAGCGCACGGATGCCGGACCGGCCGATGGCGCGGGTCACCACCAGCTCGCTGCTGCGGGCGAGGCCGACAAACAGCACGATGGTCGACAGGATCATGATCAGCGGCAGGAACTCCGACAGCGCCGCCGGGATGTTCAGCAGGGTCAGCCCCAGCAGCTGGGCCAGGCTGAGATCGATCGCCTCGAAGCGGCGGATCTGCTCATTCAGGTCGATCAGCACCACCAGCGTCATCAGAACTGCGCAGATCACCAGGAACCATTGCAGGAAGCGGCGGGCGTAATAGAAGTCCAGCTTCATGAAGGCGCCTCCGCCCGGGTCCGTTTGGGCCGGACTGACAGAACCAGGAAGATCAGCGCCACGGCCAGTCCCAGAAAGGTCGGCAGATAGATCAGCGGCCACAGGCTGGGATTTTGCAGAACCGGCTCCGAGACAATCCCGCGCAAGCCCTCGACAAAGATCAGCACAACAAAGGCCAGGAAGGCCTGGCGCCAAACGCCGAAACGCGAGAAGGTGCCCAGCATCAGGGCGGAAAACCCGATCAGGGCGACGGCCACACAGACCAGAGCACGGGCAAAGCGCAGGTGCAGTTCCTCGGCTTGGGCGCCTGCGGAATAGCCATCGCTGCGGGTGATGGCCTGGGTGCTTGTCATCAGCTCCAGGCTTGGGATCGCACGGATGTTGCGCGCCGGGTTTTCAGATCTCCGGGCGAGTGCGCTGATATCATATGAAAAATCCGAGAAGAACGTGGTCGAAAGCCGTTGTGTCTGATTGTCCAGCCGCTGCGCCATGCCGTCGACCATGATCAGATGAGCGCTGCCTTCGTCGCGCACCAGAAAGGCGCGGGCACCGGTATAGGTCAACGTGGTTGCCGGGTCGCGGCGGTCAGACAGGAAGACGTCGTTCAAGGTGCCGTCCGGGTCGATCTGGCGGATATAGAAGGTGACACCGTCTGCCGGGTGCAGG
Source organism: Leisingera sp. SA215 (assembly GCF_055902035.1). Lineage (NCBI taxonomy): Bacteria > Pseudomonadati > Pseudomonadota > Alphaproteobacteria > Rhodobacterales > Roseobacteraceae > Leisingera > Leisingera sp. SA215. The sequence goes on along the minus strand of NZ_JBVVXU010000001.1, from coordinate 681,665 downwards.
AAATCGCCCTCGCTCAGCAGCTTGGCGGTGATGTTGCGGGAGACCTCGCTTTCGCGCACCTCCAGCTGGCTGATCGAGGCCGGCAGCAGGTAGTGGGTCAGCGCCGACATCATCAGAGCGGTGATGACGCCAAAGGCCAGCGCCGGCCGCGCCATCTGCCAGGGGCTGGTGCCGGTGGCGCGCAGCACAGTCAGCTCGCTTTCGCTGTTCAGCCGGTTGGTCACCCAGACCGAGGCGCCGAAGGCGGCAATCGGCAGCACCATGCGGATGAGGTTCGGCAAGGTGAGGGCGGTGAATTCGAGGAACACCAAAGCCGACTGCCCGTTGCCGATCAGCCGGTCGAACAGCACAACAGCCCGGTTGACCCAGAACACGGCCACCAGAATCAGCGCAAAAAAGCCGAAGAAGAGCAGATATTGTGACAGCACGTATCTGTCGTAGCGTGACACCCGATCCCCCCAGACCATTGTGATTTTGCGGAACATTAGTGGATTTGGCCGGCGGGGAAAACTGCATTCTCGCAAGCGGCCTCATTCGGCGGCGGATCGCGGCTGCCGCGGGCGCAAAGGCGGGTCTGGCCAAGCGCCTCTGCGCAGGATACCTCTTACCCGAGAGCCATATGAAACCAGCAGGAGCATGCGAGAATGAGCAGCCTTACCCCGATCCGTTTTGCCGAGTACGACCCACAGGCACTGCCGGAAATGACCGGCCGCGTGGCGGTGATGGTGACGCCCGATGGCAGCATGGATCAAGCGGCGCGCACGGCCAACCGGCTGAGCAAAGGGGCAATTGCCCGGCTGATCGAATCGGATGGTTTCAAGAAGGCCAAGGCAGGGGATGTGATCTCGCTTGGCTGGCCTGCTGGCATGCAGGCCGAGGCGCTGGATGTGCTGGTTCTGCCGCGCAAGCTGACCCCGGTGGAGGCGCGCCAGGCAGGTGCCAAACTGGCCAAAGGGGCCGCAGGCAAGCGTCTGACGGTAATGGCCGGCAGTATGAACAAGGCTGCTGACCTCACACTGGGCATTGCGCTGCGAAACTATGGCTTTGACAATCATAAGACCCCTGCCGAAGACAAATCCGAAGGCGAGGTGGTGATTGCCGCGAAAGTGCCGTCCGATCTGGAAGCTGCCTGCGGACCGTTACTGGCCGTAGCGGAAGGCGTTCACATGACCCGGGATCTGGTCAATGAGCCCGCCAATGTGCTGACAACCACGGAATTCGCCCGCCGCATTGAGGAAATGAAAGACATCGGCCTTGAGGTCGAGGTCCTGGAGGAGGCGGATCTGGAAAAGCTTGGCATGCGCACGCTGCTGAGCGTCGGCCAGGGGTCTGACAGCCCCTCAAAAGTGGCGGTGATGCAGTGGAAAGGCGGCGCCGGGGATGCAGCTCCGCTGGCACTGGTCGGCAAGGGCGTGGTGTTTGATACCGGCGGTATCTCCCTGAAACCTGCAGGCGGCATGGAAGACATGACGATGGACATGGGCGGCGCCGGTGTTGTGGCCGGCACGATGAAGGCGCTGGCGCTGCGCAAAGCCAAGGCCAATGTGGTTGGTCTGGTCGGGCTGGTGGAAAACATGCCTTCGGGCAATGCCACCCGTCCGGGCGATGTGGTGAAATCGATGAAGGGCGACACGGTCGAGATCATCAACACCGACGCCGAAGGCCGTTTGGTTCTGTGCGACGTCCTGTGGTATGCGCAGGAACGGTTCAAGCCTGCCGGCGTGGTTGATCTGGCGACCCTGACCGGCGCGATCATCATCGGGCTGGGGCATGAGAATGCCGGCGTGTTCTCGAACGATGACGATCTGTGCAATGCCTTCCTTAAGGCCGCGCATTCCGAGGATGAGGGCGCCTGGCGGATGCCGTTGGGCAAAGCCTATGACGATCAGTTGAAATCGCGCATTGCCGATCTGAAAAACGTCGGCGGGCGTCCTGCGGGCTCAATCACTGCGGCGCAGTTTTTGCAGCGTTTCATTAAGGACGGCATGCCCTGGATCCATCTGGACATCGCCGGTGTGGCCGCGGTCAAGGAGGATACGGATTATGCGCCCAAAGGCGCCACCGGCTGGGGCGTGATGGCGCTGAACCGTTTGGTCGCGGATAAGTTCGAGGCGGAATAAGCATTCATGGGGGCTGCCTACTTCTATCATCTGACCCGCAGGCCGCTGGAGGAGACCCTGCCGGTCCTTCTGGGCAAGGCGCGCGGGGCGGGCTGGCGCATTGCGGTGCGCGGGCGCGACCCCCAGCGGATGGCCTGGCTGGATGACCGGTTGTGGCTGGGGCCGGAGGACAGTTTTTTGCCCCATGGCCTTGCAGGCGGCCCCCATGATGCGCTGCAGCCGGTTCTGCTTACCGTAGGACCCGAGGCAGCCAATTCCCCCAACTGTGTGATGGCGGTGGATGGCGCCGCGGTCAGCGCGGATGAGGTGCAGACGCTGAGCCGTGTCTGCATTCTGTTTGACGGCACCGATCCGGAAGCCGTGCAGCACGCCCGCAGCCAGTGGAAAACCCTGACCGATGCAGGCTGTTCCGCCCAGTACTGGTCAGAAGAAAGCGGCCGCTGGGAGAAGAAGGCCGAGAAATAGGCCGGGACACCGGCAAGTTCGCCCGCTGTATCGGCAGGATTTTGCCAATTCCCTACAGGTTTGTTTCAGTTTGGCAGGAAATGCTCGCGCCAAAGGCTCTGCCGCAGTACGTCTCCTGGTCAAAAAGATCAGAACAAAATCCAGGACACTGGGGGACAGATGAAAAAGACACCTGTGTTCCGTCGGGCGCGGCTGTTGCCGTTTGTTGGGGCGGGGCTTCTGTTGCTGGCCAATTGCGGGGATATTCAAGGCGGATCGGTGGCCCGCGCCGAGGCTGAGGCCGCGCGGCTGGAATACGCGGTTCAAGAAGTTCAGTCATTGCAATCCAGGGGGCGCCGTGTCTGGTGCGTGCCCTTTGCCCGCAACGCCAGCGGGATCGAGATCTTCGGCAATGCGAAAACCTGGTGGGCGCAGGCCAAAGGACAGTTCAGCCGCGGTCAGAAGCCGCAATCGGGTGCGGTGATGGCCTTCCGGGCGACCCGCTCCAATCCGCTGGGCCATGTTGCTGTGGTGTCCAAGGTTGAGGATCCGCGCAGGATCCGGGTCAATCACGCAAACTGGCGCCGCAACAAGGTGTCGCTGGGAATGGCGGTCATCGACGTATCGGCCGAAAACGACTGGTCCGCGGTGCGCCTGGAGAGCAATCCGGGGGCCTTCGGGCGGGTCTATCCGGTCAACGGCTTCATTCTGCCGGTACTTGACGAAGGGTGATCGTTGGGGAGCGGCGCTGCCCTCCTGGCGGTCCGGCCAATTCACTCAGGGGTATTTCGTGCAACAGAAAGAAAACGCCTCTGGCTTCTTTCTGGCCCGGAATACTGCTGCCGGAGGCCTGCGCTGCCCAGGCACCTGGTCAGCGTGTCAGCACCAATGCGCCATTGCGGATTTCGATGCTGGACCAGCGCTGCAGGTAACCCATGCCCAGCAGGGATTGCTCCAGCTCGCCCTGGTTCACCCACACGCGCACGTCTGTGTCGGTGATGCCGCCCAGCGACATTTCTTCGATCCAGACCGAGGCCGTGCGCACCTCGCCATTGGCGGTGCGGGCGCGGCCGAGATAGGCGAGGGCGTCGGTGTCGATGCCGGCACGCTTGGCATCGCGCGCGTTCAGTACAACTTCGCTGGCGCCGGTGTCGACCAGGAACGGGACGGCGGCGCCATTCACCTCCAGCGTCAGATAGTAATGCCCGTCAGGCGCGCGCGGCACTTCGACCCTCCCGGCATCCACCGCGACGCTTTGCTGCGGGCGCACGGTTTGGCGGATGTCCTCCCACAGCCCGTAGGAGGCGATCACACCCAGAAAGATGAAGCCCCAGACAGCAAACATCTGCAGGGATTTGCCGATGTTTTGGCGGTTTTGCAGAAACACCCAGAACCCGACTGCAACCAGCAGGACAACCAGATAGATGACCCGCCCGATTTCATATTCGCCCATCTGCGCACCTCCTGCATATAATGTAGGCGGGCCGGGACGTTATGCTAGCCTGCAAATCCAAAAGCACGCAGCCCGTCGAGCACGAACTGGACGGAAAGCGCCGCCAGAAGCATGCCCAGGAGACGGGTCACGACGGTGATGCCGGTCTTGCCCAGCATGCGTTCGAACAGGCCGGAAAACAGGCACATCACCAAGAGGATCGCCAGCACCGCAACCACCACGCCCATCACCATGGCAAAGCCGGCAATGCCAGGCTGCTGGCCCGCCAGCAGAATGACGGTGGCAATGGACCCGGGGCCTGCAATCAGCGGGATCGCCAGCGGGAAGATGGAGGGGTCCTCAGAATCATCCTCCTCGCTGCGGTCTTCGCGCCGCTTGTTGCGGCGTTCAAACAGCATGTCGAGCGCGGTGAGGAACAACAGCACGCCCCCCGCAATGCGGAAGGCAGGCATGGAAATTCCTGCAAAGCCGAGCACCGCCTCGCCAAACGCCGCAAACAGCGCAAGCAGAATTGCCGCAGTGATGGTGGAGCGCAGAGCAATCGCGCGCCGCTGTGCCGGCGTCATCCCCTGAGTCAGCGCCAGAAAGATCGGGGTCAGGCCGATCGGGTCAACGATGACAAACAGTGTGACAAAGGAGGTGATCAGAAACGCCGTATCGATCATTGCGCCTCTGCTTTTTCCAGTTTCTCCACCGCTTTCAGCCAAAGCTCCTCGGCGCGGTCCTGCGCCTCCATCACCTCGGCATATTTGCGCTGCCAGACAACAGCTTCGTCCTTGCGCCCGTCGTCATAGAGGGCAGGATCCGCCAGTTTCTTGGCGAGTTTGTCGCGCATCTCGCTGACTTTTTCGAGCCGGGCTTCGCCTTTGCGCACGTCGGCGCGCAGGGCCAGGATCGCGTCGCGGGTGGGGCGCTTGGGCTTTGCCGCCTTGGGCTTGCCTGCGGGTTTGTCGCGGGTCAGCAGCAGATCGCGGTAGGCCGGCAGGTCGCCCTCGAACGGTTTCACGGTGCCGCCCGACACCAGCCACAGCCGGTCTGCGACCAGGCTGAGCAGATGCATGTCGTGGCTGACCAGAATGACCGCGCCGGAATAGGCGGTCAGCGCTTCGACCAAAGCTTCGCGGCTTTCGATATCCAGGTGGTTGGTCGGCTCATCGAGGATCAGCAGATGCGGGGCGGGCAGGGTGGCCAGCAACAGCGACAGCCGCGCTTTTTGGCCGCCGGAAAGACGTCCCACCTCGGTATCAGCCTGATCCGACCCCAGGCCGAACCCGGCCAGCCGGGCGCGCAGGCGGGCCTGGCCTTCATCCGGGCGTTCGCGCTGCAAATGCTGCAGCGGGGTTTCGTCGATGTGCAGCTCATCCACCTGGTGCTGAGCAAAGAAGCCAATCCGCAGCTTGCCGGACTGGGTCATCTTGCCGGCCATCACATCCAGACGGCCTGACAGCATCTTGGACAGGGTGGACTTACCCTCGCCGTTCTTGCCCAAGAGCGCGATACGGTCGTCCTGATCGATGCGCAGATCCAGCCGGCTGAGGATCGGGGTGCCGTCGTACCCGACCGAGGCGCCCTCGGTTGCGATGATCGGCGGTGACAGCTCCTCGGGTTCGGGAAAAGTGAAAACGGTGCGCGCGGCGTCTTCGGGCGCGCGGATGGTCTCCATCTTTTCCAGCATCTTCACCCGGCTTTGCGCCTGTTTGGCTTTGCTGGCCTTGGCTTTGAACCGGTCGACAAAGGCCTGCAGATGGGCGCGGCGGGCGTCCTGTTTTTTGGCCTGGGCAGCCTGATTGGCGCGGTTGGCGGCGCGCTGGCGGGCAAACTGGTCATAGTTGCCGGAGTAATAGGTGAGGCCAAGCTCTTCGAGATGCAGAATGCCGTTCACCGAGCGGTTCAGCAGCTCGCGGTCGTGGCTGATGATGATCACTGTGTGGGGGTATTTTACCAGATAGGCTTCGAGCCATAGCGCGCCTTCAAGATCCAAATAGTTGGTCGGCTCATCAAGCAGCAGCAGATCAGGCTGGGAAAACAGCACCGCCGCAAGGGCGACGCGCATTCGCCAGCCGCCCGAATAGTCTGAGCAGGGGCGTTGCTGGGCGGCGTAGTCAAACCCGAGACCTTTGAGGATAGCGGCGGCGCGGGCCTCGGCCGACCATGCATCGATATCTGTCAGGCGGGTTTGAATTTCGGCAATCCGGGCCGGATCCTGCGCGGTCTCAGACTCGGCCATCAGTTCGGCACGTTCGGTATCTGCCGCGAGCACCGTATCGATCAGCGACACGTTTGACGATGGCGCTTCCTGCGCGATACCGCCGATCCGGGCCCGGCTGGGCAGGGAAATGGCGCCGGATTCCAGCGACAGCTCATTGCGGATCAGCCGGAACAGCGTGGTCTTGCCGGTGCCGTTACGGCCGACCAGTCCAACCTTGTGGCCAGTGGGGATCGTGGCGCTGGCGCCATCGAACAAAAGACGGCCTTCGACCGCGTAGGATATATCGCTGATACGTAACATAGGCCGAGCACTGCTGTACTGTCTGGCCCTTGTCAATGGGGCAGGCCAAGGGAAGGGCACCGGCGGCTGCTGGATGTGGCAGGGTTATTTCAAATCGGCGGGGGGACCGGCAAGGGCATAGGTCGCCGAGCCGGCAGGCTGCGCACCGCCTTTGCGGCTGCGTCAACGCTGCGCAATCCCCTCTTTATCCTGTCACAGAGCCATGCTATCGGAGCGGCAATTCGTAACGGGCCGGGCATGATGTCCGGCTTTTCAGCACAGGAGTCTGCCCCATGGCACTGGAACGCACTTTTTCGATCATCAAACCCGACGCAACCCGCCGCAACCTGACCGGCGCAATCAACGCCAAATTCGAAGAAGCCGGCCTGCGTGTCGTGGCGCAAAAGCGCATTCACCTGACCAAAGCCCAGGCAGGCGAGTTCTACAAAGTGCACGCCGAGCGCCCCTTCTACGATGAGCTGTGCGAATTCATGGCCTCCGCTCCGATCGTCGCGCAGGTTCTGGAAGGTGAAAACGCCATCGCCAAAAACCGCGAAGTGATGGGCGCCACCAACCCGGCAGACGCCGCGGCCGGCACCATCCGCGCCGAATTCGCTGAATCGGTAGGCGAAAACTCCGTTCACGGCTCCGACGCACCGGAAACCGCCGCGGTTGAGATCGCCTACTTCTTCTCCGGCCTCGAGCTGGTCGGCTAAGCCGCAGGCTTACCGGATGGTTTAAAGGCCGCGCCGGGCAACCGGCGCGGTCTTTTTTATGACTGAGACCGAGTGGGCCGCTCACTGTTCCTGCGATGCGGATGCACAGCAGTGGCCTGCCGCAGTGCGGTCCGTTTGGAAACGCCGCGCCGAGCAGGACGTTTCGCCATCGGCTCATCCTGCGCGGCTGTGTGTTCCAGGTGGCGGCGCAGCAGGGCAACATTGCGGACGTTAGCCTTCCAGCCAATGTCGAACAGGTCGCCGATCAACGGGATCGCTCCCACAAGCGCATCAATGCCGATATTGGCGGCCATACGCGCCAGCGTTGCTTTTGAAGCGCCCATGCGGTGGCCTGAAAGCAGGATGTAGGCGGCTGGCAGCAGCGCCATGATGTCGCCCGCGCCGGGGACAAGGCCCAGAATACTGTCCCAGCCAATCCGCGTGCCGATCAGCGGAATACGGAACGCGCTGTCCATCCGGTGGGCCAGGCCTTCCAGCGATCGCAGCTGGTCTTGTTGTTGTGCAGCCTCAGGCATGTTCAGGCGTCTTTGCGATAATCCAGACTGCGTGCACGATGCCCGGGATATAGCCGAGGATGGTCAGCAGGATGTTCAGCCAGAAATGCTTGCCCAGGCCTACCTGCAGAAACACGCCAAGCGGCGGCAGGATGACTGCAAAAATGATGCGGATCAGGTCCATCGAGGATCTCCTTTGGTTGGTGTTCCCTTGATGACCTAACCCTCGGATCTCCCATTCGGTTCCGCCCTGCTATTTGCGCGGGACAACCCCGATCATGTCCAGGGCTGCTTCGAAGGCTGCCTTCTGCGTATCAAAGCTGCTGGCCTTGATCTCGTCAAAACGCTGGCGAAGCTCTTCTTTCTCCTTGCCCTTGCAATCGTTCCACGGCCTTCCCTGCAGCGCCATCACCAGCACGTAGTAGCCGATGAAATGCGGCCGGGTGCCGGTTTGCAGCAGCCTGGCATAGGCTGCGTCAGCGCCGATGGCATGCAGATCCTCGGCCGAGGAGATACCGGCGCGGTGGCAGGCTTCCTCGTAAGCGGGGCCAAGATTGCGGATGGAAGAGATAGGAGTGTTCATGTTTTGTTTCTAACTGGTCCGAGCGGTGTTGTCACGCGGCAATCCGGCATCTTTGACACTGGCGCGGCGCCGTCCTGACGCCGGGTTTTTCCCCGAAGTTGGATTGACAGTCGCATTTGCTGCGGAAATCCTGACTGGCACGGCCAGCGGGAGGGTGTCAGGTGAGTGGCGGACAGCACGGATTTGTGAATATCGAGGAGTTTGACCTGGCAAACCCGCCAGAGGGTTTTCTGGAGGATCCCTTTCCCTTTTATGATGCTTTGCTGCGCGGGGCGCCGGTTCTGCCGCAGCCGGATGGATCACTGCTGGTCTGCCGCCATGCCGATCTGGACAGGATCTACCGGGACACCACGCTGTTTTCCTCGGACAAGAAGAAGGTTTTTGCGCCAAAATTCGGCGCAGGTTCACCGCTATTCGAGCATCACACCACTTCCCTGGTGTTTTCAGACCCGCCGCTGCACACGCGGGTGCGCAGGATCATGACCTCGGCGCTGACGCCGCGGGCGCTTGCCAGGATGGAGCCGGGGCTGGTTGAGACGGTTGATCACTTGCTGGACAGAATGGAAGGGGCGGCCAAGGTGGATCTGATCGAGGATTTTGCGGCCTCCATTCCGATCCAGATTATCGGCAATCTGCTGGACGTGCCGATGGCGGAGCGGGCGCCGCTGCGCGATTGGTCACTGGCGATCCTGGGCGCACTGGAGCCTGCATTGAAGGCTGATCAGCTGGCGGCCGGGCACCGGGCGGTGGAAGCATTCAAGGCTTATCTGCAAGATCTGATCGACCGGCGGCGGGCCAGCCCGGGGAATATCGAAACCGACGTTCTGACGCGGCTGATCAACGGCGAGGGGGCGGATGGCACTCTCAGCGAGGTTGAGCTGATACAGAATTGCATCTTTATACTGAATGCAGGCCACGAGACGACCACCAATCTGATCGGTAATGGATTGGCGCTGCTGAATGATCATCCGGACCAAAAACAGCGGCTGCTGGAGCAGCCGGACCTGATCAAACCCGCTGTCGAGGAAGTTCTGCGGTTCCGTTCGCCCAATCAGCTGGGCAACCGGGAAACCACGGCGGAGGTGGAAATCGGCGGCATGAAAGTCCCTGCGGGGACCAACTTGCATCTGCTGATCGGCGCGGCGAACCGGGATCCGGAGGTGTTTGACAAGCCTGGCGACTTTGATGCCGGGCGGACGCCGAACCGGCATTTGGCGTTTGCCGGCGGGCCGCATGTCTGTGTCGGGCTGACGCTGGCGCGGCTGGAGGGGAGGATCGCCATTGAACGCCTGCTGCACCGTTTCCCGGGCTACCGGCTGCTGACCGGCCGGGTGCCGGGCGGGCGTATCCGCTTCCGCGGCTATGCGGCTCTGCCGGCGGAAATGGGGTGACACGGGTGCTGTCAGGCTGGCGGCTGTCAGAACAGCCCTGCCTCCTGTTCGGTGCGGGCGGGGACGGAGTGTGAACATCTGCTGCAGCTGTGCCTCGACTGAAGTTCGATCGATCCGACGGTGCCCCGCGGGCGTCCGGCAAGCCAGCGTTGAAGGGGTGGCACTGCAGGGCCCTGTACGAAAGGTCCAGAACCTATCCGCAGGTGCCGGTGCAAGGGCGGTGTGGATATGCCATGCTTTGCCCGGTCGTTGTTGAGATGGCATCAACATAGGTAGTGCTGGAATGCGTAGGTTGATTTCGCGATCGAGGATCTGCGCGCGCTGGAACCGGTCACCTTGGAGACGGAAACCATCTGGACCACGGGGGCCGCAGCAATTCACCGGCGTGCCGCTGGCCGTTCCGGCCGGGCAGATGGATGTCAGCAGCGGCCGCCGTATGGCGCATGCGGTGTATGATTACGTGGTGGAGATCGCTGTTGCGGATGCGGTCGAAGGAGGGGCGATTGTCGCCTTTGAACGAAATGGGGCCGAAATGTCCCTGCGCGGCATGGTGCTGCTATGGGTTGTGTACCCCTATGGCAGCAACCCGGCTTTCCGTACTGAAGTCGTCTATTCGCGCAGCATCTGGCAGCTGGACAGGATCGTAATTCAGCCGTGAGTGCCCGGCAGGAAGCAGGCAGATGGTGCAGGCCAAGGGCGGAACGATTGCGTGCGAGAGCAAGCTGGGCGAAGGCAGCCTGTTCACTAACATACTGGCGATGCCGGCAGCCAAAAGGCCGCAACGCGGGACAGATCCCGCCGGAACGGCACCTGCCGGCTGCTGATTGCCGAGGACAACGGCATCAACCGAGAACTCTTGGCCACGATGCTGCGCCGGGAGGGGCATCAGGTGACAGCGGTTCCAGGCAGTTGAAGGCGGGCGGTTCGGTCTGATCCTGATGGACATCAGCATGCCGCGGCTGAGGGCCGCGCCCCCATCCTGAACGCGGGTTCTGCCGAAGTTCTGGTCAAACTGGCCAACAAGGCTGGGCTGGACGATTTAATTGCCCGCCGGACTGGCGGCAGGGGCACGATGCTGCCCGGAACGGAGGCGGATGTAGAGCACCTAGGGAAGGCTTGCGTGCAGGCGGCGACGCGGTGGCCTTGGAGCGCGCCAAACAGCGAGCAGGCGTTGCATTGGTGCCAAAAATTCTGGCAGAGGCAAAGCATCCCGCCCTTCACGGTGTCGTTGTTGGTTAACCTGGGCTGCCGCCGGCGTGTTCACATTTTGCAACCGTGTCATGCTCTGGTGCGCAGCAATCCTGCACAGCGGAGACGAAACCGCCGCTGCGGGCCTTTTTGGGAGGAACTGACGCCGAAAGTTTCACCTGAGGAAGCGCGGTAGCCGTACCGTACCAACCGTTCTGCACATGCAACCGGCGCGAACAATTGGCGGCCCGTCCGGCGGCTGTTTGGAGGCTGGCAAGCCCTGGGGTCCCTGCGATTTTCTCCGGTAAAAACGGCACCTTGAACGGTGAGCGAAAAAAGTTCCTCAAAACCGTAGATTTCCTCTGGACGTCCTTTGGAGTTATTTCTATACCCCATCTTGTGTTCCGGCGTAGCTCAGCGGTAGAGCAGTTGACTGTTAATCAATTGGTCGTAGGTTCGATCCCTACCGCCGGAGCCAGCTTCATTTAAGAGGTTGGAAGTAAACGACAAAGCGCTCCATCCCGGGGCGCTTTTGCCGTTCTGGGCACATTCTCTGTCACATCCGGTTTAGCGGGACCCTCGCGGGAGCCGGAGCATGGAGAGGAGCGGCAGGAGGGGATCGCAGTGGCGCTTGCTCGGATTAATGTGGCCCTTGAGTTGTTCCGGTCTTTACAGTGCCTACTGCGAGGCAAACTGAGAGGAGATATCCTCCACGATCCGAAAGAAGTGCCGCAACGCCCGGGGCGAAACACTGCCATGGCACATGAAACTATGGAGCATGCCAGGCAGGCATTCAGCGTGGGCACGGACGCCTTGTTCGGTGAGGCGGAGGGCGAAATTCATTCCCATGTCCCGGAGCGGGTCGCATTCCGCGGTGTAGACCCGGGTCGGAGGCAGCTCTGCCAGGCCGGGATGTGTGAGCAGAGCGTTTTCCGGCAAGCTGCCCTCGGAGGGCGTGTTCAGGTAAGTTTCGCAGAACCACCGCATCTCCGCCATGTCGAGGTTCATGCCGCTGGAATAGGTTTCGAGCGAGCCGCCTGGCGCATGGCTGCCGGTGAAGGGGCGCATGTCTGTGACCGGGTAGATCAGGGTAAGGCCGCAAAATGCGATCCTGCCCTGCGAGCGGGCATGCAGCGCCGCATTCACTGCCAAGTTGCCGCCAGCGCTTTCACCCATCAGCACCATACGGGCTGGGTCGATGTCCAATTCCGGGATCTTCTCTGCCAGCCAATCCATTGCGCCCTGTGCATCCTCAAGCGCGGCGGGGAAGCGGTGTTCGGGCGCCAGGCGGTATTCTACAAAGACCACCGCTGCACCCAGAAGATGCGCCAAGGCCCGCGAATGCACGTCATAAGCGGCGGCGTCACCCAGAACGAACCCGCCGCCATGGAAATAGACCAGCGCAGGCAGGGGGCCGTTCAAACCTGCAGGGCGGTAGAAGTGGATGCCGAAGCCGCATCCGCTGCCGGCAGGGAAATGGGTGACAGCGGCGGGGTGGCGGAAGGGGTAGCCGTTGGCCAGGAACATCTCCCGCATGGCGGCGCGGGCGTCCTCAATGGCTATGTCCTGAAGCGGCGGGCCGCCAGCGGTTCGGGAGCGGTCCAGCATCCGGCGCAAATCGGGATCAAGCGTCATGTTGTGTCTTCCCTTGTGGTGCTTTGCCCGCGATATGGGCGGTAATGCGCTTGCGAAGAAGATCGAGATCGCGCCGTTCTATTGCATCGACGATATCGAAATGATCCTGCGTGGCGCGCTGTAGCTGGGCCACGGTCTGCCATTGGCCCACCGGCGCCGCTGGCCCCTGCTGGCGAAGGTCCAAAATCAGCTCACGCAGCACCTCGTTACGGCAGAAACCGTAAAGTACGGCATGAAAGGCGTAATTCGCCTCGATCTGGGAGAACGACGTGCCGTTGTAAGCTGCCTCGCGGAAGGCCTCGGCCAACTGGCGCATGCGGGCCACATCCTCCGGTGCTGCCAGTTCCAGCACATCCGCGGCAGCATGGGCTTCAAGGAGGGCGCGGACTTCGCCGATTTCCCGTTCGCGCACCGGATTGGGGTCCGGCACCCGGTATCCGCGGTTGTGGATATGTTCCACCAGCCGCTTGGAGTGCAAATAGGTCAGAGCGTCGCGCACTTTGACCCTCGTGCAGCTGTAACGCCGCTCCAGATCGATCTGCTTCAGCCATTCGCCTCTTCGCAACACCCCGGTGTTGATGTCGGCCATGATGCGCTGCGAGATTTCGTCCGGGCCGGGCTTGGCGCCCGCGTTGTCTTGTTTTTCTAGCATATTCTCCCATGAGCCTCATGCTTCGTTGTGATGCACAATAGTCAGGAAGTATGGGCAGATCAATATCGTTATCAAAATTGGCGCCAATTTAAAAAAATATTTTGACTCCAAAAATTCAGCTGGCTAACGTCCGATCAACAAGAGTTCAGGAGACCCCAAAAAATGCTGCCACGATTGCAAGACAGCCCGCAGGAGCGGGCGCGCGCGCTGTATCTGACCGGAGAGACCACGATCATCGCCTGCCGCCAGGACCCGCGGTTCTCATTCATGCTCTACATTCCGGAAAGCGCCTGGAGGGAGCCGGAGCGCGCGCTGGACCTGCTGGTTTCGGTGCATGGCACCATGCGCCTGCAGTCGCTTTACCGCGATTCCTTCTCGGGTTTCGGCCGCTTCAATAATTGCGTGATCCTGGCGCCGCTGTTCCCGGTGGGGGTGCGCGGCGACATGGAGGCGGGCGGCTACAAATACATGGTGGAACACGAGATCCGCTATGATGAGGTGCTGCTGGCCATGGTCGCGCAGGCGGGGGAGCTGATCAACCGGAGCTTCGAAAAGTTCATGCTGTTCGGCTTTTCCGGCGGCGGTCACTTTACCCACCGGTTCCTGTACCTGCACCCGGACCGGCTGAAGGCAGTCTCGATTGGCGCGCCGGGATCGGTGACGCTGCTGGACGAGACCATGGACTGGTGGCCGGGAATCCGGAACTTCCAGGACATTTTTGGCCGCGGCATTGATTTTGAGGCGCTGAAACAGGTCAAGGTTCATATGTCCGTCGGCGCGCTCGACACCGAGGAATGGGAGATCACCTTCCCCGAGGATTCGCCCAAATACATTCCCGGCGCCAATAGCGCCGGCCGGAACCGCAATGACAGGCTGCATGCGCTCCGCGAGAGCATGCAAGCGCGCAGCATCGATGTCTGGCACGACACCGCCCCCGGCGTGCCGCATGACATGTGCGGCGTGTTTCCCTATGTGGAGCGCTTCTTCACCCATGTGCTGAAAGGCCGGCTGCCGGCACCGGGGGCGCGCTGATGGTTGCGGCTCCCAAACTGGTAGAGATCGAAGGCCCGGCCTATGAGCGCGGCCTTTCCTACGGGCGCCAGGCGGATGTGCAGCTGCGCCACGGGCTTGGCGTCTACCGCGACCTGTTCTGCCAGCACGGGCTGGGCTGGGACAGCGTGCTCGCCTATGCCGCGCGGCTGCGCGAGGCGCTGGCGCCGCAGGTGCCGGAGGCAATGGACGAACTGCGCGGCATCGCCGCAGGTGCCGGGGTGCAGCTCGAGGAGGTTCTGGTCATCAACGGGCGGAGCGAGATCATCAACCTTCACGCGCAGCGTCCCAGGGACACCGGCTCGCTCGACGATGGCTGCACCGCGGCGGTGGTGCTGCCGCAACTGAGCGTGAGCGGCCGCCTCCTGCACGTGCAGAACTGGGACTGGCTGCCTGACTGCGCTGAAAGTACCGTGGTTCTGCGGATCCGGTCGGAGCGGCACCCGGACATCCTGACCTATGTGGAGGCCGGGGGGCTGGCTCGGGCCGGTTTCAACGATCAGGGCGTGGCGATCACCGGCAATAACCTGGTCAGCGCCCAGGACGGGAAGGCGCCCTTCGGCGTGCCGTTGTCGGTGATCCGGCGCAGGGTGCTGGAAGCCGGCGGCTATTCCCAGGCGCTGACCGAGCTGTACCGGCTGCCGCGGACTGTCTCCAACAACATGACAATCAGCTGTGCGCAAAGCGGCGATTGTTTGAATTTCGAAACCACCCCGGCGGAGATCTACTGGCAGGCGCCGGAGGGCGCCTGCCTCACCCATTCCAACCATTTCGTCTCCACTCAGGCGCGCGCCCGCGAGCGCGACCTCGGGATCGCGCGCGGCGCCGACACGCTGTTCCGCGACCGCCGCTTGCGGCGGCTGATCGAGGCGGCCGGGCAAAAGCACGATCTCGGCAGCCTTGCGGATGTGCTCGACGATCGGTTTGGCGCCCCCCGCGGCATCATCCGCACCCCGCAGGGCAACGAGGGCGAGACAAACGCCTATCTCTCGGCAACGGTGGCGATGATCCTGATGGACGCGAGAGCGGGGGAGATGCGCGTGCGCCAGCTGCCCTACGCCAACGGCGATACTCATAGCTACCGCCTGCACTGACGGGCGGAGAAAAACCAAGAAGAACCAACAGGGAGAATTGAGATGACACAAACAAGTAGAGTTCTTGCACCCGCCGTCCTCGCAGCCGTTCTCGGCCTGGGGAGCGTGCTGCCCGCCCTGGCAGACGGCATGGTCCGGTTGGCTTTGAATGCCGACATCCGCGGCACCAATCCCGGCGTCACCCGCGACGGTAATACCGACCAGGTGCATGGGCATATTATCGAGGGGCTGGTGACCTATGGCAGCGATTTCAGCATCATTCCGATGCTGGCCGAGGGCTATGAAATTTCCGACGACGGCCGAACCTATACCTTCAACCTGCGCAAAGGCGTGAAGTTCCACAATGGCGCGGAGATGACGGCGAAGGATGTCGAATGGTCCTGGAACCGGCTCGCGGGCGAGGAGTCCGAATCCCATTGCAAGAATTTTTTCAACGGCCAGAACAATATCGAAGTGACCTCCGCCAAGTCCACGGATGAACACACATTCGTTATTACGCTGGCCGAACCCTATGCGGTGTTCCTCGCCACCATGGCGCGGTTCGACTGCGGTTCGATGGCGGTGCTGCATCCGGATTCGGTCAATGCCGATGGAAGCTGGAACGCGCCGATCGGCACCGGCCCTTATATGATGGGTGATCACGCCCCGGGCCGTTATGTGGAACTGAACCGGTTCGCGGACTACACAAGCCGTGAAGGTGCCGCCAATGGCTACGGTGGCGGAAAACATGCCACCGTCGATACCCTGCGCTGGGAAGTCGTCGGCGAGGGTGCGGTTTCCAAGACGGCCCTGCAGGCAGGTGACCTTGACCTCGTCGACATCGATGCGATGACCGCGGCCGAACTGAAGGACAAGCCCGGCTTCAAGGTTGATGCCACCGAATCCGCGGTTTGGGACACTTACCTGCTGAATTCGAGCGATCCGTTGTTGTCGGACGTGCAGGTTCGCCGCGCCATCGCCCATGCTATCGACCCGCAGCGCATCATGGCGGCAATCACCGAAGGATTTGGCAACGCCTCGCCATCGCCAGTTCCGCCAATGTCGGTAAGTTACACCGGTGTACAAGCGCAATATCCGGAATATAACGTTGCAAAGGCCAAGGAATTGCTGGCGGAGGCAGGCTATAACGGAGAGGAGATCACTATCCTCGCCACCCGCCGCAACGGTGCCTACTACGAGCGGGCGCTGATGGCGCAGGCGATGATGATGGACGCCGGGATGAATGCCAAGCTCAAAGTGGTCGAGTGGGGTTCCCAGCTCGAAGCCTATCGCAATGGCAGCGGTTACCAAATGCAAAGCTTCACATTCTCTCCGCGCCTGCATGCCGGGCTGAGCTTTGAGATGTTCACGGGTGGCGCGCAGCGCAAAGCTTGGAAGTCACCGCCTGCGGTCGATCTGGTCAACGAGGCCTTGCGCGTGAGCGATCCGGCGGAGCTGCAGGCGATCATCGACAAGCTGCATCAGGGCTTCATGGAAGAGGTTCCGGCCATCGGGCTTGGCCACCGCACCCTGTTTACCGGCATGTCGGACAAGGTCGAAGGCTTCGAGAACTGGGGCGCGGGCTTGTTGCGCGGCTGGATGCTGAAGGTGAACGGCTGAACGGCCGCGAGAGGAGACTACCATGCTCATCTTCGTGCTGAAACGCCTGCTGATGTCGGTCCCGACCTTCGCCATCGTGGCGGTGATCATCTTCACGCTGGTGCGGGCGCTGCCCGGCGATCCAGCGCTGATGATGCTCGGCGGTAATATCGATGACGAGGCGACACTGGCCCAGATGCGGGCGCAGCTTGGCCTCGACCAGCCGGTGCCGCTGCAGTTCCTGTCCTGGCTGAGGGAGGTGTTCTCGGGCAATCTCGGCACCTCGATCCTGACCGGGCAGGAGGTCTCGGCCCTGCTGCTCCAGCGCTTCAGCGTGACTGCAACGGTTGTCCTCCTCGCCATGGCGGCGGCCCTGCTGGTGTCGGTGCCGGCCGGGCTGCTGGCCGCCCACCGCCACAACAGCCGCACCGATTACGCGATCGTGCTGCTGACCATTCTGAAACTGTCGATGCCGAGCTTCTGGGTCGGGTTGATGCTGCTGGTGCTGTTCGGCGCACTCCTGGGCTGGCTGCCGACCGTCGGATTTGTTTCGCTGAGCGACGATCTGGGCCGCGGCATGATGTATCTGATCCTGCCGGTGACCTCGCTCGCGCTCTCCGAGATCGCGGTGCTGACCCGGATGATGCGGGCAGGCAGCCTCGAGGTGATGGGCAAGGATTACATCACCCATGCCCGCGCCAAGGGCCTGCCCGAGCGTCAGGTGCTGTGGCGCCACGTCTTCCCGAACGCCTTTGCGCCGGCGCTGACGATGGTCGGCATCATGCTGGCGGGGCTCTTGGCCGGTGCCGCGGTGACCGAAACCGTGTTCACCCTGCCCGGGCTGGGCAAGCTGCTGGTGGATTCGATCTATGCCCGCGACTACCCGGTGCTTCAGGGCGCGCTGCTGTTCATCGCCGCAGTCTATGTGCTGACCAACCTCGCCATCGACATTGCCTATTCCTTCTTCGATCCGAAAGTACGCCTGACATGATTTTTGCCAAACGCCTGCTCGGCAAGGCCAACGGGCTGACCGGAGCGCTGCTCATCGGGCTCGTCTTCTGCACGGCGCTGCTTGGCAGCGTCTACACGCCGCATGATCCGCTGAAATCGGATCTTCTGAACCGCTTTGCTGCCGCCTCGCCGGCGCATCCCCTGGGCACCGACATGTTCGGGCGGGACATCCTGTCCCGGCTGATGCGCGGTGCCTGGGTTTCGGTTTCGATCGGGCTCGGCACGCTGGTGATCCCGGTGCTGCTTGGCACCTTTCTCGGCGCGGCGGCTGGTTTCCTACGCGGCTGGTTCGACCGTCTCCTGATCATGGTGCTGGACGCGCTGATGGCCTTTCCAGGGCTGCTGATTGCGCTCGGGCTGATGGCGGTGATCGGGCCGAACAGATACGGCGTGATCCTTGCCCTCTCGGTCGCCTACCTGCCCGCGGTCACTCGCGTGGTGCGCGGCGCGGTTCTGTCGGTGAGCCAGTCAGAATACGTCGAGGCCTCCGCGACCATGGGCAACTCGCGCCTTTATACGCTGATCGTGCATGTGCTGCCGAATTGCATGGCGCCGCTGATCGTGCTGACCACGATGATGTTCGGTTGGGTGCTGCTGGCCGAAAGCGCGCTCAGCTTCCTGGGCCTTGGCGTGCCGCCACCGGAACCCAGCTGGGGCAACATCCTGGCCGAGGCCAAGGCGCATCTGGTGCGCTATCCGGTTCTGGGGCTCTTGCCCGGACTCTGCATTTCCATTGCGCTTTTGGGGGTGAACCTCCTGGGCGACGCGCTGCGCGATGAGCTCGATCCGAAATCCGCGCCTTCAAAGGAGGTGATCTGACATGGGAAACGGCACTGGCACCGGCCCTGTCCTCAGCATTGAGGACCTCGAAATCTGCTTCGGCTCAGCGCCGGTGGTCAAGAGCGTGAACCTCTCGGTGGCACCGGGGGAGATTCTTGCGCTGGTGGGCGAAAGCGGCAGCGGCAAAAGCATGATAGGCCGCGCTATCCTGGGGCTGCTGCCCGGCGGCGGCCGGGTCAGCCGCGGGCGCGTTGCCTTTCGCGGCCATGAAATGACCGGCGCCCTGCCACCGCGGGAGCTGCGGCGCCTGCGCGGCAAGGAGATTGGGCTGGTCTTCCAAGAGCCGCTTTCTTCGCTTAACCCGAATATGCGCATTGGCGAGCAGATGTGCGAAGCGATGCGGGAGCATACGGATCTGAACCCGGCACAGATTCGTGACAGGGCGCTTGAGATGCTGCGGCAGGTCAGACTCGACGATGCCGAGCGGCTGTTGAACCGCTACCCGCATGAATTCTCAGGCGGCATGCGCCAGCGCATCATGATTGCTTCGGTGATGATGCTGAAGCCTGCACTGCTGATCGCGGATGAGCCGACCACGGCGCTGGACGCTGTGGTACAGAAGGAAGTTCTGGACATCATGGCCGAGGTCGCGCGCGCCAATGGCACCGCGATCATCCTGATCTCGCACGACTTGGCTGTGGTAGCCGCCTATGCCGCCCGGATCGCGGTTATGGACAAAGGGTGTCTGGTGGAAGCCGGGAGCGCAGCTGCCGTGCTCTGCCGCCCCCAGCATCCCTACACGCGGAAGCTGCTGGCAGCGGCGCAACTGGGCGCGCCGGAACCGGTTAAAGGGGCGGCGGGCGCCCCGCTGCTGAGCCTGGAGGGGCTGCAGGTGGAGTTCGCTGAAAGGCGTT
Source organism: Leisingera sp. SA215 (assembly GCF_055902035.1). Taxonomy (NCBI): domain Bacteria; kingdom Pseudomonadati; phylum Pseudomonadota; class Alphaproteobacteria; order Rhodobacterales; family Roseobacteraceae; genus Leisingera; species Leisingera sp. SA215. Next base: position 662,053 of record NZ_JBVVXU010000001.1, on the reverse strand, counting down.
TCTTCGGCCTGTTGGGCGAACGCAGAACCCAAGCGGTGCAGGATGTCTCACTGACTGTGCAACCGGGCGAGTTCGTCGGCCTGGCCGGCGAAAGCGGCAGTGGTAAGAGCACCATCGGCCGCGCCATTGGCAAGCTGGTCACTAAAGCCGCTGGCCGGATCGTCTTTGACGGCCACGACCTTGGCAGTTGCTCGGCGGCAGAGGAGAGAAGGTTGCGCCAGCGCATTCGCTTCGTGTTTCAGGACCCGTTCTCTTCACTGAACCCGCGCATGCGGATCGGCCGCATCGTCGCAGAGGGGCTGCGCCACGATCGCAGCCTGTCCGCAGACGAGCGGCGCGCGCGGGCGGAAGACATGCTGGAGGCAGTCGGCCTGCCCCGAGCCATGGCGGGGCGTTTTCCCCATGCGCTGTCGGGCGGCCAGCGCCAGCGCGTGGCCATCGCCCGCGCCCTGATCAGCCGGCCCGACCTGATCATTGCGGACGAGCCCGTGTCGGCGCTGGATGTTACGGTCCAGGCGCAGATTCTGGCACTGCTGAAGTCGCTGCAGCGCGAGTACGGCTTTGCCTGCCTGTTCATCAGCCACGATCTGCATATCGTCGAACAGCTTTGTGCCCGGCTCTATGTGCTGCACAAGGGGCGGATCATGGAGCAGGGTGAGACCGGCACACTGTTCGCGGCGCCGCGGCACCCTTATACGCGGCGGCTGATGTCGGCCTCGCCGCGGCTTGAGGCGGGCCCTGGCGGACTGCAGCTGGCGCAGGTTGGGCCGGCGGATGCCGCGCAGGACGGTGAATCGGCATTTTTTGACGCAACGGGCGGCAGCGAAGCGCCTTACCGCTTGGCCGAGGCTGCGCCGGGCCATTTCGTTGCTTTGCGCGGTGCAGCTTGAAAAGAGGTTTTCCATGAGCCAAGTCCAAAAGCGGCCGTATGTGCCGCGACCCTATGCTGCAAGCGAAGACGAGGCGCGCCTGATGATCCGCGCCTATCCGTTTGCCACTGTGATCACTCGCGGGCAGGACACGCCGGAGGCCACCCAAACGCCGCTGTTCTTCGAGACGGAAGACCCCGGTTGCCGTACCCTGATCGGCCATATCGCCCGCGCCAACCCGCAGGCTGCAGAGCTGATGGCCCCGGGGCCGGTGCTGGCGGTCTTCAACGGCCCCTCCGCCTATGTTTCGCCCGCCTGGTACGCCGAGGATGAGGATGTGCCCACCTGGATTTACCGGTCGGTCCATCTGCGGGGGGAGATAGAGCCGGTTGAGGGCCCCGGCATGCGCACTCTGATGGAGCGTATCATCGCCTCGTCGGAACACCGTATTGGCGGCGCTTGGCGGCTGTCTCGGATCCCGGAACCTGATATTGCCCGGATGATGCCCAGGATCATCGGATTTCGCATCCACCTATCTGCCTTGAAGGGAATATCGAAGCTGGAGCAGACCCGGTCGCAGACAAACCGCTCCGGCGTTGCAGCGGCGTTGGAAGCTGGTGAGGAAATTGGAAAAGACCTATTGATTGATCTTTTGCGACGTCCGCGCAGCCCGGTAAGCAAGGGTCATTGAAGAGACGAATTTGGGGAGCGGCCTTGACCCAAGTCAGAGAAAATCACGGAGCACCCTGAGCGTCTCTATAATTGCTCAGCCGCCGGCCGAGGCGGATGTGTGACACAGAACTCTGGTCACTTTGGCCTTGACGCGGACCAATACGGCTTACGCCTTCCAATTTATCACCAGTCGGCGTGTAAAGCTCTTCAATGGCATCGGGACGCAAAGCAGTCGTCATAGCTATAGCATTTACCGGGAGATGCAGGGCGCGTGACCTGGTTCCCGCTGGTCCCTCGCTCATCCGGTTTAGAAATGCCATTCACTGTCTAATGCGGCAACTTGCTGGACAAGGTGCTGGAGGAAAACCTGTGTGCGCGCCACACGTAGGGTGCGCGAACTGACAAGGGCAATGATATCTGCATTTGGCAGTCGGTAGTCGTTCAAGACCCTCGTCAAACGGCCAGATCGCAACTCAGGCGCCACGTCCCATTGCGATCGCTCAACAATTCCCAGACCCGTTTTCGTCCATTCCATCACAACTTCGCCATCGTTGCTTGCGAAAGAGGGAACAATCCGCTGTGTTATCATTTCCTTGCGGTCCTTCGCGTCCGCAGTCCTGAAAGTCCAGAGCGTCGCATCTTCTTCGTTCTCCCGGATTACGCCACAGGCATGATGGACCAATTCGTGAGGATGGCGGGGATGCCCGTGTTTTACCAGATAGTCGGGGGCTGCGCACAGGATACGCTGATTGGCGGCAAGTCGTCTTTGAATGGTAGATGAATCCCGCAAGTTTCCGATATTAACCAGCACGTCCCAAGTCTCTTTCTGCGCGGTAATGATTGGTGCCTCCGACAGTTTGAGGGACAAAGTGATTTCGGGATGCATCTGCTTGAACGACGCCATGATCCCCGCCATGTACCGTCGCCCAAACCCTAGCGGAGCAATCACGCGCAAGGGGCCGGTCACACGATCACGCCGATCTGAAATCTCTGCGTTCAAGCGGTCCAGGTCCGCCAGAATCGCCTGCGCCCTTTCCAGCAGCATTTCTCCCTCAGAAGTGAGGCAAATTGTTCCGCGAACCCGGTCGATGAGCCTCGCAGATAACTTCGCCTCAAGCTGTTTCAGGCGCTGAGTGACCGCAGGCGGCGAGACGTTCAAACTACGCGCGGCGGATGCGAGCGAAGTTGAGCACGCAACTTCGGCAAAGAACAGGAGATCTTGCGAGGTAATCATTAACTTCAGACTTAATTTTGGATTTATATTTTGTAAATATAAAAATTCACCTTCCCCACGTATAGTCCTTCCCAATCATATGGCGGAGGTACACTGTGAGAGAGGAAACTAACTCGGTCGAGACGTTGGATACGCCTTGCCTGTTGTTGGAGGAGGCGCGTCTAACGCGAAATATCCAACGACTGCGTGACAAAGCAAACACATTGGGCGTCGAACTGCGGCCGCATTTAAAGACGGGAAAATCGGTAGAGATTACCCGGCGGATTTTGGATGGCGCGGCTTCCAAGGCAACGGTTTCAACCTTGCGCGAGGCCGAAGTTTTTGCGGCTGCCGGTGTAAGAGACATCCTGTATGCGGTCGGAATTGCGCCACAAAAACTGGACCGAGTGTTGGCAATCCGGCAACGCGGCTGCGATTTGTCAATTCTGCTCGACTCCATGGAGCAGGCCGAAGCCGTGGCGGCGAAATGCGCCGCGACAGGACAGAGCATCCCGGTCTTCATCGAGATTGACAGCGACGGTCATAGGAGCGGATTGCCGGTCTCAAGCGCGGAACTTTTGAAAATCGCTGGTCTCCTTGTCAAAAGCGGTGCGGATCTGCGCGGTGTGCTGACCCATGCGGGTGAAAGCTACGGTGTCATTGGGGCCGATGCGCACGCCGAATATGCGGAACGCGAACGGAATGCCACGGTCACCGCCGCCGCGATGCTTCGCCAAGCCGGGCATGATTGCCCGGTTGTCAGCGTTGGCTCGACGCCGACCGCACATGCGGCGCGGGATCTGACTGGCGTTACGGAATTGCGCGCAGGCGTCTACACCTTTTTCGATCTGGTCATGGCCGGCATCGGTGTCTGCAACGTCGATGACATTGCTCTGTCTGTTCTGACAACCGTGATCGGCCACCAGCGCCAAAAAGGCTGGATCCTTGTTGATGTCGGCTGGATGGCCTTGTCTCGCGATCGGGGGACCGCGGCACAATCTGTCGATCAGGGGTATGGGATTGTCTGCGACGCGGATGGTCAGCCGATGCCTGAGCTGTTTTTGGCGGCGGTCAATCAGGAGCACGGTATCATCGCATTGCGGCCCGATTTCACCTCTTCACTTCCGTCTCTGTCAGTTGGAACCCGCCTGCGCATTCTGCCAAATCACGCCTGTGCCACTGCCGCCCAGCACGAAGGCTATCACTTGCTGTCCCCAGATCCGATGCTGAACGGTCAATTCTGGCCGCGGATCTCGGGTTGGTAAATCATCAAACAATGGGGAAACCATGGAATTTATTGAAACAAACAAGGCAGCAAATCCTTTAGGCCATTACTCGCAAGCGGCCTGTCAATCCGGCTTCTGTTTCGTCTCGGGGATCCTGCCTGTGGCCAGGGAAGATCCGATGATCCGCAGCCTGTCGTTTGAGGAGCAATCAGACCTCGTGCTCGCTCATGCGGGCGCAATTCTGGAGGCTGCAGGGTTGACGGCGCAGCATGTGGTATCTGCACGTGTTTATGTCACAAATGTCGAACACTGGGATCTGTTCAACACAAAATACGCCGTCTTTATGGGCAGTCACAAACCAGCCCGCGCTGTCGTGCCAGTTCCCGAACTCCATCACGGCTTTGACGTTGAGCTGGAGCTGATCGCGCACATGACGTGACAAAATACTTATCACAAAAACCAATGCACTATCAGCCGGGGCAAAGGACGCGATTGCCCCGCCGCTGCAAAGATTATGGGAGGAAACGATATGGAAACCACAGTACGGAAATGGCCTCGCGGATGGCGTGGCCTAATGATCTGGCAAAAGATCTTGCTGGCACTCTTCGTCGGAACAGGGCTTGGCATCATTTTAAATCTCACCGGAAATCAAGCGATTGCCGGAAGTATCAAACTGATTGGCACAGCCTTTGTTTCCGCCATCAAGATGATAATTGTCCCGCTGATTTTTGTTTCTCTAGTTTGTGGGATGACCGCGATGACGGACCTGTCCAGGATGGGGCGGATCGGGATCAAAACGGTTGCCTTCTATCTCGGCACGACCGCTTTTGCGATCATAATCGGGTTGTTGTTTGGAACGCTGCTGCAGCCAGGTGCAGGACTTAACCTAACCGCTGCAGTGACCGAGGCCGTGCCCACCGGCCAATCCTTCGGCGAAACGGTGCTCGGAATCATCCCTGTGAACCCGGTCGCAGCGGCGGCAAACGGAAACGTCCTGCAGATCATCTTTTTCGCCATTGCGTTCGGCTTGGCGACTAATCTTGCCGGTGATCGTGGGACGCCTGTGCGCGATCTGTTCGAGGCGTTGAATTCGGTCGTAATTTCGCTGGCCGAACTTGTTATCTCAGCAGCGCCCTATGGTGTGTTTGCACTGATGGCGTGGGTCGCCGGCACCTATGGGATGGATGTTTTGCTTCCTATGTCCAAAGTCATTTTCGCGGTTTATATTGGATGTATCCTGCATGCGGTTTTGGTTTACGGTTCGCTCGTAGCCATTATTGCCCGGCTGAACCCCATTCGGTTTTTTCAAGGTATTCTCGAACCGCAAATGGTCGCTTTTACCAGTACTTCGAGTTCCGGCACTTTGCCAGTAACGATGGCGGCCAATTCGAAAAACCTTGGCGTCGACAACAAGATTGCAAGTTTTACTTTGCCACTCGGGGCCACCATCAATATGGACGGCACAGCCCTCTATCAAGGTGTGACGGCGCTGTTTGTTGCACAGGCCTACGGTGTTGATCTTACGATGGGAAACCATATCACGATTGTCTTGACCGCGACGTTGGCTTCTATTGGCACTGCGGGTGTGCCGGGCGGCGGATTGATCATGTTATCGCTGGTTCTGACCTCTGTGGGTCTGCCGTTGGAAGGTATCGCAATCATCGCAGGCATCGACCGCATCCTTGATATGGCGCGAACAACCCTGAACGTGACGGGCGACTGCGCCTGTACCGTGTTGATCGCGAAATCGGAAGACGAACTGAATCTTGACACATACAATACGCCACATGCTCTCTGACAACATGCTGTTTTTATCCAGGATAGTTACGTAGCCATGTCCTGGGTGCAACTTCCCCCTTGCGGAATTTGTCAAAGGGAGGGGCATCGCAGATTGCGTCTTCATCCGGCGACAACCGCAGTTCAAGCCGATTGCTGGTAATTTTTTAAGGTGAACGTCCTTCAATGCGGTCACATCGGCCTTACCCCCAGCGGTTTGAGTTGCGCAAGCTCCTGTCGACTGGCTGTGAATTGTGGCCGCTTAGGTTTGTTCCCCCAGCGTGCCCCAAAAGAAAAGGCCTAGAAGCGAAAGCTCCTAAGCCCTTGAAATATTTGGCTCCGGCGGTAGGGATCGAACCTACGACCAATTGATTAACAGTCAACTGCTCTACCGCTGAGCTACGCCGGAACGGTCTGTGCCGTATAGCGCCCTCCGGATCAGGCGTCCAGAGGGCAAGAAGGACTTTCTTGAAAAAAATCAGCCGCTGCGCCGGCCAAAAACGGCGGAGGCGGAAAGGGGGCCTTGCGGTGCGGCCAATTTGCGGCCCGTGAGGTCAACAAGGTGAGCGAAAACATTGCGCTCGGCAGCTTTCAGCAAGGCCGGCGGGGTCTCGGTGTAGATCTTCCGGGCCAAAGCGGAAGCGCTGGCGGGCGCCTCTGAAAGCGCGTCCAGAATTGCGGCCTCGCGGGAGCCGCGGTGGGCGATCAGCCAGTCGAGCCGGCCGGCGGGATCGTGGACCGGGGCACCATGGCCGGGGTGGAACACACGCCAATTGCGCTGGCGCAGGCGGCGGCAGGAGGCCATGAAATCCGTCAGGTCGCCATCCGGCGGCGAGACCAGCGAACTGGCCCAGCCCATCACATGATCTGCGGTGAAACAGGCGCCGCCCCAAGCCAGTGCAATGTGATTGCCGAGGTGGCCGGGTGTATGGATGACCTCAAGGTCCCAGCCGTCACCGCGGATGATCTCGCCGTTCCCGACCGTGATGTCAGGTAAAAATCCGGCGTCGATGCCTTCGCCGCCTCCGGCCAGCCCGCGGGCGGCCAGCTGGCACATCACGGCGCTGCGCCCGGCTGCAGGCCCGCCAAAGGCAAAGACCGGCGCACCGGTTGCCTGGCCAAGCATCCGGGCCAGCGGGGAATGGTCCAAATGGCTGTGGGTCACGATAATATGGGTGATCTGCTGACCCGGCTGCACGGCGGCCAGAATCGCCGCAAGGTGCAGCTCGGACTCTGGCCCTGGATCAATGACCGCCAGCCCGCCGGTCCCGATCACATAGGTATTGGTGCCGCGATAGGTCATTGGCGAAGGATTCGGCGCCAGAATGCGGCGCAGGCCCGGCTCCAGCTCTTCGGCCAAGCCGGCCGGCGGGTTAAAATCATCTGATGCCTGCATACTTTTGCTCCGCTGCTGTTTTCCCGGCCAGTGCGCGCCCGGATTGGCTTTTCTCTTTTCCAAGCGCCCTATAGGCTTAGCCCATGTTCTTCAAATGGCTCAAACGATATATGCCGCGCAGTCTATATGCCCGTGCGGCTTTGATCCTGGTGGTACCCATCGTGGCGCTGCAAATTGTAGTGTCGGTGGTGTTCATCAAACGCGATCTGGAAGATGTCACCGTACAGATGACGGCCACCATCCAGCGCGAGTTCGAGCTGCTGCGCCAGGTGGCGGACGCGGCAACGGACCAGCAGGCTGCATTGGTTCAGATCGGGCCGCTGCTGAAGCCGTTGAACATGCAGGCGCGGTTTCTGCCTCCGGGTGCGCCGCTGCCGGAGGATCAGTTCAGCCTGATCGAGTTTTCCGGCCGGGTGGTGCGCGAAGAACTGCAAAAGACGTTCCCGGGGTTTCTGGCGGCGCGGTTTCCTGCGGACCGCACGGTACAGGTCTATTTCGGTTCCGCGCACGGGCTGATGGAGCTCAGCTTTGACCGTCGCCGGGTAACTGCCGCCGCACCGCACCAGCTGATTGTCACAATGCTGTTGTTCGGCTTCCTGATGATGCTGATTTCCTTTCTTTACATGCGCAACCAGCTGCGCCCGATCAAGCGGCTGGCCAATGCTGCCGAAGCTTTCGGGCGCGGCCGGGCGGTGCCGTATTCGCCGGCCGGCGCATTGGAGGTGCGGGCGGCCGGCAGCGCCTTTCTGGATATGCGGGCCCGGCTTGAGCGGCAGATCGAGCAGCGCACGCTGATGCTGTCAGGGGTAAGCCATGATCTGCGCACCCCGCTGACGCGGATGAAGCTGGAGCTGGCAATGCTGGACGAGGAGGATGCAGCACCGATGCTGCGCGATGTGGATGAAATGCAGGGGCTGCTGGATGCGTTCCTGGATTTCTCCCGGGGGGCGGCGGTAAGCGAACCTGAACCGGTGGATCCGCAAGACCTTGTCCGCACCATCATCAGCGATTGGCAGCGCCAGGATAAACAGGTGGCTCTGGGAGAGATGTCCGGCACGGGGGAGGTGATGCTGCGCCGCCAGCCGGTGCGAAGGGCGGTGGAGAATTTGATCTCAAACGCCGTGCGCTATGGCTCCCAGGCGCGGGTTTCTGTGGCTTTGACTGATCGCTCCATGCGCATCCGGGTCGAGGATGACGGTCCTGGCATACCAGCCGGGCAGCGCGGCGATGCCATCCGCCCGTTCACCCGGCTGGATCCGGCCCGTAATCAGGACCGCGGGTCTGGTGTTGGCCTGGGCCTGGCGATTGTTGCCGACATCGCCCGTGCTCACGGCGGTACCTTGCGGCTGGGCGAAAGCACGGATCTGGGCGGGCTGAAAGCCGACATCGTGATCGCGCGTTGACTGCTATGCCGCACACGCTGACCCGCGGGGCAGGCGCCTGTGCGCCACCAGGTGTTGCGCGGCGGCGGCCGGCATCCAGTTTTTGCATTCCTTGCGGTCAGCGGCAGCACCGGATCACTGGCTTGACTGCCACGCAGGCTGAACCCGGCCGGAAGCTTTGTGCATTCCTTGGCGGAATCTTCCGGGCGGCAAATCAGCCATGCGAAAAAGGGTAACAGAGGCTTTCCAAACTGGCAGTTTAGCGATGATTTCGGGAGGCCAGCGGTAGTCGGGAAGTTATGAAAAATCAAAGGCTTGTGCTGGCTGACCGCGATCCTTCGCCCATTGAATTCATTGAGGAATATCTAGGGTGGGTGAACCGCCAGAACTGAAACGGGGCCTATCCATGCGCGCTGGACGGCAAAACTGTCGCGCTCGGAAAGGCCGAAACAGCATGGATCGGCTTTGCAGCCTGCGATCGTTTCGGCCGCGTTACTGGTTCTGAAATAACGCCGCGCGGCAGCCCTAGCGGCACTTCTACCCTTTCCGCCCTCGCCCTTGCGGCGATGAGGGTGGCACGAGATCAGGGACTTGACGAGGCCAAAGGCCTTCATGGGGTCCGTTGTGTAATAACGGACCCCCTTTTGCAGCAGCAGTCAGCCGCAGGCTCTGCCGCAAAAGATGCGAATGCCTAAGAACGCCTTGCGGAGCAAGGGTTTATTGGGCATTCGCGTCCGAACAAGAAAGAAGAAAACCACACTCACGAAGACCCTCAAACAGAAGATGGCCCCCCCCCCTTGGGCGGCGGAAATGCGGCAAAAGGGGGGGGCAAAATCCGATGACGCCGCGCCCACCGATGCCCCCAAAGGGTGGGGCATCTGGGCGCAAGTCTCGGGCGAAGCAAACGACCGGGCGCATGGTGGCGATCCCGGCGCGGTTCTTCCTCGACTACCTAAGCGTCACGATGACGAACGAGATCGACGGCAGCGGCGAGAATTCCGGCTTGACCGAGGCCCTTAGAGATCAGAAGGGCTATAACAAGCTTGCGCGTGGTCCGGTACTTCGCCCGGAGCGCGAAGCGGCGGAAGCGCATGAGGGCAAGGCCCTCGATTCGCTGTTGCGGTTCGTGGTCGCGGCAGGGCTGCATAAACGCGCAGAAGGCGAGGGGCGGCAGGGCTACAAGATTGGCTTTCAGTTCGGCGCCCACCCGACGCAGGGCAAGGCCTTTGTCACCGTCAGGGGCGGGCACAGCCGGAACATGCCGAGCCTGGAAATCAGCGGCGGCAATGGCGAGTGCGCCCGGGTCGCGCCGCTGGTGCGCAAACACCTCGGCCCTCAGCTCGTCAGCCGGGCGGACGCGAGCATTGATACTGACCAGCCGGGCTTGTTCGAGCGGTTGCAGAACTACATGAATGCGCGCAGCCCCTCCCTGGAGGTGCATCACCCAGAGGTCGAGGGCGACGATCAAGGAGGAAAGACGCTGTACTGGCTGCGTTACCTCGGCCTCAAGCGTAATGGCCGCAAGCGGTATTGCAAGCGCGGAGTCTGGCTCCGAGTCTACCAAAAAGATAAGGAGCGGTTGGCCCGTGGCGTGATCGCGCCGGAGGATATGAACCCGAATTTGTTTCGGATCGAATTCGTGATCGTTCATGATGAGCGCGCGGGCAAGAGGAAGCTGGCACTGGTGGTCCCGCAAGAGAGGATCGCAGATCATCGTAGCTCGTGTGAACTGGTCCAGTGGCTCGCATGTGAGTGCGAAGGGTTGACCGAGGAGGAGGCCGTACTGGGACTGACGAAGGTGCCCACGCCTGCTGACGACAAGACGGCGGAGGAGCGCGCGATTACGGGCACCGGGCAATACAAGAATCCTTCTGTAGATGCCGCCATTGAGCGCTTTGTGGACCGCGATTCCGGGGGTAACTGGTCGGCGGCGGAGGTTGCACCGCGCGTCGTGCGCAAGGAGGTCGCGCGGCTAGTGATGTGCGAACTTGCATTCACAGGCGCGGTTGAAAAACGGATCCTCTGGCATGGCCTCGACAAGATCCGCACCCCTGAAGAGGCTGAGTTTCGTGACCGGCACCGGGTGGCCCTGCAGAAGTGCCGCGATATTGCTGATGAGGCGCGGGCGCAGCGCGCGGCGGCGCAGGCATGAACATGGCGGCATTGCAAAGCGGATTCGCCCTGGCGCCGCGCCAGCATGGGAAGGCGGCGGCAGTGCGCGCATCCTGTCGGCACATGTACCGGAGCGGCGCATGGGTCTGCCGCGTCAACGGATGGCGTTAACGCTCGCAGATTCCGTTGGTCTGGGGGCTGTTCGCCTTGGTTCTGGTGTGATCCACGTCCTCGACGGCCAGATAGAGCTGATAGGCGTGGTTTTCGACCTTACCGCAATATTCGGTGCCGCGGTCCGTCAGGGTGCGCAGCAGGCTGACGCCATGTTCGGCAAAGAAGGGAATAACCCGGTCGTTCAGCAGGTCGGCCGCAGTGATCGCGGATTTTTCGGTGTAGAGCTTGCAGGCCGCCACCCGCGCGTAGGTGTCGATGAAGGTCTGCTGGTAGATGCGTCCCACGCCCTTCATCGTGCCCACGTAATAGGTGTCCTGACTGCCGAGGTAACCAGGATGATGGCTTTCGATCACGCCATACGCCTCCTTCTTCTGCTGGGCTTTCTCCAGCGCGGCCATCTGCGCCTCGGTGAGCAGGATGCCGTCCTGGGCGGCACGGGCCTCCAAGGCTTTCAGCCGCTTCTTCATGGTCTCCAGGTCGTGCGCAGCCAGATCGAACGGACGCCGGACGATGACACTATGATGGCAGAAGTGTGAAAGTCACCTTGATTGAGCATGTGTTAGGATTCATCTTGGCCGGCTCTGAGACTCAGCTTCGTTGTGCCGAGATCGGTGCGGATCTCTATTTGGCCTTCCCCGATTGTGGGTCGGGACCGGGTGTGTAACTTGACGTGGAAATAGCAGAATACAGTTCGCCGAGCCCTCCCAAGAGATGCGCCGTGTATATTTCGAGGTGGAAAATGCTGGAACAATGAAGATCTCAAGGAGGTGTTTTTGAGCTTTGTCAGCCCTATTTTTATAGACTTCGAAGCTTCCTCCTTGAGTGCAGCTTCGTGGCCTATCGAGGTTGGTCTCGCATGGCTTGACGGAAAAAGAGCCGTCGCGGAGAGCTGCCTCATTCGTCCGCGGATCGAATGGTTCGAGGACGACTGGGACCCAAATAGCGAAGCCGTTCACAGCATCCCGCGCTCTGATCTCGACAACGCCGAGAGTGCTGATGAAGTTACCGCGTGGTTGCTGTAGACAGTCGCGGGCCAGACATTGGTTTCAGATGCGCCAGAATTTGATCAGAGGTGGCTCGGCCGCCTCTTGGGAGAGATTGGCCCGAAGATCCACGACTTCGACAGTGTTGTTTGGGATGCTTTTTCTGACGAGGGAAACGTTCGATCTGGGCGCCTGCATCGAGTGTATGATATCCGGACTAAGCGGCAGACGACCCACCGCGCCGGTGCGGATGCAGCAGATTCACGCTCCGCTTGCCAGTGCGTATTAGAAGTCAAATGAGGCGACTGGACAGGTGGAACAACCAATGACCGAAGCCGCGAAATAGGTGAGATCTCTGAAGCCTCAGGTTCAATGAACCCACGAGGAAACCGCAGCTGAGCCTTAAGTCTTTGACTTTATGGTAGGCCTGGAGGGATTCGAACCCCCAACCAAAGCGTTATGAGCGCTCTGCTCTAACCGTTGAGCTACAGGCCCGCCATGGTTTGGTGGTTAGGAAATGGCGCGGGCAAGGTCAAGCGGTGATTGCAGGCCGCACCGGTGAAATTGCCGTGCGGGCCGACCCAGACGCGCTGCGCCGGGTGCTGCGCCAGGCGGTCGGCTATGCCCATCAGGCGGCCCCTTGGCAGTTGGGCCATTGAGGCCGGTTCAGAAGCTGTTAAATCCCCCCGGCGTGCAGTCTGTGATGGCGCGGCGGATTCCTTTGTTTCCTTCCGAGGCGCCTTGCGCTAAAGGCTGCGCAACCGATTTGAAGGAGCCAAGTGATGACCAGCGGCAAGAACGGCTTGACCTATGCAGACGCAGGTGTGGACATTGATGCGGGCAACGCCTTGGTTGACCGGATTAAGCCGGCTGCCAAGCGCACCAACCGCTCCGGCGTGGTGAGCGGGCTGGGCGGGTTTGGTGCGCTGTTCGACCTGAAAGCCGCCGGCTACAACGACCCGATCCTGGTAGGCGCCACCGATGGTGTCGGCACCAAGCTGCGGATAGCCATCGACACCGGCGTGGTGGACGGTGTTGGCATCGACCTGGTTGCAATGTGCGTCAACGACCTGGTCTGCCAAGGCGCTGAGCCTCTGTTTTTCCTTGACTATTTCGCCACCGGCAAGCTGGAGTCCGAAACCGCCGCCCGCATCATAGAGGGCATCGCCGAGGGCTGCGTCCGCTCCGGCTGCGCGTTGATCGGCGGTGAGACGGCTGAGATGCCGGGCATGTACCCGGAAGGCGATTTCGACCTTGCAGGCTTTGCCGTTGGCGCGATGGAGCGCGGCACGGCACTGCCGGAAGGCGTGCAGGAGGGCGATGTGCTGTTGGGGCTGGCGTCTGACGGCGTGCATTCAAACGGCTATTCTCTGGTACGCAAGCTGGTGGAGGTCTCGGGGCTTGGCTGGGATGCCGATTGCCCTTTCGGTGATGGATCGCTGGGCGAAGCATTGCTGACCCCGACCCGTCTCTATGTCAAACAGTGCCTTGCCGCGGTACGGGCAGGCGGCGTTCATGCGCTGGCCCATATCACCGGCGGCGGACTGACCGAGAACCTGCCGCGGGTGCTGCCCGGGGACCTGGGCGCCGATATCGACCTGAATTCCTGGGACCTGCCGCCGGTATTCAAATGGATGGCAGATACCGGCAGCATAGCTGAAGCCGAGATGCTCAAAACATTCAACTGCGGGATCGGCATGATCCTGTCGGTCTCTGCTGACCGCGCAGATGCGCTGGCCGGGTTGCTGGAAGCAGAGGGTGAGACCGTTGCGCGTCTGGGCGCAGTTACCGCAGGTGCCGGCATGCGTTATTCCGGCAAGCTGCTGTGAGCCGGAAAAAGGTCGCAATCCTGATTTCCGGCGGCGGCTCTAATATGGTGTCGCTTCTGGAGAGCATGACCGGCGACCACCCGGCACGGCCATGTCTGGTCTTGTCCAACAATGCCGGTGCCGGCGGGCTGGCCAAGGCAGCCGCTGCTGGCGTTGCCACTACTGTGGTGGACCACCGTCCCTTTGCTGGCGACCGTGAAGCGTTTGAAGCAGAGCTGGCGAAACCGGTTATCGAGGCCGGTGCCGACATTGTCTGCCTCGCTGGTTTCATGCGGGTGCTGACTGCGGGTTTCGTGTCGCTGTTCGAGGGCCGGATGCTGAACATCCATCCCTCGCTGCTGCCGAAGTACAAGGGGCTTCATACTCACGCCCGCGCGCTGGAGGCCGGTGACGGCGAACACGGCTGCACCGTGCATGAGGTGACACCGCGCTTGGATGACGGCCCCATTCTGGGTCAGGCACGGGTGCGGGTGCTGGAAAACGACACGCCGGATACGCTGGCGGCCCGGGTGCTGGTGCAGGAGCATCTTCTTTACCCGGCAGTGCTGCGCCGCTTCGCGGCGGGTGACAATACGCTGGTTCAGCTGGGCTGAGGTCCGGCTGATTGCATTGCCTGGGACAAGCGCGTATCACGTCCCGGCCCACATGAGATTGAAAAGCCGGAATTTATGAAAACTCTGACCACCACCGAAGACCTGCAGGCCTTTTGCGAAACCGCCGCACAGTATCCTTATGTCACGGTGGATACCGAGTTTTTGCGGGAACGGACCTATTATTCCAAGCTTTGCCTGATCCAGCTGGCCTTTGCGGGGGATGGTGAGAACGATGCGGTTCTGGTTGACCCGCTGGCCGACGGCATCTCGCTGGAGCCCCTTTATACGCTGTTTCGCGATGAGAACGTGGTCAAAGTGTTCCACGCTGCCCGCCAGGATCTGGAAATCTTCTGGGTTGACGCAGGCGTCTTCCCCAAGCCGCTGTTCGACACCCAGGTGGCGGCGATGGTCTGTGGCTTTGGCGATCAGGCAGGCTATGAAACCCTGGTGCGCAAGATCGTCAAACAGGGTGTCGATAAGACGTCGCGTTTTACCGACTGGTCGCGCCGGCCGTTAAGCGAGGCGCAAAAGACCTATGCGCTGGCCGATGTGACCCATCTGCGCAATATTTACGAGTTCTTGGCCGCTGAACTGGAAAAGAGCGGCCGGTCGCATTGGGTGGCCGAGGAGTTGCAGGTTTTGACCGATCCGGCGACCTATGACATTCAGCCCGAAGATGCGTGGAAACGGGTCAAAACCCGGACCTCTTCGGGTAAGTTTCTGGCCGTGGTGCGTGAATTGGCCGCCTTCCGCGAAACCTATGCGCAAACCAACAATGTGCCGCGCAACCGGGTGTTCAAGGATGATGCGCTGGTCGAGCTTGCTTCGACCAAGCCGCGCAACCCTGGCGATCTGGGCGGCTCCCGCCTGCTGCTGCGCGAGGCGCGCAAGGGCGCAATTGCCGAAGGTATCCTGGCGGCCGTGGCCAAGGGGGCAGACTGCCCGCCCGAAGACCAGCCCCGGATGGACCGCAGCAAGGAAAAGCAGCAAGTGAATCCGGCGCTGGCGGATCTGTTGCGGGTGCTGCTGAAGGCCAAGACCGAAGCAGAGGGGGTGGCGGCCAAGCTGATCGCCCCCAGCGCGGACCTGGACGCGATTGCGGCGGGCCTGCGCGATGTCCCGGCCCTCAGCGGCTGGCGCCGCGAAGTGTTTGGCGCCGATGCCCTGCGGCTTTGCGAGGGCAAGATCGGCCTCGCAGCCAAAGGCCAGGCGGTTCAGGTGGTGGAGCTGTAAGACGCCTCGGCCGCTGCCAACAGCAGGCACATAGAAAAACGCCCGCAACGATTGCGGGCGTTTTCCTTTTTAAGCGGTCATGGGGTTAGCGGCGGCGGCTTTCGCGGGCATTTTCCGCGCCATTCACACGCACTGTGCGGATGCCGGCCAGATCCTGATTCGTAACTGTGCGGGCGGCATGGATAGTGCGGCTGGACTCGCTGCCGGTTGGCGTGCCATCCTCTGGATAGACAATCCGGAAATCGAAGCTCAGGACGCCTTCATCATTGTCTTCGACCGGCCGCAGAACAACATCATAGGCGCCCTGACGGGCAGCGACGGCAGTTGCATAGATGATGGCGCCGGATGCGGTGCGTTCTATCCGCATACCGGTCACGTGACTGACCAGGACGGAGGTGTCCTTGGGCTCGGGGCGGGCAAAGAGGCCACGGGCGTTGCTTTCTTGCGGCAGCAGCGGGTTGCTGTTTCCCGGTGCTGGCGCTTCGGCGGGCGCGGAGCTGCCAAACCAGTTGGACGGGTTGATCCGCGACTGTTTCCAGCCGCCGCAGCCTGCCAGCATCAGCGCGCAGGCCAATGTAAGAGCCAATGGTTTGTGCATCTGTCCCCGCCCATTCAAAATGTCTTTGCAAGGGATTACCCCATTGGCGGAAGCTTGAAAAGCGGTTGAAATGGGGCGGGCAGGGGCTTAGGTGCTGAACTGCCCCCGGAAACGGATTTTGAGGATAACGGACGATGGCCACTGCCGCCTTTGAAGAGATCGTGGAAGACTTCGAGTTCATGGAGGACTGGGAAGACCGTTACCGCCATGTCATCGATCTGGGCAAGGCGATGCGGCCGCTGGATGACGCGCTGAAAGTGCCTGCAACCAAGGTCGACGGCTGCGCCAGCCAGGTCTGGCTGCATGCCACGGTTGAAGACGGGGAATTCCGGTTTGACGGTGACAGCGATGCGATGATTGTGCGGGGACTGATTGCCGTGCTGCGCTGCTTGTACAATGGTTTGGGCCTCAAGGATGTAGTTGCCGTGGATGCCAGGGCGGAACTGGGACGGCTTGGGCTGAACGAACATTTGTCTTCGCAACGCTCGAACGGGTTGCGGTCGATGATCGAGCGGATCCGCGAAACCGCGATGGCGCAGGCCTGAGGCCGGCCGGGCGAGGGGGCGGCCCCTCGCGCTCCCCGGAGTATTTCTTGAAAGATGAAGGGCCTACTTGGCCCAGTTGGAAATCGCGGTTTCCAGATCGCCGTAGCCGGTGTGGCGGTGCTCAAACTCCAGCCCCATGCGGTCTGCGCAGTCGCGGGCTTTTTCCACCAGCTTGGGGTCGCTGATCTGCGACTGGTATATCAGTTTGGTGTAATTGCCGAACACCATGTCCCGCAGTTCCGGGTGCTTGTCGAGCCCCATCGGGCGCCAGACAAAGGCATCGAATTGCTTGACCAGGAAGTCGGTCAGGTAAAAGGCGGTGATTTCACCCGCATCGGTACGGGCCGCAAAGGCGTCGTTGCCCTCAAAAAAGGAATAGCAATGCGGGCCTGCGACCATTTCCACGCCGAGTTCCGTGCATTTGCGCTCTAGCGCGCCGCCTGTTCCGCAGTCTGCATAGATTACATAAATCTTGTCATATGTGGTTGAGTATTTGGCCACGGCGCCGTCGACGGCATCTATAATCTGATCCGGGTAGAGGTGCAGTTTTGCGGGCAGGCAGGTGAGGTCGATGTGATCCAGCCCGTTTTTCGCCTTGATATCAAGGATTTCACGCGCAAGCGCACCGCAGGCGATCAGCAGGATACGGCCGGTCTTTTTCTCAGGGGCGGCGAGCCCCTGTTCGGTGAGGGAGCTTTCCTCAAGCGTCCGCCCGGTCGGAGGGCGGAAGGCAGCCCGCTCGGTCAAGCGGGCTGCGCGTCCTTTGCGTGCCAAATCAGGCGCTTATCGAGTTGTGCTTGCGCGCCACCATATCCTTGGCCATTTCAACGGCCACGGCGGCATCGCGGCAATAGCCGTCGGCGCCGATTGCTTTGCCGAACTCTTCGTTCAGCGGCGCGCCGCCAACCAGCACGATGTAGTCATCTCGCAGGCCTTGCTCGACCATGGTGTCGATCACCACCTTCATGTAAGGCATGGTCGTGGTCAGAAGGGCCGACATGCCGAGGATGTCCGGCTTGTGCTCTCCCAGGGCTTCCAGGTAGTTCTCGACCGGGTTGTTGATCCCCAGATCGACCACTTCAAAGCCGGCGCCTTCCATCATCATCGAAACCAGGTTTTTACCGATGTCATGGATGTCGCCCTTGACGGTGCCGATAACCATCGATCCGATCTGAGGGGCGCCGGTTGCAGCCAGCAGCGGTTTAAGAATGGCCATGCCGCCCTTCATTGCGTTGGCGGCCAGCAGAACCTCGGGGACAAACAGGATGCCGTCGCGGAAGTCGGCGCCAACGATGGTCATGCCGCCAACCAAGGCCTTGGTCAGAACGTCATAAGGTGCCCAGTCGCGGGACAGTAGAATGCCAACGCCTTCTTCGATTTCCTCTTTGAGACCGTCATAGAGGTCGTCAAACATCTGCTGAACAAGTTCCTCGTCATCGAGTTCCGAGAGGATGATGTCTTCTTCGTCCGACATGCGCCTAATCCTTGCTGACGGGGGTGTCCCCGGTGTTGGCCTGTTTCAGGGGCTTTTGTGACAGAATACAGCCGGTGAACTGCATTATTTGCGACATTGCCGCTGTTCTAACCGACGTATAGAGACAAATTCGGCGCAATAATAATGAAGAATTCACATGGAAATCTTCGAAATTTCCAGTTTGTTCTTTATTTGTTCCCTCGCGGTGGATATGTTGCGCACATGCCGCAGGAAATCACCCAACATGCCACGCGACGCAAAGGGCGTGCTAGCCTCAGCAATGCGACGGGGCGGTTCGATCTGGACCGCAGCAAGGTGGATGACGGCTGGTTTCAGGAGCCGGATCCGGAGGTGATTCCCACCGAAGTACGGCTAGAGTCTGCGCGGTCGCTGATCAGTTACAACCGGTCGCCGGATTTGCCGTTCGACCGGTCCATCAACCCTTATCGCGGATGCGAGCATGGTTGCATCTATTGTTTTGCGCGGCCCAGCCATGCCTTTCTTGGCCTGTCGCCGGGGCTGGATTTTGAAACCCGGCTGGTCGCACGCCCCAATGCGGCCGCGGTGCTGCGCAAGGAACTGTTGGCGCCGCGTTACAAGGTGGCCGTGCTGGCGCTTGGCACCAACACCGACCCTTACCAGCCGTGCGAGCGGGACCATCGCATCACCCGCGGCTGCCTGGAGGTTCTGCGGGATTTCAACCATCCTGTGGCGATCGTCACCAAGGGAGCGATGGTGGAGCGGGACCTGGATATTCTGACTCCGATGGCGGCCAAAGGGCTGGTGCGGGTGGGGATTTCCCTCACCTCGCTGGACCCTGACCTGTCCCGCCGGATGGAGCCGCGGGCGCCTTTGCCGGCCAGGCGGCTGGCTGCGGTCCGGCGGTTGACGCAGGCGGGCGTGCCGGTGCGGGTGATGACCTCCCCGGTCGTGCCGGGGCTGACCGACCATGAGCTGGAAGCGCTACTGGCGGCCGGGGCGGAAGCGGGCGCTGATGCAGCCAGCTGGATCATGCTGCGGTTGCCGCGGGAGGTGTCGGAGCTGTGGCAGGAATGGCTGGCCGGAAATGAGCCGGGCCGTGCGGCCAAGGTGATGGCGATGCTGCGGGAAATGCATGGCGGGCGCGATTATGATCCGCGCTGGGGCCACCGGATGCGGGGTGAGGGGCGTTACGCCGAGATGATCGCCCAGCGGTTCAAGGCAGCCTGCAAGCGGCTGGGCCTGCAAGAGCGGACGGAGCCGCTGCGCAGCGATCTGTTTGCCCGCCCGCCGCAGCCGGGCGATCAGCTGGCGTTGTTTTGATCCAATCTTCCACAGCCGGAGCAGTGGTTTTGTGCTATGCTGGGGCCGTATCTGAGGGAAAGGAAGGTGGGCTATGACGTCTGTCGCTGTGAAAGCACGGGTCACTGGACGTGTGCAGGGCGTGGCCTTCCGCACCTGGGCCAGGGCGGAAGCGGTGCGGCACGGGCTGTCCGGCTGGATCCGCAATGAGCCTGACGGTTCGGTGCGGGCCCTGCTGATGGGGCCGGCCGCCAGCGTTGCCGATATGGTGCGCAGAATGGGGCGCGGCCCCGGTGCCGCCTCGGTCAAGGATGTCCTGACGGAGCGGACCGATCCCGAACCGGGGATCAGCGGTTTCAGGATTGTCGGCTAGGCCGGGCTGGCGAGCCGGTCTGAACACAGGACTGCAGACCGGCGCTGGCAAACTGCCGCCGGGCGGCGGAGCACATGGCTCTGAGAGGGCGGGCGGAAGACACCGAGGGGGCTGGGACACGAATGAAATACGGCGCCGCATAATGGCATGCGGCGCCGTTATTTCAGGGGGGGGGCAATTGCCGCCTTCAGGCGCGGCGGCGGCGGCGGGAGCGGCGCTCGCCACCCGTGTTTGCATCATCGCCGGTGCCGTCGCCGTCGGAGGTGAAGGGGCCCAGCACGTCGACGATCTGTTCAAGCGCCGGACGGTCACCGCGCGGGCGGCTGTCGAGCGCCGCACGCATGTGGCGCAGGTGTTCGGGCATGGTGCCGCAGCAGCCGCCGATAATCCTGGCGCCCGCGTCGCGGGCCATGACCGCGTATTCGCCCATCAGCTCGGGCGTGCCATCGTAATGGATGTGGCCGTCGACATATTTCGGAATGCCGGCATTGCCCTTGGAGATGATCGGACGCTCGGTGCCTTGTGCGGCAAAGCCGAGAACGGTGCGAAGAATGTCGGAGGCGCCGGTGCCGCAATTGGCACCGAAAGCCAGCGGCGCATTGTCGAATTCCTCCACCAGCTGGGCAAGGTCAGCAGAGGTGACCCCCATCATGGTGCGGCCTGCAGTGTCAAAGCTCATGGTGCCGCACCACGGCATATCCGCCAGTTTGAATGCATCAGCCGCGGCGCGGAATTCCTCCGGCGCGGAAATGGTTTCCAGCCACAAGACGTCGGCGCCGCCCTCTTTCAGGGCATCCGCCTGCTCGTGGAACATCTCGACCGCCAAAGCATGGGACATGTCGCCAACAGGTTCAAAAATTTCCCCTGTTGGGCCGACAGAGCCAGCCACCGCGATCTTGCGTTCCGTCTTGTCGGCCACCTCGCGGCCAAGTTCGGCGGCGACGCGGTTCAACTCGCGCACGCGCCCCTGGGCGTCATGCAGTTTCAGCCGGGCGGCGGTGCCGCCGAAACTGTTGGTCAGGAACAGGTCGCTGCCCGCATCAACCGAGCCCTTGTACAGCGCCAGAATCTTCTGCGGTTCGTCGACGTTCCACAGTTCCGGCGCATCGCCGGCCTGCAGGCCCATAGCGAACAGATTGGTGCCGGTTGCACCATCCGCCAGCAGGGCGTCGTTGGTTTCCAGCAGCTGTTTGAAAGTGTTTGTCATCAGTTTAATCCCGTTTCAGCAGGGCGTCAGGGCGTCAGGGCGTCAGGGCGTCAGGGCGTCAGGGCGTCAGGGCGTCAGGGCGTCAGGGCGTCAGGGCGTCAGGGCGTCAGGGCGGCAAATCGGTCTGTAACCCCTGTGTCATGCCGGGCGGGTAAGGGCAATTTCATTTTCTTCATCTTCATTATGAGTGCGCCCCGCGCCAGCCGGTCATGCAGCACACTATGCCCGGCGCATTCACGGGGCAGTGCAGGCTGGCTGAAGCGGCAGCAGAAGGACTGCGATACCGGTGGGCACCGCGGCGGGAAGCGGGCAGAAAGCACCGGGCAGGCTTGGCGGCCGGCCCGGTGATCAGCCGGATTGGCTCAGAATTTCTTCTTGCGCCCGCGGCATCATTTCCAGCAGTTTGCTGCGGATCTGGGTTTCGCTTGCCCGCTGTCCCAGGTCGCCGGTCAGTTTGCGCACGATATCCTCATGGCCTGCTTCCTCAAGATCGGCAGCGACAACGGACTGGGCGTAATCATGGGCGGATGAGCCGCTTTTCCCCAACAGTTCTGCCGCCCATAGGCCGACCAGTTTGTTGCACCGCGCACGGGCTTTGAACTGCATTTCCTCATCATGCGCGAATTTGGCCTCAAACGCCTGTTCGCGTTCGTCAAATGTAGTCATGACTGATCCTCATAAACCGTTTGCACCTGTCTAATGATAGGAGCATGATCGTTGCCGAGGGCAAGAAGAAACTGTTTTTGATAAAGCCTTTGTGCCTGCTGCTAGGCGGGCGGGCTGCTGGTGCCGGCAGCCGCCAGGGCGCGAGCCCGTGCAGCAAGCTTGCGGCTGAGGTCCCCTTGCACTATGAGAGCGGCACATCGCAGGGCCGGATTCCCGGCATTGACCCGAAAGGCTCCCAATGGCGCGTCGCAAGAAAATCTACGAAGGCAAGGCCAAGACACTGTATGAAGGCCCCGAACCGGGCACCATCGTCCAGTACTTCAAAGACGACGCCACCGCATTTAATGCTGAAAAGCACGACGTGATCGAGGGCAAGGGCGTTCTGAACAACATCCTGAGCGAGTTTTTCATGCTGGGCCTGGGGCAGATCGGTGTGCCGACTCATTTCCTGAAGCGATTGAACATGCGCGAGCAGCTGGTGCGCAGCTGCGAAATCGTGCCGTTGGAAGTGATTGTGCGTAACTATGCTGCAGGCTCGATCTCCAAGCGCCTGGGCATCGACGAGGGCACCCAGCTGCCGCGCCCGATTGTGGAATACTGCTATAAGGACGATGGCCTGGGCGATCCGCTGGTCACCGAAGAACACATCGCTGCCTTCGGCTGGGCCAGCCAGCAGGACATGGACGACATCCTGAGCCTGGCGCTGCGGGTGAACGACTTCCTGTCCGGCGTGTTCCTGGCCGTCGGCATCCGCCTGGTCGATTTCAAGATCGAGATCGGCCGCGTTTACGAGGGCGACTTCCAGCGTCTGGTGATCGCGGACGAGATCAGCCCTGACAGCTGCCGCCTTTGGGACGTGAAAACTGGCCAGAAGCTGGACAAGGACGTGTTCCGCCGCGACCTGGGAAGCCTGACGGACGCCTATAGCGAAGTGGCGCGCCGTCTGGGGGTGATGCCGAACAACCCGCCGGCGCCGGGCAAGCCGACACTGGTGAACTGAACCGCAGAACAGAATGTGTCGCGTCCGGTGCACGGGCGGGATTTGAATATATTGCAAAGAAGAAGCCTGGATGGGGCTTCGCCATCGAAAACCTGAGGGATGATGCGATGAAGGCACGGGTGCATGTGATGCTGAAGAACGGGGTTCTGGATCCGCAGGGCGAGGCCGTGCGCCACGCACTGGGGGCTTTGGGCTTTGACAAGGTCGAAGGCGTGCGTCAGGGCAAGGTGATTGATCTGGATCTGGCCAAGGGTGCAACCGAGGCTGACGTGACCGCAATGTGCGAAAAACTGCTGGCCAACACTGTGATCGAATCCTACAGCATTGAGCTGCAGTGATGAAGGCGGCGGTAGTAGTCTTCCCGGGTTCGAACTGCGACCGCGATCTTGCGGTGGCGTTTGAGCAGGCCGGATTCGACGTGTCGATGGTCTGGCACAAGGACAGCGCACTGCCCGAAGGGATTGATATTGTCGGCGTGCCCGGCGGCTTCTCCTACGGCGACTATCTGCGCTGCGGTGCTATCGCGGCGCAATCGCCGATCTGCAAGGCAGTGATCGAACATGCCGATCGCGGCGGCTATGCCATTGGAGTCTGCAACGGTTTCCAGATCCTGACTGAAACCGGCGTGCTGCCGGGGGCGCTGCTGCGCAACGCAGGCTTGAAATACATTTGCCGCACCGTGGACCTTAAGGTGGCGACGTCTGAGAGTGTCTTTACTCAAGGGTACAGCGCGGGTGACGTGATCGGGGTGCCGATTGCCCATCATGACGGCAATTATTTTGCTGATGCAGAGACCGTGAGGGCGTTGCAGGATCAGGACCGGGTGGCCTTCACCTATGCGGACAACCCCAATGGTTCGGTTGCCGATATCGCCGGTATTCTGTCGGAAAACCGCCGTGTTCTGGGCATGATGCCGCACCCGGAGCGGGCTGCGGATGAAGGGCATGGCGGCACCGATGGTGCGGCAGTGTTCCGCGCATTGGCGGGCATGGTCACTGCGGCGTGACTTGAGGAAGCGGGGCGGCCGCAATAGGTATAGTTTATGACCGCCCTGCGCTCAGATGTGACCAAACCCAAGCGGAA
The DNA here is from genome assembly GCF_055902035.1 of Leisingera sp. SA215. Lineage (NCBI taxonomy): Bacteria > Pseudomonadati > Pseudomonadota > Alphaproteobacteria > Rhodobacterales > Roseobacteraceae > Leisingera > Leisingera sp. SA215. The sequence goes on along the minus strand of NZ_JBVVXU010000001.1, from coordinate 638,368 downwards.
GACCGGCTCGCGCACGATTTCCTGGCGTGCGCGGCTGTCACTTGTGCTGTTCATGCTGGCGGCGGCTGCCACCGTGTGGACCACCAACCGGGCGTTGACCCACCGCTTTACTGAAAGCACCCGCAACCGGGCCGAGCTGCGGCTGGCGCTGTACTCCGGCAACCTGCTGAGCGAACTGCGTCAGCATGCGATTGTGCCGCAGCTTCTGGCGCGCGACCAGACCTTGATTTCGGCCCTGCAGTCCAATGACTTTTCCCTGTCTACGCAGAGGCTTATCTCCTTTGTGGATGAAATCGGCGCGGCTTCGATCATGCTGCTGGCGCAGGATGGCCGCACCGTGGCTGCAACCGACCGCAACCGGCTGGGCGGGAGCCATCGCAATGCCGCCTATTTTGTCGATGCGATCCGGGCCAAGTCGACAGTCTTCTCGGTGATCCCGCGGGAAGTGGGCGGTTACCGTTTTACGTATTCCCGGCGGATGATCGATGCCACGGGCGTGCTCGGCGCTATTGTGGTTGAAGTTGATCTGCAAAAGTTTGAACGCGCCTGGGCTGGGATATCCGATGCTGTGCTGGTGACTGACAGCACTGGAAACATCATTCTTGCCACCGAGGCGCGCTGGCGCGGGCTTAAGGAAGGCGATGCGCTGACCCTGCAGACGCCCGAAGGCGCCATCCAGCGGGCGATCCGGGCCACCACAGACTGGACCGTGCTGCCGCCGGACGCCTATTTGCAGGGCGAGGCAGTGATGCGGCTGGAGACTCGGGTGCCGTTCCAGGGCTGGCGGATGGCGTCCTTCACCACCTATTCCTCGGTGCGCGAGCGGGTTAACGCGGTGCTTGCGCTGGAAATTATGGGATTCGCCATCTTGCTGGCGCTGGCCTTTTATGCGTTGAGCCGGAAAACAGCGCTGCGTATGGCCTTGTTCCAGCGCGAGTCGGCAGAGCTTCGCGTATTGAATGCGCGCCTGCAGCGGGAAATTGCCGAGCGGGAACGGATGCAAAAGACCCTTGCCGTGGCTGAACAGAGCCTTGCGCAGAGCTCGAAACTGGCGGCCTTGGGTGAAATGTCGGCGGCTGTCAGCCATGAGCTGAACCAACCGCTGGCGGCGATGAAAACCTATCTGGCCGGTGCCCGGCTGCTGCTAAAACGGAACCGTCCGGACGAGGCGCTGGCCTCCTTTGGCCGGATTGATGATCTGATAGAACGGATGGGCGCGATCACCCGCCAGCTGAAATCCTACGCGCGCAAGGGCGGCGATACGTTCAGCCCTGTAAACGTGGGCGATGCGCTGGCCTCCAGCCTGTCGATGATGGAGCCGCAGCTGCGGCAGCGGCATGTGAAAATCACCCGGATTTTGCCCGAAGAACCTGTTATGGTGATGGGCGACCGGATGCGGCTGGAACAGGTGATGGTCAACCTCTTGCGCAACGCGCTGGACGCCACCAAATCTGTGGCGGAGCCTGAGGTGGAAATCCTGCTGGCCGCAGGTGAGACGGCGACGCTGTCTGTGCGCGACAATGGGGTGGGGATCAGCGGCTTCGATAAATTGTTCGAGCCGTTCTACACCACCAAGCAGCCTGGTGACGGGGTTGGTTTGGGGCTTGCCATCTCCTCGGGGATCGTCAACGACCTTGGGGGACGGCTGACCGCCCGCAACGGCCAGAACGGCGGTGCGGTCTTTGAGATGCAATTGCCGGTCCTGGTGGACGGCATCGAGGCTGCGGAATAAGGCAGCCGATGTAGATTAGGAGTGAACGCGCATGGCTCAGGCTATGAAGATCGCGATCGTAGACGACGAACAGGATATGCGGCAGTCGATCAGCCAGTGGCTGGCATTGTCCGGATATGACACCGAGACTTTCTCAAGCGCTGAAGAGGCGCTGAAGGTGCTGGGTCCGGATTATCCCGGCATCGTGATTTCCGACATAAAGATGCCGGGCATGGACGGGATGCAGTTCCTGAAAAAGCTGATGGGCAGCGATTCTGCGCTGCCGGTGATCATGATCACCGGCCATGGCGATGTGCCGATGGCGGTTGAGGCAATGCGGGTCGGCGCCTTCGACTTTCTGGAGAAGCCCTTTAACCCGGACCGCATGTCGGAACTGGCCAAGCGCGCCACCGGTGCCCGCCGTCTGACGCTGGACAACCGGGCGCTGCGCCGCGAGCTGTCGGATGGCGGCCAGATCATGAAGAAGTTGATCGGCCAAAGCCCGGTGATGGAGCGCCTGCGGGAGGATATCCTGGATCTGGGCCAGGCCGACGGTCATGTGCTGATCGATGGCGAGACCGGCACCGGCAAGACGCTGGTGGCGCATGCGCTGCACGCGGTTGGCAGCCGCGCGGGCAAGAAATTCGTGCTGATTTCTTGTGCTGCCTTGGAAGAGGAAGCGCTTGCCAAGCGCCTGTTCGGCCCGATGCAGCCGGAAGACAGCATGCTGCCCGCGGTCGAGGAAGCCCGCGGCGGCACTTTGGTGCTGGAAGATATCGACGCGCTGTCAGAAACATTGCAGGCCAAGCTGCTGAGCGTCATCAACGAGCAGGGCACGCCGGCAGAGACCCGGATCATCGCAATTTCGAACCTGCAGGAAGCGGGCAAGACCTGCGAAGACGCGCTGCGCCCGGATCTGTTCTATCGGCTGGCGGCGCTGCGTATCACCGTGCCGCCGTTGCGCCAGCGCGGCGAGGACATCCTCACGCTGTTCACCCGCCTCAGCGAACAATTCTCCGAGGAATATGGTTGCGAGGCGCCGCAGGTCAGCGCCCAGGAGGCGGCACAGCTGCTGCAGGCGCCCTGGCCGGGCAACGTGCGCCAGCTGATAAACATTGCTGAACGCGCGGTGCTGCAGTCACGCCGCGGCTCTGGCACCATTGCATCGCTGCTGATGTCCGATCACGAGGAAATGCAGCCGGTGATGACCACCGAAGGCAAGCCGTTGAAGGAATATGTGGAAGCCTTTGAACGGATGCTGATCGACAACACCATGCGCCGCCACAAGGGCTCGATCGCCAGCGTGATGGACGAGCTATGCCTGCCGCGCCGGACCCTGAATGAGAAGATGGCTAAATACGGCCTGCAGCGGTCGGATTACCTGGCCTGAGTTCAACAGTGCCTGCGATACCGGAACTGTCGTAGAAATTCGGTGGCGATCTGAAAAATCACTAGAAATGAACAGCTTGCCTGTTAAGGGCGGGCTGTATTCATTTTCAGGTCCTGTGGTGACGAATGGCCATTGTCATTACCTATCCACAGGCCTTATGCTGACACAACGGGCCGGAAACCGGCAAGTGGCTTCCCCCGTTCTGATGAGTTTCGCTGGCTCCAGCTTTTGTCCGGCACGATCCGAGAAAACTGCAGCCAGACCGATTGGCCCCTTAAGCTTTAGGGGGCAGTTTAGCGCCCGAACCGGAATTGCAGCCGGTACAGGGATAATGTGGCAGGGACGGGCAGCGCCCGCCTGCCGGAGAAGAACCGCGATGACGCGCGCGAGAGCGAAAAGCACTGAGGCAGGAAGGCCGGGCATTGTCTCCGGGACCACCTGCTGCACCGCGCCGTCCGAGATCGCCCTGACAAGACATCACCCGAAACGCGCGCGGCCGCCTGGAAGCAGGGGCTTGCGGGCGCACAGGGCAGATGCACCAAGGACAAATGGCCAAGAAAATGCTGATCGACGCCACCCACGCGGAAGAAACCCGCGTTGTGGTGGTGGATGGGAACAAAGTTGAGGAATTCGACTTTGAATCCGAAAACAAGCGCCAGCTTGCTGGCAATATATACCTCGCAAAAGTAACCCGCGTCGAGCCGTCGCTGCAGGCGGCTTTCGTAGACTATGGCGGCAACCGTCATGGTTTCCTGGCGTTCTCCGAAATCCATCCGGACTATTACCAGATTCCCGTCGCCGACCGTGAGGCGCTGATGGAGGAGGAGCGCGCGTATGCAGAGGCGATGCGCGCCCGCGACGACGAAGAAGACGAAAAGCCGGCCAAACCCAAGCGGTCGCGCCGTTCTAAATCTGCGGCTAAGGCTGCCAAGGCCACTTCTGATGATGCGGTGGAAACCAAGGAGGTTGAGGCCTCTGAGGAGAAGGCCGCCGAAATCGCCGGAATGGAGACCATCGATCTGAGCGACAGCGCTGAGGTTGCAGATGATCTGGCAGAAGTGCCAGAAGGGTCGTCGCCAGTGGATCATGTCGCGGAAACGCCGGTTGAAGAGCCGGAAGACGACGATGCCTCTGCTCCCGAAGCGGCCGAAGACGATGTGTCCGCTGAGACTGCTGGCGAAGAAGCACCTGCGGAAGCGGCGGCCGAGGCGGTCTCCACTGACGACGCGCATGCAGCAGCCGAGGCTGAACCAGTTTTGGAAGCCGCAGAGGACGATGCAGAAACCGCTGAGCAAGAGGCCGCGGCAGCCAAGGCCGAAACTGCGGACGGCGATGAGAGCGACGAAGACGCAGGCGAAACCGGCCGTGCCGACGCGACCTCCAAAGATGACAGTATCGAATCCGTCGCGGATGAGGACGACAGCGAAGACATCCGTCCGCCGCGCAAGCCGCGCCCGCGCCGTTACAAAATCCAGGAAGTTATCAAAGTCCGCCAGGTCCTGCTGGTGCAGGTCGTCAAGGAAGAGCGCGGCAACAAGGGCGCTGCCCTGACCACCTATCTGTCGCTGGCCGGCCGTTACTGTGTGTTGATGCCCAACACCGCCCGCGGCGGCGGGATCTCCCGCAAAATCACCAACGCTGCCGACCGTAAAAAGCTAAAAGATATCGCAACTGAACTGGACGTGCCGACCGGCGCGGGCCTGATCGTGCGAACTGCCGGTGCCAAACGCACCAAATCCGAGATCAAGCGCGACTATGAATACCTGCAGCGGATGTGGGAACAGATCCGCGAGCTGACGCTGAAATCCATCGCGCCGGCCAAGATCTACGAAGAAGGCGACCTGATCAAACGTTCGATCCGAGACCTTTACAGCCGCGAGATCGACGAAGTTCTGGTCGAGGGCGAGCGGGGCTATCGCATCGCCAAGGACTTCATGAAAATGATCATGCCGTCCCATGCCAAGAACGTGAAAAACTATCAGGAAGGGCTGCCGCTGTTTGCCCGTTTCCAGGTGGAAAGCTACCTGGCTGGGATGTTCAACCCGACCGTGCAGCTGAAATCCGGCGGCTACATCGTAATCGGCGTGACCGAGGCGCTGGTAGCGATCGACGTGAACTCGGGCCGGGCCACCAAACAGGGCTCGATTGAGGAAACTGCGCTTAACACCAACCTGGAGGCGGCTGAAGAAGTTGCCCGTCAGCTGCGTCTGCGCGACCTCGCCGGCCTGATCGTGATCGATTTCATCGACATGGACGAGCGCAAGAACAACGCCGCCGTCGAAAAGCGCATGAAGGACAAGCTGAAGACCGACCGTGCCCGCATTCAGGTGGGCCGGATTTCGGGTTTCGGTCTGATGGAAATGTCGCGTCAGCGCCTGCGCCCCGGCATGATCGAGGCGACGACCGCTCCGTGCCCGCATTGCCACGGCACCGGGCTGATCCGCTCGGACGACTCGATGGCGCTGTCGATCCTGCGCCAGATCGAGGAAGAGGGCACCCGCCGCCGCTCCCGCGAAGTGCTGGTGCGCTGCCCGGTGTCCATCGCCAACTTCCTGATGAATCAGAAACGCGAGCATATTGCCCAGATCGAGGCGCGTTACGGCCTGTCCGTGCGGATCGAGGGCGACCCGCATCTGGTCAGCCCGGATTTTGTGCTGGAGAAATTCAAAACCGCTTCGCGGGTGGTGCCTGCCGCAACTGCTCCGGTGGTATCGGTTGACACTTCGATCATGGACCAGGTGGACGCCGAAGAAGCCAGCCAGGATGAGGAAGAAGCGCCGGCTGCCGTTGAGGAGGCTGCAAACACCGCCGACGATGCTGCGCAGGACGATAAGCCCAAGCGCAAGCGCCGCCGCCGCCGCCGCCGGAAATCCGGCAGCGGAGAGCAAGGCCAGGCTGACGATAACGGCGATGAGGCCTCTGATGAGCCGGAGCAGCAGGATGACTCAGCTGAGCCTGCAGAAGTTGCCGCCGAAGGAGAAGGCGCTGCCGCAGAAGAGGTGAAGGAAAAGAAACCTTCCCGCAGCCGCACCCGTACCCGGTCGCGCAAGCCGAAGGCCAAACCGGCCGAGGCAGAGACCGCGGAAGAGACGCCTGCCGCTGCGGAGACTGCCGAAGCCTCCGTTCAGGACGCTCCGGCCGCGGCTGAAGCTGAGAACGCCCCTGCAGCGGAGACCGTTGCGCAAGCGCCGGCTGAAGCCGCCGCAGAAAGCGTATCAGTCGCTGCTGCCGCGGATGCTGAACCTGCCGCGGACAATCTTGCTGAAGCCGAAGGTGCCGCTCCTGCAGAGCTCGCCGCTGCTGAAGGTGACGCTGCACCGGTAAAACCGGATGCTGCTGAAACCGAAGTTGCATCGGCGGAAGAACCTGTAGAGACAGTACCAGACGCAGCTGCCGAGGCGTCGGCGGAACAGTCTGCTGCAGAAGAAGCCGCACAGCCGGAACCGGCGCCTTCGAAAGAGGAGAAACAGCGGGAACCCGCGATGGCGGTTGCTGCTGCTGACCCGGAACCGGAAGCACCGCCCAAACCAAAACGCCGCGGCTGGTGGTCAGTGGGCAGCTGATTGAAAAATAGAATCTAGAGGGAGAGGCAGGCCGCAGCGCCTGCCTTTCTTTTTGGCGGAAATGAAACCGATTGCTATGCTGCTGCTGTCGCTGCAGGGAAACGGTTCCCGGCGCAGAAAACGGTCCGGAGTGCACGTGTTTTCCGGGCTGGAATTCGGGTCGAACTCTGCCGCACTCAGGCCTAGGGGGCAGAGAGCTTACGGCCCTAGCCGCCTTTGCGGATCAAATAGATCTGATGGCCCGCACCTTCGCTGTGACCGACAAACTCATGGCCTGCTTCATTGCAGAAATGCGGCACGTCAATTACCGCTGCCGGATCATCCGCCAGAAGTTGAAGCACATGGCCGGGCTGCAGCGATTTAAGCCGTTTGCGGGCCTTCAGGACGGGCAGGGGGCACAGCAGCCCGATGGCGTCCAATGTCTCTTTGATCTCGGTCATGGTTTTGAGATAAGCGGGATGTTTCATCCTGTCCACAAGGATGTGACCAGCTTGCCCCGTGACGTTGGTCAATTGCTGGCATATGAGTTGGACATGTTTGGAATCGAGATCATTGACGCAGGGTTGCTCCCTGCCATGCTGGTGGCGCTGCTAGGCGGCGTGATCAGTTTTCTGTCGCCCTGCGTTCTGCCGATCGTGCCGCCGTACCTAGCCTACATGAGCGGCGTCACCATCGGCGAGATGCAAGGCACTTCAGCTGCCCGGCGCAAGGCAGTCATTGCTGCGCTGTTCTTTGTCATGGGGCTGTCCACGGTGTTTCTGCTGCTCGGGTTCACCGCCTCGGCGTTTGGCGCATTTGTGCTGCAAAATCAGGAGCTTTTCGCGCAAGTCTCAGGCGTTGTCGTGATCATATTCGGCCTCCATTTCCTGTCCGTTTTCCGCATTCCGCTGCTAGACCGCGAGGCGCGGATGGAAGCGGGTGAATCCGGTGGTTCCGCGTTGGGCGCGTATGTCCTGGGGCTGGCATTTGCCTTTGGCTGGACACCCTGCATCGGGCCGCAGCTGGGCGCGATCCTGTCGTTGGCCGCTTCTGAGGCTTCCGTCAGCCGCGGCACAATCCTGCTCGGCGTTTATGCCGCAGGTCTGGGCATTCCCTTCCTGCTGGCGGCGATGTTCCTCAACCGCTCAATGACGCTGATGAACAAGATGAAGCGGCACATGGGGATGATTGAAAAGGTGATGGGCGGGCTGCTGCTGGTTGTCGGCATTATGCTGGTCACCGGGCTGTTCACCACTTTCTCATGGTGGCTGCTGGAAACATTCCCGGCACTGGCAACGCTGGGCTGAGAGCGGAAGCATCAGGGGCCTCGGGGCCCCTTTTTCTTTGTCATCCCGGGCCTTACTCTTGCCGGAATGCACTGCTAGTCTGGCGGCTGAACAATGATGCAGGCCAGGGCGTGACACAGCAGGAGCACGGTCAACAGCGGGTGCGCAAGCGGCGGGTATTCTACATACCCGGCTATGATCCGATTCATCCGCGGCGTTACCGCGAGCTGTACCGCAAGGAAGGCACGGCGCAGGCGGAGATTTCCGGCTACAGCCTGACCCTGTCGCCCAAGCAGACCAAAGGCCCCTTCGGCTGGCACGTGGTGTCCGGGATGAACGGTGTGCAGACCGAAGCCGATATCGAGGTTCTGGTCTGGTCCGACATCGTGCGCGGCAGCATGGAGGCCACGATCCCCGCAACCTATTGGCAACTGCTGCGCACCGCCTGGATCTACATCTCCACCGGCGCACTGCTGCGGCTGATGCGGCTGCGCAAGGGGCCGGTGATTGCCGCGCTTTACCCGGTTGGGATGCTGCTGCTGCAGGCGGTTTTGGCGCTGCTGCTGGCCTGGGGCGTTGCGTATGTCTTCGGGTCGGTGGACGCATCTGCCGGCCTTTCCGGTCCGGCGGCGCCGGCCATTGGCTGGGGTTTGGGCCTTGCTGCCGGTTACGCGCTGTTGCGCTGGTTCAAGAAGCGGGACGGAAAGTTGTTTGCCTATTACCTGATGCACGATTATGCCCATTCCGCGGCCTGCCGCGGCGCTATCGCGCCGGAAATGGATGTCCGGATGGGCGAATTCCGGGTGCTGATTTCGAACGCTTTGCAAGATCCGGACCTGGACGAGGTGCTGGTGGCAGGCCATTCCTCGGGCGCGCATGTCGGTGTGTCCGTACTGGCGGACCTGATCCGCGCGGGACTGCCCGCTAACAGCCCGGCACTGGGGTTTCTGACCTTGGGGCAGGTCGTGCCGATGGTGTCGTTTCTGCCGCGGGCGGAGCGTTTGCGGGCAGATCTGCAGTATCTGTCCCAGCGGCACGAGCTGGCCTGGGTCGATGTCACTGCACCCGGTGACGGCTGCGCCTTTGCGCTGTGCGACCCGGTGTCAGTCAGCGGTGTCGCAGCAGCGGGCAAGCGTTGGCCGCTGGTATTTTCCGCCGCCTTCACCCAGACCCTCAGCCCGGAACGGTGGCAACAGCTGCGCTGGAGGTTTTTCCGGCTGCACTTCCAGTATCTCTGCGCTTTCGACCAGCCAGGCGACTATGACTACTTCCGCATAACCGCCGGGCCGCTGACGCTTGCCGCGCGTTATAAGGACCGCAAACCGTCGCAGTCCCGTATCGATACAGCAGTGTCCAAATTCACTTCGGTGGCCGCTGAATGACCGAAATTCTGCCGCCGAAACCGCCCGCGCGTCCGGACCGCGTTTCGTTCTGGCGCTATTTGAAGCTGTTTCGTCAGGATATACTCTCGGCCCAGCCTGCGCGGTTGTACCGTGCCTGGATGGCTGAGTTCCGCACACCGTTTTTCCGCTCTTTCCTGGTCAACCAGCCGGATCTGGTGAAAACCCTGCTTAAGGAACGCCCGGATGATTTTCCCAAGTCGGACCGCATTGCGGAGGGGCTGAAGCCTTTGCTGGGCAATTCGGTGTTTCTGACCAATGGCGAGACCTGGAAGCGGCAGCGGCGGATCATCGACCCGGCCTTTGAAGGCGGGCGGCTGAAAGACACGTATCCGGCGATGCGCGCCGCGGCGGAAGCGGCAGTGGCCCGGCTGAAAGGGCGGCAGGGAGCTGTCGAGATCGAGGAGGAGATGTCCCATGCGGCGGCGGATGTGATTTTCCGCACGCTGTTTTCGATCCCGATCGAACATGAGGTGGCAGGGCAGGTTTTCAGCCGTTTCCGGGACTACCAGCGCAGCCAGCCGCTGTTGAACCTGGCGGCTTTTGTGCCATTGCCGCGCTGGATGCCGCGGTTTTTCCGCCGAGGCACCCGCCGGAACGCTGAAGTGATCCGGGGCCTGATTGCACAGCTGACTTGCGAACGTATGAATGCAATCCGCGCAGGCACGGCGCCAGATGACCTGGCGACCAAGATCATGACCACTCGCGACCCGGAAACCGGTAGCACCTTCGACACTGCCGAGATGGTGGATCAAGTGGCCATCTTCTTTCTGGCGGGGCATGAAACCAGCGCCTCGGCACTGGCCTGGGCGATGTATATGATGGCGCTTTATCCTGAATGGCAGGAGAAAGTGGCAGTAGAAGCCGCGGTGCTGGAGGATGAAAGCTTTGCCGCGGTTTCGAAGCTGAAAATCAGCCGGGATGTCTTTCGCGAAACGCTGCGGCTCTACCCTCCGGTGCCGATGATGGTGCGCCAGGCAGCATGCCCGGAACAATTCCGCAATCGCAATGTGCCCAAGGGGGCGCAAATGGTGCTGAGCCCCTGGCATTTGCACCGGCATGAGCGGCTGTGGGAGAATCCGGACAGGTTCGATCCGGCGCGTTGGCGGACGGAGAACGGCAGGCAATGCCAGCGGGAGGCTTATATTCCGTTTTCAGCCGGGGCAAGGGTTTGCACCGGGGCAGGGTTTGCCATGGTAGAAGGGCCGCTGATCCTGTCGATGATCCTGCGTCAGTTCCGCATTACACCGGTGGCGGGCAAGGTTCCGGTGCCGGTAGCGCATCTGACGGTGCGGTCAAAATACGGTATCTGTATCCGCCTGACGGCAAGGTAGCCAAAAGAATTCGAATTTTCTTCAGAAAATTATGCGTACCGGTTCCCGGTTGCAGAAAATCACAACTTGGCCTGCGTTTTCGACCGCATGGAAGCCGCGCCGGTGCAATTCCAGCTGGAACTGCTCCCAGCCTACCAGACGCTCTATGTCGCACTTCTTACGCCGGACCACATTGCCTTTTGCGGCCGCTTGCGAGTTGAAAGATCTGCTGGATCCAGGCGTCGGGTGAAAGTTGAACTGGGACAGACATGCTTTCCGCTTGCCTGTGCGTGATTAACGCGCCCTCAACCGCCGCAGCACGAACAGGCGGATTGCGGATGCCAGCCCGCAGTCCTCGCCGCGGATTTCATCAATCTCCGCCGCCAAGTCGTTGATTGCTCGTTGGTCTTCCGCGGCGATCTCGCGGAAAGCATCCCAGAATTCATCCTCCAGCGACACCGAGGTGCGGTGCCCGCGCAAGGTCAGGGAATGCTTCTTGGGACGGGAATTCATTCGTCGCGCTTGTGCTCGTCCAGGCGTTTGATCTTTTGGGCATTGCGTGCCTTGTCCAGATCTTTTTCCGCCTTGCTCCGTCCGAAGGCAGCAGCGTTCTGGTCAGCGCGGGCCTTTTTCCCGGCCCGCGCCTTTTCTTTCCTGTACCGGTTCAGATTGACCGGCTTGCCCATCAGTCCTTGGGCCCGATCATCTGCTCAGGCCGCACAACCGCGTCAAAGGTGGCCGCATCCACAAACCCAAGCGCAATCGCTTCTTCCTTCAGCGTGGTGCCGTTCTTGTGTGCGGTCTTGGCGACCTTGGTGGCATTGTCGTAACCGATGGTCGGGGCCAAAGCCGTCACCAGCATCAGCGACTCCTTCATCAGCTTGTCGATGCGCGGTTCATTGGCCTCGATGCCGTTCAGCATCCGTTCGGTAAAACTGTCCGCCGCATCGCCCAGCAGCTGGATCGACTGCAGCAGGTTGTAGGACATCATCGGGTTGTAGACGTTCAGCTCGAAGTGGCCCTGCGAGCCTGCAAACTTGATCGCCGCGTCATTGCCCATCACATGCGCCGCCACCTGGGTCAGCGCCTCAGCCTGGGTCGGGTTGACCTTGCCTGGCATGATCGATGAGCCTGGTTCGTTCTCCGGCAGGATCAGCTCGCCCAGGCCGGAGCGCGGGCCGGAGCCGAGGAAGCGGATGTCATTGGCGATCTTATAGCAGCTCCCGGCGATGGTCGCGAGCGCTCCGGACAGGAACACCATGGCGTCATGGGCGGCCAGTGCTTCGAACTTGTTGGGGGCGGTGACAAAGGGCAGGCCGGTAATCTCTGCCATGTTGGCGGCAACTTTCTCGCCCCAGCCTTTCTGGGTGTTCAGCCCGGTGCCAACCGCGGTACCGCCCTGGGCCAGTTCATAGATGCCGGGCATCGCCGCTTCGACCCGCGCCAGACCCTGACGGATCTGATGCGCATAACCGCCAAATTCCTGGCCCAGCGTCAGCGGGGTGGCGTCCTGGGTATGGGTGCGGCCGATTTTGATGATGTCCTTGAACGCCTCGGCTTTGGCCTCCAGCCCTTCGGCCAGTTTGGTCAGGCCGGGCACCAGCACATCGCGCACGCTCATCGCGGTGGCGATATGCATGGCGGTGGGGAATGTGTCGTTCGAGGACTGGCCCATGTTGCAGTGATCGTTTGGGTGCACCGGGTCCTTGGAACCGATGACGCCGCCCAGGATCTCGATCGCGCGGTTGGCGATAACCTCGTTGGAGTTCATGTTGGACTGGGTGCCGGAACCGGTCTGCCAGACCACCAGCGGAAAGTTGTCGTCGAACTTGCCGGCAACAACTTCGCTGGCGGCCTGGATCACGGCATCACCGATCCTTGCATCCAGCTTGCCCGACTCCTTGTTGGCCATGGCGCAGGCCTGCTTGATCACCCCCAGCGCGCGCACAATGGCGACAGGCTGCTTTTCCCAGCCGATCGGGAAGTTCATGATGGAACGCTGGGTCTGCGCGCCCCAGTATTTGTCTGCGGGGACCTCAAGCGGGCCAAAGCTGTCGGTTTCGGTGCGGGTTTCGGACATCCGTCTTCTCTCCGTTGGGTATGCGATTGTATGCCGTGTAGCCTGCGCAGTGCCGCGGCGCAATTGGCCAGTTGCGCGCAGCATAGCCAAAAGGCAGGTGAGGTATAGTATCGATTTGGCGCAATCCAATCCACGCTGTTGCTTCAATCCATGCTATGGTTACAGTGAGCGGGATGGGGCGGGAAACGGGCGATTTTGTATCCGGAAAGGAAAAGAACGTGCCAATCCGTCTGTGTGCTGTTCTGTCAGTGAAATCCCTGGCTGTGCCTGCATTGGCAGCCTGTGTTCTGCTGTGCGGAGCTGTGCAGGGGATTGCCGCAGGTATTGCGCAGTTTTCCGGCGAATATGCAGGCAGCGTCGACGTCGTCAAAGCGGATGGCGACATTGACCCCCGGGATATGAGCGTCACCATCCATGAGATGAAAAAAGGGTTCACTATCGAATGGACCGCGACCACCGAAAAGGATGACGGCCGCAAAAAGACCAAGACCTATGAAATCGAATTTCTGCAAAGCGGGCGCGAAGGTGTCTACTCTGCGGCGATGACGCGCAATGTGTTTGGTCACGCGGTGCCGCTGAACCCGATGGAGGGCGAACCCTTTGTCTGGGGGCGCCTGACCGGCGATACGCTGACAGTCTTTTCGCTGTTTATTCACCCGAACGGCGACTACGAAATGCAGCAGTATGACAGGACCCTGGCCGATGGCGGGCTGGAGCTGGTTTATATTTCACGGTTGAACGGCGAACCGCGTCGCAAGCTGGAAACCTTCCTGGCCAGGCAATAGGCCAGGAAACCAGCGGGACATGCAAAAACAGGACATGAAAACGGCAGCTGGCCGGGCTGCCTGATACTGCGTCAAGAGGCAGTGCCGCCTATTTGCGGAAGCTGTCCAGTGACACGACATCCGCGTCTTTCTTGTCGTTCTCTTGCTCCTCAGCGTCGTTCGGTTCCTCAGCCGGATCCATCACCGTGGAGTAGCCTTCCGGCTCTTCATCGGCGGACTCGAACCGCAGTCCGAATTCCACTGACGGGTCCACAAATGTGCGGATTGCGTCATAGGGGATATAGAGCGGTTCCGGGGAGTCACCGAAGTTCAGAGTGACCGCAAAGCCGTCCTCATCCACGGTCAGATTGTCGAACCAATGCTGCATGACCACAGTCATCTCACCCGGATACCGGTCGGACAGCCAATCGGCCAGTTCCACATCCGGGTGGGCTGTATCGAAGGTGATGAAAAAGTGGTGGTTACCGGGCAAGCCGTTGTCAGAGATATCCTGCAGCACGGTCCGGATCAGGCCGCGCATGGCAGAGTGCATCAGGTTGCCATAGTCGATTTCACGGGACATGCAGTCACCCTTTGTTCATTTGTTCCCAGCATAGGAGATTCTGGCGGAAACAAAAGGGCAGCCTTTTCACGGACCGAAAATTTCTTGCGGCTGACGGCACTTTGCGGGCATCGGCAGTCAGCTGATTGCAAACGGGAATTCTGCAATGGCCAGACCGGCTGCTGCCATCACTGCCAGCAGCAGCAGCATATTACCGCGCACCACCCAGTCGGCAAGCGGCGCCAGCAGAACCAGCAGAACCGCTGTGCTGTTCATGCTGCTCCAGACCGGAACAGGCATGTGCAGAATACCGGCCTCAAACACCTGCGTTCCGGTAAAGGCCACATGTATCATGAACCACACGGACAGGTTCAGAATGACACCCGCCACCGTGGCCGTTACCGCCTTCAGCGCCATGCCAAGCCGCGGATGCGCGGCGATACGCTCAACATAAGGCGCCGCGGCAAAGATCCACAGAAAACATGGCATGAAGGTCGCCCAAAGCGCCACCGCGCCTGCAGCCAGGAACAGCCCGGACCCGCCCTGCGTCAGTCCGGACAACATGGCGACGAACTGGGTGACCAAGATCAACGGGCCAGGGGTTGTTTCGGCCAGGCCCAGGGCATCGATCATCTGCCCGGCGCTGATCCAGCCGAATTGGCTGACCACGGTCTGGCTGATATAGGCCAGCACCGCATAGGCACCGCCAAAGGTCACCACGGCCAGTTTGGAAAAGAACCAGCCGATGTCCGCCAGAAAACCTGCTCCGGACAGCGACAAGGCAATCAGCGGCAGCAGCCACAACCCGCCCCAGACCGCAATTATGCGCAGAGTGCTGCCATTGCGGGCAGGCGTGTTGTGTGCGGGATCACCGGTGCTGCTGTCCTTGCGCAGCAGGCCAAAGCAGGCGGCGGCCAGCACCACCATCGGAAACGGCAGGTTGAACAGGAACAGCGCTGCAAAGCCGAACCCCGCCAGCGCCCAGTCCAGCGGATGGTTCAGGGCTTTGCCCGCCAGCCGCCGCAGCGCTTGCAGGATAATGACAACCACCGCCGCCTTGACCCCCAGAAACGCGGATTGCACCGCGGGCAGGGTGCCGTATTGCGCATAGAGCCAGACCAGCGCCGCAATCACCGCCGCACCCGGCAGCACAAACAGCAGCCCCGCCAGCAGCCCGCCGGCGGTGCCGCGCATCCGCCAGCCGGTATAGGTTGCCAGCTGCATCGCCTCCGGCCCCGGCAGCAGCATGCAAAAGGAAAGGCCGCGCAGGAAGCTGTCCTCGCTCAGCCAGGGGCGGTCTTCAACCAGCTCCTTGTGCATCACTGAAATCTGCGCCGCGGGGCCGCCAAAGCTCAGTACCCCGATACGCCCGAAGACACGGAACATCTCCGTCCAGCTGGGGGGGCTCATGCTGTCCGGTCCGCGGGCCAGTCGTGGCCTTCGCCCTGGCCATCACGAGCCCAGCGGTATAGCGCATCATATAGGGTCATGCCTGCCTCAAGCTGCTGATGGTCGTCCTTGAACTGGCGCGACAGCCCGACCGAGAGGGCCAGCAGCCCCGCTGCCTCGGGCGCCAGGTCGTGCCGGTTGGTGTCGGCGCCTCTTACAACCAGGGACAGCCTGTCCAGCGCCGGTGTCCTCAGCCCGAATTCGTCCAGCATGGTGTCAAAAGTGCAAAGCGGCCCGCGATGCGACCAAAACACGTCCTCAACATCAAACGGCGTGGCGCCAAAGCGGTCTGCAACTCCGGCCACCTCTGACGGCGAGACATACAGAATACGCGCTTTGGGATCCACAAAGCGGCGGATCAGCCAGGGGCAAGCGATGCGGTCGATCTTGGGGCGGTGGCGGGTCACCCACAGAGTGCTGCCGCCCTCCGGGGCAGGCAGGGCGCTGGCAGGGATCCGCGGCGCATCTTTCAGGGTTCGCCAGGCAAACATGCCGCCCTGCAGATATTCCGCCTCAATCCCGTCATTGCGAAGCCAGGCGGCCATGCCTTGCGACAGTTTAATGCCCTTCTGGCAGATCACCACGCAACACCGCCCGTCGAGGCGGGCCTTGAGGCCATCGATATCCCGATGGGGATGGCGGCAGGAACCGGGTATCAGAAACGGATCCGCGGCAAAGTCCTCGTCAATGCAGATATCCACCAGCACCGGCGCAGTGGGCGTGCCGATCAGACGCAGGAGCTGGGCAGGGGTGATTTCATTCGGGGCAGCCATGAGCATGTCTCCTCGCGAGCAAGGTTAACATGCGAACCTTGGGCTTGTCGCCTCACGGGGCGTTCGCGTTTGTCCCCATAGCTCTTAGAGACCGCATTTGCGGCAGCCTTGTCAAGACTGCACGAGGCAGTCAATGCGGGTCACTTCAACCGTTCGCCTGTCATGCAAACCGCGAGGGCCTCGGGCGGCAGCTGTCCCAGTTTCTCAAACATCTGGAAGTAGTCCATATTGGAGTGCAGTTCGGCGATCCTGCCCTCCTCCACCCGGGCTATCAACTGACCGGTGATCTGGAAGGGCGTGCCATCGCTTGGCTTGCTGGTGCGAACCAAAAGCCGGATGGCAACCCAGTCGGCGGCTTCCATTGCATGGGTGAAGGTGACTGTCATCGGCCCCAGCAGGTTGCGCAGAGCCGCGACAACTTCGCCATAGTCGCATTCAGGTTCTGCAAGGGCAGCGATTGCGCCGGAAATCAACGTGTCTGGGGTCATCACTTCGGCAACTGCGTCCATATTCCCTTTGCGCCAAACCTCTTCGAACCAGTAATACAGCAGCCGGGTCACAGGCATATCAGCCGGGCTTGCGGGGTCAAAGGGGGCTGCCATGGCCGGGGCGCAATCCGCTGCATGCTGCGTTAGACCGAGCGCAGGCGCTGTCCGGCGCGGGGACACTGGGTCAAATTCGGGTTTGCTGATAGATTTGGACATCCTAATCCTGAGTGCGTTCTTCTCCGGGCAGATAGCGGCGGGTAGGGGCAGGCCGCAGACCGGTTTTGTTTCAAGCATCGGTGGTATCGCTGCCGCCAGCAGATTTGAACCGCCCATACGATAATTCCGGCAGTTTGGCGTGACAGCAATTTAGTCTCAGGGCGGAAAGTGCAGGTTTCTGTTGCCAGGTACCTGCGAACCCCGCCTTACACTGCTAGGCGCAAGGACTTAGTTTCGGCGACTCGAACTGCTTACGCAGCCAGAGCCATTGCCGGAGCACGATTGTCATTTGCAATTGTACTGTTTGGGCCGGTACGGTGGCACCCCGCCGAGACAAAGCTAACCCCTTTAGACGTCCGTCGATCCTGTTTCGACCCCATGATCCCCAAATGAAGGATGTTTGGTGGAGTCGCCGGGTACCGCCCCCGGGTCCGATCCGCTTATTACGAGCGCGTTTATGTCCATAGTTCCGCAAGGGAACAGTGGCTATATAGTCTGCTTCTTTCGGGTTGCAAAGGGGGGAACCGGAATTCTGCGAGGAATCCGGTCAGATTTCAAGCGCGGAGGACGGGTCATCTGCCGCTGGCCGAGCCGCTGAAAACCCTAGTAGGACTTTGGCCATTTCCCGCACCGGGAAACGGCGGTGTCACGCCAGCCTGCGGATCTTGGTATTGTTCCGGAAAAACAATCACTTGACTGTGGTTTTGCACTGCTTGGAAGGCACAGATATTGTGCAGCCGGATGTCAGATTGAAATCCCGAACGGGGGTTGACCTTGGCCCCGGTGTTCGGTTCACGGTCAGCAATGTGCTGCGCTTCTACTTATGCGCCCGGGCCGCAAAGACATCGGACGCCAGCTTGCGCGTTTCGTTTTCCAGGTCTTGCAGGCCTGCGGTGGCAGCGCCGCCGTTGCCTGCTTCAATGGCATCGGCAATGCGGGTGTGAAGGCCGGTGATCACCTCGCGGTCGCGGGCGGTGAAGGTGATCATGTTCATCAAGGGTTGCATCGCCTCCACCGCGCCGGCCAGCTGATAGGACAGCACCGGATTGCCGGCCCCGTCCACCAGCGCCCGGTGAAACGCCACATCGGAGGCGCAAAATGCCACATCGGTCAGCCCCGGCTGACCCTGGCGGAAGATCTCTGTCCGCATAGTGGCCAGGTGATCGGCGCTGCGCCGCGCTGCCGACAGCGGCGCACAGGCACGCTCCAGCGCGTAACGCGCCTCGCAAGCGGTATCAAAACTCACCGCGTTCATGCTCAGCAGCAGGGTCGAGGTGGTGACCTGCTGCGAATAGGCGTCCTCAAAGCTCAGACGGTTCACAAACGCCCCGCCGGAGGCGCCGCGCTGGGTGCGGATCAAGGATTGCGCAGCCAATCGCTTCAACGCTTCCCGCACGGTGGAGCGGGAGACCTGAAACTGCTCCGACAACTCGCTTTCGGACGGCAGCCGCTCATCCACGATCAGCGCCCCCGAGATGATGGCATCCTTGATAGCCTGCGCTATCTGAACCGAAAGATCGGCGGAACTGTTGGGGTCAATCTTCATGCTCAGGCCCTGACGCAGCACTACGCCGGAGGTGCCCCGGCAAAAAAACATTTGTCCGACATTTAAAAGTCTGACATTTAAAATGCAAGGTGTGAGTCGGGGGAATGCAATGCTCGGATCATCCATGCGCAACGTTCCGCGGCTTGGGTTCATAGCCGCCATACCGGCGTCCGGTGGAGGGTTTGTTCCATGAACGCCGGCATGGGGCTGCAACTAACCGGCCGTCCCGGTCCTATAGCCGGGGCCATGCGCAGGGGAGATCTCGGTGATCGCTTACTCACTCGGTGCCGGAGGATAACCAATTGAAAACCTGCCAGCGTCCAAAGGCCGCGTCAGCCGATCGGGCGGTCACGAAGGAGCTGTTTCTGAACTGCCCTTCAAACGTGCCCAGCCCCTGTGTGGACTCGCTTGGCGCGCCTCCGAAGGCGGGCGGCCTGGACCGGCACCGCCCGAGGCAAACTGCAATGTGTAACGCTCATACGGAGAATTGAGCATGGCGAATATCTTTCCGTCCCGCCGCATCCGGCGCACGCCCTTTTCCAAAGGGGTCGAGGCTGCAGGCGTCAAGGGGTATACTGTCTACAACCACATGCTGCTGGCGACAGTGTTTGAAAGTCTTGAATACGACTGCGCACACCTCAAGGAGCATGTGCAGGTCTGGGATGTGTCCTGCGAACGGCAGGTCAGCATCAAAGGGCCGGACGCGCTGCGGCTGCTGAAACTGATCAGCCCGCGCGACATGGACCGGATGGCGGACGATCAGTGCTATTATGTTCCGGTGGTGGATCATAACGGCGGCATGCTGAATGATCCGGTGGCGGTAAAGCTGGCGGCGGACCACTACTGGCTGTCGCTGGCCGATGGCGACCTGCTGCAGTTCGTACTGGGCATCGCAATTGCCAAGGGATTTGACGTCGAGATCGTGGAACCTGACGTTTCGCCGCTGGCTGTACAAGGCCCCCGGGCCGATGAACTGATGGCGCGGGTGTTTGGCGATGCGGTACGCGATATCCGCTTCTTCCGTTACAAGCGGCTTGCGTTCCAGGGTGCCGAACTGGTGGTTGCGCGCTCAGGCTGGTCCAAACAGGGCGGGTTTGAGGTTTATGTAGAAGGGGCGGATCTGGGCATGCCGCTGTGGGATGCATTGTTCGAGGCCGGAGAGGACATGTACGTGCGGGCGGGGTGCCCGAATACCATCGAACGCATCGAAAGCGGGCTGCTGAGTTACGGCAACGACATGACCCGCGAGAACACCCCATATGAATGCAGGCTGGGCAAGTTCTGCAATTCGCCCGAAGACTACATCGGCAAGGCCGCACTGGCGGAACAGGCGGCATGCGGTCCCGGCCGGCAAATCCGCCCGCTGGTGATCGGCGGAGAGATCCCATCCTGCCTGGACGCTTGGCCGCTTTTTGCAGATGGCCGCCAAGTCGGGCAGGTGGGATCAGCCATCTTCTCCCCCGAATTCGGGGTGAATGCAGCGATTGGAATGGTGGACCAAAGCCATTGGGAGCCGGGAACGGTGATGGAGGTCGACACCGGGGCAGGGATGCTGCCTGCAACGGTGCAAGACAGGTTCTGGCGCTAAGAAAGGGGGGGCGCTGACCCCGCCCCGGCAAGCCACGGCCTGCCGGGAGTATTTTTGGCAAGAGGAAAAACACCTCTGGGAAAGGGAATGTGAAATGTTCAATGCATTGGTCGTAAACAAGGATGAGGACAGCGGGAAAACCTCTGCTGCAGTTCAGCAGCTGAGCCTGGAAGATTTGCCTGAGGGCGAGGTGACCGTCGCGGTCGATTATTCCACCGTGAACTACAAGGACGGCCTGTGCATCGGTCCCGGCGGCGGGCTGGTGCGCAAGTATCCGCATGTGCCGGGGATAGATTTTGCCGGCACGGTCGAAGCGTCCTCCGACGAGCGTTACAAACCCGGTGACAAAGTGGTGCTGACCGGCTGGCGGGTGGGCGAGGCGCATTGGGGCGGCTATTCGCAAAAGGCCAACGTGCGCGCCGACTGGCTGGTCCCGTTGCCCGAGGGGCTGGATACCCGCCAGGCGATGGCGGTGGGAACCGCAGGCTTCACTGCCATGCTGGCGGTGATGGCGCTGGAGGACCACGGGCTGGAGCCTGGCCATGGCCCGGTGCTGGTGACAGGTGCCGCGGGCGGTGTCGGCTCGGTGGCCACTGCAATCCTTGCCAGCCTGGGCTACGAGGTTGCAGGCGTGACCGGCCGGCCGGAAACTGCGGATTATTTGAAATCTCTAGGCGCTGCGCTGATCGTCGCGCGTGAAGAGATCAACGAGACCACCAAACGGCCGCTGGAAAGCGAAAGCTGGGCGGGCTGCATCGATGCGGTCGGAGGCGCTATGCTGGCCCGCGTGCTTGGGCAGATGAAATACGGTGCCTCAGTCTCTGCCGTCGGCCTGGCTGGCGGGGCCGGGTTGCCCGCCACCGTCATCCCCTTCCTGCTGCGCGGAGTGAACCTCTTGGGCATCGATTCAGTCATGCAGCCTTATGACAACCGTCTGCGGGCCTGGCAGCGGATCGCCAATGATCTGCCGATGGACAAGCTGGAAGCGATGGTCCAGCCTGCCGTGCTGAGCGACCTTCCGCAGCTGGGCGCAGATATCCTCAAGGGCCAGGTCAAGGGCCGGGTTGTGGTTGATGTGAACGGCTGATCCAGCCTGGAACGACAGCATCGGAAAGGGCTGGTTCTTCCGGCCCTTTTCCAGTTCCGGACCGCTGGGCCGTCCGCAAACCGGAGGTCTGGAGACTTGTTTGCAATGCGGCATTCCGGTTGATAGTTGCGCAGTTCACGCTGGACACCTCTGTCATTAATCCGTTGCAATGTCGTTTTCCGCCGATGAGGGGTCCAAATTGCAAATCCTCCGGGCGCCATTCCCGCTGATGAAAAGCCCACAGACTATTCGGGGAGACACGCTATGACGACTGAAATCAACGAATCCGAGGCCGACTATGAGGTCGGCCAGGATAACATCCAGGTCATGGGCCTGGATGTTCACAACCCTGTCTTTGCCATTTCCGCGGTGACCATCGTCGCCTTCGTGATCCTCTCCCTGGTGTTCAAGGACCAGGCGGCGGCATTCTTTGGCTGGCTGCGCCCGGCGCTGACCAGCAAGTTTGACTGGGTCTTCATGATCTCGACGAACATCTTTGTGCTGTTCTCGCTGTTCCTGGTGGTATCGCCCTATGGCAAGATCCGGCTGGGTGGCGACGATGCGCGGCCGGACTATTCCTATGCCGGCTGGTTTGCGATGCTGTTCGCCGCCGGTATGGGCATTGGCCTGGTGTTCTGGGGGGTGGCTGAGCCGATCTCGCATTTCGGCGCATCGCTGGGCGGCACCGCTGCCGGCGGCGATGGGCTGCGCACTGACTGGGCGCCCTTGGGGGGCGCTGCAGGCGATGATGCGGCCGCGCAGAGGCTGGCAATGGCTGCAACCATCTTCCACTGGGGCCTGCATCCCTGGGCAGTCTATGCGGTGGTGGCACTGGCACTGGCTTTTTTCTCTTTCAACCGTGGCCTGCCGCTGACTATGCGCTCGGTGTTTTACCCGCTGTTCGGCAATGCGACCTGGGGCGTGCTGGGCCATATCATTGACGTGCTGGCGGTCTTTGCCACCATCTTTGGCCTGGCAACCTCTCTGGGCCTGGGCGCGACCCAGGCGCTGGCGGGATTGAACTATCTGTTCGGCGTGCCTGTCACCGACAGCATGAAGGTGCTCCTGATTGTCGCTATCACCCTGTTTGCGCTGGTCTCGGTTGTGGCCGGGCTGGAAAAGGGCGTGAAGCGCCTGTCCGAGGCCAACATGATTCTGGCTGCCGCCTTGCTGCTTCTGGTGCTGATCGTTGGCCCGACTTTGGCGATCCTGTCCGGCTTTTTCACCAATCTTGCTGATTATGTGGTGACCCTGCCGCAGCTGGCCAACTGGGTGGGCCGCGAGGACACCAACTTTCTGCAGGGCTGGACCACATTCTACTGGGCTTGGTGGATCTCCTGGTCGCCGTTTGTCGGCATGTTCATTGCCCGCATCTCGCGCGGCCGCACCGTGCGTGAGTTTGTCACATGCGTGCTGCTGATCCCGACTGTCGTCGGCGCCCTGTGGATGAGCGTCTTTGGCGGCGCCGCGCTGGATTTGGTGACAGGCGAGACCGGACAGGCGCTGCAGGATGCAGCGCTGGAACTGAAGATGTTCAAGCTGTTCGAGACCTATCCCCTGACCGGGATCCTGTCCTTTGTCGGCATCATCCTGGTGGTGGTCTTCTTCGTGACTTCCTCGGACTCCGGCTCGTTGGTGATCGACACCATCACAGCAGGCGGCAAGACCGATGCACCGACCGCACAGCGCGTGTTCTGGTGCATTCTGGAGGGCGCGATTGCCATCGTTCTCCTGCTGGGCGGCGGTCTGGGTGCGCTGCAGGCGGCGGCGATTGCCACCGGCTTTCCGTTTGCCATCGTGCTGGTGCTGATGTGTGTTTCAGTTCTCATCGGCCTGGCCCGGGAAAAGCGCGGCAACTAAGCCGGCCCAGCAGCAAGACGTCAAAAGAGGCCTCGGGAAACCCCGGGGCCTTTTGCCTGTCATGCGTTGTACTTGAAGAAGCCAAGCGAGTTGCCATCGGGATCGGTGGCATAAAAGAACCGTCCAGGCGGGATCTCGATGGTTTCCGAAACCACTTTTCCGCCGCCATCCGTGACCCGCTCCATCACATCTTCCAACGCGCCCTCAGCCGTCAAGTGCAGCGTCGGGCCGCGGCCATCGCCGGCCGGTTTGCCGGGATAAAGGTGGAGGGCAACGCCTGTTGCCTGATCTGCGGGCTTGAACATTGCGATCGGGTTCGGGCCGCTGGTGTCGATGCTCAATGCTGCACCGGTCACCTTGGAATAAAACGTCACTGCTGCATCCAGATCGCTGACGGGCAACTCGCCCCAGACCAGGAAATCCTTGGGGGTATAGGCCATATCAAATCCTCCGTAATCGCCTGGGGTTAGCATGGCAGGTGCTCCCGACAGTTTCTGGCATTAGCGCCCGGTCCGATCCACCCGCTGCAAGCGGGGGGCACAACCAGCGTGTTATTCGGAAATTCCAGCTTGCAGGGCAGCATGTGTTCCCTCAATCCTTGTGCCGGAACGCAGCCTTGCCGGGACACCTGCCAAGAACCGAAGTCCCCAGACAGGCGCGCGCAATTTGAGGAGATGGAGAAACAATGACCGCATTGGATATCGATTTTGTCCGGGCACAGTTCCCGGCCTTTGCCGAACCCGGCCTTCAGGACCAGGCGTTTTTTGAAAACGCGGGCGGCTCCTATACGTGCCGTCAGGTGATTGACAGGCTGATCCGGTTCTATACCCAGCGCAAGGTGCAGCCCTATGCCCCTTACGAGGCCTCCCGCCTGGGCGGCGCCGAGATGGACGAGGCCCGCTCCCGTCTGGCCGCGCTGATGGGGGTGGCAACTGAGGAACTGAGCTTTGGCCCCTCAACCACCCAGAACACGTATGTGCTGTCCCAAGCCTTCCGCGCGTTCATGAAACCCGGCGAAGCCATCATCGTCACCAACCAGGATCACGAGGCCAACACCGGCCCCTGGCGCCGTCTGGCGGAGGAGGGGATCGAGATCCGCGAATGGCAGATCGACCCGCAGACCGGCCATCTGGACATAGTGCAACTGGAAACCCTGCTGGACGAAAACGTCCGTCTGGTCTGCTTCCCGCATTGTTCCAACGTGGTGGGTGAGATCAACCCGGTCGCCGAGATCACGGCCATGGCCCATGCCGCGGGTGCCTTTGTCTGCGTCGACGGCGTTTCTTATGCGCCGCACGGGCTGCCGGATGTGGATGAGCTGGGCGCCGACATCTACCTGTTCTCAGCCTATAAGACCTATGGCCCTCATCAGGGCATCATGGTGGTCCGCAAGGCGCTGGGTGCGCTGCTGCCGAACCAGGCGCATTACTTCAACGCGGACGTACTTTATAAGCGGTTCACACCGGCCGGCCCCGACCACGCCCAGGTGGCGGCCTCGGCCGGGATGGCGGATTACTTTGAAGCATTGGCGGCCCATCACGGCCACTCCGGCACTCCTGCCGAAACCGGCGCCTTTGTCCACGACCTGATGCGCGCGCATGAGATCGCGCTGCTGCAGCCGTTGCTGGATGCGGTAAAGGACCGCAACGATGTCCGTCTGCTGGGCCCCTCAACAGCAGATACCCGCGCGCCCACTGTTGCCGTAGCCTTGAACCGCCCGGCGGAACCGGTTGCCGCGGCATTGTCGGAATATGGCATCATGGCAGGCGGCGGCGATTTCTACGCTGTGCGCGCTCTTTCCGCCATGGGCGTTGATCCAAGCGAAGGCGTGCTGCGTATGAGCTTTACCCATTACACGTCCGAAGCAGAAGTGGCCAAGCTGGTCGAGGCTCTGGACCGGGTGCTGAGGTCAAACACATAAGAGGAGGGAAGCAGTTTATGAGCACCCGTCCCCTGGCGATCTGGTGGATCAGGCGGGACCTTCGTCTGTCCGACAATCCAGCCCTGACAGCCGCCTTGGCCGGGGACAGTGCTGTCCTGCCCGTCTACATCCTCGACGAACAGGACGCGGCGCTGGGCGCTGCGCCCAAGTTCCGCGTTGGACTGGGTCTGGAGCATTTCGCACGGGAACTGTCCAAGGCCGGCTCCCGTCTGATCCTGCGCCGGGGTAAGGCGCTGGATGTGCTGCAACAGCTGGCCCGCGACACCGGGGCAGGGGCTGTCCACTGGTCCCGCCTGTATGATCCGCAGGCCATTGCCCGCGACACGGATATCAAACAGCAGCTCACGGCGCAGGGGATCGAGGTCCACTCGCACGGCGGGCGGGTGCTGTTCGAGCCCTGGACGGTAGAGACCAAGACCGGCGGAATGTACAAGGTCTACACCCCGTTCTGGAAGGCCGTGCGGGGCCGCAAGGCCGGCAGCTTGCTGCGGGCACCCGCCACGTTGCCAGCACCAAAAGACTGGCCTGTTAGCGAAGACCTCTCCGCCTGGAACATGGGGGCCGCCCTGCGCCGCGGCGCGGATATCGTGGCCCGCTACTGCCGCGTCGGTGAAGCAGCCGCGTCAAACCGCCTGGACGAATTCCTCGGGGATTCTGTGGACGCCTACAAGGAGCGCCGCGACTTTCCGGGCGAGGATGCCACCTCGGGCCTGTCGGAAAATCTCGCCTGGGGTGAAATCAGCCCGCACCGCATGTGGCACTTGGGCCATGCGGCGATGGAGCGCGGCAGCCAGGGCGCCGAGCATTTTCTGAAAGAGGTCGCCTGGCGTGAATTCGCTTATCACCTGATGTATCACTCGCCGCATATTCTGACGGCCAGCTGGCGCGACGAATGGCAAGCCTTCCCTTGGTCGCAGCGGATAACCCCGCGGGTACAGGCCTGGCAGCGCGGGCAGACAGGGTACGGTTTCATAGACGCAGCCATGCGGGAGCTGTATGTGACCGGCAAGATGCACAACCGGGCCCGGATGATCGTCGCAAGTTTTCTCACCAAACATTTGATGACGCATTGGAAAATCGGCATGGACTGGTTTGCGGACACGTTGGTCGACTGGGATCCGGCCTCCAACGCCATGGGCTGGCAATGGGTGGCGGGCTCCGGCCCCGATGCCTCACCGTTTTTCCGCGTCTTCAACCCCAGCGGCCAGTTGGAAAAGTTCGACCCTTCAGGCGCTTACACCGGCCGCTGGATCGCCGAAGGCCAGGCCGCCCCTCCGCAAACCGCTTTGGATTTCTTCGATGCGGCTCCCTTGACCTGGGGCCTGTCGCCAGCGAGCCCCCGCGTGGAGCCGGTGATCAGCCTGAAAGAGGGCCGCGACCGCGCGCTCACCGCCTATCAGGGCGCGCGTGAAAACCGCTGACGCATAGTTTTCTTGCCGGAAGGCCCCCTGTGGCCTAGCTTTTTCCCTAGCCATTCCGTGTCTCACAGGGGGAAGCGCATGAAGCACACGTCCGTTGAGGGCCAGGAGAATCTGCCGCGCTACTTTGCTGCGGTGTTTGCCAAGGTTAAGGCCATGGAAGTCGGGCAGCTGGATATCCACCTGCCGGACGGGCGCATATTTTCCGCAAACGGGCGCAATCCCGGTCCCGCTGCCGACTTGCACATCCGCAATCCCGACTGTTTTGCCCGGCTGATCCGCGAAGGTGATCTCGGTTTTGCCGATGCTTACCTGGAAGGCTGGTGGAGCACATCGGACCTGCAGGCTTTTATGGATCTGGTCCATATGGGCGCCAATACCGTGTATGACGGATTTCCCGGCCAAGGCCTGGCGCGCGCCTATGAACGCTTCCGCTTCTGGCTGCACCGCAATCACCGCAAACAGGCGCAAAAGAACATCTCCTATCACTACGACCTGGGAAATGACTTCTACGGGTTGTGGCTGGATGACACGATGACCTATTCCAGCGCTCTGTTCCGCAGCGGCCAGGATAGTCTTGAGGCGGCGCAGACTGCGAAATACGCCTCGATGGTTGACCAGATGGGGGTGCAGCCCGGCGACCATGTGCTGGAGATCGGCTGCGGCTGGGGCGGTTTCGCGGAATACGCAGCCGGTCAGCGGGGACTGAAAGTCACCGGTCTGACGATCAGTAAGGAGCAGCTGAACTTTGCCCGGCAACGCTTGGAAAAGGCGGGCCTTTCCGGGCAAGTCGATTTACGCCTGCAAGATTATCGCGACTGCTGTGGCACCTTTGACGGAATCGCTTCGATCGAGATGTTCGAGGCGGTGGGTCAGAAATACTGGCCTGCCTATTTCAGCACCATCCACGACCGGCTGAAGCCCGGCGGCAAGGCTACACTGCAGATCATCACCGTCGCTGACAGGCGCTGGGAGATCTACCGCAAAGGCGTCGACTTCATCCAGAAACACATTTTCCCGGGCGGGATGCTGCCGTCGCCGCAAGTCCTGCGCGGCCAAGTCGAACGGGCAGGGCTGGGGGTGGTGCGCTCGATTGAATTCGGCGACAGTTACGACCAGACCTTGCGGCGCTGGCACGACACGTTCAACACCCGCTGGGATCAGATCGCGGGCTTGGGGTTTGATGACCGGTTCCGCAAAATGTGGAACTTTTACCTCACATCCTGTGCCGCGGCCTTTAAGGCTGGCAATTGCGACGTGACGCAGATTACAGTTGCTCATCGCTGATTGAACTGGCCGCACGGATTGTAACCAGACATGCCCACCGGAGCCCGACTGACCGCCGCCTTTTGCCTGGCTTTGGTGGCGTTTGTCGTGTCCTTCTTGGTCATGCCGCAGATGCCCGAAGGTACGGATTTCGGTTATTTCGTGCATGTGAATGTCGTGCTGGGTCTGCTGAGCGGCTGGATCTTCATGGGCAAACGCGCAGGCCGGGGCCTGGTGCCCGCGATCAACAATGGCCTGACAGGCATGGCAGTCATGGTGCTGTGGGCGCTGTTCATCCAAGGCGCGTGGGAGATGTTCCGCCTGGCCATGCGCCACCGCTATGGCGGCCCGTTTGAGGCGCTGTCGCAGATCTTTGTGATTGCATTGGATTATTTCTTTGTTATCGCTGTGCCAACCGTGCTGGTGCCATTGGCCGTGGGCGGGGTTCTGGCTGGACTCGCGGCCGAGAACGCCTCTCGCCGATGGCGCTGAAACTTCTTCTTAACAACAGGTTGTAATCCGTGGCTGATCTCTTTTTCTTTGGCACGCTGCGCCATATCCCTTTGCTTGAACTGGTGCTGGGCCGCAGCGGCGCGGCGCTTAAGGCGCAGGGTGCAAAATTGTCCGGCCATGGTGTCTATCAGGTTGCCGGCCAGCCGTTTCCGGCGATAGAGGCCCGCGACGGTGCAACGGCTGACGGCGTTCTGGTGCAAGATCTGTCGCCTGCCGATCTGGATGCGCTCAATTTTTACGAGGGCGGCTTTGGCTATGCGCTGAAACCGGTTTACGTGCAATTGGAGGACGGCAGCGCCGCCCCGGCGGAGGTTTACTTCCCCGAACCTGGCCTGTGGCGGACAGCCGAGCCCTGGGATCTGGCAGCCTGGGTGCGGAAATGGGGCGCGCTGTCCCTGCGCGCAGCCGAAGAGGTGATGTCCTATCATGGCCGGATGACCGCCGAAGAGGTGGCCCGCTGTTTCCCCTCGGTCCGCCGCCGTGCTGCCGCCTGGCTGGAGGCAAAGGACCGGCCCGGTGACGGGGTGCACGACCTTGCAAAGGACGTGATCGTCCACAGCCACAACCGCGCCTATCTGAACTTCTTCGCAATGGAGGAGATGGAACTGCAATTCCGCCGCTTCGACGGCAGCATGAGTCCGGTAATGGAACGCTCTGCCGCAATGGCCGGGCATGCGGCGGTGCTGCTGCCCTACGATCCGCTGCGTGATGAGGTGCTGCTGGTGGAGCAATTCCGCGCACCGCCGTTCATCATGGGCGAAGCGCACCCCTGGATGTGGGAGCCGGTCGCGGGCGTGATCGACCCTGGCGAGACGCCCGGCGAAACCGCGATCCGCGAAGCGCAGGAGGAGGCAGGCGTCACAGTCCAGCGCCTTGAACCGGTGGCGCAAGTCTACCCCTCCAGTGGCGCTCTGGCGGAATTTATTCATGTTTTCATAGGTATATCTGATCTTTCTGATGTCAATGGCGGCGGTGGAGTTGCGGGCGAGGGCGAGGACATCCGCAGCAGGATCCTCAGCTACGATGAGCTGATGGCGGGCGTTGATGCGCAAGTCTATCAGGACATGCCGCTGGTGACTGCGGCGCTGTGGCTGTCACGCCACCGCGGCCGGCTGCGCAACGCCTCGTCCTGAGCCGCTTCCCGCCTTGTGAACGCCGGGGCGCTTAGATACACCTTGGGGGAACGATCGAAAGGGATACCATGCGCATTGCACGCGATCTGGCTGATGCCATCGGCCACACACCTCTTATCCGCCTGAACCGCGTCAGCGAAGAGACCGGCTGCGAGATCCTGGGCAAGGCGGAATTCATGAATCCGGGCCAGTCGGTCAAGGACCGTGCCGCGCTCTATATCATCAAGGACGCGATTGCCCGCGGCGCGCTGAAGCCCGGCGGCACCATCGTTGAAGGCACTGCCGGCAACACCGGCATCGGCCTGGCGCTGGTCGGCGCCTCGATGGGGTTCAAGACGGTGATCGTGATCCCGGAAACCCAGTCGGAAGAGAAAAAGGACATGCTGCGCCTGGCCGGCGCCCAGCTGGTCCAGGTTCCGGCGGCGCCTTACAAGAACCCCAACAACTACGTGCGCTATTCCCAGCGCTTGGCGGAAAAGCTGGCCAAGACGGAACCGAACGGCGCCATCTGGGCCAATCAGTTCGACAATGTGGCGAACCGCCAGGCCCATGTGGAAACCACCGGCCCGGAAATTTGGGAACAGACTGGCGGCAAGGTTGATGGCTTTGTCTGCGCGGTCGGCTCCGGCGGCACCCTGGCTGGGGTGGCGGAAGCGCTGCAGCCCAAGGGCGTCAAAGTCGCTCTGGCCGATCCGCTGGGGGCTGCGCTGTACTCCTATTACACCACCGGCGAGCTGGCCTCCGAGGGCAGCTCAATCACCGAAGGCATCGGCCAGGGCCGGATCACCAAGAATCTGGAAGGCTTCACGCCCGACTTCAGCTACCAGGTTCCGGATGCTGAGGCGGTGCCTTATGTTTTTGATCTGCTGCACGAGGAAGGACTGGTGCTGGGCGGCTCATCCGGCATCAACATTGCCGGCGCTGTGCGTATGGCCAAGGACATGGGCCCGGGCAACACCATTGTCACCGTTCTGTGCGACTATGGCACCCGCTACCAGTCCAAACTGTTCAATCCGGATTTCCTGCGGGAGAAGAACCTGCCGGTGCCAGAATGGATGACGCATACGCCCGCGTCGATTCCAGGCGTTTTTGAGGACGTATGACACCTATCATAACCGCTTTGCGGGCTGCTTTGCTGGGGCTGGTCTTAACGGCCGGCCTTGCCTTGCCTGCGCTGGCTCAGCTGACAGCTGAATCCCGCGCCTATTACCAGGACTGGCTCAAGACCGCTGAACGCGCCGAGCAGGTGATCGACGCCCGGCGCGCCTCCAGCGCCGCGCTGGAGCAGCTGCGCAAGAAACTGACCGATTACCGCCAAAGTTTCCTGACCCAGCAGCGCGGCAACAGCGACCGCGTTGAGACCCTGCAGGGCCAGCTTGACGCGCTCGGTGCGGCTCCTGGTGAGGGCAAATCCGAACCCGAGGACATCGCCGCCCTGCGCGAGGCACTGAACACCGAACTGGACCAGCTCCAGGTGCCGCGCACGGTGTCGCTTGTGGCCTACAGCCGGGCCGACGGTCTGATCGGCGAGATTGACAAGATTATCCGCGAACGCCGCACCGAGACGCTGCTCGAACGCGGCCCTTCGCCGCTCAATCCCGAGCATTGGGGGCCGGCGGCGCGCGCGCTGAAGCGGGCCGGGCAGGCGCTGTGGAGTGAAACCCTGGCTCAGGTGACCAGCGCCACCACCTTTGAACGGGTCCGCAGTAACCTGCCCGCGATCCTCATCCTGCTGCTGTTTGCCGGGCTGCTGATCTTCCGCGGCCGCCCCTGGGCGCATTCGGCGGGTGACTACCTGCGCCAGTTCGGCAGCAGCGGCCGCGGCGTCTGGGGCTTCATCGTGTCGCTGCTGCAGGTCGGTCTGCCGCTGCTGGGGATCGTCTTTGCGGTGGCGGCGGTTAACCTGGCAGGCCTCACCGGTTCGCGTGGCTCCTTTCTGCTCGATTTCGTGCCGGGCTGGGCGTTCCTGATCCTCTCCTTCCACTGGCTCGGTAACCAGCTGTTTGCCAGCAAGATCGAAAATGACCTGATCCCGGTCCAGGAGGGGCGTCGCAACATCACTAGGCTGATGGTCGATGTGCTGGCCGTGTTGCTGGTGCTGCAGGACGCGCTGGTCAAGCTCGGCGAATTCGAGAACGTCTCTGAGCCCGCCCATGCGGTCCTCAGCTTCCCGCTAATCCTGGCCACGGCCCTGGTGCTGCTGCGGCTGCACCGCATCGGTGCCAAGCGGCGCAAGCTGCAAAGCGCCCAGGGCGAGGAAGCCGAGGACGGCGCCATTGCGGCCGGGGCCGGGCATGTGTTCTCTATCGCGCGCCGGGCGATCTACCTGCTCGGCTTCATCTCGCCGCTGCTGGCGGCGCTTGGCTATGTGAACGCCGCCGAAGCACTGGTCTACCCGGCTGCAACCACACTGGCGCTGCTGGCGGCGCTCCTGGTGCTGCACCGCTTCTTCGGCGATGTCTACGGCTGGCTGTCGGGCAAGGGCAGCGAGGCGCGCGAGTCGCTGTTCTCGGTGCTGATCGGCTTTATGCTGGCTTTGCTGGCGCTGCCGCCACTGGCGCTGATCTGGGGTGCGCGGATCGCTGACCTGACAGAGCTGTGGTCGCAGTTCCTCAAAGGCTTCCAGTTCGGCGAAACCCGGGTTTCGCCCACCGCCTTCCTGACTTTTGCGGTGATTTTTGC
This sequence comes from Leisingera sp. SA215, assembly GCF_055902035.1. Classification (NCBI taxonomy): domain Bacteria; kingdom Pseudomonadati; phylum Pseudomonadota; class Alphaproteobacteria; order Rhodobacterales; family Roseobacteraceae; genus Leisingera; species Leisingera sp. SA215. The sequence continues at coordinate 606,359 of NZ_JBVVXU010000001.1, read as the reverse complement.
CACCGGTTACGCATTGACCCGGGTGCTGCAGGGAAGCCTGCGCAACACGCTGCTGCCCAAGACCAAGATCGACCCCGGCGGCCAGAACGCGATCACCTCGGGCCTCGGCTATGTCGGGATATTCCTGGCTGCGGTGGTGGCGATCTCTATGGCCGGGCTGGATCTGTCGTCGCTGGCGATTGTTGCCGGTGCGCTGTCCGTCGGCATCGGCTTCGGCCTCCAGACCATCGTCTCCAACTTCGTCTCCGGCATCATCCTCCTGATCGAACGGCCGATCTCCAAGGGCGACTGGATCGAGGTCGGCGGGCTGATGGGCTATGTGCGCGACATTTCGGTGCGCTCCACCCGGATTGAGACCTTCGACCGTACCGATGTGATCGTGCCGAACTCGGACCTGATCTCCGGCACCGTCACCAACTACACCCGCGGCAACACCGTTGGCCGGGTGATCGTGCCGGTGGGCGTGGCCTATGGCACCGATCCGCGCAAGGTCGAGGCGATCCTGAAAGAGGTTGCCAAGGACCACCCGATGGTGCTGTTGAACCCGGCGCCTTCGGTGGTGTTCCAGGGGTTTGGCGCCGACAGTCTTGATTTCGAGATCCGCGCCATCTTGCGGGACGTGAACTGGGTTCTGTCGGTGAAATCCGACATGAACTATGAAATCGCCAAACGGTTTGATGAAGAGGGGATCGAGATTCCCTTCATGCAGCGCGACATCTGGATCCGTAACCCGGAGGCATTGAACCAGGCTAAAACGCCCCCTTCGGCCGGCACCGTCTTCGCCGAAGCCCCGGCTGCGGCCTCATCGGCGCCGCCGCCGAAGCCTGACCTTGAAGATTTGCAGCTCAATCCCGACCAAGATGCCGATGGAGACACGGATGCCGACAAATGACCTGCTGTTCCGCAAGGACGCCTATGCCCGGATTAGCGAAGCGATGGTGCTGGGCCATACGGAACAGGGCGGGCTGATCCTGGACCGCACCCTGTTCTACGCCACCGGAGGCGGCCAGCCGGGGGACAGCGGCCAGCTCTTGTGGGATGATGGCCAATGCACCATTGCCACAACCGTCAAAGGCGAAGACGGTGCGGCGGTTCTGGTGCCGCAGGAGGGCGGGACGCTGCCGGCCGAAGGGGCCAAAGTTACTCAGGTGCTCGACTGGGACCGCCGCTACGGCCACATGCGGATACATACGGCGCTGCATCTATTGTCAGTGGTGATCCCGCTGAAGGTGACCGGCGGCTCTATCAGCGCGGATAAGGGCCGGCTCGATTTCAACATGCCAGAGGCGCCGCAGGACAAGCAGGCGCTGCAGGACCGGTTACAGGCCCTGATCGACCGCGATCTGGAGGTGACCGAGGATTGGATCACCGGTGCGGAACTGGACGCGAATCCGCAGCTGGTGAAAACCATGTCGGTCTCGCCGCCGCGCGGGGCAGGGCAGGTGCGCCTTGTCCGCATTGGCTCCGGGGACGCGCAGATCGATCTGCAGCCTTGCGGCGGCACCCATGTGAAACGCACTGGTGAAATCGGCAGAATCCGCCTTGGCAAGGTGGAGAAAAAGGGCAAGCAGAACCGCCGCGTCTATCTGCATCTGGAGTCCTGAAAAGAATGCGGGCCTGGGTGCTTTTTTCCCATTTCGGGCCTTGCATTTCCCCCTGCGATCCTTCAAAAGCCCCCTCACGGAGAGGTGGCCGAGTGGTCGAAGGCGCACGCCTGGAAAGTGTGTAGGCGGGAAACCGTCTCCAGGGTTCGAATCCCTGTCTCTCCGCCATAACCCGCATTGTTGACTGCAATCCTTTTCTTCAGGCCCGGCCTGACAAGGCGGCAAATACATGCTGCAGCGGATGCTGAGGCGTCAAACGAAGACCGGTCAGCGGACGCCTGCCGGTGGATTGAATAAATTCTTTAGCGTTATTTACTTTCTCCGCGGCGGCGCTGACCCTCCGTTTCGGCCGGTTGATTCGAAAGAACGCTCTGGCATTGCCGCCGCGTTGAGAAACAAACATCGGAAACGGTGAGGATTGAAATCAAATCCAAGTTATTTTCCTTGGGGCCGCTTGCGGACGGAGCTGAAAGCCGACGGTATCGCCAAATCTTCCCCTTGTTTCGAATTTGGCAACCAATTTACGCCGCCAAGCAACGAATGCGGGAAATATGTGCTGGAAATGCAATTTTAGCGTCCGATTGCCTCCGGAATCAGAAACAATCTGCGTTATCCGGCATCGGCGGCACAGCTTCAATCGGCCCGTCGGTCACAATTGGGGGAATTTTAGGCAATTTTTCGGCTTTGTGGCCGGAGGCACCTAACGTATGCATGTTTTAGCCCATTGGGGGGGCGAGTTCTGCGAGCTGCTGGATTGTGGCGGACTGCTAAAATTTAGCTTGAGTCCCTGTGCTGAAAATGTCTGCACACCGCTGATCTGAGAGCTTTTGCTTTTCGGCTGCACGCTGTTCCGGTGTGCACTCCAGAGCGTTTGCGCGTTCTGGTCCTCTCTCCGCTTGGGCTGGTGTTTTTTCGCCGGAGTTCCGCATGGCTGTGCGGCTGTCCGGCAGGCCCGAACGATGGTCTTGGGGCAAGACCGGTGAGGAGAGAGTGATGGCGAAGAGTACCGATATGCCGAATGCGGCCTTGAACGGAATTGTCGAGGGCACTTCGGGGGATGACCTGATCAATGCGGGCTACACCGGCGATCCGGAAGGCGACATGGTTGATAACGCCGATGCTACCGACCCGGCAGCAGGGCCGGATGATGATGTCATCCTCGCAGGCAGCGGCAATGACAGCATCTATGCGGGCTCGGGCGATGATACTGTTGATGGCGGCAGCGGCGATGACCTGATCCTGGGCGATGGCGTCTCCGGTGCCAATGAACCGGTCAAGATCACCATTTCCTCGACCAATGCGGCGTTCCAGAACAAGGTCTTTGCCTATACCATCGATCCGTCAACCGGCGAGATCAGCAATGTCGTGATGCTGTCGCAGAATGCCAATGCGGATGTCGGCGAGTCCTATTTTTATGATGCGCCCGCAGGCGCGGTTGTCGGCGTCGGCATCGTCAGTCCGCATGGCACTTATTACTCTTCCGGCTATGGCGCAAATGCGGGACTGAACCCCGACGGTCTGGACCACACCAAGGGGGTCTATGAATTCCCGGACGGTTCCGTCCAGCTGGGTTTTGAAGACAGCCGAAACCTCGGCGACAAGGATTTCAACGACGTCAAGCTGATCGTTGACCTCGGAATTTCCGGCACGACACTCGACACTGCGCATTTCGACTATTCCTCCGATCCTCAGGCTCCGGTTGTGCCGGGCGACGACAGCCTGACCGGCGGCGAGGGCGACGACACTATTTTCGGCGGCGGCGGAGATGACACCATCGACGGCGGCGACGGTTCCGACTCGGTCGACGGCGGGGATGGCGATGATCTGATCGACACCTCCAGGGACAGCGGTCATCCGCTGCCGGACCGGGGCTTTCCGGGCTACAGCGGCACCGACCCCGACATTCCCTTCATTCCGGCGGACGCCGATCCCTATGACGACCGGGATACCGTTCTGGGCGGCGCCGGCAATGATACCATCTCCACCGGGGATGACGCGGACCTGATCGACGGCGGTTCGGGCATGGACGTGATTGACGGCGGCATCGACGATGACACCATCTATGGCGGTTCCGATGCAGACGTTCTGATCGGCGGCGAAGGTTCCGACAGCCTGCTGGGCGGCGGCGGCAACGACACCATTTATGGCGGGCTGAACCCGGCGTTGCCGGATGGTCTGAACATCACTGACGACGGCAGCGACGGCCGTCCTGCGGATCCGGACCCGACCAACGGCAGGGACACGATAGACGGCGGTTCGGGCAATGATCTGATCTTTGGCCAGGACGACGACGACGACATTTCCGGCGGATCGGGCGATGACACCATTGATGCCGGTATCGACGACGACATCGTCCGCGGCGGCGCAGGCAACGACCTGATTACCGGCGGCCAGGGCGCCGATACCCTGTCCGGCGGCGCCGGTCGCGATACCTTCCTGGGCGGCGATGCCGGCGATGAGGTTGATGGCGGCTCAGGCGGCGACGATTTCGACACGCTGGATCTGACCGGCAGCGGCCCGTTTGAGCTGACCGGCGTCACGGTGGATGCGGATGGCAACAGCATCTCCGGCACCGTCAACTTTCTTGACGGCGACGGCGAAGTGACCGGCTCGATGACCTTTGGCGAGATCGAGCAGATCATTCCCTGCTTCACGCCGGGCACGCTGATCGCGACCCCGCAGGGGGAACGCCGGGTGGAAGACCTGCAGGCTGGCGACCGGGTGATCACCCGCGACAACGGCATTCAGGAAATCCGCTGGATTGGCACCCGCACGCTGCAGCGCCAGGAGCTGGACAGTGCTGCCCATTTGCAGCCGGTGCTGATCCGCCAGGGCGCCTTGGGCAATGGCCTGCCGGAGCGCGACATGATGGTTAGCCCCAATCACCGGGTACTGGTCGCCAATGACAAGACGGCGCTGTATTTCGAAGACCGCGAGGTTCTGGTGGCTGCCAAGCATCTGACCGGGCTGGCGGGTGTCGATGCGGTGGAAACCACCGAGGTGACCTATATCCACTTTATGTTCGATCAGCACGAAGTGGTGCTGTCCGATGGCGCCTGGACCGAGAGCTTTCAGCCGGGCGACCAGTCCTTGCGCGGGCTGGACAACGCACAGCGCAACGAACTGTTCGAGCTGTTTCCGGATCTTAAGTCAGAGAAGGGCCGGGCCGCCTATTCCGCGGCACGCCGGTCCTTGCGGAAACACGAGGCGCATCTGCTCGTGCATTGAGAAATGCTGCTGCTGTTTTGGGGGAAACGGCAGACAAGAGCAAAGCGCAGGAAGGCAGGGCCATGGGCCCTGCCTTCTCTGCATATGCAGGGGGAGAGTGCAGGGATCAGCGGCGGCTGCGCCACGCCGCCCAGTCCGCGGGCGTGTCCAGATCGGTCAGCGCATGGTTTTCCGGCAGGGGCACCATCTGCAGCGGTTCGGAGGTCAGGATGCTGCGGGCACCCTGATCCCCGCTGAGGGCTTTCAAGGCGGCGAAACAGCGGCGTGGAAACAGCACCGGGTGGCCCTGGGTGCCGTCCTCGGAGGTCGCCCGCAGGACCGGGCCGCCGTCTCCGGGGAAATGCACGGCGAGATGCAGCATGTCCTGGGTTTCAACCTCTGGCATGTCGGCGGGCAGGATCATCACGGCCTCAGCCTCTGGCGGCAGTGCCGCGACCCCGCAGCGGATCGAGGCGGCCATGCCCTCATCCGCACCGGGAACGGGTACCGGGATGGCGCTGCCGATGGCAGCCGCGCGCGGATGGGTTTTGCTGGGCAAGGTCACCAACACCGGCAGACCGGTAAGCGCCGCCCGGCGGCACATCAGGGCAAGCAGGGGCTGGCCGTCAACATCCTCCATCAGCTTGTCGCTTCCTTCCATCCGGGACGAGGCGCCTGCCGCGAGCAGGAGAATGGCGATGGCGGTCATGCGTTTCCGGGCCTTTGCACTGGGCCGCAAGGTCGGATGCCTCCGGCGGGAGTATTTTGGGAAAGATGAAGGGACGGGTCCAGGGAAAATCCATTAGGTCAGAGAGGCTGACCGAATGTTTCGCGCGCGAAACATTCGGGTAAAAGGGCTGACGTATCTGTTGCGGGGTTGCCGTGAGGGCAGGGTACGCTGCTCCGGCAACAGGGGGCAGGCGGGTCAGCACAACTGACCTGCCTGGGGGAGTTAGCCGCGCATCCGGGCGCCGTCGGCGTCGAACAGCGGTTCAGTGATCAGGCGGGCCTTGTACATCTTGCCAAGGATCTCGATCCCGGCCTCAAGGCCCTCCCGGACGCGATCGGTGGGAACAAACCCCAGGGCGATGGATTTCTGCGCGTGGTGGGAATAGCCGCCGGAGGTGCAGAAGCCCGCTACGGTGCCGTCCAGCCAGACCGGCTCATAGGCGACCACATCGGCGTCGTCTGCATCGACTTCAAAAGCGCAGAGCCGGCGGGCGGGGCCTGCGTCGCGTTCGGCTTCTGCCGCGGCCCGGCCGATGAAATCCGCCTCTTTTTTGAAAGAGATGAAGCGATCCAGTCCTGTTTCCGCCGCTGTGTAGTCGGGCGAGAATTCCCGCAGCCAGGAGCCGAAGAATTTATCGAGCCGCAGGGACATCATCGCCCGCATGCCGAAGGGCTTCATCCCATGCGGCTGGCCTGCGGTCCAGAGCGCATCCCACAAGGCGCGCTGGGAGAGCAGGTCGCAATAGATCTCATAGCCGAGATCGCCGGTGTAGCTGACGCGCTGCACGATGCAGTCAACCATGCCAACGGTCAGGCGGCGCACATCCATGAAACGCATGTCAGAGATGTCCTGGCGGGTGCAGGCCTGCAGCACCTCGCGCGCCTTGGGACCTGCGATCTGGAAGCCGTTACGGGTGTCGGAGATGTTTTCCAGGCTGACACCGTCGTCCAGGTTCTGCAGGAACCAGCGCATATGGTAGGCTTGACTGCCGTAGGAGGCGGTGAGCTGAAACTCTTCTTCCGACAGGCAGGAGATGGTGAAATCGCCGATCAGCCGGCCCTTGGGGGACAGCATCGGGGTCAGCGACAGGCGGCCCGGTTTTGGCACCCGGCCGGCCATGATACGGTCGAGCCAGGCGCGGGCACCAGCCCCCTTGACCAGGTATTTTCCGAAGTTGTGGACCTCGTTGATGCCGACGTTTTCGCGCACGGCTCTCACTTCGCGCGCGATGGCCTCAAAGGCGTTGGAACGGCGGAAGGAGGGGGTCTCGAAACGCGGTTCACCCTCTGCCGCGAAGTAGTTCGGCACCTCCAGCCCGTATTGCGCGCCCCAGACTGCGCCCATGCCATCAAAGATGTCGTACATCGGGGTGGTGCGGAACGGGCGGGCGGCGGGCAGCTCTTCGTTCGGGTAGGCGATGGAAAAACGTTTTTGATAGTTTTCAATGACTTTCGGGCGGGTGTAGCCCGGGGTGATCCAGCCACCGAAGCGGGCGCAGTCCATCGCGAAGGTGTCGCGCTCGCATTCGCCCTCCACCATCCATTGCGCCAGCATCAGGCCGACGCCGCCGCCCTGGGAGAAGCCGGCCATTACCGCACAGGCGGACCAATAGTTGCGCATGCCGGGCACCGGGCCGACCAGAGGGTTGCCGTCGGGGGCAAAGGTGAAGGGGCCGTGGATCACCGATTTGACGCCTGCAGCCTCCAGCGCCGGGAAGCGTTTATAGGCAAAGTTGATGGAATCCTCGATCTTGTCGAAATCGTCCTGCAGCAACTCGTGGCCGAAGTCCCAGGGGGTGCCATCCACTGCCCAGGGTTTGCAGGGCTGTTCGTAGAAACCGATGCAGAGGCCGCGGCCCTCTTGCCTGAGGTAGCTTTCGCCGGCCGGGTCCATCACATGCGGGTGCTCGCCGCCGCCGTCGATGATTTCGGCGATCATCGGCACCTCGTCGGTGACGATATATTGATGCTCCATCGGGTGCAGCGGGAAGTAAACGCCGGCCATTGCACCGACCTCGCGCGCCCAGAGACCGCCTGCGTTGACGACATGTTCCGCGTGAACGGTGCCCTTGCTGGTCACCACATCCCAGGTGCCGTCGGGGCGCTGGTTGGTCTCGATCACCTTGCAGTGGGTCTCAATCGCGGCGCCGCCCATGCGCGCGGCCTTGGCATAGGCGTGGGTGGTGCCGGAGGGGTCGAGGTGGCCGTCGAGCGGGTCGTACAGCCCGCCGATGATGCCGTCGATGTTGGTGACGGGGGCGATCTTCTTGATCTCTTCGGGGGAGACGATCTCGGTCTCAAGTCCCATGAAGCGGTGTTTGGCACGCTCGGCCTTCAGCATGTCGAAGCGTTCCTGGGTTTCGGCCAGGGTAACGCCGCCCACGTGGTGGAGGCCGCAGGACATGCCGGTGATCGCTTCCAGCTCTTTATAGAGCTTGATGGTGTAGCCCTGCAGCGCGGCCATGTTGGTGTCGCCGTTGAGGGTATGAAAGCCGCCTGCCGCGTGCCAGGTGGAGCCGGAGGTCAGCTCCGAGCGTTCGATCAGCATGACGTCGGACCAGCCGAGCTTGGTCAGGTGATACAGGACAGAGCAGCCGACGACGCCGCCGCCGATAACTGCCACGCGTGTGGTGGTTTTCATATGGGCCTCCCAGAATAGGTGTTGCCTGTATTCTGTACATAAGTGAACAGTAGTCCAGCAGAAAAGCGGCACGGCGTGCCGCTTACTGACCTTGAGGGAAGGTAGGTCTTACGCAGAGGTGCGGAAGCGGCTGTACTGGATCACAAAAATCGTGGTGAGGGGGGCGGCTAGGAGGATCACGCCAACGGTGATCAGCAGCATGCCCAACTGGGAATAATCGGCGGGGGTTGCGATATTGCCTTCCGAATCTGTCACCTCGCGCGTCACCAGGAAGATTTCGTTCAGGTACTTAGTGCCGAGGCTGGAGGCCGACAGCGCCAAGTTGGTGAAAGAGGCCATGACCGCAAAGAAGGTGGCCTTGAGCCCCGAGGGCGCGTTGCGGGCGATCCAGGCGAGCATCGGGATCATCGCAACCTGGCCGAGCGGGGATTCGACGGCGGTGTCGACCATGGCGATGAAGCGGGCGTCGACCACGCCGCCGGTCATCGCGGCGGTCCAGTGGTGGGCTCCGTAGTAAAGCGCGATATTGGGCAAGCTGAGGACGGCCTCGGTGATGGCCAGGAAGGCGACGATCCAGGCGATCGGGCGGCTGGCCATCATCGGGCGGAAAATCAGCATGCCCGCCAGCGTCAGTAAAGAGGTGATCAGGCCCAGGACAGACAGGAATTGCTGGTCAAAGCCCAGCACGTCGATCTCAAACCAAGTGGCGCCAGGACCGCGCAGGGGCGTGGCGCGATAGACAAAGATGATGATGGCGGTGCCGATCAGGGCGCGGGCTTGCTCCGTGGGCAGGACCGAAACCAGCTGCCGCATCAGGAACAGCACAATGGCCATGGAACCGGCAAAGACGATTTCCTGCGAGTAGGGAACGTCGCCCAGGCCCACAGCGAGGGAGAGCGCAACAAAAGCACCGCCGCCGAGGAAGTACCAGTGATTGGGGGCGACCGGTTCACGCGGCAGTTCTATGCGGGCGCGAATCTCAGCCTCGGCCACACCGGCGCGGCGCAGCAGGGCGGCCCTGCGCCACTTCTGCCAGATCGCCAGGGCGACACCGGAGAGGGAAATCACCGGGATCAGAAGAGCGAGGGTGAAGACAAAGCCGTAAAGCGCGGCTTTTTCCGGCTGCGGCAGCGCGTCGGCCCCGTCGAACAGGGCGACGTTCAACGCGGCGGCAGCGCTGGAGCCGCCGATCAGCGCAATGCGGCCGAAGGTCTGCATGGTGGTGTGCAGGGACTTGGTTTCAGCCTCGGGCAAGGGGCGGCCATGGTCATCGGTATGGGGCACGGCCTCGACCGACATCGCGTCGGCCACCACATCCTGCAGCACATATCCGCAGGGGGCCAGCAACGCGGCGGTGACATACCAGGCGCCCGGCGGCATCACGGCACCCATCATGGCAGGTTCCAGCACGATGGCAGCAAGGATACCATAACTGCCGGCCATCAGCCCGGCCCCCAGCAGGATCAGCAGGTATTTCCAGCGCCAGATCAGATCGACCAGATGCCCCAGCGGCATCTTCAGCGCCCAGGGCAGGCCGACCCAGAACGCCAATCCGGCCAGAAAGGCGGCGGAGAGGTCCAGGTATTCCTTGACGAAAAACGAGGCTGCAACGGTGGTGATGCCCTGCGTTCCATAGGCAAAGTAGATCAGCAGCGGCGGCATGAAGGACCAGCGCAGCTGGCGGAACAGATCCAGGATGATGCTGTCGAACCAGCGCCAGGCCAGTTCCGCCGCGCGGGTCATGCGGGTATCCCTGTCACGACAAGGGCCGGATCTTGAGGCTGGTCACCCGATTGCCCTCGCGCTCGGTCACTTCAAAGCGGAAACCATGAAAGGAGAACACCTGGCCCTTGGTCGGGATCATCTGCGCCTCGTGGATGACCAGCCCGGCGATGGTATTGGCTTCCTCATCCGGCAGGTTCCAGTCGGTGGCGCGGTTCAGGTCGCGAATGGTGGTAACACCCTCGACCAGATAGCAGCCATCTGCGGTCTTCTTGACAATGCTTTCCTCGTCGGGATCGAACTCGTCAGTAATTTCGCCGACGATTTCTTCCAGAATATCCTCCAGCGTGATCAGGCCTTGCAGCGCACCGTATTCATCAACCACCAGCGCAAAATGCGAGCGCATCCGCAGGAACTGGCGCATCTGTTCGTCCAGCGTGGTGGTTTCGGGCACAAAATAGGGCGCCTTGGCGATCTCGGAGATGTCAAAGGACGCGAGACGGCCGGCATCGCCGTCTGCGCCGCCGGCCTGTTCGTACATCGCCCGGAACAAATCCTTGGCATGGACCACCCCAATGATGTTCTCCTGCTCGCCGCGGAAGACGGGCAGGCGTGTGTGCGGGCTTTGCAGGCACTGTTCGAGGATGACTTCGGGATCCGCGTCCGCGTCGATCATCGCGATGTTGGAACGGTGCAGCATGATTTCTTCGACAAAACGGTCGGACAGATCCAGCGCGCCCAGGATGCGGTCGCGGTCTTCCTTTTCGACCACGCCTTCGGAATGGCCCAGATGCAACGCGCCCGCGATTTCCTCGCGCACCGCCATGATATGGCTGTCTGGGTCGATCTGCACGCCGAAGATCCGCAAGACACCGCGCACCAGCAACCGGACCAAACCGACCACCGGCGCCAGCAGGGTGACAAGCACGCCGATCACCGGCGCAACGGCTGCCGCTGCCTTTTCAGCGTTGGAAATGGCATAAGTTTTGGGCAGCACCTCGGCAAAGACCAGCACCAGAACGGTCATCACCAGTGTCGCCAGGGCCACGCCGCTTTCCCCGAAAGCACGGGTGAACAAGGCGGTTGCCAGCGAGGTGCCGAGGATGTTGACAAGGTTATTGCCCAGCAGCACCGAACCAATCAGTCTTTCACTGTCTTCGGTGACGCTGAGCGCCTTTTGCGCGCCATGCGAGCCCTTGTCGGCCTGGCTGCGCAGTTTCCCGCGCGAGGCGGCGGTCAGCGCAGTTTCCGAGCCTGAGAAAAAGCCGGACAGGACGAGCAGCAGGACAATGGCCCCGGCAGTGGTCCAGAAGGCGCTGTCGAGTACGGTGGAGGCAGTGTCCATGAGGGGTCCAGAGATCCGGTCTGTTGAATGTTCGCTGTATTTATGGGGGTTTGCTGCAGGCGCTTCAAGTTCTAGCAGCGCTTAGCCCGCATCCTTGGCCAGCGGGTGATGCTGCAGCACCAGTTCCTGCAGGCGGGCGTCCAGCACATGGGTGTAAATTTCGGTGGTGGCGATGTCGGCGTGGCCGAGAAGAGCCTGGATCGCACGCAGGTCGGCGCCATTGGCCAGCAGATGCGTGGCAAAGGCGTGGCGCAGCGTGTGCGGCGTGACCTTGTCCGGAGAAACGCCGCCGGTGACCGCCAGTTCCTTGATCAGCAGGTAGAAGCGGTGGCGGGTCAGATGGCCGGATTTGCCGCGCGAAGGGAACAGGAAACGCGAGGCGGGCTTGCCCTTTGCTTCGCGTTCTGCCTCGGTGCCGTCGCGGGCGGCCAGCCAGACGGCCAGCGCTTCGCGCGCGGGCGGCGACAGCGGCACCATGCGTTCCTTGCCGCCTTTGCCGGTGATCAGCAGCATTCTGGGGTCGCCGCGGGCAGCGGAAACCGGCAGCGAGACCAGCTCGGTGACCCGCATTCCGGTGGCATAGAGCAGCTCCATCAGGCAGGTGTTGCGCAGCCGGTCTGCGGTGCTGCGGCCGGTCTGACGGGCGGCGTCGAGCAGGCGGTCGACCTCGATGACCTCCAGCGTTTTGGGCAGCCGTTTTTCGCGCCCCGGGCCGCGGATCCGGATTGCCGGATTGTCTTCGCGCCAGCCTTCCTCAAACGCAAAGCGGTAGATCTGCTTGGCCGCTGACAGCCGCCGCGCCCGGGTTGACCGCGCCAGTCCTTGCGCGTCGCAATTGATCAGATAGGCTTCGATATCGTCCTGGCTGGCGGTCAGGAAATCCAGGGTGCGGTGCTCCAGCCAGCCGGTCAGGTCCTTGAGGTCGCGGCCATAGGCCAGAAGCGTGTTCTGCGATGCACCGGCTTCGGCCGCTTGGGCGTCGAGGAAGGTTGAGATCCACTGGAAATTGTCGCGGGGGGGCGCCATGTCACTGCTGCTCCAGCAGCATCAGCTGCAGGGCGGCGCGGCGGGCGGTGTCTTCCAGCCCGACAGCGCGGAAAGCGGCCAGCGCCGCAGTCAGGTCGCCCAGATTGCCGTCGGCACCTTGGGCAAACAGCACCATGCTGCGCAGGATCGCTTCGCCCAGCTGGCCGTTGTTCAGCATTTGCCGGATCGCGGTCGGCACCGGGGCCGTTGTGTCAAACCCCAAGGATATGGCTTCAGCCATCTCCGACGGGGCGGCCGTGTCATCAGGCCGGCCCTGGGCCAGGGCCGCAAGGAACGGGTCGATCGTGCCGGCAGCCTGGGCATCATGCGCGGCGAGTTCATAGGAGGGCGACAACAGACGGATGCGCCAGGCCAGCGCGGCGGTCTGGCCGTTCAGGCTTGCGCGCGCCAGCGGTTCGCCGAAGAGGTCGGCAAAGACAGTTTCGGTGCCCGCCTGCTGCATTGCCTCCCAAGCGCGGGGCAGGGAGCGGTCAATGGCGTCCGCGTTGCCGGAGCTGAGGTCGCTTTCCAGCTGCTGAACCGCCGCAACCCGGTCCCAGATGCCGCCTGATGCGGCGGGTTTGCGGGCGCTGAACAGGCCAAGATACTGATTGGGGTTGAGCGCACCGCCACGGGCCAACCGTTCAGCCGCCTCCAGCTGCGCCTTCCAGCCGGCAATGTCGCGCAGATCCGCTGCGGCAAAGGCCGGCGGCAGGGGCGCGGTGGGCATCGCCTCGCCGATGCTCTCGAACAGGCGGAAGGTCAGCGGATCCGGGTCCGCCGGGCGGCGCAGCGGCGGTGCCTGCTCGAACAGATCGGGATTCAGGAAGCGGTCCAGCAGCTGCATATGGTTTTCGGGCAGCAGCTCCAGCGCGTGGGCGGTTTCCATCATCAGCGCCGCGGTTGGCCAGTCGCTGCGCCGCGCTGCGCAAAAGATCCTGGCGGCATAGCTGTCTGACAGATGCGGCGAGGCCGTGAGGGCGGCGCAGGAGGCGTCCTCGCTGCCGGTCAGCAGCGTGGCGTTAAACCAGCGGGTGAAGCGGTCCTTGCTGTCCGTGGGCCCTGCATGCTCAACCAGTGCCTGGGCGGGGTCTGTGGCCCCCAGCGCCAGCAGCCGGTCCAGCCGGGCCAGAAGAATCCGGTCGGCTGCCGCAGCTGGCGGCCGGGTTTCCGACAACAGCAGGGTGAACAGCAGTGCCTGCATCGCCGGGCTGCCGCGCACCGGAACGGTTTCAATCAGATGGGTGATATCGCCGGCAGCGCTGCCGCGCCACAGATCGGCCGGCAGGCCGGTTGCCGACGCCGGAACCAGCCCGATGGGAGGCACCAGCGTTTCCAAAGGTGTGACCGAGACTGACGGGAATGCAGCCGTGCCCGCCACCGGCGGCTCCAGCAGAACAATGCCGGGAAGGCCACTGCGCGGCGGCGGCTGGTTCAGCCAGTCAATTGCCGCCAGGGGTTCATTGGCAAAGGCACTGCCGGCCATCATCACCCCGGCGGCAGCCGCCTTAATCCGCATTCAGCAACACCGGCTTGCGCACCTCGGTGCTGGGCGCGCGGAAATCCGCACCGAACCACGGCCCCACATATGCATAGCCCACCAGCCCGATTGCCGCCAGAACCGCCAAATAGACCAAGTACTTAATCAATCGCCTCATGGTACATCCAAAGCCTGTTTCCTGCTCTTTTGCCGAAGTTATATATTCCCTTTTCCGCAAGATCACGTCATTCACTGAAGAATGAGCGAAAAAGAGCAAGACAGCGGCCGGAAGGCAGCAGGCCCGGTGCCGGGGAAACTGAAAAAGACCATCGTGATGGTGGGTATGATGGGGGCCGGCAAGACCGCCGTGGGGCGCGCGCTGGCGGCCCGGCTGGATGTGCCTTTCCTGGACAGCGACCACGAAATCGAGGCCGCAGCCAATATGACGATCCCCGAGATTTTTGCCCGCGATGGCGAGCCGTTCTTCCGCCAAAAGGAACGGCAGGTGATCGCCCGGCTGCTGGAGGAAGAACGCGGTGTCCTGTCGACGGGCGGCGGCGCCTTTCTGGCGGAAGAAAACCGCAATGTGATTACCGCCAAAGGGGTCTCGGTCTGGCTGCAGGCCGATCTGGACGTTCTGTGGAACCGGGTGCGCCACCGCGACACCCGGCCGCTGCTGCGCACGGCTGATCCGCGTGCGACCCTCAGCGGCCTGTTCCGCGACCGGGTGCCGCTTTATGCAAAGGCGGACCTGACCGTCGTTTCGGACAGCCAGGCGGCAATTGAAACCATGGTTGACCGGGTGCTGGAAGCCTTGCAGGCGCGCCCCGATGTATTGGAGTGGACATGATGGAACGCAAGGTTCACGTGCCTCTGGGCGAGCGGGCCTATGATGTGGTGATTGCGCCCGGGTTGCTGGCGCAGGCGGGGGCGCGGATCAAGCCGTTGCTGACGCGGCCGCAGGTGGCGGTGGTGACGGACGAAACAGTGGCGGAAAAACACCTGGAGGGATTGCGCGCCGGGCTGGCCGCTGCAGGCGTTGAGATGAGTGTGCTGGCGCTGCCGCCGGGCGAGGCGACCAAGGGCTGGCCGCAATTCAGCCGTGCGGTTGAGTGGCTGCTGGAGCAGAAGGTCGAGCGGGGCGACGTGGTTGTTGCCTTCGGCGGCGGCGTGATCGGCGATCTTGCGGGCTTTGCGGCTGCGGTGCTGCGCCGGGGGGTGCGGTTTGTGCAGATCCCGACCTCGCTGCTGGCACAGGTTGACAGTTCGGTGGGCGGCAAAACCGGCATCAACGCGCCGCAGGGCAAGAACCTGATCGGGGCCTTCCATCAGCCGTCGCTTGTCCTGGCTGATACATCCGTTCTGGAAACACTGACGCCGCGCGATTTTCTGTCCGGCTATGGCGAAGTGGTGAAATACGGGCTTCTGGGCGATGCGGATTTCTTTGCCTGGCTCGAAGAGCATGGTCCTGCACTGGCTGAAGGCGATGTCCCAGCGCGGGTCGAGGCGGTGGCGCGCTCGGTTCAGATGAAGGCGGATATCGTTGTGCGCGACGAAACCGAACAGGGCGACCGGGCGCTGTTGAATCTGGGTCATACCTTTTGCCACGCGCTGGAAGCCGCCACAGGCTATTCGGACCGGTTGCTGCATGGCGAGGGCGTGGCCATCGGCTGTGCCTTGGCGTTTGAGCTGTCGGCCAGGCTGGGGCTGTGTTCCCAGGAGGATCCCAGCCGGGTGCGGGCGCATCTGAAGGCGATGGGAATGAAGACCGATTTGACCGATATTCCGGGCGATCTGCCGGGGGCGGAGGTGCTAGTGGACTTGATGGGACAAGACAAAAAGGTCGTTGCCGGCCAGCTGCGGTTTATCCTTGCGCGCGGCATCGGCGAGGCCTTTGTCACCGCCGATGTCCCGCCCAAGGCGGTGCTGTCGGTGCTGCGTGACGCGGGCGCCTGATCAGACCTTAGTCTTGCAAAAAGAAAAGAGCAGCCGCAGGGCTGCCCTTTTTTGTTTTCTGATATCCAGCTCTTAGAACGGAATTTCGTCGTCGTCGATGTTGTGCGAGGCACCTCCGCCGAAACCGCCGCCCTGGTTGCCGCCGCCTTGCGGGCCGCTGTCATAGCCGCCGCCATATCCACCGCCTTGGCTGCCACCGCCGTAGCCGCCGCCACCCTGGCCGCCACCGCCGCCGCCTTCACCGCGGCCGTCCAGCATGGTCAGCGTGCCGCCGAATCCCTGCAGCACGATCTCGGTGGAGTAACGGTCCTGGCCGCTCTGGTCCTGCCATTTGCGGGTCTGCAACTGGCCCTCGACATAAACCTTGGAGCCCTTGCGCAGATATTGTTCACACACCCGCACCAGCCCCTCGCTGAAGACCGCGACGGAATGCCATTCGGTCCGCTCGCGGCGTTCACCGGTGTTGCGGTCCTTCCAGTTTTCCGAGGTGGCGATGCGCAGGTTGCACACCTTGCCGCCGTTCTGAAAGCTGCGCACCTCCGGGTCGCGGCCCAGATTGCCGATGAGCATGACTTTGTTGAGTGAGCCGGCCATAGGGTTCCGTCCTTTTATTCCTGAATGTCCTGTCCAGCACCGGTCCGGCGCGAATCCGTCCGGGCTGCTTTGTCGGCACAGTATAGACCTGTGCAAGGTGAGGAAAGCAGCTCTATGGAGATGGTTTTGCAGGAGTTTGCGGTGCAGTGACGGCGGATTGCGCCCGTGTTGCTTTAAATTTCCGCTGGAACGGTTATATTCCCGCAAAGTGGGACAGTGTTGGGACAGCGGAAATGCGCAAAGCCGTTGCAGGGCTGGTGATTGCCCTGGTCGGGGCAGGGCAGCCTGCCGCCGCCGATGTTTTGAGTACCAAGAACCGGCGGGATTTGTTTTCCGCCCACACCAGCGTTCTGGATGGCCGAGCGGCCACCCAGTACAGGAACTCTAACCGGCTGCAGCCCAAGACCTATCAGATACCTTCAGCCGCGGGCACGCTGCCCTACAGCGGCAAGTACCGCGGCCAGTACCTGAAGCTGGCGCGGGTGGCCGCGCGGCAGCACGGTGTGCCAGAAGATCTGTTTTTGCGCCTGGTGCAGCAGGAAAGCAATTGGAACCCGAACGCTAAATCGCACAAAGGCGCCTTGGGCCTGGCGCAGCTGATGCCTGCCACCGCGCGGGCGCTGGGGGTCAATCCGGCTGTGCCGCAGCAGAACCTGGAGGGTGGGGCGCGGTATCTGGCGCGGCAGTTCCGCAAATTCGGGTCCTGGCGGCTGGCACTCGCGGCATATAACGCTGGTCCGGATGCGGTGAAGAAATACGGCGGGGTGCCGCCGTACAAGGAAACCCAGAACTATGTGAAGAAAATCTGGGGCAGCTGAGGCCTGGTGGGTTAACCTGCGGGTAAGATCCCTTAATGCCGCGTTAACTCCGCTGCACTGTCACGCATTTGCCTTAATTTTTCGTGAATCTGCCCTCAAGTTCTGGAGGGAATGACGTGTATTTCAACAGCTTTGACGAACGCCTCAACCGGATTGACTGGCAGCCGAGCGCGGTTCCAACGCGGCAGATGATCGACAGTGTCCTGACCAGCCGTCTGCCCCGGCAGCCGCGCAGTGCGGTGTTGAGCCTGGCCGGCGCTATTGCCGGCATTCTGATCGGCACCGGCCTAAAGGGTATGGCTTTGGCCGGATCCCCTTGGGGACCGGAAACAGGCCTTGCCGGAGCTATCGGCGGAAGCCTGGCGCTGACCGGGCTGGCGGCCTCGGTAACGGCTGCGCTGATTGCTGCGGTCAAAGGGAAAGAAGCGCCGCGGCTGATGCAGTTCGCCTCGATGAACCTGTTGATGATCGTGGTGCTGCTGTTGAGCTGAACAAGACGGCCCCCGTGGGAGTGGGGAAGGGAAATGGCCCCCCATGCGTTGCCTTATAAGCCGCGCGCGGCTTTTGCTTTGCCGCGTCTGGCTTTGGCACACAGGCCAGTCCTGGCGGGCGTGTTACGCGCAGATGCGCTGCACCTGAAATGGGCGCCGCGGCCTGATGAGGCCGCGGCGCAGTACTGTCTGTCAGCCTGGCGGCAAGGGATTACTCCGCGGCGACCTTGATCACCGGTTTCATCCGCTCCAGCACCTCGTCGCTGAGGTGGCATTTAATCTGATGGCCGTCTTCCAGCTGGTGCTGCGGCGGCACCTCGCGCTCGCAGAGGTTGCCCGGCACCTCGGATTTCCAGCGGCAGCGGGTCTGGAACGGGCAGCCCGGCGGCGGGTTCATCGCCGAAGGGATGTCGCCCTCGAGCACGATGTGCTCCTTTTCGACCGAAGTATCGGCAATCGGCACCGCCGACAGCAGCGCCTCGGTATAGGGGTGGTAGGGCGGCGCAAACACCTGATCGGTGGTGCCGAGCTCTACCACATGGCCGAGATACATCACCATCACCCGGTCGCTGAGGTAGCGCACGATGCTGAGGTCGTGGGAGATGAACAGCAGCGTGGTCTTTTCCTTGCGCTGGATCTCCATCAGCAGGTCGGTGACGGCGGCCTGCACCGATACGTCGAGCGCCGAGACGGGCTCGTCCGCCACCACGATACGGGCGCCGCCGGCAAAGGCGCGGGCGATGCCGACACGCTGCTTCTGGCCGCCCGACAGCTGCCGCGGCATCCGGTCAGCAAAGGCGCGCGGCAGTTTCACCAGGTCCAGGAGCTCCAGCATCCTCTTGCGCCGTTCTGCCTCGGAATTGCCGATGCCGAAGATCTCCAGCGCCCGCATGATCTGGCGGCCGACGGTCATCGACGGGTTCAGCGTGTCGAACGGATTCTGGAACACCATCTGCACGTCGGAGATGGTCTTGGTGTCGCGCTCCTCGATCGGGATCTGTTCGATGTTGCGGTTGTCGAGCAGGATCTGGCCTTCGGTGGCGGTTTCCAGCCCCATCAGCACCTTGGCAAAGGTGGATTTGCCGCAGCCGGATTCGCCGACGATGGCGAGGGTCTCGGATTCGCGCGCCTCGAAGCTGAGCGTCTCGTTGGCCTTGACCACCTTCTTGTCGCCGCCGCCGAACAGGGCGTTGGCCGCAACTTCATAATATTTCTTGAGGTTTTCCATCTTGAGAACAACCTTGCCAGGCGCGGTTTTCTCTTTTTGCTCCCCCAGTGTAATCGGGGCGTTCCAGTCGATTTCCTGGAACCTCAGGCAGCGGGTCTCATGGCGGTCGTTGCCATGCACGGGCGACATCGGGATGACCATGTCCTGATCGCAGCGGCCCTGCTCGAAATAGTCGCAGCGCGGCCCGAAATTGCAGCCGGGCGGGCGTTCGTGGGGCAGGGGGAAATTGCCGGGAATGGCCACCAGCGGGCGCGAGTTCTTGTCGGCTCCGGGCAGCGGGATCGAGCGGAACAGCGCCTGGGTGTAGGGGTGCTGCATTTCGTCGAAGACGTCGTGGATCGAGCCGCGTTCCACCGCCTCGCCGGAATACATCACGCACAGCCGGTCGCAGGTTTCCAGCACCAGGCCGAGGTTGTGGCTGATGAACAGCATCGAGGTGCCGTATTTCTTGCCCAGATCCTTGACCAGTTCCACCACCGCGGCCTCAACCGTCACGTCGAGCGCGGTGGTGGGTTCATCCAGGATCAGCAGCGACGGTTTCGACATCAGTGCCATTGCAATCACGATCCGCTGCTGCTGGCCGCCCGACAGCTGGTGCGGGAAGGAGTTCAGCATCCGCTCCGGGTCGGGCAGGCGCACGTCGGTCACCACTTCCAGTGCGCGCTGGTAGGCTTCCTTTTCGCTGACGCCCTCGTGGATCATCGGCACTTCCATCAGCTGCTTGCCGATCTTCATCGCCGGATTCAGCGAGGCCATAGGCTCCTGATAGATCATCGCGATCTCGTTGCCGCGGATGCCGCGCAGTTCTTTCCTGCTCATCTGGGCCAGATCGCGGCCCTTGAACTTGATGGTGCCGCCGACGACACGGCCGTTTTTGCCAAGGTCCTGCATGACACCCAGCGCCACGGTGGATTTGCCGCAGCCGCTTTCGCCGACCAGACCCACTGCCTCGCCGGGCTGCACGGCCACAGAAAAATCCATCACCGCCGGGATTTCACGCAGGCGGGTGAAAAAGGAGATCGACAGCTTTTCAATCTCGAGGATCGGGCCGTCGTAGTCTTCCATTTTACTCATAGTCTTATTCTCCCTGTTGGAGCGGGAGGGGAAGGGACCCCTTCATCTGGCTCCAATTCTCCGGGGGGCTGGTGGCCCTGCCCCCCAGCCGGATCAATCCCTGAGGCTCTCTTCGCGCAGGCCGTCGGCCAGCAGGTTCAGACCAAGAACCAGCGTCAGCAGAGCGAAGGCAGGCGGCAGCGCCGGGTGCAGGTAGATCGACAACAGCTTGCGGCCGTCATTGATGGTCGATCCCCAGTCCGGGCTTTCCGGCGGCAGTCCAAGGCCGAAGAAGCCCAAGGTCCCGAGAAGGATGGTGGTGTAGCCGATGCGCAGGCAGAAATCGACGATCAGCGGCCCGCGGGCGTTGGGCAGGATCTCCCACAGCATGATGTACCAGGGGCCTTCGCCGCGGGTCTGGGCCGCAGCCACGTAGTCGCGCGTTTTGATGTCCAGGGTCAGGCCGCGCACGATACGGAACACCGTGGGCGAGTTGACGAAGACCACCGAAACAAACACCACCAGGATGCCGCCGGGAATGTCGAACATATCCATCGCCCGGGGCAGGCCCCAGATCGCGTATTCCGGCGTGTTGATCAGATAGCCGCCGTTCGAGACCAGCTGCAGGTAGAACC
Source organism: Leisingera sp. SA215 (assembly GCF_055902035.1). Classification (NCBI taxonomy): domain Bacteria; kingdom Pseudomonadati; phylum Pseudomonadota; class Alphaproteobacteria; order Rhodobacterales; family Roseobacteraceae; genus Leisingera; species Leisingera sp. SA215. The sequence goes on along the minus strand of NZ_JBVVXU010000001.1, from coordinate 585,830 downwards.
AGATAATGGTTCCCAGTACCAGCGGCAGCATCCAGTTGCGCAGCTTGGGGCGGGTGTAATAGCGCGAGTTCAGCAGCACCCCGACAAAGATGATCGGGAACACGAACAGCACGATGGCCATATAGTTCGGAACACCGGTGGCGACGATTTCCGGGGTCACCAGCAGGTAGAACAGCAGGATCACCGGGAAAGCCAGGATCAGGTTGGCAGCGAAGGACAGGATGGTGTCCAGGCGGCCGCCATAGTAGCCCGCGGGCAGGCCCAGGGTGATCCCCACCATAAAGGCAAAGACCGCGGCCATCGGAGCGATCTTGATGACTTCCCAGGCGCCTTTGACCAGACGGCTGAACACATCGCGGGCCAGATTGTCACCACCCAGCAGATACCATTGGTACTGGCCTTCTTCCGGGTTGCGAAGCGGCGTGCCGGGCACCTTGTTTTTCATGCCCGAAAGCTGGCTCAGCGGGTCATGGGTGATGATCATGTCCATGGCGCCGTAGACGCCGGTGAACACCCAGAACATCACCAGGCCAAAGCCGATCATGCCGATGGGGCTGTCAAACAGCTTGCCGTAAAGGCCAAGCCGCCGTTTGAAGCCGATGGAGGCTGCGTAAAGGATCACCAGGGAAATCCAGACAGGAGACAGCTGGTAGACAATACGCCCTGCAATTTCAATTGCGCTAAGAGGTTCCATTCTCTGCTGCCTTCCTTATGAGATCCGGATACGCGGGTTCAGATACACATAGCCGATATCCGAGATCAGCTGGGTGATCAGAACCACGAAGACTGAGACCACAGAGACGGCCAGCAGCAGTTCGATGTCGTTGTTGCCCGCCGCTTCCACCAGGATCCAGCCGAAGCCCTTGTAGTTGAACAGGGTTTCGACAATCACCACGCCGTTCAGCAGCCAGGGGAACTGCAGCATGATGACGGTGAAAGGGGCAATCAGCGCGTTCCGGAGCGCGTGCTTCAGAACGATGTTGTGGAAGCTCACCCCCTTGAGGCGGGCAGTGCGGATGTACTGCGCGGTCATCACCTCGGTCATCGAGGCGCGGGTCATCCGGGCGATGTAGCCCATGCCGTAGAGCGCAATGGTCAGCACCGGCAGGAAGAAGTTTTCAAAATTCGGGTTGTCCATCGCCGAGGTCGCGGTGCCCTTGAACCATTTCAGGCCGACGGTGGAGGACGTGAAGACCGCGATAAAGATAACTCCGGACACATACTCGGGCGTCGCCGTGGTCAGGATTGAGGCGGTCGACAGGCTCCGGTCGGTAACGGACCCTTCCCGCATCCCGGCCAGCACGCCGATGATCAGCGCCGATGGGATCATCAGCATCAGCACCCAGAACATCAGGCGGCCGGTATTGCCCAGCCGCTCTGCGATGATTGAAGAAACATCGTCCTTAAAACGGGTGGAATAGCCCCAGTCGCCCTGCAGAATACCGCAGAAGGTCGAGGCTTCGGCGGCCACTTCAGCCGAGACGGTGCCAGTCATGCAGCGGCCGCTGAAGCCGTCTTCGGACTCGCGGGTCCAGCCCGGCAGAACGCCCAGCCATTGGCCGTATTTCGAAACCATGGAACCGCCATAGCCATTGGCGTCCAGCCAGCTGGCCACGGCTTCATCCGACATGCGGAAGTTGCCCTGGGTCTTGGCGAGTTTTTCAAGGTTCGGGTAGAGGTTCGTCAGGAAGAACACGATGAACGTCAGGCACAGGGCCGTCAGCAGCATCACGCCTGAACGGCGGAGAATGAATAGTCCCATGAGGGTCCCCTGTCAGTCTGGCGGATCGGACCCGGTTGCCGGTGCGGGTCTCTTGTCGTCTTAGCTGGGAAGCACCGCCCCATCCGGGACGGTGCGGGAGCCAGGAGCCTGGAAGGGCTTGGCCTAGGCAGCCCAGCCCCACTTGTAGTGATGGTGTTCGAAGGACACGTGCATGTCCGCGCCGACAACGCCTTCGCGCATGTGGCGGTAGAGCGAACGCCAGTAAGGCTGGATGGTAACGCCTTCCTCTTGAATCAGCGCCTGGCCCTTGGCAGAGATCTCGCGGCGCTTGTCAGCGTCGGCGATCGACAGGGCTTCTTCCAGCAGGGCGTCGAATTCAGGGTTCGACCAGCCGAATTCATTCCAGGCTTCACCAGACTTATAAGCCAGGGCCCAGATCTGCACGCCCAGCGGGCGGTGGTTCCAGTTGGTCGAGGAGAATGGGTATTTCACCCAGTCGTTCCAAAAGGTCGAACCAGGCAGAACGGTCCGCTTTACCTTGAAACCGGCGTCGCGCAGCTGTGCGGCCACGGCGTCGGTGGTGTTCCGGCGCCAGTCGTCATCAATCGACAGGATTTCATGTTCGAAATCCATCATTCCGGCTTCTTCCATCAGTGTACGGGCACCTTCAGGGTCGACCTTCTGCGGCGGCAGTTCGGAGTATTCCGGGTGGATTGGGCCGACATGGTGGTTTTCGGCAGGTTCACCACGGCCGCCATAGCCGAGTTCAAGGCAGACAGAGTTGTCGACAGCCATCTGGATCGCCTTGCGGACGCGTTTGTCGGCATAGGGGTTTTTGCCGTCGATTTCTGCCAGCTGGTTGGTCCGGACCACGATCGTGGACATGGTCACAACTTCGGAGTTCTTGTAGCCAAGGCCGTCCATCACGTCGATGAATTCACCAACCGATTCATAAAGCATGTCGACTTCATCGGATTCCAATGCAGCCAGCCAGGACGACGGGTCGGTGCCGAAATCGACATATTCGATGCGGTCCAAAGCGGGCGTGCCGTAAATCGCTTCACCCCACCAAGTGTGATTTTCGTTGCGCACCAGCGTTGCTTTCACGCCCACGTCCAGCTCAGTCAGCAGGTAAGGGCCGGTGCCGACGTTGGACAGGAAATCATTGGTTTGGAAAGACGAGTGGACAATCGCCGCCGGATAATCCGCCATGCCTGCGATCAGCGAGATATCGGAGTTCGGCAGGTTCAGTTTCACGGTGTGGCTGTCGACCACTTCGATACCGCCTTCAACCGCTTGACCGGAGTCAGCGTCGATCAGGGTTCCAAAACGGCCGGCCATCGAATTGCCTTCAAGCCCTTTGTCACACCAGGCGGCGATATTGCGGGCAACGTCTTCGGCAGTGAAATCGTCGCCGTTGTTCCATTTGACGCCCTGGCGGACGTTCAGCGTGTAGACGGTGGCGTCCTCGTTGATCTCCCAGCTTTCCAACAGCATGCCGGTGAAGGAGCCGTCGTTGTTGTATTCCACCAGGTACTCTTGGGTTCCGCGGGATAAATTGCCCATTTCCGACCAGTCATAGGTGCGTGGGTCCTTCAGCGGCTTGACCAGCATCTGAACGCGCAGGGTTCCGCCTTCTTGCATGCCCTCTGCAGCTTTGGCCGGCGCGGCCATGCCGATCATGCCATAGGCAGCGGCGGCAGTGACGCCCAGTGAGGTGGCGCGGGTCAGGAACTCACGGCGGTCGAGCTTGCCATCGAGCACTTCTTTGGCGTGCATTTTGACGGCCCAATGTACCGGTGCTCCATTAATTGTGTCATTGGTCATTTAAGTCTCCCTGTTATACCGTTTGGTCATTTGTCTTGCGAAACGGATTTTGGCCCAGCGGAGTGCCGGGCATTTTTGCTAAGCGCTTAGGATTAAAGTTTCCCCATAGCTGTATTCGGGCAGAGATATGCCGTTTCGTCAATGCACAGTTTCGGCGTTTGAAGGTAAAATTACGACATTCTGGGTGTCGTTTTCCCGGTTTGAAACGGTATGCTGCTGAATACTGTTCAATACTGCCCAGTGACTGGAACGAAATCCGCCCTTGCTGGAAAATATACAAAAATCTGCAGGCGGATCAAACTTTTGTCACTTGTTGCGGGTGGCTTTGCGCAATGCGCTGGGTGTTTGCCCGGCGTGCTGGGAAATGAAGCGGGTGAAATAGGCGGCGCTGCCAAACCCCAGCTGAGCAGCAATGTCGCGGATCGGCAGGTCAGAGTAGATCAGCAGCGAGCGGGCGGCATGCAGCTGGCGCTCGGTCAGCAGGGCTGCGGCGCTTTTGCCGGTCTCGGCTTTGCAGACACGCGTCAGGTGGGTTGGCGTCACCTTCAGGGCAGCCGCGTGACCGGCCATGCCGGCCTGGGCGCCGGGCAGACCGGCGATGCGGCGGCAGTAGGCGTGGCACAGGCGTTGCGCCGCGGTTTGCCGGGCTGCCGGGCCGGCGGGGTCCGGTTGCCGGTGCAAGGCGATCGCAGCAAGTTCGCAATGGGCCTGGATAGAGCGGTTCCAGAGAGGGTGCTGAGCATCCTGCTCGCGGCTGATGGCTTCGAACAGGGCGGTCAGCCTGACTTGGTCCTGAAGGCTGGTGAACCGTTTCTGAACCGGCGTGTCGGGGAAGGGCAGCGTCAGCGGACCGGATAGCGACAGAACCTGCCCTAGGCACTGGCGGGTGAATTCGGCGGACCAAAGCGTTCCGGCCGGAAGGAAGATAGCATTGTAAGGGCCAAAGCCACGCTGTACTCCATTGACGCAAATGCGCCCCTGTCCGCGGGTGATCCAGATCAGCAGGTGTTCGCGGCGGGTGTGCGCCAGCCCGGTTTGCCAGGCGCCGTCGGGGGCAAGCCTGGATAAGGGGGCGGCGTGAATGTCGCCGGACAGGTTCGGATCAAATGGCATCAGATATCTTAGGCGCAGGATTAAATATGATGTGATGCAAAAGGGCATGAAACCCTGATTCTGGCAAGTTTTCGCCGGACAGAACGGAAAACGTCTAAATTTTTATCGGTCTGACCGGCTGGCTGGCCGGCGGCGGCGCTCAGGCCAGCGTCACCTGCTGCCAATCTTTCATGCGGGCGCGGAACCAGCTGCGCTGGCGTTTGGCGAACCGCCGGGTGGCGATAGCGGCGCGTTCTTCAGCCTCCGCCAGCGTCATCCGGCCCAGGGCGCAGGCCATCAGTTCGGGAACGCCGATTGCCTTGCAGGAGGGCAGGGCGGGGTCGTAGCGGTTCTGCATTGCGCCGATCTCATCCATCGCACCCTGATCCAGCATCTGGCCAAAGCGTTTGCGGATGCGGGCCTCCAGCCAGGGTTTCTCTGAATTGAGCACCAGGGCGGTGCAGCCGGTCAGCGGCAGCGCCGGGGCAGGGGTATCATCCTGCCAGCTGGCCAGCGGGCGGCCGGTGGCCTTCAGCACCTCCCAGGCGCGCTGCACCCGGGCCCGGTTCTGCAGGTCGATGCGGGATGCAGTTTTGGGATCCAGCTCTGCCAGCAGCGCTTCAAGGGACAGGCTGTCGCCTTCGGCCCGCACGGCAGCCGGGGTAGCGGGAATGTCTGCCATGCCTTCGGTCAGGGCGGTAAAGTAAAGGCCCGTGCCGCCAGTGATGATCACCCGCTCAGGCCCGTTCAGCAGCTCCAGCACTTCGCGCAGCCAATGGCCGGCGGAATAATCTGCATCATAGGGCACATGCCCGTACAGCGCGTGGGGCGCTTGCGCTTCTTCCTCGGCGGAAGGGCGGGCGGTAATCACCCGCCAGCAATCATAGACCTGGCTGGCATCGGCATTGACGATGATGCCGCCCTGGCGCACGGCAATCTCCAGCGCCAGCGCCGACTTTCCCGAAGCGGTGGGCCCGGCGATCAGCACAGGCAGATCCGGGTTGATGTCAGGCAGGTTCATTCAGGCGTGATCCGTCTGTTAGGTCGCGTTCCGCAATACTGTACGGAAAGCGCGCTGCGCGGATTGAAACCGGCAGCGATTTGCTTCATTTTACGCGCAAACTAACCCTCACATCTTCTGGAGTGCAACATGCCTCAACCGCAAGACAAGCCGGAGCTGCATCCGGCCGCCGCCTATAAACGCGTCATGCTGAAAATTTCGGGCGAGGCATTGATGGGCGATCAGGGTTTCGGCCTGCATCCGCCGACCGTGCAGCGCATCGCCCGCGAAGTGAAGTCGGTGCAGGAGATGGGGGTCGAGATTTGTATGGTGATCGGCGGCGGCAACATCTTCCGCGGCTTGTCTGGATCGGCGCAGGGGATGGAGCGCACCACCGCTGACTACATGGGGATGCTGGCCACGGTGATGAATGCGCTTGGCATGCAGTCGGCGCTGGAAGAACTCGGGGTTTTTACCCGGGTGATATCGGCGATCCGCATGGATGAAGTTGCGGAGCCCTATATCCGCCGCCGCGCCGTGCGCCACCTGGAGAAAAAGCGGGTCTGCATCTTTGCGGCGGGCACCGGCAACCCGTATTTCACCACCGACACTGCTGCGACCCTGCGGGCCAATGAAATGGCCTGCGAGGCGATCTTCATGGGCAAGAACGGGGTCGATGGCGTCTATGACAAGGACCCCAAGGAACATGCCGATGCCGTCCGCTATGACGAGATCAGCTATGACGAAGTTTTTGCCAAACGGCTGAAGGTGATGGATGCGTCGGCCATTGCGCTGGCACGGGACAACAATCTGCCGCTGATCGTGTTCCCGCTGGATGAGCCGGGCGGCTTCCGCGGCATACTGGCCGGCGAAGGCACCTATACCAAGGTGCACGGCTAAGTCGTGATCCAGGTTTGATGAAGGACGCGGGCCCATTGCGGTCCGCGTTTTTTGTTCCCTGCTCCGGTGCCCCCCCCCTGGCAGGGAAGTGCAATTTCGTGAAATCGCCTGATAGCAAACTAAATTTCCTGCAGGACAGGAGAGACCGGCAAGGGTGCAATATGCGGTCCCGGAGGCAGCAAATCCTGGCCGACATCGCTATACATCAGCCTTCCAATGGCTTATGAGCCAATGGAAGACCGCCTCAGATAAGGGGAGAGAGCAGCATGTCTGATGATTTTGAACTGGATACCGACGACCTTAAGCGCCGTATGGACGGTGCCATGGCCAACCTGCGGACCGAATTCGCATCCTTGCGCACCGGCCGGGCCTCTGGCTCGATGTTGGAGCCGGTGATGGTGGATGCCTATGGCTCGATGACGCCGATCAACCAGGTCGGCACTGTAAACGTGCCGGAACCGCGCATGGTTACTATCAACGTCTGGGACAAGGGCCTGGTCGGCAAGGTCGAAAAGGCAATCCGCGAATCCGGGCTGGGGATCAACCCGCAGCTAAACGGCACCATCATCATGCTGCCGATTCCGGAGCTGAACGAAGAACGCCGCCGCGAACTGACCAAAGTTGCCGGCCAGTATGCCGAGCATGGCCGGGTTTCGATCCGCAACGTGCGCCGCGACGGTATGGACCAGATCAAGAAGGCCAAAGCCGACGGCATGTCGGAAGACGATCAGAAGTTCTGGGAAGCCGAAGTGCAGGAGCTGACCGACAAGATGATCAAAGCTGTGGACGAGGCGCTTGAGACCAAGCAAGCCGAGATCATGCAGGTCTGACCGGCAGTATGCCAGGAGATGCAAATCCGCAATTGAGCGCCGCCGGAAACTCTCCGGCGGTCCGTTCCGGCCCGCGCCATGTGGCCATTATCATGGACGGCAATGGCCGCTGGGCGCAGGCCCGCGGGCGGCCGCGGCTGTTCGGTCACCATGCCGGCGCGCGCCGGGTGCGGGAAGTTGTCGAGTGCTGCCCGGGTCTGGGCGTGAAATACCTGACCATCTTTGCCTTCTCGACCGAGAACTGGAAACGCACCCAGACCGAGGTCGCCGGTCTGATGAGCCTGTTCCGGCGTTATATCTCCAAGGAGATGAACGCTCTGGCGGAGCGCAATGTCCGGGTGCGCTTTATCGGTGACAGGGTGCGGCTGGATGCCAAGCTGATCGACCTGATGGACAAGCTGGAACTGAAAACCGAAGGCAACGACGGCACCCAGCTGACCATCGCGCTGAACTACGGCGGCCGCGACGAGGTCGCCCGTGCCACCAAGCGGCTGGCACAGGATGTGGCGGATGGCCGGCTGGATCCTGGCAAAGTCGATGAAGAAACCCTGCCGCGTTATTTGGACACCCATGTGCTGCCGGATCCGGATCTGGTGATCCGCACCAGCGGCGAGGCGCGGATCTCGAACTTTCTGCTGTGGCAGTCGGCCTATGCGGAATACGAGTTCATCGACACGCTGTGGCCGGATTTCTCCGGCGAGGAGCTGGCTAGGCTGTGCAACAGCTATGGCTGCCGGGACCGCCGTTTCGGGGCCGTTAAAACATGAGTGCTGCCAGGGGCCGCTGGGCGGACCTGCTGCCGCGGGCCTTGTCTGCCGTGGTGATGGTGGCGGCTGGCGGATATGCCGTGTGGGCTGGCGGGCTGGTGTTTAACGTGCTGATTGCGCTGTGCAGCGGCGGCATGGTGTGGGAATTGGTGCGCATGCTCCAGCCTGCGCGCAGCAGCATTGCACTGCAGCTTGGCGCGATCTCTGCTGTTGCGTTGCTATTGGCGTCGTTCCTGCCCGCGCTTTGGGTGCTGCCGGTGCTGGCGGCCCCTGTGGCGGCAGGGTTCAGCCAGATCCGCGAGCGGCGGCAGTATTTCACCGGCTTTGCCTTGTGGGTTCTGCTGGCGGGTTTCGGCTTTGTCTGGCTGCGCGGCCAGATGGGCTTGGCTTGGATGCTGTGGCTGATCTGTATCGTCGTGGCCACCGACATTGCGGGCTATTTCGCGGGCAAAGCCATTGGCGGGCCAAAGTTCTGGCCGCGGGTCAGCCCCAAGAAAACCTGGAGCGGCACTGCGTCGGGCTGGCTGGCGGCTGCCGTCGTGGGCGCGGTCTTTGCCGGGCAGGCCGGGCTGGGTTATGGCATCGTGGTGCTGTCGGTGCTGTTGTCAATGGCCAGCCAAGCCGGTGATGCAGCCGAAAGCGCCTTGAAGCGGAAGATGGGTGTCAAGGATTCCAGCGGGCTGATTCCCGGCCATGGCGGGCTGTTCGACCGGTTCGACGGCATGCTGGGGGCTGCGGCGATGGTCCTGGCCGTGACCGCCCTCTGGGGTTAACCAGACAGGAAGAACAATGCGGAAAGTCTCGATTTTCGGCGCGACGGGCTCGATAGGTCAGAACACCATCGACCTGATCCGCCGCGCGCCGGACGCCTATGACGTGGTGGCGCTAACCGGCGGCGCCAATATTGCGCGGCTGGCACGGGACGCTGTTGCGCTGCAGGCTGATGTTGCCGTAACTGCCTATGACGACCGCCTGCCGGATCTGCGCGCGGCGCTGGAAGGGACTGGCGTCGAGGCCGCAGCAGGGCAGGCGGCGCTGGTGGAGGCTGCCGCCCGGCCTGCTGATTGGATCATGTCGGCCATCGTCGGCGCGGCCGGCCTCGCTCCGGGGCTGGAGGCGCTGAAACACGGCACCACCCTGGCGCTGGCCAACAAGGAATCGCTGGTCTGCGCAGGCCAGCTGCTGCTGGAGACGGCTGCGGCACACGGCGCCCGGCTGCTGCCGGTGGACAGCGAGCATTCGGCGGTGTTTCAGGGGCTGGCCGGCGAAGACATTGATGCAGTCGAGCGGATCGTCATCACGGCGTCCGGCGGTGCTTTCCGCGATTGGCCGCTGGAAGATCTGCCCAAGGCAAGCTTGGCGCAGGCGTCGTCCCATCCCAATTGGGACATGGGGCAGCGGATCACTATCGACAGCGCGTCCATGTTTAACAAAGCGATGGAAGTCATTGAAACACGAGAGTATTTCGGTGTCCAGCCAGAGAAGATAGAGGTGCTTGTGCACCCAGAATCGCTGGTCCATGCGCTGGTTGGTTTCACCGACGGCGCGCTGATGGCGCATCTGGGCGCGCCGGATATGCGGCACGCCATCGGATACGCGCTGCATTGGCCGGAACGGCGGGACCTGCCGGTGGAGCGGCTGGATCTGGCCCGCATCGGCCAGCTGAATTTCCGTGCGCCGGACCCGGCCCGGTACCCGGCGCTGCGCCTCGCCTATGACGTGATGGCGCGCGGCGGCATGATGGGCGCAGCCTTCAACGCTGCAAAGGAACGGGCACTCGATGACTTCATCGCGGGCCGTATCCGGTTCACTGACATGGCGGCCGTCACCGAGACCGCGCTGGAGCGCATGTCAGCGGAACGTGACCTCCTCGATGCCGCAATGACACTTGATAACGTGACCCGGGTTGACCATCTCGCCCGGCAACAGGCGGCACGCGCCGCAGAAGAACGCATAGGGTAGATCTTTGGACGTACTTGCTTTTGTCCCGCAGTTTGGCGGTTTTCTTTACACGATTGCCAGCTTTGTCATCGCCTTGTCGGTGATCGTGGCGGTGCATGAATACGGCCACTACATCGTTGGCCGCTGGTCAGGGATTCATGCGGAAGTGTTCTCGCTGGGGTTCGGCCCGGTGCTGTGGAGCCGGGTGGACAAGCACGGCACCCGCTGGCAGGTCGCTGCCCTGCCGTTCGGCGGCTATGTGAAATTTCTTGGCGATGCCGATGCGGCCTCGGGCAAGGATGACCAGGCGATGCAGGCTGCGGCTGACGATCCGGCAGCGCTGCGCCGGACCATGCATGGCGCGCCCCTGTGGGCCCGGACTGCAACTGTGGCTGCCGGCCCGGTGTTCAACTTCGTGATGTCGGCGATCATCTTTACCGCTGTGGCGATGTCCCAGGGGATCATGCGCGACCCGCTGACCATTGGCGCGCTGGCGCCGCTCCCGGGGGTCGAGAATGGATTGCAGGAAGGGGATGAGCTGATTACAGCAGGCGGGCTGGCGGTGCCAAGCTATCTGGAACCCGACGCTTGGGAAGCCTTCCGCAAAGCCCTGCCGCAAGAGCAGCCGCTGGAGTATCAAGTGCGCCGCGGCAGCAGTGAGATCAGCGTCAGCGGGCCGTATCTTTACCCGCCCTATGTGCGCGGTGTTGTGCCGCGAAGCGCTGCGGCGGATGCCGGGTTGCAGCCGGAAGACGTGATACTGGCGATGAACGGCGCACCGGTGGTGTCTTTTGACCAGCTTAAGGCGCACGTCGAAGCGGCGGACGGCAAAGTGCTGGTGCTGGATGTATGGCGGGATGGCCAGCAGGTTGAGATGGCGCTGGCGCCGCGCCGCACCGATGAGCCGCAGCCGGATGGCGGCTTTGCTACCCGCTGGCGGATCGGCATCATAGGCGGCCTGGCGTTTGAGCCGGCCACGGAATCCGCGGGCTTCGGCGCCTCACTGGCGGCCGGCACTTATCAGGTATGGGCTGTGGTGGAGACTTCGCTGTCCGGGCTGAAACATATGATCACCGGCGCCATCAGTACCTGCAATCTGTCCGGGCCGATCGGGATTGCCGAAACCTCGGGCGCGATGGCCAGCCAGGGGGCGGAGAGCTTTATCCGTTTCATCGCGGTGTTGTCGACCGCTGTTGGCCTGCTGAACTTGTTCCCGGTGCCCGCGCTGGATGGCGGCCATCTGATGTTTTACGCCTACGAGGCCGTGGCAGGCCGTCCGCCCAGCGACCGGGCGGTGCGGGTGCTGATGTCGCTTGGCATTGCCATCGTGTTGACGCTGATGGTGTTCGCGCTTGGCAATGATCTGTTCTGCTGAGCGGACTGCCCCGATACGATGGCATTGGGCGGCCATTTTGCCGCCCAAGTGCTGCCACATTCTCCCGTTAACTTTTTATCAATCCGCGGATTTCGACAGACGGGAATTTCGCGGACGGGTGGACGATAACTGGGGGATGACCATGCAGACACTCACGCAATCTTACCGGGGCCTGGGCCTGTTGGTCCTTCTGAACCGGGACCGCGCGCTGACGGGTTTTGCCGTCCTGGGCGCCTTGACCGCCGGCGCCTGGCTCGCCACATTGTGATTCCTGCAACCGGCGCGCAAGTCTGCTGTGCCGGTTGCCGCCAGAATGCGCTTTGTTGGTTTTGACAAGCGCTTTCAAACCCGGTACGCACATCCCAAAGCTGCTATAATAATCGGGTTTGAAAAATGGTTTGGGGGAAGTTCGCAGGCAAGTCCTGTGGTGAGCGCAAGACGGGCATCAACATCTTGTACCGCAAAGTTTCGGCTATTTCTCTGGCGGTTGCGCTGGGTTATGCATTGTCTCCGCTGCCGGCCGAGGCGCAAAGCTACCGCTTCAATACGGTCCAGGTCGAAGGCAATCAGCGGATTCAGACGTCTACTGTTGTCGCCTACACCGGGATCGAACGCGGCCAGACCGTCAGCGCGGGCGAACTGAACGACGCCTATCAGCGCATCCTTGACAGTGGCGCATTTGAAACAGTGGAATTGGTGCCGCGCGGAAATACGCTGGTGATAAAAGTCACCGAATTCCCGACCATCAACCAGATCAGCTTTGAGGGCAACCGCCGTCTCAAGGATGACTCGCTGGACCAGATTATCGAATCCGCTCCGCGCCGGGTGTTCAACCCCTCGCAGGCCGAGCGCGACGCCGCCGCGATCGCCGAAGCTTACAGCGTTCAAGGCCGTCTGGCGTCGCGCGTGACACCGCGTATCATCCGCCGCAGCAACAACCGTGTCGACCTGGTGTTTGAGATCTCCGAAGGCGACACCATCGAGGTTGAGCGGGTCTCTTTCACCGGCAACCGGGTCTATTCCGACCGCCGCCTGCGCCGGATCCTGCAGACCAAGCAGGCTGGATTCCTGCGCAGTTTCATCAACTCGGACACGCTGATCGAGGACCGGCTGGAATTTGACAAGCAGGTGTTGCGCGATTTCTACCTGTCCCGCGGTTACGTGGATTTCCGGGTGAACAGTTCCAATGCTGAAGTCACGCGGGAGCGGGATGCGGTCTTCCTGGTGGTTGATGTGACCGAAGGCCAGCAGTTCAAGTTCGGCAGCATTTCGGTGACAAGCGAAATGCCGGAAGCGGATGCCGACCTGTTCAGCTCAACGCTGAAGATCAAACCCGGAGTGGTCTATTCCCCGACCCTGGTCGAGAATGCGATCGACCGGATGGAAGGGCTGGCTGTTCGCAATGAGATCGACTTTCTGCGGGTTGAGCCGCGGGTCACTCGCAACGACCGGGACCTGACCCTGGATATCGAGTTCGTATTGCGCCGCGGGCCGCGGGTGTTTGTCGAACGGATCGATATCGAGGGCAACACCACAACGCTTGACCGGGTGATCCGTCAGCAGTTCCGCTCGGTGGAAGGCGACCCATTCAATCCGCGGTCCATCCGCAACAGTGCGGAGCGCATCCGGGCGCTTGGTTATTTTGCCAATGCCGATGTCGAGACCCGTGAAGGCAGCTCTTCCGATCAGGTGATCATCGATGTTGACGTCGAGGAGCAGCCGACCGGCTCCCTGAACCTTGGTGGCGCGTACTCGGTCACTGATGGGTTCGGGGTCAGCGTCGGTCTGACCGAGAACAACTTCCTGGGCCGCGGCCAGCGGCTGTCTTTCAATATCGCCACGGCAACGGAATCGGATTCCTATGTGCTGGGCTTTACCGAGCCTTACCTCTTGGGGCGGGATCTTAGGTTCGATCTGGATCTGGGTCTGAATGAAACCGACTCCAGCTTCTCGGAATACCGCACCAAACGGATCTTCTTCCAGCCTGCGCTGACCTTCAACACAGGCGAGGATACCTCGCTTCAGGTCCGTTATACGTGGGATTCGGACGAGATGCTGTTCAGCGATAACGAGGATGACGACACGACCTCCTTCCTGGCGAGCCCGGTTATCCGCAATGAAATCGCGCAGGGTGAGCGTTCGTCGAGCGGCGTCGGGTTCACCTACCGCTATGACAGCCGTCTGACGGGCCTGGATCCGAATGCCGGGTTCCTGGTTGAAATCGGTGCCGACTATGCAGGGCTGGGCGGAGATTCGGAGTATATCAAGACCACAACGAAGCTTGTCGCGCAGAAGAAGATTCTGAACGAGGAAGTCACGATCCGTGCAACCTTGGAGGCTGGCTCGTTCCAATGGGAAGGAAACGGCTCCAGCCGCTCGATTGACCGGTTTGTTCTGACCCCCACTATCATGCGCGGCTTCGAACCCGGCGGTATCGGTCCCCGCGATCAATCCGGCGGCGCGCCTGGCGGAGGCAGTTACAATGACTTCCTCGGTGGCAATTATTATGCAGTGGCCCGCTTCGATGCGGAGTTTCCCCTTGGCCTGCCGGAAGAACTGGGGATGCGCGGTGCGCTGTTCTATGACGTTGGCAGCCTTTGGGGCCTGCAGAATGTGGACACGTCCAACCCCGGTGGCGGCAATGCAAATGTAGTCGGACGCAGCCGGTCGTTCCGCCATGTCGTTGGCGTTTCTCTGTTGTGGACCACCGGGATTGGCCCGCTAAGGTTCAACTTCTCCAAAGCCCTCCAGAAAGAGGATTTTGACCAGGAGCAAAGTTTCGACCTGACCTTGCAGGCGCGGTTCTGATCCGGTGCGGCGGCCGGCGCCCAATTATCGGACAGCGCTTGGTCTTGCCATAGCGCTGTCCGGGGCGGGGACAGTGCCGGCGCTTGCCCAGGAGCCGGTTTCACCGGCCCCCAATGCCGCCGGGGAGTTCCAATTGGGGCTGCCGCAGAGCGGTATCCTCACCATCCAGCCTGACCGGTTGTTTTCAGAAAGTGCCTTTGGAAAACGGGTGGAGCGCGAGATCGAGGCCGAGGGCGCGGTGCTGACCGCGGAAAACCGCCGCATCGAGGCTGAACTGCGCGCCGAGGAGCTGGAGCTGACCGAGCGCCGCAGCGACATGGCGCCGGACGCCTTCCGCGCCTTGGCCGATGCTTTTGACCAGAAGGTGCAGGAAACCCGCCGCCGCCAGGACCAGAAGCTGCGAGAAATCAATCAGATGGGTGAGGACGCCCGGCGGGAGTTCATCACCGCTTCACTGCCGGTGCTGCAGCAGATCATGCGGGAAAGCGGAGCAGGGGCGATTCTGGACCATGCATCGGTTTTTCTGAGTGCCGATGCCGCGGACATCACCAGCCTTGCAATCGGCCGGATTGACGCGGTGCTCGGCGATGGCGCGATGGTTGAGGAGAGTGAGCGCTGAGCGTGCGAACTTGCCCAAGGGCCGTCTGCTTGCTAGGGACGGCGCAGCATAATTGACGAAAATGGGAAACCACGCATGACCACCGAGCTGCAAAGTGCTGACATTCAACTGATCCAGCGGATCCTGCCGCACCGCTATCCGTTCCTGCTGGTCGACAAGGTGGTCGATATCGACAGCTACAAATCGGCCCGCGGCATCAAGAATGTCACCATGAACGAGCCGCATTTCCAGGGCCATTTCCCGGGTACGCCGATCATGCCCGGTGTCACCATTGTCGAAGCGATGGCGCAGACCGCGGGTGTGATGCTGGGCGTTGGCATGGACCTGGTCGATACCGACCTGCTGATCTATTTCATGAACATCGACAAATGCAAATTCCGCCGCAAGGTGGTGCCCGGCGACGTGCTGGAAATGCATGTGGAGACGCTGCGCGGCAAGCCGGGCGGCAAGATCTTCAAATTCCTGGGGCGTGCCACGGTGGACGGCGAAGTGGCAGCAGAAGCCGAATTCACCGCGATGGTAGACCGCCAGGCGGAGGGCGCCTGATATGGGCAGCATCCACCCAAGCGCGATTATTGAAGACGGTGCCAAAATCGGCGAGGGCTGCGAGATCGGCCCGTTCTGCCTGGTGGGGCCTGATGTTGTGCTGGGGGACCGGGTTGTTCTGAAATCCCATGTGGTGGTCACAGGTGACACCGAGATCGGCGACGAAACCGTCGTTTTCTCCTTTTCGGTGCTGGGCGAGATCCCGCAGGATCTGAAGTTCAAGGGCGAGAAGTGCAAGACCGTGATCGGCAAGCGCAACCGCATCCGCGAGCATGTGACGGTGAATGCCGGCACCGAAGGCGGCGGTGGCATCACCCGGATCGGCGACGACGGTCTGTTCATGGCCGGCTGCCATATCGCCCATGATGCCCAGGTCGGCGACCGGGTGATCGTGGTGAATTCTGCCGCGGTTGCGGGTCACTGCGTGCTGGAGGATGATGTGATCATCGGCGGCCTGTCCGGCATTCATCAGTGGGTCCGCATAGGTCGCGGCGCCATCATCGGGGCGGTCACCATGGTGACCAATGATGTGATCCCCTACGGCCTGGTGCAGGCGCAGCGGGGCGAACTGGACGGATTGAACCTGGTCGGCCTCAAGCGCCGCGGTGTGGCCCGCAGCGACATCACCGCCTTGCGCGCCGCGTTTCAGATGCTGGCCCAGGGCGAGGGTACTTTTCAGGAGCGCGCCAAGCGGTTGGGGGACGAGGCCGACAGTGAATACGTCCAGCGGATCGTCGCCTTTATCACCGGCGGCAGCGACCGCTCTTTCCTGACCCCGGGGGGCTGAGGTTATGCTGGCAGTGATTGCAGGCACCGGCGGGCTGCCGGCCGAAGTCCTGTCCCGCGTCCCGGGCAGGCCGCTGGTTTGCGCGATGGCAGGGTCCGAACCCGATGCGGTGGATGCGGAAATCACATTCCGGTTTGAACAGCTGGGATCTTTTCTGGAACGCTTGAAGGCCGCAGACGTGACCGGGATCTGCATGGCGGGCGCGGTGCGCCGTCCCAGCATCGACCCTTCGGCCATTGATGCCGCCACGATGCCGCTGGTTCCGGTGCTGCAGGCTGCGCTGGCCGCTGGCGACGATGGTGCCTTGCGGGCCATTATCGGTATTTTCGAACAGGCCGGGTTCACAGTCCTTGCCGCCCATGAGGTGGCACCTGATCTGCTGATGGCAGAAGGCGTGCCGACCAAGGTGCAGCCGGGCGAGCTGGACAAGGCGGATGCTGCGCGGGGGGCCGAGATTGTCGCCGCCATGTGTGCGGCTGATATCGGCCAGTCCTGTGCAGTGCGCAAGCAGCAGGCAATCGCGGTCGAGAACATCTTTGGCACCGACTGGATGCTGGCCTCGCTGCTGCACCGCCCGGACGGGCAGGGCGGATTGCTGTTCAAGGCGCCGAAACCGGCGCAGGACCGCCGCGCTGACCTCCCGACTATTGGCGTTTGGACAGTGGAGGCCGCAGCCAAGGCAGGCTTGTCCGGTATTGCACTGGAAGCAGCCGGCGTCATTGTGCTGGACCAGGATGCGGTGATTTCGGCCTGTGACCGGCTTGGCCTGTTCCTGTGGCTGCGCGCGCCATGAGCCTGCGGGTGTTCATTCTGGCCGGGGAGCCTTCGGGCGACCGGCTGGGCGGAGCGCTGATGGCAGGGCTGAGACAGCTTGCACCCGGAGTGCGTTTTGACGGCATCGGCGGCGCACTGATGGCGGAACAGGGGCTGGTCTCGCGTTTCCCGATGGACGAGCTGTCGGTGATGGGGCTGGCCGAGGTGCTGCCGAAGTACCGCCACCTGAAACGCCGGATCCGGGAAACTGCCGATGCGGTGCTTGAGACCAGCCCGGATGTGCTTATCACCATCGACAGCCCGGATTTTTCTCTGCGGGTGGCACGGCTGGTCAAAGCGCAAAGCAATATCCGCACGGTTCATTACGTGGCGCCCTCGGTCTGGGCGTGGCGCCCGAAGCGGGCGGCAAAAATGGCGGAGGTCATCGACCATGTGCTGGCGCTGCTGCCGTTTGAGCCGCCCTATATGGAAGCGGCCGGGATGGCGTGCGACTTTGCCGGCCACCCGGTGGTAGCCGAGCCGCAGGCTACGCGCGAAGAGGTTGCTGCGTTCCGGCAGGAGTTTGGCCTGGGGGACGCGCCCTTTGTGCTGGCGCTGCCAGGTTCGCGGCGCTCTGAGATATCGCGGCTGGCGCCGGTCTTTGGGGCTGCCTTGAAGCAGTTTCTGGAGACGCATTCGGGTTATCAGGTGGTCGTTCCTGCCGCCGCACCGGTTGCAGGGCTGGTGCAGGAGACCTTGCACAGCTGGCCTGAGGGCACCGTTTTGATCGACCCGAACATTTTTGAGCCTGCTATTGCCAAGGCCCACAAGCGCGCCGCCTTTGCGGCAGCGGATTTGGCACTGGCGGCCTCTGGCACGGTGTCGCTGGAGCTGGCCGCCGCGGCCACGCCGATGGTGATTGCTTACAAATTCCAATGGCTGACCTGGCAGATCATGAAACGCATGGCGCTGATCGACACCGTGACGCTGGTCAATCTGGTAAGCGGTGCCCGCGTGGTGCCGGAATGCCTGGGACCGGAGTGCACGCCGGACAACATCGCTGCCCGGATGGCTGCGGTTTCAGCAGATCCTGGTGCGCAATTGGGCGCCATGGATGTGACCATGCAACGTCTTGGCAAAGGCGGTGAAGAGCCTGGCCTGCGTGCCGCCCGCGCGGTCCTGGACCGTTTGCCCAGCCGGTAGAGCGGGAGCGCGGCGGAGGCTGATGCCTCCGCCACCAGAAGCCGCAGCGATGGCGCAGAACACCAGCGTCAGGCAGAAACGTTAAGCTCCGGACTACTGGCTGGGAAGCGCTTGGGGGCAGATCTGCCCCCAAGCGCTTGTGTACTTTGTTTCAAGGCTTCCGCGTCAAGGACCGGTCGAACTGGCGCGCAAAGGCTGCGCCTTCCTTGACCCGGTGTTGCTGTGTGACGCTTCAGTAGCCGCGCCAGATCCAGCCGCCGCCAAAGATGCGGCTGCCCTCCGTCGCGTAGAACACGCAGGCCTGGCCGGGCGAGACGCCTTCCTCCGGGGTCAGCAGTTCGACTTCAGCGGTGGTGCCGCTCAAGGGGCGGATGATAGCCTCGCGCGGAGGACGGGTGGAGCGGACCTTGACCTTCACATGCCACTCATCCTGCGAGGTGAAGGGCGCGTCGCCCAGCCAGTTGATCTCGCGAACGGGGATGGTGCGGGTTGCCAGCAGCGCCTTGGGGCCGACGACAACCTGTTTCTTGTCCACGTCAAGCTTGACCACATACAGTGGTTCGCTGAGGCCGCCGATGCCAAGGCCGCGCCGCTGGCCGATGGTGTAGTGCAAGACCCCGTTGTGGCGGCCCAGCACCCGGCCGTCGGAATGGACGATGTCACCCGGTTCCGCAGCACCGGGGCGCAGTTTTTCGATCACCCCGGCATAGTTTCCATCCGGCACAAAGCAGATGTCCTGGCTGTCGGGCTTGTCTGCCACGGCCAGCCCGTATTGCGCCGCCATCTCCCGTGTTGCGTCCTTGGAGGGCAGATGCCCCAGCGGAAAGCGCAGGTAATCCAGCTGTTCCGGAGTGGTGGAGAACAGGAAGTAGCTCTGGTCGCGGTTTGCATCCTCGGCACTGTGCAGCTCTGGTCCGTTTGCCCCCATCATGCGCTGGATGTAATGGCCGGTGGCCATGCAGTCGGCCTCCAGATCCTTGGCGGTCTCCAGAAGGTCCTTGAACTTGACCCGTTCGTTGCAACGGATGCAGGGAACCGGGGTTGCACCGGCCAGATAGCTGTCGGCGAATTCGTCAATCACCGCATCCTTAAATATGTTCTCATAATCCAGGACGTAATGCGGGAAGCCGCGTTCTTCGGCGACGCGCCGCGCGTCGTGAATATCGATGCCGGCGCAGCAGGCGCCTTTCTTGGCCAATGCCGCGCCGTGATCATAGAGCTGCAGCGTCACGCCGACCACGTCATAGCCCTGATCGGCCAAGTATGCAGCGACTACAGAGCTGTCGACGCCGCCCGACATGGCAACCACCACGCGGGTTTCCGAGGGCGGTTTCGCAAAGCCGAGCGAGTTTAGGTTTGAGTCGTGGTCCAGCGCCATGGGGCAGCTCCTGAAGGCAAGGGGGCAGGCGCCGCAGAATATAGGAAAATCCTACAGACTCTCAAGGGCCGTGGTTCACGTGCCGTTAAGCCTGATCGGAAATTCTTACGCCAGACCCGACGAACAAGATCTTCAGAGGGAAGTCAGAGGGAAGAAAGATGTTTTTGAAGAAAGTTGACGGGCCGCGCGCCGTCACCCTGCCGGATGGTACCATTATGACCCGGGCGGACCTGCCGCCGGAAACCACAAAGCGCTGGGTCGCTTCGCGCAAGGCCGCGGTGGTGCGCGGTGTTCTCTACGGCCTGCTGCCGCAGAAGGAGGCCATGCAACGCTACGGGCTGAGCGAGGAAGAGTTCCGAAGCTGGGTCGCCGCGGTTGCGGACCATGGCGAAGAAGCCCTGAAAACCACACGTCTCAAAAAATTCCGGGCACCGGAAGCAAAATAGTCAGGGCCGCCCTTGAGTTGCATTTGCAAATTAACCATCATGGTAACGAGGCATTAACTTTTTTCCACCAAGGTTAACAGGACCTGAGGGAAACAGTGTACAGGCGGAGAAAATAATATGCGCATTCTGCTGGTTGAGGATGATCCAACCACGGCCAAAAGCATCGAACTGATGCTGACCCATGCCAACCTGAACGTCTACTCGACGGATTTGGGGGAAGAAGGCATCGATCTGGCCAAACTTTACGACTATGACCTGATCCTGCTGGATCTGGGGCTGCCCGATATGAACGGCCACGAGGTCCTGCGCCAGCTGCGCATGTCCCGCATTGAAACGCCCATTCTGATCCTGTCCGGAGCCGATGATACCGACAATAAGATCAAGGGCTTCGGCTTCGGCGCGGACGACTATCTGACCAAGCCTTTCCACCGCGAGGAACTGGTGGCGCGGATCCATGCGATTATCCGCCGGTCCAAGGGGCATTCGCAGTCTATCATCAAGACCGGCAAGATCGCGGTCAACCTGGATGCCAAGACAGTCGAGGCCGGCGGCAAGGCGGTGCATCTGACCGGCAAGGAATACCAGATGCTGGAGCTTCTGTCCCTGCGCAAGGGGACAACGCTGACCAAGGAGATGTTCCTGAACCATCTTTATGGCGGCATGGATGAGCCTGAACTGAAAATCATTGATGTTTTCATCTGCAAGTTGCGTAAAAAGCTCAGCAATGCAACAGGCGGCGAGAATTATATCGAGACTGTCTGGGGCCGCGGCTATGTTCTGCGCGACCCGCAGGAAGATCACATGGCAGGCGGCCAAAGGTTGGCTGTCGGCGCCTGAAAGGACGATCACCCGGGCGGCACGTGACCCCGTGCCGCCGGTTGCAAGGACCTGCCGGCTGGCAGGTCTTTTTGCTTGTTGCAGCTTGTTGCCGCCGGCCTGACGGATGCGCTGGACGCGGCCGGCCCGGCACCTTATCACGAAAGGGAAGAACGAAGAGGGACCGCGCGTGGTGCAGAAAACAGAAAAAGACGTGGCAAACCTGACGGCTGAAGACGCGCGGGCCGAGTTTCTGGCACTGGAAGAAAAACTGCGCGCGGCGGATCTGGCCTATCACCAGGCTGACGCGCCTGAGATCAGCGATGCGGAGTATGATTCGCTGAAACGGCGTTACCGGGCGCTGGCAGAGGTTCATCCGGATCTCGCGGCGGTTGCCACACAGCTGGATGCGGTGGGGGCCCCGGTTGCCTCTGGCTTTGGAAAGATCCCTCACTCGGTGCGGATGCTGTCCCTGGGCAACGCCTTTTCCAACGAAGATGTCAGCGATTTCGACCGCAGCATCCGCAAATACTTGGGTTTCGGCCCGGCGAATGCGCTTTTGTTCACTGCTGAGCCCAAGATCGACGGGCTGTCGCTGTCCCTGCGCTACGAAAACGGCACTTTGATTCAGGCTGCAACCCGTGGCGACGGCAGTATCGGGGAAAACGTGACCGCCAACGCGCGTACCATCGCAGATATCCCGCACCAGCTTAAAGGGGCGCCGGAGGTGCTGGAGGTGCGCGGTGAAGTTTATATGAGCCATGCGGATTTCGAGGCGCTCAATGCCCGTCATGCGGAACGCGGCGGCAAAAGTTTCGCCAATCCGCGCAATGCCGCAGCTGGATCTTTGCGGCAGCTGGATGCGGAAATCACCCGGGCCCGGCCCCTGCGTTTTTTCGCTTATAGCTGGGGCGAGCTAAGTGAGGATTTGGCAGAAACGCAAATGGAGGCCATTGCGCGCCTGCACGCTCTTGGCTTCCAAACCAATCCGCTGACCCGGCTGTGTGCGTCGGTGGAGGAGATGATCGCCCATTACCGCAGCATTGAGGAACAGCGCGCGACACTGGGCTATGACATCGATGGCGTGGTCTACAAGGTCAACGATCTGGCACTTCAGAGTAGGCTTGGGTTCCGCTCCACCACGCCCCGTTGGGCGATCGCCCATAAGTTTCCGGCAGAGCTCGCCTGGACCCGGCTGGAGGCGATCGACATCCAGGTCGGCCGCACCGGCGCGCTGAGCCCGGTTGCCAGGCTCACCCCTGTGACCGTAGGCGGGGTGGTAGTGTCGAACGCCACCCTGCACAACGAGGATTACATTCAGGGCCGTGATTCAAAGGGTGAGGAAATCCGCGGCGGCAAGGACATCCGCATCGGTGATTGGGTTCAGATCTACCGGGCCGGTGACGTGATCCCGAAAGTGGCGGATGTGGATCTGTCCAAGCGCCGCGCGGAGGCGGTGCCATATGCGTTCCCGCAAACCTGCCCGGAATGCGCCAGCCCGGCGGTGCGCGAGGAAGGAGATGCCGTGCGGCGCTGCTCCGGCGGCATGATCTGCCCGGCGCAAGCGGTTGAAAAGCTGAAGCATTTTGTGTCCCGCGCGGCCTTTGACATTGAAGGGATGGGCGCCAAGCAGGTAGAGCAGTTTCATGCCGATGGATGGGTCCGAGAACCAGCGGATATCTTTGATCTGCAAAAGAATTACGGGTCCGGACTGCAGCAGCTGAAAAACCGTGAAGGCTGGGGAGAAAAGTCCGCCGACAACCTGTTTGCCGCCATCGAAGAGAAGCGCACCATTCCCTTGGCCAAGCTGATCTTTGCCCTGGGCATCCGCCATGCGGGCGAGGTTGCAGGCCGTGATCTGGCGCTGCATTACCGGGACTGGCAGGCAATGGCGGATGCAGTTGACGCCGCACGCCCGGCTGCGCTGGCGCATAGGGCAGCGGATGAGGCTGAAGAGGCTGAACGCAAAGCTGCCGCGGACGCGGGCCGCCGTGCCCGGATTTCAGAAACCCGGGCCGCTGCTGTCGCTGCTTGCGATGTCCCGGCTGAGGCCGCTGCCGCCTGGGCGGACCTCATCGGAGTGGATGGAATCGGCGCGGTGCTGGGCCTGTCTCTGTCCGACGCGTTTGCCAATCCCGACGAGCGCGCGGCCTTTGACCGGCTGGCGGTAAAGCTGACCATCATTCCGCCGGATGCACCGGCTGCAGAAAGCCCGGTGGCGGGCAAAACCGTGGTCTTCACCGGCACGCTGGAAAAGATGACCCGTGCCGAAGCCAAAGCGCGGGCCGAGGCGCTGGGGGCCAAGGTCTCCGGCTCGGTGTCCAAAAAGACCGATATTCTGGTGGCGGGTCCGGGCGCGGGGTCCAAGGCCAAAAAAGCGGCTGAGCTGGGCATCCGGACAATGGATGAAGATAGCTGGCTGGAGCTGATTGCAGAAGCATGAGCGGGCGTCCCGAAATCCTGTTTCCGCTGTTCGCCGGGGCCGAGACCTTGCAGGGGGTCGGCCCGAAGACTGCGCAGTCTTTCGCTCAGTTAGAGATAGAAACGCCGCGTGACCTATTGTTTTCGCTACCGTATTCGGTGGTGGATCGGAGGCGGCGCGATACTATCCGCGGGGTGGAGTTGCCCGCCGTAATTACGGTTGAGGTAACCATTGGCAGCCACCGTCCGGCCCGGAACCGCGGCGGCGCCTACCGCATTCATGCGGAAGACGCAGAGACCGAGTTCCAGCTTGTCTTCTTCCACGGCCGCAGCCGGTATCTGGAGGCGCAGTTGCCCGAAGGAGCGCGCCGCGTGGTCTCGGGGAAACTGGAGCTGTTTGACGGGCTGGCCCAGATGGTTCACCCGGATCATATGCTGCCGGTGGAAGCGGCGCACGAAATCCCGGAATATGAGCCGGTTTACAGCCTGACCCACGGGGTCACGCAAAAGACCATGTACAAGGCGGCGCAAAGCGCGCTGTCGCGGATGCCGGAGCTGGCCGAATGGATCGATCCGGCGCAGATGCTGAAGGAAGCCTGGCCAGCCTGGCATGAGGCGCTGCAAACGGCCCATGCACCGCAGGGCCCCGATGATTTGGACCTGCAGGCGCCGGCCCGGGCGCGGCTGGCCTATGATGAGCTGTTTTCCCACCAGCTGACGCTGGCGCTGGCCCGTCAAACCGAACGCAAAGTTCGCGGCATTCAAAGCGTGGCCTCAGGACGGCTGCAATCCCGCGTGCTGAAGGCGCTTCCGTACCAGCCGACCGGCGCACAAGCCCGCGCGATCGCGGAAATTTCTGGAGATATGGCCTCGGGCAAACGGATGAACCGGCTTCTGCAGGGGGATGTCGGATCTGGTAAAACACTGGTTGCCTTTATGGCTTTGCTGGTCGCTGTCGAAGCAGGCGGACAGGGGGTGATGATGGCTCCCACGGGTATTCTGGCGCAGCAGCATATGGAGGGGCTTGCACCGCTGGCAGAGAACGCTGGCGTTGTGATTGAGATCCTCACCGGTCGCGACAAAGGGGCGGAGCGCAGGGCCAAGCTGGCGGCGTTGAAACGCGGCGATATCCAAATCCTGGTCGGCACCCATGCGGTGTTCCAACAGGATGTGGAATTCCGCGACCTGCGGCTGGCCATTGTTGACGAACAGCACCGGTTCGGGGTGCGCCAGCGGATGGAGCTGGCGGAGAAAGGCAAGGGCGCTGATGTCTTGGTGATGACTGCCACACCGATCCCGCGCTCTTTGGCGCTGGCGCAATATGGCGACATGGATGTGTCAGTGCTGGACGAAAAACCGCCGGGGCGAAAGCCGGTTAAGACAGCTGTGATCAGCACCGAACGGATGCAGGAGGTGGTCGATCATCTGCGCGAAGCCATATCAGAAGGGCGCCAGTGTTACTGGGTCTGTCCGTTGGTCGACGAGTCCGAGCTGAGCGACCTGACCGCGGCGGAGGAACGGTTCAAGCATCTGCGCGCAATTCTGGGCGAAGGCACAGTGGGGCTGGTGCATGGCCAGATGCCGCCTGCCGAAAAGGACGCCGCAATGGCCGCCTTTCAGGCTGGGCAGACCAAGGTTTTGGTCGCCACCACGGTGATCGAGGTGGGAGTGAATGTGCCCAATGCCTCGATCATGGTGATTGAACGGGCAGAGATCTTTGGCCTGGCGCAGCTGCACCAGCTGCGCGGCCGGGTGGGACGCGGCAGCGCCCAGTCGACCTGTCTGCTGATGTATCAGCCGCCGCTGACCGAAGGCGGGCGCAAACGGCTGGAAGTTCTGCGCGAAACCGAGGACGGATTCCGCATTTCGGAAACCGATCTTCAGATGCGCGGGGCGGGCGACATGATCGGCACCGCCCAATCGGGTCTGCCGCGGTTCCGCATTGCCGATCTGGAACGTCAGGCCGGGATGATGGCGGTGGCGCAAAGCGACGCCCGGGCGCTTCTGGCCGCAGATCCCAAATTGGAAGGCAGCCGAGGCAAGGCCGCCCGAGTTCTTCTGTGGCTGATGAAGCAGGATCAGGCAATTCGTTTGATTTCAGTGGGTTAATAGCCATTCTTCTGCTTGTTCCCCTGTGGTGTTCCATTCTGTTCGCAAATGTTCTCAAAAAGTTCTTTACAGGCCTCCGAAATAATGAGAACAAAGGGGCAACAAACTTGCCAGAGAGCGAAGAGACTGACCGGAGGAGGCCCGAGCCATGATTGCACAGATCAAAACCACCATTCAGAATGCCCACTCGACCTTGCTGCAGGACGCTATAGGCGCGGCATCTTTGATGGTGATGCTGGTGGCTGCGCTGCATCTTCCCGGACTGCTTTGACCCGCGATTTTCATTCCTGATTGCATCTGCTGTGCCGGGCCGGCCCTTTCCTGTCCCGGACTGCCCGAGGGATCAACCGCCTGTCCCGATCCCCAATTGGATTGCCTAAACATCCAACCTGGCCTGCCCGGGTCCCGCACAGCAGAGCATGACTGCCGCCGCCATCCTGCCCGGATGCGCGGCGGTTTTTTACAGGAGGGGAAGGAGATTCCGCAGCCCTGTGCTTTGTGCAGGTGCAGGCACTGGTACGGATTTTCCGGATCACATATGCAGGGAGGCAAAGGGCCGCGTCAGGCGCATTGCTCCTTGGCGGCGGTTTGCATCGCCTCCAGCGTTGCCTCCAGCGCCAGCATGATCGAGGCATGGCGGTTTTTGAACTCGCGTGCGGGCTGCAGAACTTCCAGTCCGTCAAATGGCGCGTCCGGCACCGGGCCGTTTTGGGTCAGCATCGCCTTCAGCTGGTCGCGGGCGGTCTCGACCTCTTCCAGCGAGCGGCCGACCACATGGGCGCCCACCACGGCGGCCGAGGCCTGCCCCAGCGCGCAAGCCTTCACGTCCTGGCCAAATTCGGCGATCCGGCCGTCTTCCACAGAAATGTCGACGGTCACGGCCGAGCCGCAGAGCGGCGAGCGTTTCTTGACACTGGCGCTGGGGGATTCGAGTCTGCCGAGATGCGGAATATCCGCGGCCAGCGCCAGAATGCGCGTGGAGTACAGCTTGATCAGATCACTTTCGCCAGACATGTTTTCCCGGGCTTTCCCTGCTTGGTGGTTCCCCATACATAGGGAGCCGAACAGCAGATGCAAAAGGTTTTTGCCATGTCTATTGCCGCACCCTTTGATCCCGCCAGCCTGGTATTCAATGATGCCGGGCTGATCCCATGCATTGCGCAGGACCAAGCCTCGGGCGAGGTGCTGATGATGGCCTGGATGAACGCCGACGCGGTGGCGCGCACGCTGGAGACTGGAAAAGTCACCTATTGGTCGCGCTCACGGCAGTCGTTCTGGGTCAAGGGAGAGACGTCCGGCCATCTGCAGGAGCTGGTGGACCTGCGAGTGGATTGCGACCGGGATTGCCTGCTGGCGCTGGTGCGCCAGACCGGAGCGGCGTGCCATACCAACCGGCGGACCTGTTTCTATACCGCGGTGCGGAATGGCGAAGAGCATGAGCTGATGAAGCCGATGGAATGACGGGGAACGGCCCTGAGGGGCCGTGCCTCCGGCGGGAGTATTTTCAACCAGAAAGAAGCGGCAAGCCTACCATTCCGC
Source organism: Leisingera sp. SA215 (assembly GCF_055902035.1). Lineage (NCBI taxonomy): Bacteria > Pseudomonadati > Pseudomonadota > Alphaproteobacteria > Rhodobacterales > Roseobacteraceae > Leisingera > Leisingera sp. SA215. Next base: position 558,950 of record NZ_JBVVXU010000001.1, on the reverse strand, counting down.
GGATGTCCTGCGGAGTGGCGCCTTGGGCGCGGTATTTGGCGATGGCGCGGGCGTCGTCGCGTTTAGCAAGGCGCTTGCCAGCCTCATCGCGGATCAAGCGGTGGTGGTGGTAGACCGGGGTGGGCAGGCCCAGAAGGCTTTGCAGCAGGACGTGGATCTGAGTTGCCTCAAACAGGTCGGCGCCGCGCACCGCGTGGGTAATGCCCTGGTCCGCGTCATCGATGACAACTGACAGGTGATAGGAACTGCCCATAGTGCGGCGTACCAGAATGATATCGCCTGCAGCTGTGATCAGCTGCTCCGGGTCCAAAGCGTGGAGGCCCTGAAACTCCGCTCCGGTTTCAGTGAAACAGCGCAGCTCAGCAGCTTGGACGGCTTTTTCCATATTCAGGCGGATCACGTCACGGTCTGAGGTTTCAGACGGCTGCCGGTTACGGCAAGTGCCGGGGTAGATGCGTCCGTCGGGGCCGAACTGCGGCACGCCCTCCTGGGGGGCTCCGGCGGCTGTTTCAATATCAGCGCGGTTGCAGCGGCAAGGGTAGGTGAGGCCCATGGCAGTCAAGCGATCCACTGCGGCGCGGTAACGCGGCAGCCGGTCCGATTGCCGCATCACTTGCCGCGGCCAGGCCAGTCCAAGCCAAGCGATGTCCTGATAAATCTGCGCCTCCCATCCGGCGCGCGCACGCGACTGGTCGATGTCTTCGATCCGCAGCAGGAAGGCGCCGTTTTCAGCCTGCGCCATATCATGCGCCAGCAGCGCCGAATAGGCATGGCCGAGGTGCAAGGGTCCAGTGGGCGAAGGCGCAAAGCGGGTGGTGAATGTCACGCTTTCTCAATCACATAAACGGTAGACTTGAGGTTGATACCGGGCAGGTGGTCGCCGTATTCCCTAAATAGCAGCCGGGCTGCCGAACAGTCCAGCCAGTCATTGAGTTTACCGGTATAGGCGCGGTCCTCCAACGCGTGGTCATTGTAGGAGAAGGCAAACAGCCCGCCACGCTCCAGCGCGCGCATGATGATGTCGAAAGTGGCAGGCGGTGCCGCCCCCTTGCTGAGCAGACCGCAGCCGATGATGGCACGGTAGGTGCCCGGCTTGACCGGCGTCTTGCCGGCAACATCCAGTTGGGTCAATTGCCGGTAGGTGTCCTTGGCCCGGGCCTGTGCCAGCATTTCGGGCGAGGGGTCCAAGCCGTCGACCACCTGATATCCGGCGAGGCGCAGCGCAAGTCCGGACAGGCCGGTACCGCAGCCGAAATCGAGGATCGGCGCGTCCGGCTCTGGCAGGTACTTCCACAGCGCCGCCGCGATCCGCCCCGGTGTGGCATAGCCGTTTTCAGCGATTTCCGCGTCATAGGAGGCGGCCCAGCTGTCATAATGATCCCGGGTCGCCTCTTCATTTTTCAGGCTGTAGGAGCTGTCGAGGAACTTTTTAATCATGTCGCAATCCTAGACCCGCAGTTTGCGCAGCGTCTAGGGAAAGTTGCTGAGCCAGTCCTGCCAGGCTTCCTTGGCGCGGTCTGTATAGGCCTTGTAACGGTCCTTGCGGCCGCGGCGGCCGCCCTTGAGGCCGTCGACCGGGCGGAACAGGCCGAAGTTCACATTCATCGGCTGAAACGTCTTGGCCTCGGCGCCGCCGGTGATGTGGTGAATCAGCGCGCCCATGGCGCTGTCCTGCGGCACCGGGGGCAGATCCCGGCCAAGAATTTCAGCAGCGGCCAGGCGGCCTGCGAGGAGGCCCATGGCGGCGCTTTCCACGTATCCCTCCACACCGGTAATCTGGCCGGCAAACCGGATGTTCGGTTTCGACTTCATCCGCATCTGTGCGTCCAGCAGAGTGGGCGAGTTGATGAAAGTATTGCGGTGGATACCGCCAAGGCGGGCAAAGCTGGCGTTCTCCAGCCCCGGGATCATTTTGAACACCTCTGCCTGGGCGCCGTATTTCATCTTGGTCTGGAAACCGACGATGTTGAACAGCGTTCCCAGCGCGTTGTCGCGGCGCAGCTGCACGACCGCATGGGCCTTGACGTCAGGCTGGTGCGGATTGGTCAGGCCCACCGGCTTCATTGGGCCGTGGCGCAGGGTCTCGCGGCCGCGTTCGGCCATCACCTCGATCGGCAGGCAGCCGTCGAAATAGCCCGCGGTTTCGCCCTCGTGAAACTCGGTTTTGTCAGCTGACAATAATGCGTCGATGAAGGCCTCGTACTGGTCCTTGTCCATCGGGCAGTTAAGGTAGGCGGTGCGCTCTTCCTCGGTCTCGCCCTTGTCATAGCGGGACTGCATCCAGGCCTGCGACATGTCGATCGACTCGGCATAGACAATCGGTGCGATGGCATCGAAAAAGGCCAGAGCCTCAGCCCCGGTTTCCGCCTGAATGGCTTGACCCAGTTCCGGTGACGTCAGCGGGCCGGTGGCAATGATCCAGTGGCCGTCTGCGGGCAGTCCGGTGATCTCCTCGTAAGAGACCGTGACATTCGGGTGCGCCTTCAGCTTGGCGGTGACGGTTTCGGCAAAGGGTTCCCGGTCCACTGCCAGGGCGCCGCCGGCGGGCAGGCGGTGCTCATCCGCGGTCGCCATGATCAGCCCGTCCGCCGCGCGCATTTCCCAATGCAGCAGGCCGACGGCGTTCTGCTCGTCATCATCCGAGCGGAAGGAGTTGGAGCAGACCATCTCGCCCAGGTTGCCGGTCTGATGGGCAAAGGTCTCCACCCTGGGGCGCATTTCGTGGATTACCACGGGCACGCCCATGTTTGCCGCCTGCCAGGCCGCTTCGGACCCGGCCATGCCGCCGCCCACGATATGCAATGTCTGTGCCGAATGATCTGTCATGCCCGCCACATAGGGCAGGGGGCGGGCTGGTGCAACAGGCTTGGCTGTCCAATAGCGGCTGCAAAAGCTGCCGCACTGCGCAGCGGAGGCAGGGAGAATGCGATTTAACCGGGAGTGAGAGAAATTTGGGGCCGCCGCTGCGGGAATGGTACACCGGTGAGAGAGAACCGGTTGGAGGGACCCTTCCGCAGCAGCAGCCCAAATTGTGCCGGTCAGTGATTAATCAGCGACCGTGCCCAATCTTTGCCATCTTTCCGCCCGAATTGAAAGGCGTTTGGCTGGCGTCTCAAGGAAACAATATGTGCGGATTGGTAAACAAAACCTAAAATTTTCGAAGAATTCCGGAGGACAGGCCGGAATTCCCGTGAATCTATCCGTAGGGATCAGCTTTCCTGCCAGTCGGGCACGCGTTTTTCGATGAACGCCGCCATGCCTTCGATGGTGTCGCGGTACATCAGATTCTCGACAATCACTCCGCTGGTATAGGCATAGGCCTGATCCAGCGGCATTTGCAGCTGTTCGTAAAACGCCTGTTTTCCGACCTTCACTGCGGACCCCAGTTTCGACGCGATGGTTTCGGCCAGCCGGGTGGTTTCGGCCTCCAATTCTTCCAATGGCACGGCGCGGTTGGCCAGGCCCAGATCCACCGCACGGTTGGCGTTGATGAATTCACCCGTGGTCAGCAGCTCAAACGCCTGCTTCCGGGGGATGTTACGCGAGAGTGCTACCATCGGGGTGGAACAGAACAGCCCGATGTTAACGCCGTTAACCCCGAATTTTGTGTCTTTAGCTGCCACCGCCAGATCGCAGGAGGCAACCAGCTGGCAGCCCGCTGCCGTGGCAATACCATGCACCTGGGCAATCACCGGCTGGGGCAGGGACTGCAGCCCCGTCATCACGCTGGTGCAGCGGGCAAACAGGTCCTGGAAATAGGCCTTGCCGCCGTCCTCCGCCGCGCGGCCCGCGGTCATCTGCTTGATATCATGGCCCGCGCAGAACCCTTTTCCGGTCCCGGACAGGATTACCACCTTGATACTGCTGTCTTCGCGCAGGGCATCAATCTGTTCCTGCAGTGCCGCCAGCATCTCGTCCGACAGGGCGTTCAGCTTTTCCGGCGTGTTCATCGTCAGCCGGGCTATCGCCCCCGTGTCGTGACGTTTCAGAATTGTCATCTTGCCCTCCTCGCAAATCTCGGGGCAACTCTATGCAGGGTTAGGGGAAAGGGAAAGCATGGCGCTGGCATTTGATGTCGCAGGTCTGACGGATTACCTGCATGAGATCTTTCCGCAGGTGAAAGACGATTTTGCCATCGACGCGATGGATGAGAAGGGCCTGCGGATGCGCCTTTTGACGGCCGAGCGGCATTTGCGGCCCGGTGGCACGGTATCGGGGCCGTCGATGTTTGCGCTGGCCGACTGCGCGATCTACGCGTTGATCCTGTCGCGGCTGGGGCGCGAGGCGTTGGCGGTCACCACCAATTGTTCGCTGGATTTCATGCGCAAGCCGGTTGCAGGCGCGGATGTGATCGCCGAAGCGCGTCTGCTGAAGCTGGGCCGGGTTCTAGCGGTCGCCGATGTGCTGATGTATTCCGAGGGTATGGCAGAACCGGTCGCCCGCGCCAGTATGACCTATTCGATCCCGCCGAAACGCTAGAGGGCTGTGGCAAGCGGCTGCCCGACCTTCACCAGCGTTTCGCGGCCCTTGGCGCTGTTTGCCACCAGATCATCGGCAAAGCGGATCCTGCCAGGCTCAAACACCACCACCACGGTGGAGCCGCCGAACTTGAAATAGCCTTTCTCGTCCATCTTCTGCACCGCGCCTTCGGTGCGGGTGTTGATGATGCTGCCAACGCCAAAGGCACCCACCTCGACAAAGCAATAGGTTCCGGCGTTCTCGCTTTCGATCAGTGTCCAGCTGCGTTTGTTTTCCCCGAATACGTCCGGCCCGGCCCCCAGCGCAATCGGGTTGACTGAGTGCAGCGCACCGGGAATGTCCTGCGCCGCGATGATCCGCCCGGTGACGGGGAAGTGGTAGCGGTGATAATCCGCCGGACACAGCCGCGCGATTGCCAGCGCGCCGCCAGTGAACCGGTCCGCGATCCCGGGCAACATGGTGCGCACCGACATCGGGTAGCCCTTGACCGGGACAAAGACGTCCTCCGCCAGCTCCGGAAACACCAGCACCCGGCCATCAGCAGGGGAGACGACATCCTTGGGGCCGGTGCTGAAGGGGCGTACTTCGGGTTTCAGATGGCGGACAAAGAAGTCATTGAAGCAGGAGAAACTCTCAGTGTCGGCAGAAGCTTCGGACATGTCGATCGACAGATCCTCGATCACTGCCTTGATCTTGCCCTTGGACAACCGCGAGTCGAACCAGGCGCCCATCAGCCGGCTGATGAGAGACGAGCGGAACAGCAGTTTCTCGATGGGCCGCGCACTGGCGTTCTGATAGGCCCAGCGGATCCATTTTTCGCCCAGCACCGCCTCTTCGAAGGTTACGCCGGTGTCGCGGTCAACAACAAGGATGGGGTCGCGCTGCATCAGTTCCGCCATGTCTTTTTTCGTCCCGCTGCGCCTAGCAAAGCGCGGCGGCCGGGCCAAGGGTGGAAATGACCTGCAACAGCAGGGTTGCGGCCCTTCAGGCCGGAGGGCGCGCACGGGGCGGCCGGGCGGGACCCGGATTGCAGGCATGAAAAAGGGGGCCGCGGCCCCCTCAATCGGATGTCCCTTACGGGAACAGCTTTTTAACGTAGTTCGGCAAGGCGAATGCGGCCTTATGAACCTCCGGATTGTAATAGCCAGTGTCGATCCCGGATGCGGCAAAGCGCTGCTCCAGATCGGCCAGGCTAACATTTCGGGCCTTGTCCGAGTGGCTGCCCCAGCCGAACGCCATCGGCCCGCCGGCATAGGTCGGCACCGTCGCCAGATAGCAGGAAGCGTCAGAGAACAGCGCCTGGAACGCCCGCAGGGTGCCGGTCAGCTCATCGCCCTGCATGAACGGCACGCCGTTTTGCGTCACGATGATGCCTTCCTCGGTAAGCGAGCGCGCGGCATGGCCATAGAAGGTGTCGGTGAACAGCACTTCGCCGGGGCCGATCGGGTCGGTTGAATCGACAATGATCACGTCGAACTTTTCGGTGTTCTCTTTCATGAAGAGCGCACCGTCGTTGATCACCAGATTCAGGCGCGAATCGTCAAACGCGCCGTCGCTCAGCATTGGCAGGTATTCCTTGGAGAAATCCACCACGCCGCCGTCGATCTCTACCATGGTCACATGCTCGACCGAGGCGTGGCGCAGCGCTTCGCGGGCCATGCCGCCGTCGCCGCCGCCGATGATCAGCACGCGTTTGGCGTTCCCATGCGCCAGAATCGGCACATGGGTCAGCATCTCGTGGTAGATGAAGTTGTCGCCTTCGGTGGTCTGCACCACGTCATCCAGTGTCAGAATGCGGCCGAATTGGCCGTTCTGAAACACTTTCAGGCGCTGATGCTCGGTGTTGCTGTCATAGAGCATTTCGTCCACGCGCAGGGCTTGAGCGTAATGCGCGTGCAGGCTTTCCGTCACCCATTCCTGTTTGCCGGCCTGTTTAGCGGTGTCGTTCATGCCGCGACCTCTTTGGCGATCAGCTCCTCGCCGCGCAGCAGTTCGCGCACTTCCACCATGTCGGTGGAGAAGGCCTGTTTCAGAACGTCAACGGCTTTCCACGGCTCGGCGTCGCCGCACATGAAGACGTCAAAGGCGCCATAGCCGATTTCAGGCCAAGTGTGCACCGAGATGTGGCTTTCCGCCAGCACGGCCACGCCAGAGACGCCCTGCGGCGAAAACTTGTGGGTGTGGATGTGCAGCAGGGTGGCACCGCAAACGTCCACGCAGTCGCGGAACGCTTTCTGGATGCGGGCTTCGCAATCCAGGCCGGTGCCTTTCATTACTTCGATGATCAGATGGGTACCTGCAAACACCTTGCCATCCTTGCGGATGAAATGGTCTTCGCGGTCCGAGTCCACAACGGAGTCGATATTCGCGGCTGTTACACCGCGGGCGGTATCTTCCTCATGGGCGCCTGTCTCCAGACCGATCCCCAGTTGGAAGAGGTTGGCGTCTTTCATGACACTCCCCTTCGTTCCAGTAGATGACAATCCAGCCGGCCCTTAGCGCCCCCCCGGATAAGAGTCCGGGGTTGGGATCGGTACCGAAAGTGAGGCGCATTTAGGCCGGGGGAAAGATTCGATCAACCACTAATTTCTGCATAGCCGGTAACACGCGGGCACCTGCATCCTGCGAATCAAAATGCCGCGCAAAAAAAAGGCCGGGGCGAACCCCGGCCGTCAGGTTGTTCTTTTGCCCAGGGGATCATGGGCGCCAGAACGGAAGAGTGGCTTCATAATGGGCGTCCTGGCGGCTCACCCCGATGTCCTTAAGCTGCGCATCGCTCAAATGTTTCAAATGGGCTCGTGTGCAGTGGCGCAGGCTCCACTTGGTCACCAGAACGGCAAAGGAAACGGCCCATTGCGCCAGTACCGGCAGGCCCGGGCGGCTGATCAGATAGGACATGTTCGAGTGTGCCATTTGCGTGTGCTGTGCCATGGGGAGGCTTCCTGTATTGTGTTGATACAATCCTGTTGATTTGTCGTGGTGTTTTGATACAAAGAGGTGATCGCGTTGTCCAAGGATGGATTGTAATGGGTACAATTTGGCCGCAAAGCCTGAGTGAGGCAAAAGGTCCCAAGTACAAAAAGGTAGCAGATACAATCCGGTCTGCCGTCGATTTGGGCAGTTTGAAAACTGGTGCAAAGCTGCCGCCGGTGCGCGATCTTGCGTATCAATTAGGCATTACACCCGGCACCGTTGCCCGCGCTTACAGCATTTTGACCGATGAGGGTGTGCTGGAGGCCGAGGTCGGGCGCGGCACCTTTGTAGCCGAAAAGAAAAAACCGGTGCCCGATGACGTATGGTCGCGGCAGCTGCATTTGCTGGAGGCGCGCGATCCCGGCCATGTCAGCCTGTTCAGCCCGCGGATCGCCGATATGGGGCAGGTGGCCGCGATGCGCGAGGCGCTGCACAAAGTGGCCGAAGGCGAGGCGCGCAGTTTTCTGAATTATCCGACACGGGACGCCTATCTGCCGGTGCGCCAGGCAGCAGCAGCCTGGGTGAGCCAATCGCCGGTCGGCCCGGTCAGCGAAAGTGACGTGGTGCTGACACATGGCGGCCAGAACGGGCTGATGGTGGTGCTGCAGGCAATCCTGACCGGGCCGCAGCCGGTGATCATGGTCGAGGACCTCACCTATGCCGGGTTCCGCCGCGCCGCAGAGTTGCTGAGGGCGCAGGTGGTCGAAGTTGCGATGGATGAACACGGGATCCGGCCGGATTCAATGGAGCTGGCGATCCGCAAGACCGGCGCCTCGGTGCTGTGCACCAGCCCTGAGGTTCACAACCCCACCGGGCTGCACACGCCGCTGGAGCGCCGCAAGGAGATTGTCCGTATTGCCCGCCGTCACGAGGTGCAGATCGTCGAGGACGACTGCTACCGGTTGGGGGAGACGCGGACGTCCAGCTACCGGGCGCTTGCACCTGAACTTGCCTGGCATGTGTCGTCGATCTCCAAGATCCTGACTCCTGCTCTGCGCGTCGGCTTTGCGCTGGCGCCCGAGGGCCGGTCCACAGAGCTGCGGCGGGCGGCCGAATACGGGTATTTCGGCTTGGCGCAGCCGCTGGCCGAACTGCTGCGGATCCTGCTCACCGATCCGCGGATGCCTGACCTGGTTGCGGCTGTGCGCGGGGAGATGGCCCGGTATGTCCGGGTGGCGGTCAACGCGCTTGGCGCGTTTGATCTGACCTGGAACCCGGACGTGCCCTTTGTTTGGCTGCGGCTGCCCTCGGGCTGGCGCGCTGCCGCCTTTACCCGCGCTGCAGAGGCAAACGGGGTGCAGATCCGCTCGGCAGATGAATTTGCCCTGCGCGACGGCCGTGCACCGCATGCGGTGCGCATCGCCATCAACGCGCATGTACCGTTGAAGCAGTTCGAGGAGGCGATGCTGCGCCTGCGCGCCCTGCTGGACAACCCGCCGGAGCAAATCAGTGTGTGAATTATTGGGGTATCAATATACCTATTTTGCAAGCCATTGAAAACAAGCTGTTTTATGTCGATCACCCCTGTTGACGTGCCTCTTTGTTGCCCGTAAACCCCCTCCATCGCATTCAGGCAGTTCCTTTCGGGGAATCTGCCGTCACGACAAACAGGATTGACCTGCCATGAAAACCTTCTCTGCTACTCCGGCAGACATCGAGAAGAAGTGGATCCTGATCGACGCCGAGGGCGTTGTTCTGGGCCGTCTTGCCTCGATTGTTGCCATGCGCCTGCGTGGCAAGCACAAAGCGTCCTTCACTCCGCATATGGACATGGGCGACAACGTCATCATCATCAACGCCGACAAGGTGCAGATGACCGGCAAGAAGCGCGAAGAGCACTTCTACTGGCACACCGGCCACCCGGGCGGCATCAAGTCGCGCACCAAACAGGAAATCCTGGAAGGCGCACACCCGGAACGCGTTGTGACCCAAGCGGTCAAGCGCATGCTGCCGGGCAACCGTCTGAGCCGTCAGATCATGACCAATCTGCGTGTTTATGCCGGTGCCGAGCATCCGCATGAAGCACAGGCCCCCGAAGTTCTGGATGTTGCATCCATGAACAAGAAAAACACCCGGAGCTAATGTAGATGTCTGATCAGATCAACACTCTTGAAGAGCTCGCAGCTGCAACCGGTGTGGAAGCAGTGGCCGAAGAAACCATCACACGTGAGCCGGTTCGCGACGAGCTGGGCCGCGCCTATGCCACCGGCAAGCGGAAAGATGCGGTTGCCCGCGTCTGGATCAAGCCGGGTTCCGGCAAGGTCGAAGTGAACGGTTTGGAAATCAACAAGTACTTCGCCCGTCCGGTGCTGCAGATGATCCTGCGCCAGCCGTTCCAGGTTGCTGGCGTCGAAGGTGAATTCGACGTCTACGCCACCGTCAAGGGCGGCGGCCTGTCCGGTCAGGCCGGTGCGGTCAAGCACGGCATCTCCAAAGCGCTGCAGCTTTACGATCCGGCTCTGCGCGGCGCGCTGAAAGCGGCAGGATTCCTGACCCGCGACAGCCGTGTTGTGGAACGGAAGAAATACGGTAAAGCCAAAGCCCGTAAGAGCTTCCAGTTCTCCAAGCGTTAAGTTTCACGCTATTGCTGTTTTTTGGAAAGGGCCGCCTGATGAGCGGCCCTTTTTGCTGGGGAAACGGGTGATTTACCGGCGCCGTTAACATTTTCGAAAAAATCACATAACATGGCAGGCGCCGCCTTCAGTTGGGGTGACAGCCATGCCGCAAACCATCTATGAAAAATACGGCGGTTTCAGTGCCATCAGCCGGGTCGTGATGACCTTTTATGAAATGGCGCTCGATTCCGATCAGATCGGCGATTACTTCGCTGATGTCGACATGGCGCGGCTGATCGACCACCAGACCAAGTTCATTTCTTCGCTGCTGGGCGGGCCTGCCTCCTTCAGCGACGAGCGGCTGGAGGCGGTGCATCGGGCCCTGGCCATAAGCCACGATGATTTTGATGAAATGAGCGCGCTTTTGAAGGCGGCGCTGGAGCAGCACGGTCTGTCAGAACCGGATGTCCGTGCTGCGCTTGCCTTGATTGAAACCAAACGCAACGTCATCGTCCACCGGGACGCCGCATGAGCATTGCCGCCATAAATGAACAGCTGCTGCGTGCTATTGGCGTAGGGATTGCCGTTGTCCGCGCCTCTGATCTTGGGTTTGTCTTTTATAATCAGTCCTTTGCGGAATGGTTTGGAACACCTGGCCCTGACGCGGCGCTGACGGATGCCATTGCGGGATTGCCGCCACAGGAACTTGGCCCGCTGCGGGCCGAAGGACGGCGCTATTCGGCGGAGCTGAAGATCAAGCGCAAGCGGCGGACGCTGGTTTTTGCCATTAATATCTCGCAGGCCAGCCATTTGAATGAGGCGCTGCTGGTGGTTGAATGCCAGAACATCACCCGCATCCGCGAGCTGGAAAGCATGATTGACAGCTACTCTGCCATGGTGGAGCGCAACACCCGCGAGCTGGAGCGCGAAAAGGAGCGGGTGGAGCGGCTGCTGCTGAACCTGATGCCGCGCTCGGTCTATGAGGAGTTCAAGACCTTCGGCGTGGTCACCCCGCAGCTTTACTCCAAAGTCTCAGTTGTGATGCTGGATTTTGTCAATTTCACCGACTTCGCCTCCCGTACCGACCCGACGGTTACACTGGGTGAGCTGAACGATATTTTCACTGCTTTTGACCGGATCGTCGAACAATTCGGCTGCGAACGCATCAAGACCATCGGGGATGCTTATCTGGCGGTTGCCGGGATGCCGGAACCAACGCCGGACCACGCCACCGCGGTGGCCCATTGCGCCACCCGGTTTCTGCGCTATCTGGACCGGCGCAACCAGAGCCATCAGCATAAATGGCAGGCGCGCATAGGCTTGGGAACCGGCTCGGCTGTCGGCTCCGTGGTCGGTATTCAGAAGTATGTCTACGACGTTTTCGGCCCGGCTGTGAACCTGGCCTCGCGTTTGCAGGTCTTTGCCAACCCGATGAAAATTGTTGCTCCGGAGGAAATGAAAGAAGCCTTGGCGGAAGAGTTTCGCGTCACCGACATCGGCCCCGAAGAGATCAAGGGCATAGGCGAGGTGCATCTGGTCAATGTCGGCCACGAATTGAGCGCCCCGCAGCCCCGCAGCCGGTTCTGAAGGACCGGTATCAAGGGGCGGGGTTTAGTCGTCGGATGCGATCAGCCCCAGCCCGCGCAGGTAGATGCCGATGCCGCTTTCCAGCAGATCTTCGGGTGGAAAGGGGGAGGCGGCGCCGGGTGAATTCCTTGCATAAAGCTCAACCACCCCGTGGCTCATCGCCAGCACATGGGCCGAGAACATCGAGGCCGGCGGGCGTTTGCCCTCCGGGATATGCTGGCTGAGGTCGGCGGCGGCGCGTTCCAGGATCGCCCGCGCCCGGGCGGCGGCATTGGCCAGCTCAGGTGTCCGGTTCACAGAAATTCCGCTTTCGAACATGGCGATGTAATGCCCCGGATGCTTGCGGGCAAAGGCGAGATAGGCGCGGCCTGTTGCCTCAAATGCGGCCAGCGCCGAAGGCTGGTATTTATCATAAGCGTGCTGCATCAGGTCGGCAAACATCACATAACCCTGCCGTCCGGCCTCGGCGATCAGGTCCTCGCGCCCCTTGAAATGACGGTAGACGGCGGCGGGGGTGACGCCGGCCTGCTTGGCAGCTTCTGACAGGGTAAAACCGGTCGGGCCCTTGGCCTCAATCAGATGCAGGGCTGCTTCGACCAGTGCTTGGCGCAGATTGCCGTGATGATAACCGCGTTTAGTCATCCCAGATATCCGGGCCTCCGCAAATTCCTTGGTCCCGTTCGCCAATCGCACCGGTGTCTTTATTGCTGTAGCTGACGCCGCGCAGCACGCAACGCATTGCCGCCAGCCGGGCCCGCCGTTTGTCATCGGATCGAATGACGGTCCAGGGGGCCTCTGCACTATGGCTGCGCGCAAAGGTCTCGGAAATGGCGGCGCTGTAAGCGTCCCATTTTTGCAGCCCTTCCACGTCGATCGGGCTGAGCTTCCACTGTTTCAATGGGTCGGACTCGCGGGACAGCATCCGGCGCAGCTGTTCTGCCCGGCCAACGTTCAGCCAGATCTTGAACAAATGCACGCCATCCTCAGCCAGAGCCTGTTCAAAACCTTGAACCTGATGAAAAAAACGTTCGCGCTGTTCGTCGGTGCAGAAGCCAAAAACCTTCTCCACCACGCCGCGATTGTACCAGCTGCGATCGAAAAACACGATTTCGCCGCCTGACGGCAGATGCTGTATATAGCGCTGGAAATACCATTGGCTTTGCTCGGCGCTGGTGGGTTTGGACAGCGCCACGACCCGTGCACCGCGGGGGTTCAGATTCTCACGGAACCGTTTGATTGTACCGCCCTTGCCGGCCGCATCGCGGCCTTCAAAAACGATCGCAATACGGGCGCCGCTGGATTTGACCCAGGCCTGCAGCTTGACCAGTTCGATCTGCAGCGTCTCCAGCTCGTTTTCATAGGCTTTCCGCTTCATCCGCTCCCGGTGCGGATAGCCGGGGCTCAGGATCTCGTCATTGTCCGCACCTTTGATGGACCTGCGGATCTCATCCGGCGCGCCGGTCTGGTAAAAGCGGCTGATGGCTCCGTCAAATGGCAGCGGCATAAGAAAAACCCTTCTGTCCTCAAACTCTTATATGGGTAAGGAGTATGGAATGTGAATCGTTTTAACGCAATTGTGCGCGCAGGGCGGCCCGCCGCACGGCTGCGGCCACGTCTTCTGTGGCCACATGCTGCGGCATATGCCCGATGCCGTCCAGCAGGGTCAGCTGTGCGCTGTTCACATTCCGGGCCAGGCCCCGGGCATGAAGCTCCGGGCTGACCAGGTCGTCAGCACTGCCGTGAAGAACCTCCACAGGAACCGAAATTTCGCCATAGCGCGGCGCCAGTTCGGTCACCTCGTCGAGCAGGTTCGCCCTTTGCCGGGCATTCGCGCGCAGGGACCCGCGCCGCAGCGTCAGGCCGGGGCCGAAATGCGCGGCATAGCCTTCGGGCACGGCTTGCGGGGCAAAGACGTCCTGCAGCGAGCGGGATACCGCAAAACCCGGCAAAAAGGCGGTCAGCAAGGGCACCACCACCGCACTGCCTGCACGCGAGGACGTGACCCGGTAAAGCGGATCCAGCGGTGTGGTCCAGGGGTAGGCGACTCCGGACACTGTCACCAGCGCCGAAACGCTGTCCGGGTAATCCACCGCCCAGGCCAGCGCGACCGCGCCGCCATAGCTTTGCCCCAGCACGATGGGTCTGTCCGCCCCCATCTGTGCCGCGGCCTGGTGCAGCAGGGCGGCCTGCTGCCGGATGCTGGCCCCGCTGCCATTCAGGCGGTCCGAATATCCAAGGCCGGGACGGTCGAAGATCAGAATGCGGAACTTTTCCGCCAGCGCAGGCGCCAGCCGAAAAGTCATGTCGCGGGTGTTGCCGCTGGAGCCGTGGATCAGCACCAGATCCGGCGCGCTGCCTTTGGGGCAGCCCATCTCCACCACGTGCACCCGGTGGCCGTCCACCGTCAGAATTTGCCCCAAAGGCGGGTGGCTTGCGACCGCCGCAGCCTCGCGGCGGCCCGCTTGCCAGACGGTCAGCGCGGCAGCGGCCGTCAGTGCAAGGCCCGCATAAATCAGCACCTTACTGACCGATCTGGTCCATTTCATATGCCGTGGTCTGGTAGATCTCATTGATCCAGTTGCCATAAAGAAGATGCGCGTGGCTGCGCCAGCGGTTTAGCGGCTGCTGGCTGGGGTCATCGTCCGGGTAGTAGTTGCCCGGCACGTTTATCAGGGTGCCATTGGCCACGTCCCGATCGTACTCCTGCTTCAGCGTATCGTTGTCATACTCAAAGTGGTTAAAGATATAGAGCGCCCGGTGCGCCTTGTCCTCAACCAGGCAGGGGCCGACTTCGTCACTGCCCAGCAGCGTCTGCAGCCCCGCTGCCGCGTTGATCTCTTCCTGCTTCATTTCCGTCCAGCGGCTGACCGGGATCACGAAATCGTCCGAGAAACCGCGTAGATAGGGCGAGGCCGGCGCCAGGTTCCGGTGCCGGAAGCAGCCAAACGCCTTGTGATCCAGCATATGCTTCTTCACGCCGTGGAAATGGTTGATCATCGCCATGCCGCCCCAGCAGACCCCAAAGGTGGAATGCACGTTGGTTTGCGTCCAGTCAAACACCTCGCGCATCTCGTCCCAATACGTCACCTCGGGGAAGTCGAGATGCTCAATCGGCGCGCCGGTGATGATCAGACCGTCGAACTTCTCGTGCTTCACTTCCTGGAACGGGCGGTAGAACTCGGCCATATGCGCGGCAGCGGTGTTCTTGGTGCGGTGCTCGCTCATCCGGATCAGGCTGAGCTCAATCTGCAGCGGCGTGGCGCCGATCAGCCTGGCAAACTGATTCTCGGTCTGAATCTTCTTGGGCATCAGGTTCAAAAGCCCGATGCGAAGGGGGCGGATATCCTGACGCGCCGCCTGATCCGGCGACATCACCATCACGCCTTCGTTCGTGAGAACGTCATAGGCGGGGAGGTCTGCGGGAATCTTGATGGGCATGTCAGCGTCCTGATTTGCGGAAGTTTGTGCGAAATAGCGGAATTCGACAGATAGGCGGGTTAGCCGCGGGCCTCAAGAGCGGAGGCGATCAAATCCTCGAAACCGGCCTCATCCTTGACGGCTGAGATCTGGTCGGCGGTGACGGTAACGCCCCAATTGTCCGCCATTGCCTGATAGCGCGGCTGGCGGTGCGCCAGGGCCTGGGCATAGGTCCAGCGGATAAAGGCGTCGGGGTCCACTTGCCCTTCAGCTATGTCATTTTCCTTGAGATACTCTTGCCAGACCCGGTCCAGGAATTCCGGCTGATAAGACATCGGTTTGGGCGCGCGGTCAAAGCGGCGCACCAGCTCGGCGGTATGATCCTCGCTGCCCTTGATCCAGACCATCAGCGTGTGCTTACTGAGTTCGGTCAGAATATTGTCCTCGGGGTCATCAGCATCGACCCATTCGCAGATCGATCCGCCAGTGTCGCAGATGAAGTTCGGATACCCGTAAAGCTGCTGGGCACGGCCTTCGAAATACTGGGTGTCCAGCAGGGCGCGGATCTCGGCGACCCGGAACTGCTCTTGGCGGCGTTTGTATTCCTTGATCGGCAACCCGCCCTTGGCAGTATCGCCGGGCTTGCCGAGGTAAGAGGCAACCGGTGTCAGGTTCTCAAAGGTGATGTTGGAGCCGATGTAGATCGAATCTGTGAGCAGAAGGTCGCGCAGGAACGGCACTTTCATCGCTTCGGCCTTGGCATTGTCGGCGATGTATTCGCCCATGTACCGGGTGCCGATGCGGTAATCGATTGAATAATGGAACCAGCGGCCGGCCCCGCGCAGGATGTTGCTGACATAGGTTTTGCCAAGCCCGGACATGCCAAAGAACAGCACCCGTTTGTTCGGCGCATCGCGCCAGTCCTGCGCAGAAGAGTACAGCATGAGATCCCAAGTCCTTGAAGGTTTCACGCCTTGCTAATCGCCTGCGCGGGCTTGGTCAATTCCGTGCGCGCTTGCGCCGCAAGACGGGTTTGCCGTTCAGGATGATCAGGCCTGCAGCCAGAAGGGCAAAGCCTGCATAGGCTTGCGGCTTCAGCGCTTCCCCCAGGACCAGCGCGCCTAACAGAATGGCCACCGGCGGGATGATCAGGGTAACCAGCATCAGGTTGCCGCTGCCCGCCAGCTCCAGCACCCGGTAATAAAGCAGATAGGCCCCCGCCGTGGCGAGCAGGGCAAAATAGGCGATGGAGGCCCAAGTGCGCATCTCCAGCGCCAGGACAGGCGCACCGTCGATCAGCAGCGCCGCGGGGGCGAGGAACAGGGTGGAGCCGGTCAGCATTCCGGCGGCCGCGACAAGCGGCGGCAGGCCGCTCAGTTTGAAACGCGCCCAGGCGCTGGCAAATGCATATGAGACGGTGCCCGCGAGCACTGCCAGTTGCGCTGTGCTGCGCAGGTCGAAGCGGGCAAGTTGCTCAAGACCGATGGCGGTTGCCACGCCAAGGAACCCAAGCCCCACTCCCAGCGCCTTGCGGGCCGTCAGCCGCTCATCCGCAAAGAGCAGTGCAGCGACGATCACCCCGAAAATTGCCGTTGCCGCATTCAGGATCGAGGTGAGGCCGGTCTCGATGTGCAGCTGCCCCCAGGCCATCAGCCCGAACGGGATCACGTTGTTCAGCAGGCCCATTATCAGGAACGCCCCCCAGATCCGCAATTCCTTGGGGACAGGTATCCGCATGGCCAGTACCACGGCCCAGAGGAACAGTGCCGCCCAGCCGCAGCGGTGCAGCACCAAAGTGAGAACGGGAATTTCATCCAGGGCGATGCGGATCGACAGGAATGAGGCACCCCAGATCAGACCGAGCAGGATCAGCTCGGCCCAGGCGCGGGGGGAGAGTGTTTTTTGCGGGCTCATGCGGTTCAGCTAGCGTGGCTGACTGTCTCAAGCGACCCGTTTCTTGCGGCAAAAGAAAACCCCGCCCGAAAAAACCGGGCGGGGCTGGATCCGGAACTGCGGCAGGATCAGAAGTGGTAGCCTACCTTGAAGCCGACCCCGACCGATGTGTTGTCGCCAAATTGCGATGTGGCAAAGGGCGCCTGGCTGACCACGGTTTGGGCACTGCCGACGCGGGTGATGTTCACACCGCCGGAGATGCTCATGTTGCCTTGCTTGTATTTAGCACCGACCGTCAGACCCAAGCGGCCGTCCTGCGGGCTGAGATTGGACTGGAAACCGCCCAGTGTTTCCTCATAGCTGACCGACACAGAGCCCGACCAGTTTTCATTGAACTTGCGGCCCACACCCAAGGTGTAGGTGTAGCGGTCATCTGCAAAAGACACCAGCGGCCGGCCGATCAGCGTGCCGCTGTAGAAGGTGGGCGAAATGTTGAACTTGGACCATTCCACCCAGCGCACGCCGCCGAACAGCAGCGTGTCCTTGGCAATGCCGGTCTGGAAATCCAGATTCACTGCCTGCGGCGTGTTGATGGCGGTTGTCGAGGTGAACGGGCCAGGCAGGCCGCCGCCGCTTTCTACTGTGCTGACGTCGTGGTCGACTTCCGAGAAGTAGGTCAGCGCAATCCGCAGTGCGATGTCCGGCCGTTCATAGGCGACGCCGGCCAGATAGCCGAAGCCTTCATCGCGGTCACCGCTGGCTGCATAGCCGCCGAACACAGGGATGGAGACTTCGGCCTCCATCGTCTGAAGCCGCACGCCGCCATAAGCGCTGAAGTTCTGGTTGAATTTATAGCGCAGCACCCCGGTTATAGCATTGGAGTTGAGTTCGGCGGTTGCGCCCTGAAACACATAGCCGGTGCCGGCAGGGTATTCCACGTCGGCGCCGAAAGGCTGATCGAAAATCAGCGCAAAACTCAGCTTGTCATTGATGTCGCGCTTGTAGGCAGCACCCAGCTGCAGGTGCGAGCCGACCATGTCGCCGGAGTTTGCGCCAAGCGCCGTGCCAGATACATCCGGGCTTACATGGCCAATCGAAAACTCGGCGTAAGTGCCCTCTTCAAACAATGCGCCAAGAGATTGGCCGGAGCGGTCGACGCCGCCCGCCATGGCAACACCGGGCAGCAGCGCCAGCGCCAAGGGCGCAGCGTGAATCTTCTTCATATGTTCCTCCCTGTACGAAAGCCTTCCCGGCTTCTTGTCACAGGACCGTAACCAGCAGGAATTCGCCAAATCAATGCTAACGGCACGGAAACCTGCCGGAATAGATCAACTCTAAGCGGGTATTGCGGGCCTTTTTGCAACTATGTTGAGATAGTTCGCAATGCAGATGACCACAGCGCCGCTCAGAATCCAGGCATCCAACGCTTCGCCATAGATCACCATGCCAAGGATCGCGATGGCAGGAAGCCGGGCAAAGTCGACCGGCACCACAACGCTGGCCGGCGCCAGCGACAGGGCAGTGGTCAGGCAGAAATGCGCAGTCAATCCGGCAATGCCGATGAGAATCAGCCAGGGCAGGGTGGTGGCGCTGGGCAGGGCCATGTCACCGTCCCAGCCTGCCGCCAGCAGGCCCATCAGCAACTGCATGGAGGTAAGCCAGAACAGAATAGAGGCCGTTTTTTCGTGCCGGGTCAGCCGTTTGGTCAGGATTGCAGTGAGCGCAAAGAAAATCGCGCCGCTGGCGGCCGCAAAGATGCCGAGGTTCAGCGTTTCCGGGCTGGGGCGGGCGACGATCAGAATGCCGGCAAAACCGATTCCCGCAGCAAGCAACCGGCGCTGGGTGAGGGCCTCTCCCAGCAATAACGGCGACAGGATGATCACCCACAGGGGCGAGGTGAACTCTAAGGCGAAGACCTGTGCCAGCGGCACCAGCGTCACCGCCAGAAACCAAAGGTTCTGACCGGTAAAATGGAAAAGGTTGCGCACCGCATGGGCACCCAGCCGGACACTGCTGACCTGATGCCAGCGGCCCGTTATTGTCAGCAGGCTCGCGACAATGACAAACCCGACCAGGCTGCGATAGGCCATGATTTCGAAGGTATCCAGCGTCAAACCGGCCTCGCGCCCTGCGATTGCCATCGCAGAGAATGAAACAATCGTGCCGATCATCCAAACGGCGGCCAGTCCCGCACGTGCTTCGCCTTGTGCCATGCTTGTCCCCTTGCTTAACCCGTGTGAAAAGAGGCGGAAAATCCGCCGAGGTCAAGGGCAACTGGCACCGGACGCGAAGGGTTCTGCGCAGGCCGTGCAAGCGTCCGGACGTGCCGGAACCGGCCGGGCGTTTGGTTTCAGGCTGCGTTGCGGCGCAGGGCCGGAGAATCCAGGGATTTTCCTGAATTTATATAGGTTGACGCCAAGGCTACCGGGTCGAAATTCAACCGGTTTAAAAGGGTGCGGATTTCCTCCGTCAGTGCCTCAGCCACGTCAGAGGCATTGCGGGTGGCGTTCTTCTTGGGCGGCAGTACGGGTTCTGCCTCATGCCCCAGGGCGGCCAGCAACCGGGCGGCGCCTTCCGGCTTGGTGGCCTCTTCCAGCCGGGCTTCGACAAAGTTGACCCGGTCACTGAATTTTAGCGCGTAATAGGCATAGCGCGCCTCCATCTCCAGTGCGTACCACATCGCCCAGCCGATCTGTCCGAGCTGGCGGAACATCTTGGGGTTCACGATGATATTGGCGTAGCTCATGTCCAGATACCATTGCCAGGGAATGGTGATATTCTGAAAATCATTGCGCCCGACATAGCTGGCGCATTGCTTGGCCAGGTCGCGGCGCAGAATGATAACGGTGCTGCGGTCGGCGATGTCGCTGTTGGCCAGCGCCTCGATCAGCCCGCATTTGCCCAGCGTGTGATTGGATTCCGCATAGGGCGCCCTTAGTCCGGCCAGCTTGTTCTGCCAGAAGGCCTGCATCTTGCCGTCCATGCCCAGCATGTTGAACCGCCGCATGTGGCTGATTTCCGGCATCTTGGTGCCGAAGTCCAGAACCCCCAGCGGTTCATGCACCGAATTCACCGACAGGTTGTCGCCCAAAAACTGCGCCAGCCAGGCGGTACCGGTGCGCCCGGCGGACAGGGTAAATATGAAATCGCTTTGCCCCCTGCCGGACACGGCCGCTTTTGCCGGTGTGATTTCCGGCTTCTGGTAGCCGAACTTCCGGATTTCCGCGGCGCAATGTTTGGCCACGATCTCCGCAGCGGCGGGAAAACGGGAGTAGAGCGTTTCCGGATCGGCACCCTCACGCGGGCGCAGCGCACCCTTGGCCCGCAAGCTGGAGAACCGTTCCCACAGCCCCTCGATCCCGAGTGCCGCGACGTCCTCTTCCAGATGTTCGTAGCGCAGGTAGACATCCAGTGCGGCATCCCCCTCCAGCGGGGCGATGCCGCAGTTTTCCATGAGCAGATTGGGGTATTTCTGCACAAATTGGCCAAAGCTGGTTTTTGCGGCAATCGCCTTCTCCCAGAAATAGCGCGAGATGGCGGCATCAAAGGGATCGCGCCAGATCGTGACCTTGGTGTAGCTGTCCCAAATCTCCTGCGGGATCAGGCCTTTGGCCTGTTTTGCCGGGATATGGTTGAAAAACTGCGACTCGGTCTCTGTACCGTCGGGCCAGACCTGCATTTGATGGTTCTGCGCACCGGGATAGCCCAGGTCAGCGCGGGTTTGCTCGTCCTCGCCGGAAATCGGAGTGATGACGCTGCTGTCATCGCAGAAGCTGGACAGGGCAATTTCGAAAGACGTGCCGCCGACCTTCTTGGTCTTGATGAAGATCAGCTTCAACGGGTGGCAAATAATCATTGGGTTCTCCAAACCGGCCGTGTTTGGGGAACTATCTCAAAAACACCTGATGGATTGGTTAACTAAGGCCGCAACAGAAAACCCCGGCCGCTGGGGCCGGGGCGATAGGGTCTGGGTCATTCCCACTCGATTGTGCCAGGAGGCTTCGAGGTGATATCATAGGTGCAACGGTTGATGCCTTTAACCTCATTGATGATCCGGGTGGCGGTCTCCCCCAGGAATTCATGGCTGAATGGGTAATAGTCGGCGGTCATGCCATCGACCGAGGTCACCGCGCGCAGGGCACAGGCATAGTCATATGTCCGCCCATCCCCCATCACGCCAACGGTGCGGACCGGCAGAATCGCGACAAATGCCTGCCAGATATCATCGTACAGACCATGCTTGCGGATCTGGTCGATATAGACCGCATCCGCTTCGCGCAGGATCTCCAGCTTTTCGCGGGTGATCTCGCCGGGGCAGCGGATCGCCAGGCCCGGTCCGGGGAAGGGGTGGCGGCCGATGAACGACTGCGGCAGGCCCAGTTCGCGGCCCAATGCGCGGACTTCGTCCTTGAACAGCTCGCGCAGGGGTTCGACCAGTTTCAGCCCCATCTTCTCCGGCAGGCCGCCGACGTTGTGGTGCGACTTGATGGTGACTGAAGGCCCGCCTGAGAAGGACACCGATTCAATCACATCCGGGTACAGCGTGCCCTGCGCCAGGAACTCGGCGCCGTCGATGGTGTCGGCATGTTTCTGGAACACATCGATGAACAGCTTGCCGATGATCTTGCGTTTGGTTTCCGGGTCGGACTGGCCGTCCAGTTCGCCCAGGAACAGATCGCTCTCGTCCGCGTGGATCAGCTTGATGTTATAATTGTCGCGGAACATTGCGACAACTTCTTCCGCCTCGTTCTTGCGCAACAGCCCGTGGTCGACAAAGACGCAGGTCAGCTGATCGCCGATCGCCTCATGGATCAGGATCGCCGCGACCGAGCTGTCGACACCGCCGGACAAGCCGCAGATCACCTGCTTGTCGCCAACTTGTTCGCGGATTTTCTCGATCATCTGCTCGCGGTAGGCCCCCATGGTCCAGTCGCCGGAGAAACCTGCCAGCTTGACAAAGTTCTCATACAGTTTGGCGCCATTGGGAGTGTGATGCACCTCCGGGTGGAATTGCACCGCATAGAAATTGCGGCTGACATCGGCGGTGATGGCAAAGGGCGCATTGGGGGAAGTGCCGTAGACCTCGAACCCCGGGGCGATCTTGCTCACGTGGTCGCCGTGCGACATCCAGACCTGTTCGCGGTCGCTGTCATTGGCAAACCAGCCTTCCAGCAGCGGCGGTGTCTCCACAGTGGGGGTGACAAAGGCGCGGCCGAATTCGGCGGTGCCATGGCCGCTTACGACGGAGCCGCCCAGCTGGTGCATCATGACCTGCTGGCCATAGCAGATGCCCAGGATCGGCACGCCATAGTCGAAAATCTCCTGCGGCGCACGCGGGCTGCCCTCGCGGGTCACGCTGTCCGGCCCGCCAGAGAAGATCACCGCTTTGGGCGCCAGCTCGCGCACAAACTCCATCGTGACTTTCTGATAAGGGTGGATTTCGCAATAGACGTTCAGCTCGCGCAGGCGGCGAGCAATCAGCTGCGTGACCTGGCTGCCAAAGTCGATGATGAGAAGGCGGTCATGGGATGTCTCTGTCATGCACGCGCCATAGGGCAGGAACAGGATTTCCGCAAGAGGGTTTGAGCTTGCGCCCGCCTGCAGGCCTGATTTTCACGGCAGAACGGTCCTGAACCCGGTAAAGGTATGCAAAAGTTCACAGCCGCGGTGGAAAATGCCCTGCCAATGTCGCTTTTCAACTTGAATGGCCGCAATCCTGCGGCGGCGCGGTGTGAGGGGGCTATAATACCCATCGCAATGAAATGCCTGTGGTGAGGATAAACCATGACAGAAGCAGCACCGCGCCGTCGCGCACGGGGTGGCGGCGGCGCCGCCCGCCGCGCCGAACGCACCAGCGTCAAGATCGAGACCGCGAAGTACATCGAGCGCAACATTCCGAACTTCGAGATCCTGAACCAAGAAGCGCTGGAGATCATCGAATACAACGCCGACACGATCCTGGAAGAGGTCGGTGTCAACTTCGTTGACAATCCGGCGGCGCTGCAGCGCTGGCGCGAAGCCGGTGCAGATGTCAACGGAGAGCGCGTGCGCATCCCCCGCGGCCTGGCCCGCAAACTGTGCGAAACCGCTCCGTCCGAGTTTACCCAGCACGCCCGCAACCCGGAGAAATCCGTTGTCGTCGGCGGCCGCAACATGGTGCTGGCACCCGTCTACGGCCCGCCCTTCGTGCGTGACCGCAACGGCGGCCGCCGCTATGCAACCATGGACGACTTCAATAAATTCGTGAAGCTCGCCTATATGTCCAAGTGGCTGCACCACTCCGGCGGCACCGTCTGCGAGCCGACCGACATCCCCGTGAACAAGCGCCATCTGGACATGCTGATGGCCCACATGACTCTCAGCGACAAGCCGTTCATGGGATCGGTCACCGAACCCAGCCGGGCTCAGGACTCGGTCGACATGGCCGGCATCCTGTTCGGCCAGGAGTTCGTGCAGAACAACACCGTGATGACCTCGCTGACCAACATCAACTCGCCGATGACCTTCGACGATGTGATGATGGGCTCGCTGGAAGTCTATGCTCAGAACATGCAGGCCTGCATCATCTCGCCGTTCATCGTCGGCGGCGCCATGGCGCCGGTTTCGGTTGCAGGCACCCTGACGCAGGTTCTGGCCGAAGTTCTGGCCGGCATCGCCTACAGCCAGCTGTGCCGCGCCGGCGCGCCGGCGATCTTCGGCGCCTTCGTGTCCTCGATCGACATGAACTCCGGCGCGCCGACCTTCGGCACCCCCGAGGCGTCTCTGGTCACCTATGGCGCAGGCCAGCTGGCCCGCCGCCTGGGCGTGCCGTTCCGTTCGGCCGGGTCGTTCTGCGGCTCCAAACTGCCCGACGCGCAGGCCGCTTATGAAACCGCCAACTCGCTCAACATGGGCCTGATGTCCGGCGTCAACTTCATGCTGCACTCCTGCGGCTGGCTCGAAGGCGGCCTGGTTGCCGATTTCGAGAAGTTCGTGATGGACGCCGACCAGCTGGGCGTGCTGCACGGCCTTGCCAAGGGCATCTCGGTCGACGAAAACGGCCAGGCGATGGAAGCCATCCGCGAGGTTGGCCCCGGCGGCCACTACCTGGGTTGCGCCCACACACAAGCGAACTTCAAATCCGCCTTCTGGAAGTCCGAGCTGCTGGACTACAAGCCGTTTGAGACCTGGGAAGAAGAAGGCGCGCGCGATACCTATGCGCTGGCGACCAACCGTGTCGAGAAACTGCTGGCCACTTACGAGCAGCCGGCCATGGATCCGGCCATCAAGCAGGCGCTTGAGGAATACGTGGCCGAGAAAAAGGCCTCGATGCCCGACGCGTTCATGTAATCGCAAAGCTCTAGCTCTAGCTCAGGGGCAGGGGGCAGCAGCCTCTGCTGCAGCAGAACGGCGGTCCTGAAGGGCCGCCGTTTCCGTTCTCGGAGGGGCGGCAGTATTGCGCAGGAAGGCGGATTCGCCTGCCAGCGCAATCAGCACATCAACATGCCGGATCAGCGAATATCCCGCTTCACCCGCCTTGCGTGCGGTGTCCTGCGTGCTTTCCAGCTCCAAGAGCTGCATTACGGCAGCGGCCGGTTTGGGCAGGGTCCCGTACCCCAGAATCCGGTGCAGATCCCGCTGCCGGCAATAGGTCTGTGCCCCTAGCCGGGCAGCACGTGCCAAAACCCGGGGGCGCCGCAGCAGCGTCAGGCGGGTGTATACGTCCTGCATGGTCCTCTCCTTTCAAATCTCTGTACCGGACGTTCTATAACACAACCTATTGTGGTGTTGCGGGGAGAGGGCTACCGGCGAACGGTGTGTTTTGTGATGATTATGGTTTCTTTGGAAGCAATGGGGCCTGATCCGCGCATTTGTTCAACTACAGTCAGGCGTACGTGGAAAAGCTTCAGGCGCTATTGATCGCGGCTGGCAGGCTGGCCTGGCTAACGACCGGGGCTTGATATATGCAAAACACACCGCGCACTTCTCTGCCTGGCTGGGTGCCGCTTGAGACATGCCGTTACCTTCTGCACACAGAAGCAGGCCGCCCGATCCGGCAGTTGGCCCGCAAGGCGGGGTGCCATCCCTCGACCATTTTGCGGCAGGTCAGGCGGGTGGAGACCTTGCGGGACGATCCGCTGATCGATGAAGTTCTGACATACCTGGCCGGGTGTTACCAATCTGCCTCCGGAAAAAGCTGCAACGCTGGCACTGGCCCGGACAAACCTGCTGGACGTGCATTGACCGCCGGGTTTGAACAGGAGGCGGCCAGTGTTCTGACCCTGCTCAGCCGCGGCGGTGCGGTTTTGGCTGCAGCCGAGGGCATGGAAATGGCAGTGGTCGTGCGCGAAGGTGCCGAGGCGGACGGGCAGAAAGTTGCGGTCTCCCGTCCCCTTGCCGGTGCGTTGGCCTTGTCCGGCTGGATTTCCTGTGCCCGCCGGGGCCGGATCAGCCGCTATACCATCACACCTGCCGGGCGCAGTGCGTTGAACCGGATCATTGCCGATCAGGAAAACCGGGCGCGGGCCCGTCTGGAGGGCGGCTTTGCCGAGGCCCAGACGCCGTTTCTGGCACCCGCAGACAGCGATAATTCCGGCTATGGCCGCAAGACGCGCTACAGCGGTTCGGAAACGCCGCTGGAGATGCTGGCCCGGCTGTCCGACAAGGACGGGAATTCCTTTTTGACCCCGGGCATGATCAGCGCCGGCAAGCGCCTGCGGGAAGATTTCGAGCTGGCCCAGATCAGCAGCCATCTGATGCAAGAGAAGCTGTATTTCAGCCAAGGCAGCCAAGGCAGCCAAGCGCTGCGCAGCAGCAGCCTGGAGGCCGGTGCCGCTGCCCGCAAACGCATGACCGAGGCGCTGCAGGCGCTGGGCATGGGGCTGAGCGATATCGCATTGCGCTGCTGCTGCCATCTGGAAGGGCTGGAAACAGCGGAGCGCAATCTGGGCTGGCCGGCCCGGTCTGGCAAAGTTGTTCTGCGCATCGCCCTTCAGCATCTGACGGACTATTACGGAGAGGCCAGTGCGCAGGAGTCTGAGATGATCGGCTGACCGACGGCAAAACCTCAAAACGAAAACGGGCCCGCGCTTGGCGGACCCGTAGATTTCGCAGAAGCGGCGGCGCCTTAGGCGGCGACTTCAGCCTTGGCTTCTTTCAGGTGCTTCAGCACGGTTTCCGGGGAGGACACGCCATAGGGGTCTTCGCCGTGGTTGTCGGACAGGCCCGGCTCTTCGAACCATGCTTCAACAACACCATCGTTGATGATGGCGGCATAACGCCAGGAGCGGTTGCCAAAGCCCAGGTTGTCCTTGGCGACCAGCATGCCCATCTTGCGGGTGAACTCGCCGGAGCCGTCCGGGATTACGCCGACGTTTTTCAGGTTCTGCGCTTCGGCCCATTTGTTCATCACAAAGCTGTCGTTTACCGACATGCAGTAGATCGCATCGATGCCTTCGGCCTGGAAATCGGCAAAGCCGTTTTCAAAGCCCGGCAACTGGTAGGTGGAGCAGGTCGGAGTGAAGGCGCCGGGCAGCGAGAACAGCACAACACGCTTGCCTGCAAAGTAGTCAGCGGTGGTTTTGTCTTCCCAGCGGAAGGGGTTCGGGCCTTCGACCGCTTCGTCACGGACGCGGGTGTGGAAGGTCACGTCGGGCAGCTTAACGCCAGCTTTCATTTCGGATGCTCCTGAAGGTGGGTGTTCGTTCGGCGGGCAGACTTAAAATGATTCTAAGCCGGTATCAATAAGGCCATGAGCAAGATATGAAGGTTCCGGACAAGACGCCGCAGTTGTACGATCCGGAAGCCGAATGGCGGCAAACCGGGTGCGGGTTTCGCGACCTTCGGA
Organism: Leisingera sp. SA215; assembly: GCF_055902035.1. Taxonomy (NCBI): domain Bacteria; kingdom Pseudomonadati; phylum Pseudomonadota; class Alphaproteobacteria; order Rhodobacterales; family Roseobacteraceae; genus Leisingera; species Leisingera sp. SA215. The sequence continues at coordinate 532,220 of NZ_JBVVXU010000001.1, read as the reverse complement.
AGAAAGTCTGCCGGTCAGACTGCCGCCTTCTTGATTGTCACCCTGGTGCCGCGCAATTTACGCTCGGCTGCCGTGGTGATGTCATTGAATTTCTTCAATGTGGCCAGAAGCTTCTTCTTGTCCTTGGAATCGTTGATTTTGCCGGGAAACTTCTTTTTCACCGTCTGGTACTGGTCGTTGATTTTCTTCAGATCCTTGTACTTTGCCTCCGCCGCCTTCAGATCTGGCGCTGCTGCCTTCAGGTCCTGCCCGGATTTTTCGATCGCCGACACGCAATGCGCATTGATCGCCTTTGCCAGCACCCCGACCCGGTTGGTGTATTTCTTCAGTTTCCGGTCCACCAGCAGCTGCGGCAGCTCGGTGGCATCCAGATTCTTATCCTGGGACTCATCGCTTTCCTTCAGAATTCTGGCCACGGTTTTCTGGAAATTCGCAGCATAGAATTTCTGTGCTGCGTTCAGCTTGCCCTCATACTGCGCCGCTTTCTTCACTTCGGCGGTTTCCTTGGCCAGCTTGTCTTGCAGCGCCTCGATATCCTTTTTTGAGGCAGACGTTTTGGATCGCTTTTTCAGATCCTTGCCGATGTCCGCCAGCAGTTTGTCCATCTTGGCCAGATGCGCCTTGGCATTGCTGCAAAAGCCCAGCATCGCATCAAGCTCTTTCTGATGAATATCCACCGCCTTGTTCCAGGTGGTCAGCCCGTCCTTGAAGTTCTTGTTCTTTTGAAGGTCCGCCAGTTTCTTGGACACAACACCGTCCTTGCGCGCCTTGGCCAGGCTTTCCCGGAAGTAATCTTCGCCCTCCCAGGCGTTGCCCAACGAAATCCCGACCCGTTTTTTGAGCTTGCCGCCCTCGTCTGCGGTGTATGTCTTGGTGCCTGCTGCCAGTTTCTTATGCTCTGCTTTGAATTTCTCCAGCTCCTTGGCCATGGGCTCCTCCCTGAACGTTTTAACGGCGCATCCTTTTTTTGACAGCTGAATTATGTGGGCCTGGGCGGCGCTTTGGCAAAAGAAAACGGCATTTGCGCCTGTGTTTGGCCGGTCGTAGAGCCATGACAAGACAGCAAGGCAGGGTTGAAGATATGACCGTGCCAAGGCTGATCAGCTATGTTAAACCCGCTATGAAGCCAGAGGCCGGAAGGGAAACCCACGTGAGAGACCTAAAGATCCCGGAGCAGCGCCACCCTGAAAAGGCGCATCGTCCCGATAATGCTCAGCCAAAAAAGCCAAGCTGGATCCGGGTCAAGGCGCCGGGCGGCAAGGGCTATGCCGAAACGCATAAGATCATGCGCGACAACAAGCTGACCACCGTTTGCGAGGAAGCGGGCTGCCCCAATGTCGGCGAATGCTGGAGCCAGGGCCACGCCACCATGATGATCATGGGGGAGGTCTGCACCCGGGCCTGTTCGTTCTGCAACATCGCCACCGGCAAGCCGCCGGAGGCGCTGGATGTGTTTGAACCGGGCCGGGTGGCGGATGCGGTGCAGAAGCTGGGGCTGAACCACGTGGTGATCACCTCGGTCGACCGCGATGATATCAAGGATGGCGGCGCCGAGCATTTTGCCCAGACCATCCGCGCCGTGCGTCACCGCTCGCCGAATACAACCATCGAAATCCTTACCCCGGATTTCCTGAAGTGCGATCCGTCGGTGCTGGAAACCGTGGTCGAGGCCCGCCCCGATGTGTTCAACCACAATCTGGAAACCGTCCCCGGCCTGTACCCCGAAGTCCGCGCCGGTGCGCGCTATTTCCACTCCCTGCGCCTGCTGCAGCGGGTCAAGGAACTGGACCCGTCCATGTTCACCAAATCCGGCATCATGGTCGGCCTGGGTGAGGATGCCCAGGCGGTGAAACAGGTGATGGACGACATGCGCGCGGCCGATGTCGATTTCCTGACCATTGGCCAGTATCTGCAGCCGACGCCCAAACACCATGCGGTGGACCGGTTTGTGACGCCCGAAGAATTCAAGACTTATGAGAAAGCCGCCTATGGCAAGGGATTCCTGATGGTCTCGGCGACGCCGCTGACGCGCTCCTCCTACCACGCGGGCGATGACTTTGCGCGGCTGCGCGAGGCCCGCAACAAGAAACTGGGCCTTGCATGACGCCCGAGCGTTTGGCGCGGCTGACAAGGCTGCGCCATGCCCTGCATCGAATCCCCGAGGTTTCAGGCGCCGAGGAGAAAACCGCTGCCATGGTGGCGGACTATCTGCGCCGTTACGAACCGGATCAGCTGCTGACGGGACTGGGAGGGCATGGAATTGCAGCGGTATATGAGGGCCGGTCAGATGGCCCCACAGTCCTGATCCGCAGCGAGCTGGACGGGCTGCCGATCGAAGAGCTGTCGGATCAGCCCTATCGTTCCATCCATGCGGGCCGCGGCCATCTTTGTGGTCATGACGGTCATATGGCGATGGTTGCCGCACTGGCGGAGGATCTCTCAGCCAACCGTCCCGCAAGGGGCCGTGCCGTGCTGCTGTTCCAGCCGGCCGAGGAAACCGGCCGGGGCGCCGCAGCAGTGATTGCCGATCCCGCTTTTGCGCAGATCGCGCCCGACTATGCGTTTTCGCTGCACAACCTTCCGGGGCTGCCGGTGGGGCAGGTGGCGTTGTGTTCCGGTCCTGCCAATTGCGCGTCGCGCGGGATGCGGATCAAGCTGAACGGCAAGACATCACATGCCGCCGCGCCGCAGGACGGGGTGTCGCCGGCCGGCGCCATCGCGCAGCTTTTGCCCGCCCTTGCAGGTTTGAGCAGCAGCGCTGAGCTGGGGGCGGAGTTTGCCCTGGTCACCGTGACACATGCCCGGCTGGGCGAGGCCACGTTCGGCATCGCGCCGGGATACGGTGAAGTTTGGGCCACATTGCGCACAGTCACGGATGCCCGCATGGAGCGGCTGATATCTGATGCCTCGGCGCTAGTGGCACTGGCCTGCGCTGCAGAAGGGCTGGCATTCTCAACCGGGTTCGATGACGTATTTGACGCCTGTGCCAACCATCCCGACGCGGTCGCCGTTCTGCGCGCTGCTGCCACAGCGGCGGGGTGTCCGGCACAAATGCAGGACGTGCCCCGGCGCTGGTCCGAAGATTTCGGCAAGTTTGCCAAGCAGGCAAAAACCGCGATGTTCTGGCTCGGCTCCGGCACGGATCAGCCGCAGTTGCACAATCCGGATTACAACTTCCCGGATGCGGCGATCCCGGCTGGGGCCGGGATCTTTCTTCAAACAGTCAGAAACCTGCTGGGCTGAGGGCTACTTCAGCAGCGCGTCGACAACGGCAACCGCACCGATGATCGCGAGGGTGTCCTTGACGACTTCGAAGATTTGGTTGTCCTTTCGCACATAGCGGTGCCCCTCGCGCGGTGGCTCCAGCCCCCAGCGGCTGTAGTCGTCAACATAGACCCAATCGTCACCGCGGATGCGGCCGCCATACCGGTCATGATCATGATCATCGTCATGGTCGTGGCCGTGCTTGGCGTGATGGCGTTTCTTCACCTGGCCGGGGGCATAGTGAGCGGCGCTGTTCTTGTGGCCCGGTGCCCATTTCGGCGGCCCGGCATGGGAGGCGGCGGGGGCAAAGGCGAGGCTCGTGGCCGCCGCAGCGGCTGCCATCAGAAACTTCTGCATTGCGGATCTCCTGTGATCTCTGCGTTTGGAGTCCAGATGAGCGAGCCGGCCGGAAAAGGCAAATCGGCTGCGCCGGAATGCGCCGGCTCCGGGTAAAAACCGGCGGACCAGCGCCGGCTCCCGGTCGCGCGCAGGTTCCTGCAATCTGTGGCTTTTTCGCACGAAACCCGCAGCAGGCTGCAGGGACGGTGTACAGGGGGTGCACAGGCGGTGCACGCAGGGTGCTGCCCCTTTCAGACGGGATCAGCCCTCGTCTGTGAACCGCACCTTGCCAATGTGCGGCAGGTTCCGGTTGCGCTGCGCGTAGTCGATCCCGTAGCCCACGACAAATTCGTCCGGGATTTCAAACCCCACCCAATCCGAGCGGAAATCCACCTCGCGCCGGGATGGCTTGTCCAACAGCGCAATGGATTTCAGCCGCGCAGGATTGCGGCTTTGCAGCAGATGGGTCACGTGGTTCAGCGTGTGGCCGGTGTCGACGATATCCTCGACCACTAGCACATCGCGCCCTTCAATGGCGCCGCGCAAGTCTTTGAGAATGCGCACTTCCCGGCTGCTTTCCAACGCGTCGCCGTAGGAAGACGCCTCCAGGAAATCAACCTCGATCGGCAGGTCCAGCTCACGCACCAGATCGGCGATGAACACAAAGCTGCCGCGCAGCAGGCCAACCACGACCAGCTTGTCGGTATCGCCGAATTCGGCCTGAATTTCTCCGCAAAGCTCTTCGATCCGTGCTGCAATGGCCTTGGCCGAGATCATCACATCAATGACATATGGACGCTGTGACATGGCTGCCCCCTTGAATTTTCCGCGCGTACATAGGACATGACGCGGCACAATTGTAGCAGAAAAACAGCAGGCCGATGCCCACACACTCGGAAACCCGCCAGATGCCGTATTCCGCGCAGCAGATGTACAATCTGGTGGCCGATGTCGCGCAATACCCGAATTTCCTGCCCTGGTGCGCTGCAGCCCGTATCCGCAGCCGCGCACCGCTGGGGGAGGCCGAGGTGATGGAGGCGGATCTGGTGATCTCCTTCAAAGTGTTCCGTGAACGCTTCGGCAGCCGGGTGACGCTGTATCCGGGCGAGCGCAGGATCGATACCGAGTATCTGGACGGCCCGTTCCGCTATATGAAATCCCACTGGATATTCGCGCCGCGGGAAGACGGCACCTGCGATGTGTCCTTCTATGTCGATTTCGAGTTCAAAAACGCGGTGCTGCAGGGGATCATAGGCGTAGTGTTCAATGAGGCGATGCAGCGGATCGTGCGCGCCTTTGAGCGCCGCGCGGCGGAACTGTACAGGTAAGGCCGGGCAGGCCGGCCCCCTATTGACCTAAAGCCGGCTTCAAGCTGTATCACCGCAGGACATGCAACTATCCAACGGAAGGAACGGCTCGTAATGGATCAGGATTTCTGGCAGGCACGGTGGCGCGATAACCGCATCGGTTTTCATGAAGCGGCACCTAACTCCCTTTTGGCACGACATTTTACCCGGCTTGGTCTGCAGGCCGGGCAGTCGGTCTTTGTGCCGCTTTGCGGCAAGGCACTGGATCTGGACTGGCTGGTTGGCACAGGTTTGCGCGTGACAGGCGTCGAGTTCAATCAGGGAGCGGTGGAAGAGGTGTTTGCGCGCCAGGGGCTGGTACCGCAGGTGGCGAAGACGGGCGCCCTCACACGGTATCAGGCCGGACCGCTGACCCTGTACGCCGGGGACTTTTTTACTCTGACAGGGGAGCATCTTGCGCCGGTGGATGCAGTTTACGACAGGGCGGCGCTGGTTGCGGTTAAACCTGAAGATCGAAAGACATATGCGGCGCATCTCAACCGGATTTCAGGCACAGAAAAACAGCTGTTGATCGGGTTCGATTATGACCAGTCCCTGATGGAAGGGCCGCCGTTTTCGGTGCCGGGGCCAACCGTGCAGGCGCTCTATCAGGGCAGCCATGACATCACCCTGATCGAGGAACGTGCCGCGGACGGCCGCATCGGCGAACGCTGCAACGCGCTGGAGCAAGCCTGGCTGCTGAAACCCCGGCGCTGAAGACGCCGATTGAAACAGAAAACGGGCCCCCCAAGGGACCCGTCTGGTGCCAATATTGCACCGTCTGCCGTGAGTGGTGGCATTCGTCATCGCCGGGGTCAGCTGTTCATGTCATATGCGCGCTCACCGTGAACTGAAAGATCGAGGCCATTGGTCTCACTTTCAAGATCGACGCGCAGGGATGTGATCGCAGCGGAGACTTTCACCAGCACGATGGTCACAACAATCGTGAAAATACCGACAATCACCAGCCCGCCCAGCTGCGCAGCCCAGCTGCCGGCGCCGAAGACCGCAATCATCAGGGTGCCGAAGATGCCGCCGACGCCATGCACGGCAAACACATCCAGCGTGTCGTCGATCTGCATCTTGTTGCGCACCAAGTTGACCATCTCCTGGCACAGCACGCCGGCAATGGCCCCGATGATCAGTGCTTCCACCGGGCCGACAAAGCCGGAAGCCGGGGTGATCGAGGCAAGGCCGGCAATGGTGCCGGTGACCAGACCCACCAGCGACGCCTTGCCGTATTTGATCTTTTCCCACAGCGCCCAGCTGAGCGAGGCGGTGGCGGCTGAAAGATGTGTTGCGGTCAGTGCCATCGCAGCACCTCCGTCCGCGGCCAGTTGTGAGCCGCCATTGAAGCCGAACCAGCCGACCCAGAGCATCGCGGCGCCGATCATCACATAGCCGGGGTTGTGCGGCGGGATGCTGCGGTTTTTGCGCGGGCCAAGGTAAAAGGCGATGATCAGTGCCGCGATACCTGCGGTCTCATGCACTACGATGCCGCCGGCAAAGTCCTTGACTCCGATCGCGCCGAAAATGCCGCCATCCGCCAGGAAGCCGCCGCCCCAGATCCAATGCACCACAGGCGCGTAGCACAGCAGCATCCAAAGGCCCGAGAAGACGAGGATAAAACCAAAGCCCACGCGTTCCACATAGGCGCCTACAATCAGCGCGGGCGTGATAATGGCAAATGTCATCTGAAAGGCAAAGAACAGAACCTCGGGCAAAGTGCCGGACAGGCTGTCGGCGGTCACGCCGTTCAGGAACAGCTTGTCCAGCCCGCCCCAGAGGCCCGATGTGCCGCTGCCAAAGGCAATTGTATAGCCGAATGCGAGCCACAGGACGCTCATCAAACAGGCAATGGCATAGCAGTGCATGAACACGCTGAGCACATTGCGGGCACGCACCAGCCCGCCGTAAAACAGGGCCAGCCCTGGCAATGTCATGAAGAGGACCAGGGCCGTGGCCACAATGATCCATGCGGTATCCGCTCCGTTCATCCGAGTGTTCCTTCCCCTCAAAAACCGTTGGCCACAGGAGAAAGCCGTTCAAATGCGCAGAAAAAAGAGGCAGAGGTGCGGAAGCCGCCCAAATCGGGGGCTTTTTTGCAAGTGCTGATTTTTTGGGCGGGCATTTGCCGCTGCTGCCCGGAATGCGGCCGGTTTACGAAATCGCCTGGCGTAGCAGAGCCAGCGCATGTTCGCGCGTGGCGCTGCGCACATTGGCGCGACCGATGGCGCCGAACTCCAGCGTTTCGGTGACTGGTGGCTGGCCTGCTCGGCACAGGCCAAAGCATACGCGGCCTTCGGGTTTGAACTCGGAACCGCCGGGGCCGGCAATGCCGGTGACGGACACCGCGAGGGTAACCCCAGCATGTGCCAGCGCGCCTGCCGCCATTTCGGCCGCGACCTGTTCGCTGACTGCGCCATGCGCCTCGAGCGTTTCTGCGCGCACCCCCAGCATCCGCATTTTTGCGGTATTGGAGTAGGTGACAAAGCCGCAGTCCACCACGGCAGAGGACCCCGGCACCTCGGTCAGGGCGGCGGCAATCATGCCGCCTGTGCAGCTTTCGGCGGTGGCTATGGTGATGCCTGCGGCGCTGGCGTGGGCGATCAGTTCTGCGGTGTCGATGGTCATAGTCCAAGCACCCCATGCGAAATTCCGGCCAGCAGGGCCACACCGATGGCGGCCATGATACCGGCAATGACATCATCCATCATGACACCAAGCGGCCCCTCCTGACGGTCGGCCCAACCAACCGGGCCGGGTTTAAGAATGTCGAACAGGCGAAACAGCAGGAAGGCGGCAACCCAGCCGGGCCAGAGAGCGGTGACAGGCAACCCGTGCAGCCAGGCGGGCAGCGAAACTGCCCAGATTGCGATCCATTGGCCTGCAACTTCATCCACTACAATTTCCGAGGGGTCATGATCGGTGCTTCCCTTGGTCATACAGGCGGTGGCCCAGATGCCTGCCGGGATGCAGACCAGTGTTGCCAGTGCCAGCAGGGGAAAGCCGCCCAGCTGGTGCAGCCCATAGGCCAGCGGCAGCGCCGCCAGCGAACCCCAGGTGCCGGGCGCGGGCCGCAAATAGCCCACACCGCAGACCGTGCCGATCAGCTGCGCCGCGGTCATGGTTTCACCAGCGCTGCGGTGGCCAGTGCGGCGATGCCCTCACCCCGGCCGGTGAAGCCCAGCCGTTCGGAGGTGGTGGCCTTGATCGACACGCGGTCTGGGGTGACGCCCAAAATCCCGGCCATCACCGCCTGCATTCTATCGGCATGCGGGCCTATCTTGGGGTATTCGCAGACCAGGGTGCAGTCGACATTGGAGAGCGTATATCCCATTTTGCGGGCCAGATTGACCGCATGGCGCAGGAAAATATCGCTGGCGGCACCTTTCCATTGCGGGTCCGAAGGTGGGAAGTGTCGCCCAATGTCACCCTGCGCAAGAGCGCCATAGATAGCATCCGTCACCGCGTGCATGCCCACATCGGCGTCGGAGTGGCCCTGCAGAGTCTTCTCGTGCGGGATCTCTACCCCGCAGAGGATCACACCGTCGCCGGGGCCGAACCGGTGCACGTCGTAGCCGTTGCCAAGCCTGATATCCATCTGTGCCCCCAGAATGCGTTCCGCCCGGGCAAAATCCTCGGGGCGGGTGATTTTGATATTGTCCGGCTCGCCTGGAATGATGCGGACGTCAAGCCCTGCCGCGCGCGCGACCTCAACGTCATCCGCAGCGCCGCCGGGGTGGGCGTCGTGGGCAGCGAGGATCGCGCCGTACCGGAACCCTTGCGGGGTCTGCGCCGCAAACAAGCCGCTGCGGTCCTGGCTGCCGGTCACGCTGCCCTCTGCGCCGGTCCACAGCGCGTCAGTCACCGGAAGGGCCGGAGCTGCGGCCGGGCATTTATCCAAGGCGCTGATAATGCTGTGGATCAGATCGCTGCTGACACAAGGGCGGGCAGCGTCGTGGATCAGCACCTTGTCTACGCTGTTCTGTTGCAGCGCCCTTAGCCCGTTGACCACCGACGCCGCGCGTTCGGTCCCGCCTTCAGCAAGGATCAGGCCGGGTTTTTGCGAAAACTCATCCCAAGCCTGATGATCGTCTGCCGAAAGCACAAGCACGGTGAGATCCACACCTGCTTTTTCGAAGGCGTCCAGCGTCCAATCGATCACCCGCCGGGTTTTCAGCGGACGCCATTGTTTCGGCGTGCCGCCGCCTGCACGGGTGCCGCGGCCGGCGGCGACGATCAGGGCTGCTGTGGTCATGCGGGCCTCTTGATAAGTTCGGCATTTGTTTATGAGGTGGCGCCGGGATAGGCAATCACCCCGCGGAATGCGCCTAAAAAATAGGCAAATGATGATTTGCTGTGTCTTGCAAGGGGCAGTTTCATTGCTGCATAGCAAAAGCTTCGGGTAAATACCTCTCAATTGCACAAGGATTAGGCAGTTGTCCTTCACGCTTGGAACCACTTCCATGTCGCCGCCGATCGCCCTGGCACCGATGGCTGGAATCACCGACCGGCCGTTCAGGGATCTGGTCCGCTCTTTCGGGGCCGGGCTGATGGTGAGCGAGATGGTGGCAAGTCAGGAGATGGTGCAGGCCAAGCCAGGTGTGCGCGAGCGGGCGGAACTGAGCGCGGATGTGGAAAACACAGCGGTGCAGCTTGCAGGGCGCGATGAATACTGGATCGCCGAGGCCGCCCGGCAGGTCGCAGGGCAGGGCGCGCGGATCATCGACATCAACATGGGCTGCCCGGCGAAAAAGGTGACCAATGGCTATTCCGGGTCAGCCCTATTGAAGACGCCGGACCATGCACTGCGGCTGATCGAGGCTGTTGTTGGAGCCGTGGATGTGCCGGTGACGCTGAAGACCCGGCTGGGTTGGGACGGCAATTGCTTGAACGCGCCGGATGTGGCGCGCCGGGCCTGCGCGGCAGGCGTGCAGATGGTCACGATCCATGGCCGGACCCGCTGCCAGTTCTACAAGGGGGCGGCGGATTGGACGGCGATCCGGGCGGTGAAGGATGCAGTCAGCGTTCCGCTGCTGGCCAACGGGGATATTGTGGACACGGCATCCGCACGCCGGGCGCTGGAACTGTCCGGCGCTGACGGTGTGATGATCGGGCGCGGTGCGGGAGGCAAGCCCTGGCTGCTGGCCGAAGTGGCGCATGAACTGTGGGGAACGCCGGCGCCGAAAGTGCCGGAAGGCGATGCGCTGATCGCAATGGTTTCAGAACATTATCGGGAGATGCTCGATTTTTACGGGCTGGATCTGGGCATACGCGTCGCGCGCAAGCATCTGGGCTGGTACATGGATGAGGCCGGAACCGGTCCTGCAATGCGCCGTGCTGTGCTGACAGAAAAGGACCCGGAACACGTGCTTGCGCTGCTTCCCGAGGCGCTGACCGCGCAACAGCCGGAGGCCGCCGCATGATGGACAGCGCTGCCCTTTGGGCCTCTTTGCCGGTGCCTGCGTTTCTGATCGATGCCCGGGACAAGATCGCCGATGTGAATGCGGCTGGCGAGGGGTTCCTGAATACCTCGCGCAAGGCGCTGGTAGGGCAACCGGTTTGGGATGCGCTGGCCATTGATGCACCCATTGAGGTGGCCTTTGCCCGTGCGCGGATGCAGGGCACGCCGCTGTTCGTGAATGACATCGACGTCGGATCTGGCAGCCGGGCGCCGCTGCAATGCGGGGTTCAGATTGCGCCGCTGCATGGGCAGGAGGGGGTGATGCTGCTGATGGTCACTCCGCGGGAGCTGGCCGGGCGGATGATCCAGACCCATTCCGCCAAATCCGCTGCCGCCTCGGCCATTGGCATGGCAGAGATGCTGGCGCATGAGATCAAAAACCCGTTGGCCGGCATCACCGGGGCGGCGCAGCTTTTGAGCATGAACCTGAGTTCTGATGATTTGGAGCTGACCGAACTGATTGTCAGCGAAAGCCGCCGGATTGTGAAATTGCTGGATCAGGTTGAGCAATTCGGCAACCTGACCGGGCCGGCGTTCAAGCCGGTGAACCTGCACGATGTGCTGGACCGGGCGCGGCGCTCGGCGCTGCTGGGGTTCGGCGCCCGCATGACCATTTCGGAAAACTATGATCCCTCGCTGCCATTGGCCTGGGGGGATGCGGACCAACTGCTGCAAGTGGTGCTGAATTTACTCAAGAACGCCTCGGAAGCCGCTGGTTTGAAGGGGGGAAGTATTTCTATTCGCACTTTCTATGAACATTCCTTCCGGCTGCGCCGAAGTGATGGAACCGGCAAGCTGCTGCCGTTGCAGATTGAAATTTGCGATGATGGGCCGGGGTTGCCGGAGAAGATCAAGGATGACATTTTCGACCCGTTTGTGTCGGGCCGGGAGAATGGCACCGGGCTGGGCCTTGCATTGGTGAGCAAGATCATTTCGGAGCATAATGGCTGGATATCCGTAAGCTCGGTTCCCGGGCGCACGGTGTTCCGGCTGTCGCTGTCGCGCGTTCCGCGTGACAGAAAACCGCAGGAGAGCTGATCCATGGACGGCACCGTACTGGTCGCAGATGACGACCGCACCATCCGCACCGTTCTGACCCAGGCGCTGACGCGCGCGGGCTGCAAGGTGCATGCGACCTCTTCGCTTACCACGCTGATGCGATGGGTGGCAGAGGGCAAGGGTGATGCAGTTATTTCGGATGTCATGATGCCGGACGGGAACGGGTTGGAAATGCTGCCCAAAATCCGGGCCGACCGGCCGGGTCTGCCGGTGATTGTGATTTCGGCGCAGAATACCATCATGACTGCGATCAAGGCGGAGGAGGCAGATGCCTACGACTATCTTCCGAAACCGTTTGATCTTCCGGAGCTGATGAAGCGCACGGCCAAAGCATTGGCGTCCAGGCGGGTGGCGCCTGTAGCGGCAAAGGCCGAGTCGCAAGATCATCCGGAAGAGCTGCCGCTGATTGGCCGCAGCGAGGTGATGCAGACGCTGTACCGGCTGATCGCGCGGGTGATGAATACGGAACTGCCGCTGTTGATCACTGGTGAAAGCGGCACTGGTAAATCACTGATCGCGCAGGCCATTCACGACTTTTCCGACAGACGGACTTTGCCCTTCGTTCATGCTGATGCCGCGGCATTGATCGAGCTGGAAGGGCCGGCGCGGCTGCTGGCTCAGGCCAAGGGCGGCTCGCTGGTGATAGATGAACTGGCCGACCTGCCGGAAGAGGCCCAGGCGCGACTGGTGCGGATGATGGACACACCGGGCGACCACGCGCCGCGGTTCATCGCCTCCAGTCAGAAAGATCTGGCCGCGGCGATGGAGGCCGGGGAGCTGCGCCAGGATCTCTACTACAGGATTTGCGGCACTGCGCTGCATGTGCCCGCGCTGCGCGAGCGGGTGGAAGACATACCGCTGCTGGCGGAGCATTTTTTGATCCGGGCCGAAAACGAAGGCGCGCCGCACCGCGAGCTGAGTGAAGGCGCGCGGGACGTGCTGCGCCATTTCGGCTGGCCTGGCAACGTGCGCCAGCTGGAAAACACCGTCAGGCGGCTGGCGCTGACAGCCCGCGGCGAGGAAATCAGCCAGGCAGATGCGGCAGCGGTGCTGGGGCCGCAGAACGGGCCGGAGCCTGCGACGGCGGGGCTTGCCAATGAAAAACTGTCGGAGTCGGTGGCCCGCCACCTGCAGCGCTATTTCGATCTGCATGGCGATTTGCTGCCGCCGCCGGGGCTCTACATGCGGCTGCTGCGCGAGGTGGAAACGCCGCTTATCGAAATCGCGCTGGCGGCGACCGGCGGCAATCAGGCGAAATGCGCCGAATTGCTGGGGATCAACCGGAATACTTTGCGAAAGAAGATCACGGATCTGGATATTGAGGTGACACGCCGCCGTAAGCTGATGTAATATCGCCACAGAAATGTGGCCTTGCTGTGAATTTCCTCGGCAGGGCCACGAGATATGGCGGTGACTCGCAAAGAGTCACACATCAGGATGAGGGCAGTCAGTGGCGCATAAGTCACATCTGAGGGCGGCATACGGGCCTTTTGCGGCCTTGGACCGGTGGCGGAGAACCCGCCGGGCGCGCAATATCGGTACCATTGGCCTGGTTCTGCTGGGACCGGTGCTGGCCTTGGCGACTTTTTTCATCATCGGCCCGTTGGGGCAGGGGGCATCCTCCAGACCGCTGCGGCTGATTCTGTTGGCAGATCTGGTTTACATCCTGACCATTGCGGCGTTGGTGATGGCGCAGATCGTCCGGCTGTTTGCGGCCCGGCGCTCCAAATCGGCGGGTTCCCGGCTGCACTTGCGGCTGATCGGGGCCTTTGGATTTCTGGCGCTGATCCCCACCGTCATCGTTGCCGTATTCGCCGTGCTGACGGTAAATGTCGGGCTTGAGGGCTGGTTTTCCCAGCGGGTGCGGCAGGTGATCGGCAGTTCACTGGCTGCGGCGGAAGCGTATCAGGCGCAGCAGAAAAACGACCTGACCGAAGATGCCCGCGCGCTGGCGCGCTACTTGGACAACAGCCGTGCCCGGAGTTTTTTTATCAATGACGCTGAGCTGCGTCTGGTGCTGTCACAAGGCCAGCTGCAGATCCAGCGCGGGCTGCGCGAGGCGTATATCGTCGACAGTGCTGGCCTGATCCGGGCGCGCGGCGAGCGGTCTTACGAGTTCGACTTTGAGAAGCCGAACGACCGCCAGATCAGTGCCGCCCGCGAGGATGGCTTCCTGCTAATCGAGGACTGGAGAGATAGTGAGTTCCGCGCGCTGGTGCGGCTGGAGGCGTTTGTCGACCGGTTTCTCTACATCAGCCGTGATGTGGACGGGGAGCTTCTGAATCTTCTGGATGACACCCAGGAAACCGCGCATCTGTATCAGCAGCTGGAAAGTGAGCGCGGAAGGGTGCTGTTTGAATTTGCGCTGCTCTATATCGGTTTTGCTGTGATCCTGATCCTCGCGGCGATGTGGCTGGGCATGTGGTTTGCCGAGCGGTTGTCGCGCCCGGTCGGGCGTCTGACAGTGGCGGCGCAACGGGTTGGATCCGGCAACCTGGATGTGCAGGTGCCGATTGATGACGGTGGCGATGAAATCTCGCAATTAGGCCAGTATTTCAATCAGATGACGCGCGAACTTAAGGCGCAGCACGGCCGCCTTCTCGACAATACCCGGCAAATCGAACGCCGCCGCCGCCTGTTTGATTCTGTGTTGTCATCGGTGACGTCCGGAGTTGTTGGGCTGGACGCCGCCGGGCGTGTCACCTTTGTGAACCGGTCGGCTGAGCGGCTTTTGGACTGGCAGGAGGATCAGCAATCCCTGGCCTTGTCGGTGGCGGTGCCGGAGTTCGGGCCGCTGTTTGTCGAATTGGTGGAAACCAGCGCCGAGGTGGTACAGGAGGAAATCAAAGTCTCCCGTCAGGGCCGGCTGGAAAACCTGCTGGTGCGGATGTCGCTGCGCCGGTCGGAACAGGGGCGGCTGGAAGGCTATGTGGTGGCGTTTGACGATGTGACCGATCTTGTCAGCGCTCAGCGGATGGCGGCCTGGGGCGATGTGGCGCGCCGGATTGCCCACGAGATCAAAAACCCGCTGACTCCGATCCAGCTGAGCGCGGAGCGGATCAAACGCAAATTTGCGCCCAAGCTGGGAGAAGAAAACAGCGACCAGCTGCAATCAATGACCGATGTGATTGTGCGCCAGACCAATGATCTGCGCAGGATCGTTGATGAATTCTCGAAATTCGCCCGCATGCCGGAACCGGAGCGGCGCGAAGAAGATCTGGTTCAGTTGCTGCGGGATGCGGTCATCCTGCAGCAGCAGGGCCAGCCAGGTGTCCGGATCAAGGCAGAACTGCCAGCAGCAGCCATGCCTTCCGATCTGGATGCCACCATGATTGGCCAAGCGTTGACCAATCTAATCAAAAACGCAGGCGAAGCCATTGAAAGCCTGAAGATAAAGAAAAAACCGCAAGGGCTGGTGCCGGAGATCCGGGTGATGGCAGCCAAGGCGGGCAATTTCTACGAAATCCGTATTGCCGACAACGGCATCGGCTTGCCCGAAGACCGGGCCCGGCTGTTCGAGCCTTATGTGACTACGCGGGATGCGGGCACCGGGCTGGGGCTGCCGATCGTTAAGAAAATCATCGAAGAGCACGGGGGCACGCTGACGCTGGAAGATGCCCCGGTATTCGAGGGGCACGCGCATTACGGCGCCATGGCGGTAATCCGCCTGCCTGCCGTGAACCGGACGGCGGCGCCAAACAAGAGCACAGTGAAAGCAGGTCTGACATGAGTGACATTCTGATTGTAGACGACGAGCGCGACATCCGCGAACTGGTCTCGGACATTCTGGAGGATGAAGGCTACGCCACCCGCAAGGCGGCCAATTCCGACGAATGCATGGCCCGTTTGGACGAATCCGAGCCGGCCCTGATGATTTTGGACATCTGGCTGAAGGACAGCCAGATGGACGGTATCGATATCCTAAAGGCGGTTAAACGCGACAACCCGGAGATCCCGGTGGTGATCATTTCCGGCCATGGCAACATCGAAATTGCTGTCGCGGCGATCAAGCAGGGGGCCTATGACTTTATCGAGAAGCCCTTTAACATCGACCAGCTGATGGTGGTGATCCGCCGTGCGATGGAAACCTCGCGCCTGCGCCGGGAGAATTCGGATCTCAAGCGCAGGGATACCGGTCCGGCGGAAATGATCGGAACCTCTGCGTCGTTCCGGACACTGATAAGCCAGCTGGACAAGGTGACCAAGTCAAACGGCCGGGTGATGCTTACAGGCCCGGCCGGCTGCGGCAAGGAAATTGCCGCGCGCTACATCCATGCCAATTCAAACCGGGCCTCCGCCCCCTTTATCACGGTGAATTGTGCCAGTATCGAACCCGACCGGATGGAAGAGGTTCTGTTCGGCCGCGAGTCGTCCGAGCGCGGGGTGGAACCCGGGCTGCTGGAACAGGCCCATGGCGGTGTGGTGTTCTTTGACGAAGTTGCCGATATGCCGCTCGGCACCCAATCCAAGATTCTTCGGGTGCTGGTGGATCAGCAATTCCAACGGGTCGGCGGCTCGGACAAGGTCCGGGTCGATCTGCGGGTGGTGTCGGCAACCAACAAGAACCTCGATGCTGAAATTGAGGACGGCCGCTTCCGTCAGGAGCTGTATCACCGGCTGAATGTGGTGCCGGTTGCGGTGCCCTCGCTGGCGGATCGGCGCGAGGATATTCCGCTGCTGGCCGGCTATTTTATCGCCCAGTTCAACGAGGCCCAGGGGCTGCCGCTGCGGGAGCTGACTGAAGAGGCAGTGGCGCTGATGCAGACCATGCTGTGGCCTGGCAATGTTCGCCAGCTCAAGAACCTGGTGGAGCGGGTGCTGATTCTCGGCGATGGCAGCGGTCCGATCGAGGCCAAGGATTTGCCGCGCGAAGAAGACAAGCCGCAGGAAGAAGGCCGGGTGGTCCTGTCCGGGGCGCTGGCGACATTGCCACTGCGCGAGGCGCGGGAGGCGTTTGAACGTGAATACCTGCTGACCCAGATCAACCGTTTTGGCGGCAATATCAGCCGCACGGCGTCTTTTGTCGGCATGGAGCGTTCAGCACTGCACCGTAAGTTGAAGTCGCTGGGGGTTGTGACCTCCAACAAGGCGGGCGCCCGTGTGGCGCATGTGGAGGCCGAGGAGGAGCAGGCTTGACCAAGCCGCCATTGCGCCCGGAACTTCCGGGCGCGGGCGGTTTTGCATCGCCGGTTTAGAACAGGTCCTGGCGGACCGGATTCAGCGCGAAATGGACCTGTGCGGCCAGTTGCAACTGGCTGATGGCATCACTGGGAACAGTTGCGGGCAGACCTGATTGGCGCGCCCAATTCGCCAGCTGCTTGCGCGATGCCGGACCGAACTGGCCGTCAATGGCGATTCCCGACCCCAGCTGGCGCAGGATGTATTGGGTGCCTGCGGCGACGTCTGTTTCGGCCATGCCGGACAACAGCTCCCGCGCTGCGGCGCTTGCATCGGGGTTATTCAACGCCATCGCCTTGCCCGCCCGCGCGGCGGCGGCATGGGCGGGGATCCGGTCCGGCAGGCTGTTGAGGGCAACCCAGGCACCATTGGCGCCGCCCCAGGCGTCGCCACGCGACAGCCCCATGTCATACCATTCCAGCGCTTCGGCTGCGTCGCTGCCTGGCAGGTCGCCGTTCATGATCATCCGGCCGATTTCAGCCGGCGCATGGGGGTGGCCCAGCTGTGCTGCTTCGGCAAACAGCGCGCGCGCCTGTTCCTTGTCTACTGTCTGGCCCGCGCCGCCATCGCGGTACACATAGCCAAGGTTGGCAGTGCCATAGATATCGCCGCGCCCGGCAGAGGCCTGCAGGTAGGAAAAGCCGCGTTCCGGCTGCGCCAGTTCATCCCCGCTCCACAGAAAGAAAACCCCCAGCTCATTCATTGAATAAGTATGGCCCAGCTCCACTGCCCGGCTGAGCAGGTCAAAGCCGCGCTGCTTTTCTTCCGGCGTGCCGCTTTTGCGCAAAAGCCGCTTGCCGCGGGCGTGCATCGAGAAGGGGTCGCCCGCCTCGATCCCCTTTTCCCACAAAGCAAAGGCCTTGTCCGGGTTATAGGGAATGGGCACAGTTTCGCGGTCGACATTCGGGGTGACATGCAGATAAGCGACCGCGTTGTAGGCGCGGACATGGTTCAGTTCCGCTGCCTTTTCAAAGGCCTCATAGGCTTCGATCAAGCGCCCTTGGCCCTGCAGAGCGCGGCCAAGCTGATAGTGCAGTCGGCCGATTTCCGGCGCGGCCCCGACGGCGTCACGGCAGGCAGCCTCGGCCTCCTTGAGGTTGATTTCATTGGGGTAACGGTACAGGCCAACCCCCTGCAAATCCAGTAAATCACCGGCTTCTAGGTCGCATTGCCGGGCGATCATTTCCAGATTCACGGTCACGTCGCGCACCGCGCCGGCTTGGGCCAGGCGCAGCACCATCCGGTCTTTACGGACCTGACCGCCGTCTTTGCGGGCAGGAAGTTCGGTCAGTTTCGGCGCGTAGCTGAGGCTGAGACCGGT
Organism: Leisingera sp. SA215; assembly: GCF_055902035.1. Taxonomy (NCBI): domain Bacteria; kingdom Pseudomonadati; phylum Pseudomonadota; class Alphaproteobacteria; order Rhodobacterales; family Roseobacteraceae; genus Leisingera; species Leisingera sp. SA215. The sequence goes on along the minus strand of NZ_JBVVXU010000001.1, from coordinate 514,246 downwards.
ACTGTCCCCGGTTTGCAGCGACGTCACCCCGGAGGAGGGCGATTCAACAATCGACACCGTGGTTCCGGCGCGGACATAGGGGCTGATTTCCGGCGCCAATTCCAGCGCGCGGCCCAAGGGGATTTTCACCGACAGTTCGGCGGGCATCCGGTCAAGGCTGGCCACTTCGGTTTCGGATTCAGCCTTGGCAATGTTCAATGACCGCTCTGCCGGGCGCAGGTAGACCTTCTGCATCAGCGTCGAGCTTTCCCAAGGCACCTGGGTGTTGCCGGTCGCCGCATAGACGTCGCCGCGTATTGCGGAAAGAACGGTCATCGCATCTTCGTCAGGCCGGTCCGGAAAATGCCGCACGACTGAGGCGGTATAGGGGCTGTTGCCGCCAGGCTCGCCATCCAGCGCCGTGGCGCCGGGCGACGTGGAAAATGCCACCAAAGTGTTGAGCGGCGGGCGGAACACGTCGAACCCTTCGCGCGCTTCATAAAGCTGGGCGCCGACCTCGGCGTTGAGCTTGGCGTCTGGCACCGGGTTGTCGCGGCAGGAATCCAGCATCAGGATCTGGCTGCCCGCCTTGCCGCCGAGAATGGCAGAGACACGGTCAAGGGTGACCGACTGAAAGGGCAGATCGTGAATGCCTGTAAGCTCCGCATCGCTGGTCAGCAGGTAATTGCGCCGCCCCAGCTGGATACCGTGGCCTGCATAATAGAAGAACACCTGGCTGCCGTCGCGGATGTTCAGAGCGGCCTGGCGCAGCAGCGCTTCAAACCCGCGCTTGTCCAGGTCATAGCCCTCGTAAACCGTGTAGCCGAAGGAGCTGAGCATTTCTGCCATTGCCTTGGCGTCCTGGCGGGTGTTGGTCAGGTCGGTGACGTGGTCATAATCCTGAATGCCGATCACGATGGCGGTTTCTGAAGCCTTGCCCCGTTCGCTGGTTTCATAGGCCGCCTGGGCAGCCGAGGACAGCAGCAGTGCTGTACCGGTCAAAAGGGCTGCTGCAAGGGAGGGGAATCTAGACAGATGGGGGATCATGGCAGCGCCCGGGATTAACCCCAGCCTCCGCCGCCGCCGGACCCGCCGCCGCCGCCGCCGGAGCCACCACCGCCGGAGCCACCACCGCCGCCAGCTCCGCTGCCCGACCCGGGGTCACTGCCTCGATAGGCGGGTTCAGGCGCTTCTTCTGCCGGGATGACCGGGGCCCTGGTGGCCGCCGCAGGTGCCGGCCGCGCTGACGGTGTGATATAAGTTGCAGGTGCAGACGCCGGGGCTGCCGTTGGAGGCGGGGCAATCGGAGCCACTGGCTCACAGGCTGCTGTCACAGCTGCAAGAGGGAGCGCGGCAAACAGGAAATGTATCCGCATCGGGTACCTTTCTCTATGAAATACTGGTCACAAACAATCCGGGACCAGCTTAGGTGATCTGGTGGCGCAAATCAAAGTTAGCCTGCCGCGCACCGCCGGCAAGGGAGTGAGCCTAACCGTCTGTGCGGATGCTGGTGCTGCCATCCTTGTTGCGCTGCGCGCAGGATGCGTCGCTCAGCGGGGCCAGCTGCGGTCCGGCCACCGCGGCCGGGCTATGGCGGGTGCAGCGTTTCAGCGCGATCTGCTGGTAGCCCTTGGTTGCCATGCAGGATTTCTCCAGACGCTGGCGCAGGGGCTTGTTCACATCCACCGAGTAGATGCCGGCGTCCGCCCAATAACCGGGCCGGTAATAGCAGCTGCCGCCGGAACAGACTGTGCGGCCAGGGTAGAAAACCGGGGGATGCTGGCGGATTTCATTTGCAACGGGCGCCTCCCGCAGTGCCTGTGCCGCACAGCCAAGCTCATCACTTTGCAGGCGGGATACATCCGCCCCCTGCCTGTAGTAAACGGGAACCGGGCCGCAAGCCGCTGTGCCAAGCAGCAGAACCAGGGCCGCCATGATCGACCGATCGTTGCACATACGCAAAGAATGGCTGCAATCAGAGCAAGTTACAATTAAATTGACCGTGAAAGCGGCTTCTGTCATTCACATCGGGCGAAACTCCGCCCGAAATTCCGCCAAGGGACACGCAAATGAAGGTCATTATATGCGGTGCGGGCCAGGTCGGCTGGCAGATCGCCCGCCATCTGTCCGGCGAGCACAATGATGTGACAGTTGTCGACAACAACCCGGACCTGGTGCGGCGGGCGACAGATACATTGGACGTGCAGGGCATTCATGGTTTTGCCTCTTATCCGGATGTGCTGGACCGGGCCGGGGCGCGGGATGCCGACATGATCATCGCGGCCACCCATTCGGACGAGGTCAACATGGTGACCTGCCAGGTGGCGCATTCGGTCTTCAAGGTCCAGCGCAAGATCGCGCGTCTGCGGGCCAAAAGCTATCTGACGGCTATCTATTCCGACCTTTACCAGCGCGAGCATCTGCCGATCGACGTGGTAATCAGCCCCGAGCGGGAGGTGGCGGCAGCGGCAATGCAGCGGCTGTCGGCTCCGGCGGCGTTTGACACCGAGACCTTCATGGGCGGCAAGGCGCAGCTTTTGGGGATTCATATCGACGCCGATTGCCCGGTTGTGAATACGCCGTTGCGGCAGCTGACCGATTTGTTTTCGACGCTGCGCGCGATCGTGGTCGGGGTGCGGCGCGACGGCACTTTGTTTGCGCCGGAACCTGGCGACCAGCTGTTTGTGGGCGACAGCTGCTATGTGTTCAGCCACGCCGATGACGTGCCCCGCACCATCGAAGTGTTCGGCAAGCACGAAAAGCGCCAGGACCGGGTGGTTGTGGTCGGCGGCGGCAACGTCGGCCTGGAAGTGGCCAAGGCGCTGGAGGCCAGCACAACACGGATCCGGGCCAAGATGATCGAACGCGACCGCGCCTGTGCCGAGCGGGCGGCGGAAACCCTGGAGCGCACCATCGTGCTGAACGGCGACGGGCTGGACCGGGCGCTGATGATCGAAGCGGGCATCGAAAAGGCGGACGCGATGCTGGCGGTAACTGATGACGACAAGACCAACATGCTGGCCGCTGTGCGTGCCAAGGCCGAGGGCTGCCCGCTGGCGATTGCGCTGATCAACGACCCGACGCTGGTGCCGCTGCTGCCGCATCTGGGTATCGATGCCTATATCAACCCGCGCTCCACCACCGTCAGTTCAATCCTGCGCCATATCCGCTATGGCCGGGTGCGCCAGGTCTACTCATTGGGCGATGCCGAGGCAGAGATGATCGAAGCCGAGGTGCTGTCGACCTCGCCGATTGCCGGTCAGATGATCCGGGAAACGGATTTCCCCGAAGGCGTGCTGGTCGGCGGGGTGCTGAAAAACGGCGAGATGCTGCGACCCTCGGGACAGATGCGGATCGAGGAGGGCGATGTGATTGCACTCTTTGCGGTGGCGGCCGATGTGCCCGAGGTCGAGCGCCTGCTGCAGGTTTCGATCGACTATTTCTAAGATGCGCCGCCCTGTCAAAGCTCCCATTGGCGTGCTGCGCCTGCCTCTGTTTCTGCTGATCTGGGGCATTGCCTCGCTGGCGATGTGGCTGCCGGCCGTTCATGCGCTGGTGCTGGACGACCATCATACTTCGCGCAGTTTTTTCTATGCCGGTATTGCCGGGCTTATTCTGGTGGTGCTGATCGGCCTGTCGATGGGCAACCGGGTCCCGCGCTACGGGATGCCTGGGCAATTGCTTTCGCTGCTGGCAACCTTCACCGTGCTGCCGTTGTTTCTGGCGGTGCCGGTTCAGGATGCGCTGGTCAGCACCAGGTTTTTGAACGCCTATTTCGATATGGTCAGCGCCATCACCACCACCGGCGCCGACGTTTGGGGCGACCCGGGGCGGCTGCCGCCCAGCGTGCATCTGTGGCGGGCGCTTGTCGGCTGGCTTGGCGGGCTTTTGATGTGGGTGGCCGCGTCAGCGGTGCTGGCGCCAATGTCATTGGGCGGGTTTGAAGTCACGGCCAAAGGGGAACCCGGCGGCGGCATGGCCGGTCCATTGCATATGGAACGGGCAGACCCCCGCCGTCAGCTGGTACTGGTCACCCGCACCTTGGCGCCGGTTTATGCCGGTTTGACGCTTGTACTGTGGCTTTTGCTGATGATCACCGGCGAGCAGGCACTGGCCGGTCTCAGCCATGCGATGTCTGTCATGGCGACCTCGGGGATATCTGCGACTGGTGGCGTCGAGAACGCCGCCAGCGGTCTGGCGGGCGAAATGGTGATGTTCCTGTTCATGCTGTTCGCGTTGTCGCGGCTGACCTTTTCCAGTGACACAGTCACCGCAGGGGAGGGGCGGCTGGACAAAGACCCTGAGTTCCGAACCGGGCTGTTGATCGTCTTTGGAGTGCCGCTGCTGCTGTTCCTGCGCCACTGGGTGGCCGCCTACGAAGTGGACGCCGGTCAAGATCTGCTGCAAGCCTTGCGGGCGCTATGGGGCACCGTGTTTACGGTGCTGTCGTTCCTGTCGACAACCGGTTTTGAAAGCGCTCATTGGGAAGCCGCCCAGGCCTGGTCGGGGCTGGAAACGCCGGGGATGATCCTTCTGGGGCTGGCGGTGTTCGGCGGCGGCGTCGCCACCACTGCGGGCGGGGTCAAACTGCTGCGGGTCTATGCGCTTTACCTCAACGGGCTGCGCGAAATGGAGCGTCTGGTGCATCCCAGCTCGGTGAGCGGTGAAGGCAACCGCACGAAACGGCTGCAAAAGAACGGGGCGTTTGTGGCTTGGGTGTTTTTCATGCTTTTTGCCCTGTCGCTGGCCGTGGTCAGCACTGCACTGGCCGCGGTTGGCTCGGATTTTGAGCAATCGCTGGTGCTTGCGGTTGCCGCGCTGTCGACCACCGGCCCGCTGGCCGAAGCGGCCGGCAGCACGCCGATTGTTCTGAACCTGCTGACAGCGCCGGCCAAGCTGATCTTGTGCATTGCGATGGTGCTGGGGCGGCTGGAGACGCTGGCGTTCATCGCGCTGTTGTCGCCCAACCTCTGGCGCAGCTGATCGCTGTTCAGGGGGAATGGTGTTTTTCGGGTGGAAACTTGCAATTTCTCCGTTCATAGTGAACTTAATGTGCGCGCTGGTCCGCGGCGCGCGGCAAGAACAAAGGCGAGATAATAAAAATGGCTTCGGACAGACAGAATCTTCAGGATGCCTTCCTGAATCACGTTCGCAAAACCAAGGTTCCGGTTACAATCTTTCTGATCAACGGGGTCAAACTGCAGGGTGTGATCACCTGGTTCGACAATTTCTGCGTGCTGCTGCGCCGCGACGGACAGTCGCAGCTGGTCTACAAACACGCGATTTCGACTATCATGCCTGCCCAGCCGATCAGTCTCTATGAGGGTGAAGACTCCAATTGATGGAGCATGAAAGGACGCGCACCCGTGCCTGGGTGCTGCATCCGGAAATCAAATCCGACAGCGGGCGCCGCGAGGCGGCTCCTGCGCTTGAGGAGGCCATTGCGCTGGCAGCGGCCTTGCCCGATCTTGATGTGATCGGTTCCAATGTGGTGCGCCTGCCCAAGGCGCACGCGGGGATGCTGTTCGGCTCTGGCAAGATCGAAGAGCTGGCAGGAATCCTGAAGGCGAATGAGGTGGAACTGGTCCTGATTGACGGGTCGGTGTCGCCGGTGCAGCAGCGCAATCTGGAGAAAGCCTGGAAGGTCAAGATCCTCGACCGGACCGGGTTGATCCTCGAGATATTCTCGGACCGTGCGGCCACCCGAGAAGGTGTATTGCAGGTCGAAATGGCGGCGCTCAGCTATCAGCGGACCCGGCTGGTGCGGGCCTGGACCCACCTGGAGCGCCAGCGCGGCGGATTGGGATTTGTCGGCGGACCCGGCGAAACCCAGATCGAGGCCGACCGCCGTGCCATCGACGACCAGTTGGTGCGCCTGCGGCGGCAGCTCGATAAAGTGGTGAAGACCCGGACGCTGCACCGTGCCTCGCGGGCCAAGGTGCCCTATCCGATTGTGGCTTTGGTGGGCTATACCAACGCTGGAAAATCGACGCTCTTCAACCGTCTGACCGGGGCCGAAGTGATGGCCAAGGACATGCTCTTTGCCACGCTTGATCCGACCATGCGACGGGTGCAGATCCCGGACGGACCCGAAGTGATCCTGTCCGATACAGTGGGGTTTATCTCGGACCTGCCGACCGAACTGGTGGCTGCCTTCCGTGCGACGCTGGAGGAGGTTCTGGCTGCGGATGTGATTCTGCATGTGCGCGACATCAGCCATGATGAAAGCAAGCAGCAGGCTGCGGATGTAGAGGCAATCCTGGCCTCATTGGGGGTGGATGAGAACCGCGCCCGGATCGAGGTCTGGAACAAGCTGGACCAGTTGCCCGCAGAAGACGCCGAAGCCCGCCGCCAGCGTGCGGAACGTGAGGATGGCATCCACGCAATCTCGGCCCTGACGGGTGAGGGGCTGGATGGCTTGCTGGCCGATATCGCAGAGCAGCTTCAGGGCGTGCGGCACGAGGAGTTGTTGAATCTCACCTTTGCCGAGGGCAAGCAGCGGGCCTGGTTGTTCAGGGAGGATCTGGTTCAGAGCGAAGAACAGACCGAAACCGGTTTTGACATCACCGTGCTGTGGACCGACCGGCAAAAGGCCAAATTCGAAAGACTGTGAACCATTGGGTCATGCGAGAACGGAAAAGGGCGCCGCAGCGCCCTTTTTTATTGCCTTGGAGTGATCCGGGTGATGCCGACGGCTGCGGCGCGGGCCAGATCCTCGTCCAGCGACATCGGGATGTATTCGCCGCGGCGCCACAGCTGGGCCATGTCATCATAGTATCGCGACAGGGGATGGCCGGACTGGCCGGTTGAAACGATAAAGACGGAACTGTCGGGGTCGGCGAAATCATAGACCCCGCGGTAGCCGGCGGAATGGGTGTTCTGAAAAGGATCGGGGTCCCTGCCTGAACTTTTACCGCGCTGCAGGGTGTTGCCGCTGCCGCTGGTGGACTGGCGGATGTTCACGAAATAGCGCAGCATCGGGACCTCGCCTAGAACCGGGTGGTCCTGTGCAGCCTGATGGGCATCGCCCCAGCGCAGCGATTCCAGCGCGTCACCATAGCGTTCCTCGATCCAGGTCAGTGCATCATCCAGTGCCAGCCGGGCCATTTCGGTGCAGTTTTCCTGCGGTGCGCTATGGCGCACATTGCACCAAACGGCAGCGCCCTCAACGTCGCGGTAGACCCGTTCAATAAACAACGGCTCAACATGGCGAAAGGATTTAGCCACCGGTCCCAGCTCGTCGGTAATCAGACGGGTCTGCAGCGCCCGCAGCCAGGCGGCATATATCAGCGGTTCCGGCAGATGCTCGTTCATCTCGCCGTTCCATTCCGACAGCAGGGTCAGGGCAATCTGGCGCTGGCGCTCGCGGGTGCCGGAGGGCGCGGCCTCGCCGGTGAACCACAGGTCGGCTCCGACCAGCGGCAAAAGTGTGCGGGCGGTGTAGGAAACAGTGTCCAGCTGCGCCTCGATGAAACTGTCGCGGGTATGCACCTCGCGGTTCTGCATCAGCTTTTGCCAACGGTGAATGCGCTGGGTGTCGCCCCAGTCAAAGGAGACATGGTTCGGGAAAGGCCGGTCCAGGATCTTGTTGTTGGTATTGCCCAGAATACCGCCTGCGGGGCTGATGAATTCCGGGTTATCCGCATAAGGCGCGCGGCCCTGCCAGCGGTTCTCCGGGCGCCAGCCCTGGCTTGGCATCCGGCCTTTGCTTTGGTGCGCGGCGTCTCGCACCGGAAAGGCGCCGACGGTCTTCAGCGCAATTGTATCCTGATCCGCCAGTGTCAGGTTTTGCGAAGGGGCGACAAAGCCTTCTCCGGCTATGATTGCGTCCTGCACTGTGGTGCTGCGCATCAAGCCGATGGCGGCGCTCATCGAGGTATCCTTGGGGCTGAGCACAGTCCAGCTGAGCGACACCACATGGCCGGGCGGGGTGATCTCGGCCAGTTTGAACATCGAACCGGGAAGCACCGGCCCGTTGTCGGTCCAGCGCAGGGTCAGGGTGACCGGGGCCTTGTCCTTGATCTTGATGATCGAGGGGCGGGAGATGAACTTCTTGTAGCCGTCAACGCCGAGATATTCCTGGGGGTTTTCCGGGTTCAACCGCTCAATGAAAAGATCCTGGTCGTCGAGGTAAGAGGAGGTAACACCCCAGCCCAAAGCGTCCGACCGCCCGGTGATCACAGCCGGTATTCCGGGGATGGTGCCGCCAATCACTCCGCCGCTGCCCAGCTCCAGCCGGGCCAGATACCAGACCCCGGGAGCGGTTAGTTGCAGATGCGGGTCATTGGCCAGCAATGTGCCGCCCGCCGCTGAACGGCCAGGGGCAGCCGCCCAGGCATTCGAGGCCCCTGCCAGTCCGCGCGGCGCCACCGGGAACAACAGTTTGCCTTCCTCAGCAGGTGCGGCCAAGGCGGACTGCCGGACGCCGGGAACCAGAGCGGCATATTCCGGCAGTGCGGTCAGTCCCTTGCCGGGCGCATCCGGCAGGATGTCCTTGATCCGGGCGGTGTCATTCAGCGCCAGCGAGGTGCGGGCACGCAGGATCTCCTCCTTCATATGGCCGGAGAGCTGCAGCGCCATCAGCTTCATGACCGCGATACTGTCGGCAGGCTGCCAGGGAGCCACCGGCATGTTGAACAGGAACATTTCCGGTGCACCGCGGCCAAGCGCGTCTTCGTTGATTTCCAAAAGGCGGGCGTTGACCCCGGCGGCATATGCGCTCAGCGCGGCCATTGCTTCGGGGGATTGCACCGCCACAGATTGCTGCGCCAGGCGGTAGATATCCAGGCGGCGCAAGTAGGTATCGGTTTCCAGCGTGCGGGTGCCGAAGATTTCCGACAGGCGGCCCTGGGCGGTGCGCCGCATCACCGTCATCTGCCACAGGCGGTCCTGCGCATGGGCATAGCCAAGGCCAAAGTATACATCCTCGTCGCTGGCACCGAAACTGCCGAAAATATGCGGCACATTGGCGTTGTCGCGGACAATCTCGACGGGCGAGGAGAGGCCGGGCAGGGCAAGCTCCTTGTTATAATCTGGCAGCGATTGCGAAGCGAGGTAGTAGACCAGTGCTATGGCCAGAACGCTTAGTAGAATCAGCCCCGCAGCAAGTCGCAGAAGCCAGCGGAAAAGATGTCCCATCAGCGTTTGTTTTCCCTTAGTTTTGTTGTGTCCAGCCACATGCCAGATTGCGCCCGGCGGCGGCGGTGTTAGGGTTGGCGCCAACATAAGCGAAGACAGATCAAGGGAAAAGCAGATGGCAAAAATCGCGTTTCTGGGGCTCGGCGTCATGGGCTATCCGATGGCCGGGCACCTGCAGGCCGCGGGCCATGAGGTTACCGTCTACAACCGCACCGAAGCCAAGGCCAAGGCTTGGGCCGCCGAGCATGGCGGCAAGTTCGGCGCCACACCGCGGGCGGCTGCGGTCGGGGCGGAATTTGTAATGGCCTGCGTTGGAAATGACGATGATCTGCGCTCGGTCTGCCTGGGGCCGGATGGCGCCTTTGCCGGAATGGGCGAAGAGGCGGTGTTTGTTGATCACACGACGGTGTCGGAAACCGTGACCCGGGAACTGCATGGCGCCGCAAAGGAGAAAGGCGTGTTTTTTGTTGATGCACCGATTTCCGGTGGTCAGGCTGGGGCGGAGAACGGCGGGCTGTCAGTGATGTGCGGCGGGGACGAGGCCGCTTACGCCCGGGTTGAGCCGGTGATTGATGCCTACTCCAAAATCTGCCGCCGGATCGGCGGCAGCGGTGCGGGGCAGCTGACTAAGATGTGCAATCAGATTGCCATTGCCGGGCTGGTCCAGGGATTGAGCGAGGCGCTGCATTTTGCCGAGAAGGCCGGATTGGACGGCCGCGCGGTGGTCGAGGTGATCAGCCAGGGCGCGGCGGGAAGCTGGCAGATGGCCAACCGCTATGAAACCATGCTGGACGATCATTTCGAGCACGGCTTTGCAGTGGATTGGATGCGCAAGGATCTGGGCATCTGCCTGGACGCCGCTGATGCGACCGGTGCCAGCCTGCCGGTGACGGCCCTGGTGGATCAGTTTTACAAGGACGTGCAGAAGATGGGCGGCGGGCGCTGGGACACCTCATCGCTGTTCAAGCGGTTGCGCAAGCTGGACTGAGAAACAAACAAAATGGCCTTTCCTGAAGGAAAGGCCATGCCTCCGGCGGGAGTGTATCCGGTCAGAAAGAAGCGAAGGCCGTGCGCCCCCGCCTTTCGGGCCGGTCAGGGGATGATGCGGGTGTATTTGGTGCCTTCCAGCGTCGCGCCGACGCGCAGGCCGGCCTGGCCGAAGACCACTGCCAGAACTGGGGAGGTCAGGGTGTTTGTGTCGGCAGTCAGCGCATTGCCTTCATCTTTGATCACGTATTCCACATCTGCCCCTGCCGCCCAGCCGGTTGAGCGGCGGAAGGAGGCCAGCGCGTCCTGTGTCATGAAAAACAGCACATGGGCGTATTGCTGGGCGCCGATCTGCAGGCCGGCGTTGCCCTTGACGGTGGAGTAGTAATCCACCGTCACACCGTTGATCAGCAGCGCGCCACGGCCATAGGCGCCGCCAAAGACAAAGCCTGCCTCGGTGACCAGCGGCATCACAAGCATGCCTGTAGCCTTCTCGGCCAGGGTGCGGGTGTTGGGATACTGGCTGTACATCTGGTTCAGTGTTGCATCGACGCGGGCGTCGATCTTGGCGCCGTTGCTGTTGCCAACACCGTTGCCGCAGGCGGCGGTGACGCCGGCGCCGGCCAGGGCCGTCAGGGCAAAACCGCGGCGGGTCATGCGGGAAGAGGAAAAACTGCTCATTTTTCAGATGCCTGTAATGATTTGCTCCAAGGCCGGTATGCTCCGGCTCTGATCAAATGTATACGCGGAAAACCGCTGCCTGTCATCCGCTGCAAAGCGGATGGCGGCGGCTTCCCGCTGAACTGATCGCCTGCCGCGGCAATCGGCAGTGTCAGCCGTTCAGCAGCCGGGCCGCAGCGGGTGCGAAATAGGTCAGCATGCCGTTGCAGCCCGCCCGTTTGAAAGCCATCAGGTTTTCCATCATCACCTTTTCGCCGTCGATCCAGCCGTTTTGCGCCGCGGCCTGGATCATCGCGTATTCGCCGGAGACCTGATAGGCATAGGTCGGCACGCCAAAGGCGGATTTCACCCGGTGGCAAATGTCCAGATAGGCGATGCCGGGCTTTACCATGACCATGTCGGCGCCCTCCATCAGGTCGCGCTCAACCAGCCGCAGCGCCTCGTCGCTGTTGGCCGGATCCATCTGATAGGTTTTCTTGTCGCCCTTCAGCGCACCGGCTGCGCCGACTGCATCACGGAACGGCCCATAGTAGCCAGAGGCGTATTTGGCCGAGTAGGAGAGGATCGCCACATTTTGGTGGCCTGCCTTTTCCAGAGCGCCGCGCATTGCCCCGATACGCCCGTCCATCATATCAGAGGGGCCGATGATATCGGCACCGGCATCCGCTTGGGCGAGGGCCATCTTGACCAGCGCCTCGACGGTGGCGTCATTGACGATTTCGCCGTCCACCACATAGCCGTCGTGGCCGTTGGTGTTATAGGGGTCCAGCGCCACGTCGGTCATCACCGCGATATCCGGCGCGGCATCCTTAATCGCGCGGATCGCGCGATTGGTCAGGTTATCCGGATTCCAAGCTTCGGCGCAGTCCTCGGTCTTGAGCGAGGCATCGGTATAAGGAAACAGGCAGATTGCCGAAATCCCCAGCGCTTGCGCCTCAACTGCGGCTTCGGCAATCTTGTCCACCGATCGGCGCACCACGCCGGGCATCGCAGCGATCGGTTCCTCGATACCTTCGCCGTCGCGGACAAACACCGGCCAGATGAATTCAGCGGGGGTCAGAGTGTTTTCCCGGACCAGGTCACGGATGGCTTGGCTGGCACGGGTGCGGCGCAGGCGGGCGGCGGGAAAAGGCGCGACGGTAGGCTTCATGGCGGTCTCTCGTTTTGGCTTGCCCATGGGTGGCATGGAAGCGCCCCCGGGAACAAGAGGCACAATCGCCGCGCCGGAAAACTTGTGCAGCAGGCAGGGCTTGCCTGCGCGCGCTTCCCGGTTGATATAGGGCCGGTTGACAAATTCCAGCCCGAAGACCTGCGGGCAGAACAGGGGGGCTGGCGTGGATCTGCTTCATATTATCTATGAGATGATTGAGCTGCGGTCATTCTCCAACCTGTGGTACTGGATTGCACTGGCGGTGCTGTGGTCGACTGCCAGCCATTGGATCCTTGGGGTTCCCTATGACATGGTCCAGCGGGCGCAGCGCAACGGCGGCCAGGCGGAGCGCGATCTGGAGGATGTCGTTCGGGTCTATGTGACCCGTCTGCTGTACATTGCCGAGGTTTCAGGTCCATGGATTGTGGCGCTGTCCTGTTTCGTGATGTCGGGTCTGGCTGTGCTGGGTTTTGTATTCCTGCTGGAGATCGCCCAAGCGGTTTTCCTGCTGGTATTCCCTATGGCCGTGGTCGGGCTGATCAGCTTATTGACCGCGCGCCGGATCTCGCAGGAAGGTACCAAAGGCGAGGCTCTGCGCAAGCGATTGGCGTTCTGCCGGCTTTATGTGCAGCTCGTGGGCGTCATCTCCATAGTGGTCACCGCGTTTTGGGGCATGTATCAAAACCTGACCATCGGGGCATTCTAACTGGCGGGTTGTGACCCATTGAGGACACCTGGAAAGGATAAGGCATGGCACAGCGTGCAATCACCATGGGCGGCGCGCCTGAAGGGTTCGATGCCCGGCTGATCCTGAAGGAAGTGCAGAAATCCGGTGCGCCGGTTCTGCATGTGGCCCGCGACGACAAGCGGATGGAGGCATTGCGGTCTGCACTTGCCTTTTTCGCACCGGAGATGCCGGTGTTTGCCTTTCCGGGCTGGGATTGCCTGCCGTACGACCGGGTATCGCCGAATGCCGATATCTCGGCTGCACGGATGGCGACTCTGGCCGCCCTGGTGCACCAGATGCCCAAGCAGTTTGTGCTGCTGACCACGTTGAATGCTGCCAGCCAGCGGGTGCCAGCGCGCGAGGTGCTGCGCGAGGCGGCCTTTACTGCCCGCGTCGATCACCGGATTGACGAAGGGGCGCTGCGCAGTTTCCTGGTGCGTATGGGGTTCACCCAAAGCCCGACGGTGATGGAGCCGGGCGACTATGCGGTGCGCGGCGGTATCATCGATATCTTCCCGCCGGGTGAAAGCGGCCCGGTGCGGCTGGATCTGTTCGGCGATGTGCTGGATGGCGCGCGCCGGTTCGATCCAGCCACGCAACGGACCACCGAGAAACTGGACGTGGTGGAACTGGCACCGGTATCCGAAGTGATCCTGGACGAGGCGGCGATCACCCGGTTCCGGCAGAACTACCGGATCGAATTCGGCGCTGCGGGCACCGATGATCCGCTGTATGAAGCGGTCAGCGCTGGCCGCAAGCATCAGGGGATCGAGCACTGGCTGCCATTCTTCCATGAGAAGCTGGAAACCCTTTTTGACTACCTGCCGCAGGCGACCGTGACGCTGGACGACCAGGTAACACCGGCGCGGCTGGCGCGCTGGGACACAATCGAAGACCAGTTTGAAACCCGCAAACACGCAATGGCGCAAAAGGGGCGGATTGATACGGTTTACAAACCTACGCCCCCAGGATTGCTGTATCTGGATGATGCCGCCTGGGAGGCTGCTTCGGCAGAACACCGTGTGGTGCAATTGCACCCGCTGCCACAGGCCTCGGGACCAGGGACTGTGGACGCAGGCGGGCGGATCGGGCGCAATTTCGCACCCGAGCGGCAGCAAGAAAGCATAAGTCTTTTTGGTGCCTTGGCGTCCCATATCAAAGCACGGATGCAGGATGGGCCGGTTGTTATTGCCTCCTACTCCGAAGGCGCGCGGGAGCGTTTGACCGGACTGATTGAAGATGAAGGCCTGGCAGAAGCCATCCCGGTGATGGATGGAACGCGGATCGGAAAAAGCGGGTTGCATCTGGCGGTTTGGGCGCTGGAGCATGGGTTCGAGGCGCCGGACATGACGGTGATCTCGGAGCAGGATGTGCTGGGCGACCGGCTGATCCGGGCGCCGAGGAAACGCCGCAAGGCCGAGAACTTCCTGACCGAGACGCAATCTCTCAGCCCTGGCGATCTGGTGGTGCATGTGGACCACGGCATCGGCCGTTACAAGGGGCTGGAAGTGGTGACAGCTGCAGGTGCCGCGCATGAGTGCATTCTGCTGGAATATGCCGAAGCGTCCAAGCTGTACCTGCCGGTCGAAAACATCGAGCTGCTGTCCAAATACGGCCATGACGAAGGCCTGCTGGACCGGCTTGGCGGCGGTGCCTGGCAGGCGAAGAAGGCCAAGCTGAAGGAACGCATCCGCGAGATGGCGGACAAGCTGATCCGCATCGCTGCCGAACGCGCCCTGCGCAAGGCGCCGGTGATGGACCCGCCGCCGCACGCCTGGGAAGAGTTCTCAGCGCGATTCCCGTATCAGGAAACCGACGATCAGCTGCGCGCAATCGAAGACGTGATGGAAGACCTGCACTCCGGCCAGCCGATGGACCGGCTGATCTGCGGCGATGTTGGTTTTGGCAAGACCGAGGTGGCGATGCGGGCGGCCTTTGTCGCGGCGATGACCGGGCTGCAGGTGGCTGTGGTGGCGCCGACCACGCTGCTGGCACGGCAGCATGCCGCGTCCTTTGCAGAGCGTTTCCGCGGGTTTCCTTTGCAGGTCAGGCAGTTATCGCGGTTTATTTCCGCCAAGGAAGCCGGCAAGACCCGCGAAGGACTGGCAAAGGGAACCGTCGATATCGTTGTCGGCACCCACGCAGTCCTGGCCAAGAACATCAAGTTCCAGAACCTTGGGCTGCTGATCATTGACGAAGAACAGCACTTTGGCGTCGGCCACAAGGAACGGTTGAAACAGCTGCGCAGCGACATTCACGTGCTGACACTGACCGCAACGCCGATCCCGCGGACGCTTCAACTGTCGCTGACCGGTGTTCGGGACTTGTCTATCATCGGCACCCCGCCGGTGGATCGTCTGGCGATCCGCACCTACGTCAGCGAATTCGACACCGTCACCGTCCGCGAGGCATTGCTGCGCGAGCACTACCGCGGCGGGCAAAGCTTCTATGTGGTGCCTCGGATCACCGACCTGCCGGATGTCGAGGCTTTCCTGCAGGCACAGTTGCCGGAGCTGTCCTATGTGGTGGCGCATGGGCAGATGGCAGCGGGCGAACTTGATGACCGTATGAACGCATTTTATGACGGCAAGTACGACGTGCTGCTGGCGACGACGATCGTGGAAAGCGGCCTGGATATTCCTACCGCCAACACCATGGTGGTGCACCGCGCCGACATGTTCGGCCTCTCGCAGCTCTACCAGATCCGCGGCCGGGTGGGGCGGTCGAAAACCCGTGCTTACGCCTATCTGACGACCAAGCCGCGCCAGCGGCTGACACCGGCGGCCGAGAAGCGGCTGCGGGTTCTGGGCTCTCTGGACACGCTGGGCGCCGGCTTTACCTTGGCCTCGCAAGACCTTGATATCCGGGGCGCCGGTAACCTGTTGGGAGAGGAGCAGTCCGGCCAGATGCGCGATGTTGGCTATGAACTGTACCAATCCATGTTGGAGGAGGCGATCGCTAAAATCAAAGCGGGCGAGATGGAAGGTCTTTCAGATGCTGATGAGCAATGGGCGCCGCAGATCAACTTGGGCGTTCCGGTGCTGATCCCCGAGGACTATGTGCCGGACCTTGACGTGCGCCTGGGCCTCTACCGCCGCTTGTCGTCGCTGTCGACCAAGGTGGAGCTGGAAGGTTTTGCCGCTGAGCTGATCGACCGTTTCGGCAAGCTGCCCAAGGAAGTGAACACGCTGATGCTGGTGGTTCGGATCAAGGGAATGTGCAAGCGCGCAGGCATTGCCAAGATGGACGGCGGGCCAAAAGGCGCGACGATCCAGTTCCATAATGACAAATTCGCCTCGCCTCAGGGGCTGGTGGAGTTCATCCAGGGCCAGAATGGTCTGGCTAAGGTCAAGGACAACAAAATTGTCATAAGGCGGGACTGGAAGAAGGACAGCGACAAGATCAAAGGGGCCTTTGCCATTGCCCGCGACCTGGCGGAGAAAGTCGTGGCGGAGAAGAAGAAGGCCAAGGCAAACGCGAAGGTTTGATACTTGGAACCAAGGAAATTCAAATTTCCTTGGTAAATTTCTTCGAAGAAATTTTGCTCAGCTGCAGCTGCGGGTCGGCTTCATGGGGGCATGGGCGTGAAAACAGGCTGCAGCTACCACCTGATCGGCGCGGGCAGGCGCCCTATCGGGTTTCTGCTTTATGTTGCGGATTTCAACAGGTTCGCAGCGGACCATCTGGCAATCATGCAATTCTTTCAGGCTCCGGATTTTGACCGGATGGATCGACGCGCGCGGCAGAGTGCCATCAATGCCCAGGTCAGCCCCAGGACTCATCATAGCGCTGGCATTCGACTGGCAGAATGTCCTGCGCGTTCTTCTTGGGGCAATTTCCATCTGCGCCGGGAACATCGCGCCGAAGATGTCGAAATGGCAGTTATTTTTGCAGTAGCCGGTTTGTCGCGTTTGAGCCAAAGCGGTGCTTGCTGCGAAGGGGAGAAGAGCGGGCAGGATTAGCTGCCGAGGGTTTGATCGTGCCCCATGACTAAACCTCTCCCATCGTCTGGAAGGGTCAGGCAGGGGCGCTGATCCGGGCGAGTTGGTTATTCGGCGGGCAATTGCGCCTCCGCCCGTGCCATTCGCAGCATCAGCAGGAACGCAAGCCCGGCCATTGTCAGCAACCCGGCGGCCAGCGGCAGCAGCGAACCGTCGAACAACAGGCCCACGGGGGCGGCAATTGCGGCGGCAAGAATAGTGGAGATCGCACCGATCACCGAGGCCGCCATGCCGGCGATATGGCCCATCGGCTCCATCGCAATGGCGTTGAGATTGCCAAGCGTGGTGCCCGCAAGAAAGAACACGCTGGTTTGCCATGCGACAAACAGGCCAAACAGAGGCGTTTCCGGCAGAGCCTGGCCGCTGAGCATCAGCATGATGGCGGAAATGCAGACCTGCGCAGCCAAAGACCAGGTCACGATCCTGCGCATGCCAACGCGGACAACGATGGCTGCGTTCAGCAGGCTGGCGGTTCCTGCCATCAAGGCCACAAACCCAAACCAGAAGGGGAAGCTGCCGGCACGGTCAAAGATCACGTCATAGACTTGCTGCACCATTGTCAGCATAGTGAACAGCATTCCGAGGCAAAGGGTCTGCACCAGGATCGACAGGCGCACGGCAGGATGGGCGAACATCTCTTTCACCGCGCCCAGAAGCAGCGGCAGACGAAAGGGACGGCGGTTCGCCAGTGCCAGGGTTTCCGGGAGGCGCAGACCCATCCACATCACGATGAGGATGGCGAAAACAGCAAAGGCCAGAAAGATACCGCGCCAGCTGGAAAACGCGATGATTCCTGCACCCAGCATCGGCGCAAAGGCGGGAACCAGCGTGAAGATCATCATTGCAATCGACATCAGCCGCGCCATTTCCCGGCCCGAATAAAGGTCACGCACAATGGCAATGCCAACCACCCGCGGCCCGGCGGCACCCAGCCCCATGACGACGCGGGAGGCCAGCAGAAGTTCCAGCGATTGCGCCTGCCAGGCAACGGCTGCTGCGACAATATACAGCGCTGCGCCGCCGGCAATGACCTGCTTGCGGCCAAAGGCATCGGACAGCGGACCGGTAAAGAATGTGCCGATCCCCATGCCCAGCACAAAGGAGGTCAGCACCAGCTGGGCACGGTTGATGTCATCGGGGCTTAGCGTCTGGCCGATTTCGGGCAGCGCGGGCAGCATCGCATCGATTGAAAAAGCAATTGTGGCAAACATCATCGCAATAAGCGCAATGAATTCAGCCTTGGCCATGCCATGGGCCGGAGAGTGAACCTGGGACTGAGACATTTGAATCCTCTAACAGCTCTTCAGATGGTTCCGGGGAACAAGGCCGGTCCGGGAGCTGTCCGGTTCCGCTAGCACGAATCTGTTTGCCGGACCAGCGCCCGGCTGCACAGGAAACTGTGCATTGTTGCGATGCTAAGTAGTTTCCGCGCGGTTATTCGGCCTCTGCGGCCTTCTGCTGCTGCAGGATGTCCTCAATTACCTGTTTCCACAGTTCCGGCGGCTGGGCGCCGGGCACGGCGTGCTGGCTTGCAACAATAAACGTCGGCACCGAACTTACCCCCATTTTACGGGAGTGGGCGTCGCGGTTCTGGATGGCCTGCACATCGCTGTCGCCTTGAAGCAGCCGCGCGGTGACGCCAGCCTCCATTCCAACCCCGCTTGCGATTTCCGTCAGAACCGCGTGGTCTCCAATGTCCTTGGCGTCAATGAAATAAGCTCTGAACAGGGCGTCTACCACTTGCGTCTGCTTGCCCTCAATCCCGGCCCAATGGATCAGCCGGTGCG
Source organism: Leisingera sp. SA215 (assembly GCF_055902035.1). NCBI lineage: Bacteria > Pseudomonadati > Pseudomonadota > Alphaproteobacteria > Rhodobacterales > Roseobacteraceae > Leisingera > Leisingera sp. SA215. Next base: position 495,796 of record NZ_JBVVXU010000001.1, on the reverse strand, counting down.
CATCCAGTGTGTTGGGGGTGCGTGTCATCGCCTCTAAATTGATGGCGAGGCCGGCCTTTTCGGCGTGTTCCACCACTGGCGCATAAGCCTTCACCGCGCCGTCCTTGCCGCCGAATTTACGCTCCAGGTAGTCGCGCCGTGCCATGCCTTCACGCGGCATATCAGGGTTCAGCTGGAAAGGATGCCATTCGATGACAAAGGGATGATCGGGCACTTCGGCCAGTGCCTTATCCAGATGGGTCTTACCGATATAGCACCAAGGGCAGATCGGGTCCGACAGGATGTCGAGCTTGACGTCGGTCATTGGGGTCATCCTTTGAACAGGGCGGGCAGGGCGCGGCGCAGCAGCTTGCCATTGGCACCCATAGGCAGGGCGTCCAAGTGGACGTAAGCGCGGGGCTGCTTGTAACGGGCCAGGCGCTGGGATGCAAAGGCCTGCAGCTGTTCCGGGATCAACTCTTCGGGACCGGTATAGAAGGCCGCGATGACATAGGTATCCGGCTTTACCTCAACTGCCGCGGCACCGGCCTGGGTGATGCCGGGATGGGCGGCAAGCGCGGTTTCAACTTCGATCGGCGAAACCCGGTAGCCGCCGGCGTTCATCATGTCGTCGGCACGGCCCAGATAGCGGATCTGGCCGTTCTCAGACATTGTGCCCTGATCACCGGTCAGGAACCAATCCCCCTGATAGCGGGCAGCGGTTTCTTCAGGCGCATTCAGATAGCCAAGCATCAGCCCCGGGTCCGAGCGGTGGATTGCGATGGTGCCTTCCTCCCCCATCGGAACCGGTCCGTCGCTGCCCAGTATGGCGGTTCTGCGGCCGGCTTGCGGCTGCCCGAGCGCGCCGTCCTGTGCAGGGCAGGACGGCGAAGAGGAAATGAAAGTGGAACATTCCGACATGCCGAAAGCCTCGAACAAGCCGCAGCCTGTTGCGGTCTCCCAAGCTGCGTGAAGATGGCGTGAAAGCTTTTCACCAGCGCAAAGCCCATGCCGCAAGTCCGGCAGATCGAGCGGGCCGGCGTGCAGGAATTTCCGGTAGACGCCGGGGGCGGCGGCAAAGAGGGTTGCCCGGTGGCGGTGCAACAGTGCGGGCAGGGCGGCTGGCGGGGTCCCAGGCTGCGGGATCAGCGCCGTTGCGCCTGCCGCCCAGGGGTCCAGCAGGCCGGTGCCCAGCGTGTAAGTCCAGTTGAAAGCGCCAGCATGCAGCAGCCGGTCGTCTGCTTTCAGACCGTACCAGCCCTCCACCATCATCTGCCGCGCCCAAACAGCCCGGTGTGCGTGGGCGACGGCGCGCGGATTTCCGCTGGTGCCGGAGGTGTAGACCACATAGGCGAGCCGCTCCGGGTCCACAAAAGCGTATTCACAGGGAGGCAGCCGGTGCATTTCCAGCAAGCTGGCGCTGCTGATTTGCAGCGGGTGACTCGCACAAGCCACAGCAGGGTCGCGCAGAACTGCAGCCGGGTTCAGATCGGCGATCATCCGGGCGGTTTCGGGCGCTGTCAGCTGGGCTGAGGTCGGAACCGGCACCAGCCCGGCCGCAATGGCGCCGAGATAGGCAATCGGAAACTCCACCGTGTTCCCCAGCCGCATCAGCACGATGTCTCCGGGTTTCAGCCCTGCCTTGAGCAGCCCGGTCCCGGTGCCGCGTACGGCGGATTCAAGCCGGGCGTATGTCCAAACTTCGCTGCCATCGCCTTGCAGAACCGACAACGCGGGTTTATCCGCCAGCCGCCGGGCATGGCGCAGCACATGGGCCGCGAGATTGAAGGGTGCGGGGCAGGGCGCAAAGGGTCCCTGATCAAAAACAGACAGCATGGCAATTGGGTAGCCTGCACCGTCCTGCGTTGCAAGCTGCGCCGGTGCGGCTTATAGAGTGGCTATGACTGACCGTGACCCGAAATCCCTGATTACCATCGCCCGTGCAAACGGCGGAGATGACGAAGCAGAGCCATTGGACTTGGGGGCACGCGTGCGCGAACTGCGCAAGGCGAGGGATTGGACACTGGAGCATGCAGCCAATCAGGCCGGGCTGGCGCGTTCGACCCTGTCCAAGATCGAAAATGGCCAGATGTCACCGACATATGAGGCGCTTAAGAAGCTGGCTGTGGGCTTGCAGATCTCGGTGCCCCAGCTGTTTACCCAGCCGCAGCGCGATCAGGTGAATGGGCGGATGACGGTGACCAAATCGGGGGACGGTTCGGCCCATGCCACCGCGACATATGAACACGAGCTGCTGGCGGACGGTCTGTCGCGCAAGCAGATGCTGCCTTACAGGGCGCGGGTGCGGGCACGGTCGCTGGATGAATTTGACGGCTGGGTGCGCCATGATGGCGAGGAATTCCTGTATGTGCTGACCGGGGTGGTCAAGCTTTATACGGAGTTTTATGAGCCGATCGAAATGCGCCGCGGGGACAGCGCCTATTACGACGCGGCCATGGGGCACAATGTCATATCCGTCAGCCCTGAAGACGCAATGATCCTTTGGGTGACGTCGCTGGTTTGATTCCGGGACCTGAAACAGGGGCTGTGCTGCTAATGCGGCCGCCCGTCCAGTTCTCTCAGCAGACTTTCGATATAGAGAAAATCGTCCACTTCCTCCCTGGCTTCGTTCAGGGTGAGGTGATGGGTGCGGGCCAGATAAGCAACAAATCTTTCCCGGTCATCCACAAGTGACGGCGCGTTGCTGGCTTTCAGATGCGGAAAGCGCTGTTTGATGCGGGGCATCCTGTCAATCCAGCTGGCAGCTGCTGTCTGTACAGGCATTGGGGGGCCTCCCTGACAAACGGATTTGGGTTGTTGGACCCTCATGCTAGCATTTTTCAAGCTTTGTGTAACGGCGGCCGCGGGGCATCAGCCCGGGGCCGCCGCATTCAGCGGAATTCCGCCAATGATCAACCCCGTGTAAACAGCCGAGGCAGAGTGATGTGGCCAATGCCCATCACGTACACCTGTATGGCAATGAACATCGGGATATCGCCCGGATAGATGCCTGCAAAGGTATCGCTGAAGCCGCGCGCGATGGTCACCGCCGGGCTGGCAAAGCTGGTGGAAGAGGTGAACCAGTAAGCCCCGGTGATATAGAGGCCGACCAGCGCGGACACCGCCTTGAGACGTGACCGCAGCCCGCCGAAAATCACGAACAGCAGGCCGAAAGCGGCCAGGATTTCGGAAAACCACTGAGCTGTTCTGCTGCGGAGCATGGTTGCGGATCTTTGCAAAATTGCAAGATCAAACATGATGTGGCAGGCCCAGCCCCCAGGATGCCACCAATGATCTGCACTCCGATATAGGGTGTTGCCGCGCTCCAGGATGGTCGCCACGCTACGCAAAGGCGAGCGTCACCGCCGGATCCCGGAAACCGGCCCCAGCGTGGTGATGATTGCATAGAGCATGCAGCCGGTGGCCATTAGATTGGCCAGCAGTTTCTGCCCGGTCACACGATCTCTCCTATCCGTTTGAACTGCTGTGTCAATTCGGCTGCGCCCGGCCGTGTTGTTCCAGCAGGAGGGAGCGGGCAGAGTTGCCCGCGCAGAGGAACAGGATGTTCAACGGGCGCTCACCCGATGGCATGGTCGGTCCTTTACTCGTTACAGAACTGCAGAAATCGGGTTGGTTCTGGCAGCACCCGGACAGCAGGTCATCAGCAAACGGAACAGGACCAGGCGGTTTGGATGCGCCAGAGCACTGAGTTTATCCGTGATATTAAGTTACATATTTCGCAAAATGTGGAATTAGTTGCCGTAAGTCAATTGCTCTGGCCGCAAGCTGCCGCTGGCCGGCGCGTCAGTCTGTCTGATACCACCAGACATCCGGCATGAACTCTGTCCGGTCGCCGTAAATCGGCAGATATTCCGGGAACCGCATTTCCTTGACATGGGCGATCCGCCCCGCATCGAACCGCCAGAAAGGAATGACATAGCGGCCTGCGGTTAAAACCCGGTCCAGCGCCCGCACCGCGGCTGTGAAGTCGTCCGGCTCCGACGCGGTTAGCATGGCATCGATCATCGCTTCAGCCGCCGGGCTGTCCATGCCCATCAGATTGCGGCTGCCGGGCTGGCTGACACCGTCGCTGCCCCAGTAATAGCGCTGCTCGTTTCCGGGGCTCAGCGACAACTCCAGGCGGTAGCGGGTTAGGTCGAAATCATAGGCATTCTGGCGTTCGACATATTGTGCATTGTCGACGGTTTCCGCCGTCAGCGAGATTCCCAGTCGCTCAAGTGCGCGGGCATAGATTTCAGTGATGGTTTTCATCTCACCGTCGCCCTGGCGGATTAAAACCGTGAAGTTTAATGCCGCACCATCGTTATTGCGCAGCACGCCATCGGTGACGCTCCAACCCGCGTCGGCCAGCAGTTTCATTGCTTTGCGCAGGTTTCTGCGGTTTCGCTTGGTGCCGTCACCCTGTGGCAACGCGTAGCCATCCAGAGTGCCGGGCAGCAGCGTGTCTGCAAAGGGTTCCAACAGTGTTTGAACTTTGCCGGCAGCTGGGCCGGGCTGCATGCCAAGTTCGGACCCCGAGAAATATGAGGTGATCCGCGGTTGCACGCCGCCTGTCACCGTGCCGTTGATATATTCGAAATTGAACGCCAGTAGCAGCGCCTCGCGCACGCGCCAATCGTTCAGCGGGGCACGGCGGCTGTTCATCACCAACCCGGTCATGCCCGAAGGGCGCTGATGCGGTATTTCGCTTTTGACCACATCGCCGCGGGTCACGGCAGGAAAGTTGTAGACGCTGTCCCATTTGTCGGCGTTGAATTCCCGCACCGCACTCAGCTCGCCTGCCTTGAAGGCTTCAAACAGCACGGTTGCGTCGCCAAAGAAATCCAGGCGCATTTCGTCAAAGTTCCGGGTGCCGCGGTGCAGTGGCAAATCCTTGCCCCAGTAATCCGGATCCCGGGCCAGGGTTATAAAGCGGCCGGGTTCAAAATTCTTGACCACATAGGCGCCGGTGCCGATCGGCGCGCCGGGCAGTGCATCCGTGCCGAAGTCCTTGTCCTGCCACTGCGCCTTCTTGAGGATCGGACGCATTCCTGCGATCAGCGCCAGCTCGCGGTCTATCGTGTTGAACGTCAGCCGCAGGCTGCGCGGCCCGGTCTGTTCCATCCGCTCGACCTTGGTCCAGAAACCTCGGTAGCGCGGGTGGCCTTTGGTGCCCAAAGTTTCATACGACCAGAGCACATCTTCGACGGTCACCGGACTGCCATCGGAGAATCGCGCCTCCTCCCGCAGGGTGAATTCGACCCAGGAGCGGTCCTCGGGCACCTCAATCGATTCGGCTAAAAGACCATAAAGCGTGAACGGCTCATCCCAGGAGCGGCCCATCAGGCTCTCGTATCCCCAGAACCTCAGCTGCCACGGCGCGGTCCCTTTAAGGGTGAACGGGTTCAGCGTGTCAAAGCCGCCGGTGTTGCCGAAAACCACCTTGCCGCCTTTGGGGGCATTCGGGTTGGCATAGGGTAAAGACACAAAATCCGGTGGCAGGGCGGGTGCGCCATACATAGCTATGCCATGACCCGATTCTGCCTGCGCAAAGTTCGCAGCAAAAGCCAAGGTGATTCCGGTCAGTGCCGTACGGAGCTTGACGAAATTTTCTATACACAGTTTCACAACAATCCCGCTCTGCCCTTATTTTCTTGCTTCCGCACGCTACGTGCGCTTTTTCGTCTTTTCAAACTTTTAGCTTGGACGAAAGCCGGAAATTGCTTATAAAGGGATCACTGCTCGATAGGTTTCTTGCCTGTATGAAACCTGCCTCAATAACTAACGCCCGCCTTGTGCGGGCGTTTTTTTTGGACAGTTCCACACCACCTCTGAAGGGAAATGCCCCCGCGTTGCAAGGGACGATCCGTAGTCTTACGCGTTTCTTTTGCATCTGCAGCATGGCACAGTGGCGGCAGTTTCATTCAGCCGAGGGAAAGATGCCGATGTCCTTGCAAGGGAAGACCGCCGTTATCACCGGATCGAATTCAGGTATTGGCCTGGGGGTTGCACGCGAACTGGCGCGGGCTGGGGCCGATGTGGTGCTGAATTCATTCACCGACCGGGAAGAGGATCACGCCCTGGCGGCAGACATCGCCCGTGAATTCAGCGTCAACGCCCGGTACATCCAGGCCGATATGTCCAAAGGGGCCGATTGCCGGGCGCTGATTGAGAAGGCCGGCGTTTGCGATATCCTGGTGAACAACGCCGGCATCCAGCATGTGGCGCCGATCGATGCGTTCCCGCAGGACAAATGGGACGCGATCATCGCGATCAACATGAACTCGAATTTCCATACCATGGCGGCGGCCTTGCCCGGAATGCGCGCGGCTGGCTGGGGGCGGATCGTCAATATCGCCTCAGCGCACGGGCTGACTGCCTCACCGTTTAAGGCGGCCTATGTGGCAGCCAAGCACGGGGTCGTCGGCATGACCAAGACAGTGGCGCTGGAAACAGCGGAGGAGCCAATTACCTGCAATGCGATTTGCCCGGGCTATGTGCTGACGCCGCTGGTGGAGGCGCAAATTCCGGACACCATGGAAAAATACAACATGGGCCGGGACGAGGTGATCAAGAAGGTGATGCTCGAACGCCAGCCGAGCCGCGAGTTTGCGACTGTGGAGCAATTGGGTGGCACCACGGTGTTCTTGTGTTCCGATGCCGCAGCGCAAATTACCGGCACGACGCTGAGTGTCGATGGCGGCTGGACGGCGCTGTAGGCGTCGCCTGGAAGCGGCGGGAGGGGCCGGCCCCCAATGCCGCAGCCGGGAAAATTCAGCCCCGGAGCATTTTCGCAAAGATGAAATGGGCAGGTGCATTTTGGTGAAACGCATTAATCTGGCCCTGCAGGGCGGCGGCGCGCATGGAGCGTTTACCTGGGGCGTGCTGGACCGGCTGTTGGAAGATGAGAGTACCGAGGTGGCCGGGATTACCGGAACTTCGGCTGGCGCGCTGAATGGCGCAGCATTCAAGTCCGGTATGGTTCAGGGCGGGCGCGAGGGCGCCAAGGCGGCGCTGAACAGTCTGTGGCGGCGGATGGGGGCGGTGGGGGACATGCGTTTTGCCCATTGGCTGACCCGGTTTGATGCGGTGGCCTGGGCAGGCGCCTGGGAGGCGGCAATGCCGTTTTCTCCGATGGAATCCATGAGCCAGGCGATCTCACCCTATCACTATGGTCCGTTCTACAAGAACCCGCTGCAGGAGGTTGTGGAGGCGTTCAATTTTTCGAAAGTCTGCGCCGAGGAAGGCCCGGAGCTGTTCGTTTGCGCCACCTGTGTGCGCAGCGGCAAGATCCGCATTTTCGAGGGGCAGGAGATCAGCACAAATGCGATCCTCGCTTCGGCCTGCCTGCCGGACATGTTCCAGGCGGTGGAGATCGAGGATCCGGACACCGGGCGGATGGAGGCCTATTGGGATGGCGGATTTACTGGCAACCCGGCACTGTTTCCCTTGTTCCGCGCCGGGCTGCCGGGGGATGTGGTGATTGTGAACATCAACCCGCTGGAGCGCGACGAGATTCCCAAGACGCCGCAGCAGATCCGCAACCGGGTGAATGAGATCAGCTTCAACTCGTCATTGCTGCGGGAGTTGCGGGCTATCAGCTTTGTTCAGCGTCTGCTGGCGGATGGAACGCTAGCACCCGGGCGGATGAAGAAAGTGCGGGTTCACATGATTGCCGATGATGAGCTGATGACGCAGCTGTCAGTCACCACCAAGCTGTTTCCTGTGCCGCAGATCCTGGCGCGGCTGAAACAGGCGGGGCGGGATGCGGCAGACAGCTTTCTGGCGCGGGACGGGAAGAACCTCGGAGTGCGTTCTTCGACGGATTTGCCCGCGATGTTCAGCTAGGTCAGGCGCTTTCTTTCACTGCCGCTTTCTTGCCGTTCTCCAGCGGTTTTGAGGGGTCCTTGGGGTTCGGATAGACAAGGCCTGCCGAGATTACCAGCTTGGCAGAATCCTCCACTGACATGTCCAGCTCGATCACATCTTCTTCGGGGACGAACAGCAAAAAACCGGATGTCGGGTTTGGAGTGGTTGGCAGGAAGACACTGGTAAGGCCGCGGCTGGTTTCGACCTTCTTGGCGATCTCACCCTTCGCAGCGGTGGAGATGAACCCGATCGCCCAAATGCCCTTGCGCGGGTATTGCACCAAGCAGGCCTTTTCAAAACTGCGTTCCGACTGGGCGAAAACGGTCTCTGAAATCTGCTTGATACCGGAATAGACCGTGCGGACCACCGGCATGCGTTCTACCAGGCTCTCGGCAAAACTGATCAGCGACCGGCCGAGGATACCCTTGGCAATCCAGCCAACAACGATTGTGAACAGCAGGAAGATGATCAGCCCGACACCGCGCAGGTTGATGCCGATGTACTGTTCGGGCCGGAAGGTGGTTGGAACCAGCGGCAGCACCACGCTGTCGATCCAGCCCATCACCGACCACAGCAGCCAAATGGTCAGGCCCACCGGTGCAATGACGACGATCCCGGTAAAGAAAGAGGCGCGCAGACTTGCAAACAGTCCGCGGCGGCGGTGAGGTTCTTCGTCGAAGGGCGTTGTCATGGGGCTGCTTCACCTGAATTTCGATTGGAACCTAGGCACTGATTGCGGGCGGAGCAATGGCATCCGCCCGGAAAATCAAATCATTGTGGCCGTTTGTTCAGTTCCTGTGCGATCTTTGCCGCCAGACGGGCGTTGTTGCGCACCAAGGCGATATTGGCGGTGAGCGAGCGTCCCCCGGTCAGCTCAAAGATCCGGCGCAGCAGGAAGGGGGTTACATCCTTGCCTGAGATGCCCTGTTCATCGGCCTCGGACTGGGCTTGGGCGATGACCGGCGCCAGCTCTTCGGCCGGGATTTCGGCCTCTGCCGGGATCGGGTTGGCGACCAGCTGGCCTCCGGGCAGGCCCATGGCCTTCCGGGTGGCATGGGCGCGAGCGATCTCGGCGGCCCCGTCCATACGCAGAGGCGCCTTCAGGTCGGACTGCGCGGACCAGAATGCCGGGAAGCTGTCCTGGCCATAGGCGATAACCGGCACGCCCTGGGTTTCCAGCACTTCCAGCGTTTTCGGCACGTCGAGAATGGCTTTGGCGCCCGCAGCCACCACGGTGACCGGGGTTTGCGCCAGTTCCATCAGGTCGGCGGAAATGTCGAATGTGGTCTCGGCCCCTTTATGCACGCCGCCGATACCGCCGGTTGCAAAGACTTCGATCCCGGCCAGCCGTGCGGCAATCATAGTCGCCGCAACCGTGGTCGCACCGGTGCCGCCAGTGGCGATGCAGGCGGCCATATCGGCGCGGGAGATCTTGGCAACCCCCTTTTCCTGGCCAAGCACCTGCAATTGATCGGGTTCAAGCCCCACATGCAGCACGCCTTTCATAACGGCCATTGTGGCGGGCACGGCACCGGCATCGCGGATGTCCTGCTCCACCTGGGCGGCGACTTCGACGTTCTGCGGGTAGGGCATGCCATGGGTGATGATGGTGCTTTCCAGCGCAACAATGGCCTGACCTGCGGTCTTGGCGGTCTGGACTTCGGATGAATAGCGAATTTCGATCACAACGGGGGTTCTCCTGAAACATATGTGGCCGCGGCCGCGAGGGCGGAGGCCAAAGCGGTCTTGCGGTCTTCGCCCCGTGCCTCGGCGACGATATGGGCGGCCATAAAGGTATCTCCGGCGCCGGTCACCCGGGCGACGGTCACGCGGGGCGGAACAAGGGTGATGGCGCCTTCGGCATCGGCGACGGTGGCAGAGGAGCCGCCATCAGTGACCAGCACCCGAGCCGCACCGCGATCCAGCATTGCCTGCGCAGCGGTTTCGCTATCGGTAAACTCTGCCTGGCATAGGATGCCAGCCTCTTCGAGGTTCACATAAAGCGTGCCGCGGGTGCGGTTGAGAAATGGACGCAACCGTTCCGCCTTTCCCGGTGAAGCTGGAGCGACGCGCAGGTCGGCACTGGCAAAGGCGGGACTGGCCACGATGTCATCCAGCACCGAAAGCGTCAGGTTGCCATCCAGCGCAACCTGACCCCGGTACGGGGCATCGCAGGTGCCCAATGCGCCGTCGGACAGCGGACGCAGGATCTTGTCGCCAGCGGCCTCCAGCGAGTGGGCGTCGGCAATGGCGGCAATCAGCCCGTTGGCGCCTTCGACTGCCATGTAGCGGTCGGTGGGCAGATCCTCGGACCGGTAGATGTAATCCGTGATCAGGCCAAAGTGGCTGCAGGCGTGGATCAGCTCGTCACCTTCGGGATCGCGGCCCACGGCCGTCAGCAATGCAGGCTGCATCCCGAAACGCGACAAGGTCATGGCGATGTTCATGGCAACGCCGCCGGGCAGCCGGGTGATGCGCCCGGGCATGTCCGAGCCGCGCTGCATCTCCGTACTGCAGCGACCGATAATGTCCCAAAGGACCGACCCGATGCACAGCATGGCGGGGCGCTGGGGAGCGGAGTTTTGTGTCATAATGACCTATTGCCGCCTTTGCCGGTTCATCGCAAGAGGCATCACGGTGCAGGCACCGCAAAGGTCAGCGCCGCCCAGAGGCTTTCCCAAACATAATCCTGGCCTTCACGGGCGGGACGAAGCACCACAGCGTCAAGCAGGTAAGACTGCCCTGGGGTAACGGGGATGACCGCCTCACCCCGTGCATCGGTTGGCATGGTACTGATGCTGATGCTGCCATCCGGCGCTTTTGCAAAAATCTCAACCTGTGCCTGGGGGCGTGGCTTGCCTTGATACAGCACCTGAACCGGGAGACCTGATGACAGGTCATCGGTATAGGGATTGGCGAGGGCAACGATCTCGGTCTCCAGCCCCGTGTCCTGATCGGAGCCTGCACCGCTGCCGATGGCGATCAATGCCTTGGCATAGCGGGTGTATTGCTCGGCAAAGCCCGCGTCCGGCAGGCCAAGCGCGTGGTGCTGACCGGGAATGCCGGCAAAACCCTTGTGATCGATGAAGGCCTGAAAGTCCTCCCAGGTGTCATAGATCAGCATCTGCGGCTGTGTCTGGTGGATGATCACGGCCAGACCGTCACCTTTTTCGTCGGCGGTCAATGCAGGCATGTCGCCCATCCGGCCTTCATAAGCCGTTGCAGATCCGTTCTGAACAACCTCGAACCGGGCAATCCGGTGATCCAAGTAAGGCTGTTCGGCCCCCTTGAATTCCTGTCCGTTGCGTAATCTCGCCACCACCCCGGTGCCGATAGGCACTTGATATTTTTCCGGCTCAATCCAAAACTCGTGGGATAACAGCGGGGCGGCCCCCAAAGCCAGCCCGGCGCAGAGAGTTGAGCAGAACAGGCGGTATTGCATGAAATTGTCCTTGGCTGTCAGGCGCGGTGTGACTTGGCTGCAGATCCTATTTGCGCTGCTGTTCAGTGTGGTTGCAATAGCAGCTGCAAATGTCCGCGCGCATGAGGTCACACCGGCGATTGCCGATTTCCGGGTGGAGGACGGGCAGATCACCCTGGGGCTGCGGCTGAATGTCGAGGCGTTTGTCGCCGGCATTGATCTGGATGGCCTGTCGGACACAAACCAGACGGCGCAGGCCGCTGACTACGATGAACTGCGCGGACTGGGGATGCAGGATCTGGAACCGATGGTCCGGCTGTTCGCCGAAGAATGGCTGGAAACGTTTTCCTTGCGGGCCGGCAGGGCAGTGGACCTCCGCCTGTCGCATGTCACTATACCGGAGGTTGGCGATGCCAGCCTGCCGCGCGCGTCTTTTCTGGAGCTGACCGGGAAAATTCCGGCAACGGCCGACAGCCTGCGGATTTTCTGGCCTGCCGGGTCCGGCGGCGTGGTGCTGCGGCAGAACGGGGTCAAGGAACCCTATACCGGTTACCTCCAGGGGGGAGAGACATCGCCGCCGATCCCGTTGAAGGGCGGTGCAGCCAAGACACCGGTCGAGGCCTTTGCGGAATACATTCCCGTCGGCTTTACCCATATCCTGCCGAAGGGGCTGGATCATATCCTGTTTGTACTGGGGCTGTTTTTTCTCAGCCCGCGGGTAAAGCCGCTGCTGCTGCAGGTGAGCGTCTTTACAGTGGCGCATACCATTACACTGGCGCTGGGCGCCTTGGGGGTGGTGTCGGTCAGCGCCAGTATTGTCGAGCCGCTGATTGCACTGTCGATTGTCTTTGTCGCGGTCGAGAACATCTTCGCCCGCAAGCTGCACGGCTGGCGGGCTTTTGTGATTTTTGGGTTCGGGCTGTTGCACGGGCTGGGCTTTGCCAGCGTTTTGGGCGCGTTCGGTCTGCCGGCCAGCCAGTTCCTGCCAGCCCTGATCGGTTTTAACATCGGCGTGGAACTGGGCCAGCTTGCAGTGATTGCGGCGGCTTACCTGGGCGTGCGGCTGTGGTTCGGGCAACATCCGAAATACCGCGGCCGTGTGGCGATCCCGGCCTCGGTCACCATTGCGATGATAGGGGGGTACTGGTTCGTCGAGCGGGTGTTCCTGTAAAACCCCGCTAAACGGTCAGCCCATTGCCCGCATCAGGGTTTTGATCTGTGCAAGCGGGTCCTCGGCATGCCAGATTTCGTCTCCGATGCCAAAGAAATCGGTATAGGGGGCGATGCTGCGTACCAGATCCTCGGTCAGGCCGCCCTCTGCGACCACAGGAACCTCGATCATCTGGGACCACCATTGGAACAGATCAGCCTCAGCCTGTGCGCCATCCCCCAGGCCCGAAGTGCCGACGGGCCCGAAGCTCACGTAGTCCACGCCCGCTTCACCTGCTACCATGCCGTCGTGCTGCGACGCGCCGCAGAAACAGCCGACAATCGCATCCGGCCCCAGCGCCTTGCGCGCGGTGCGCACGGATTTGGACGCGTCTGTCAGATGCACACCGTCAAGGCCCAGCCGCTCTGCCAGGATCTGATGATCCGAGATTACCAGCGCCACATCGCGTTCCATGGTGACCTCGCGCAGTGCGTCGCCTGCACGGCTGAGGGTGTCTTCGTCTCGGCTGGCCAGATCCAGGCGCACGCAGGCCACGCCGATCTCGTCCAGTACCCGTGCCAATTGGCCGGGAAACTTGCCCAGTTCAAAGCTCGGCGGGGAGATCAAGTAGATCTGCGGCTGTTCCGGTGCGTCAGAAGGGCTGTCCATGGTGGCGCTCCATTGTTCAGGCGATTGAACGGTGTTTAGCCGATTTGCCGCCGGACGCAAGGATTTGCGCAGCCAGCGCAAGCGGGAAATACCGGCAAGTCAGGTGCCGGACCTTGCCCCGGACGCCTGCGGGGATTACAGCAAGGCGGATTTTACGCGCAACAGACGGATGCCTGCAGCAATGCCCACTGATACGCCTCAACCTGCCTTTGTCCTGGTCCGCCCCCAGATGGGCGAGAATATCGGCGCCGCGGCGCGGGCAATGTGGAACTTTGGCCTCGATCGGATGCGCATCGTGGCGCCGCGGGACGGTTGGCCGAACCCCAAGGCGGTTGCGATGTCATCAGGTGCCGGCCGGCTGCTGGACGAGGCACAGCTTTGTGCGGATGTGCCCGAGGCGCTGGGCGATTGCACCTATGTCTTTGCCACCACCGCCCGCCAGCGCGGGCTGACCAAACCCGTCTACAGCCCCGAACGCGCGATGCAGATCGCAGCTGGCAAGATCGCGGCGGGCGAGAAGGTCGCGGTTATGTTCGGGCCCGAGCGCGCGGGACTGGAGAATGAAGACATCGCCAAGGCCAACGCCATCATCTCGGTGCCGGTGAACCCGCTTTATGCCTCCTTGAACCTGGGCCAATGCGTGCTGCTGACCGGCTATGAATGGATGCGCCAATCCGGTGAAGTGGAGCATGAAACCACTGACCTCGGCCGCAAGGGCGACTGGGCGAGCGGTGTGGAAGTCGAGAAACTGGTGGAGCATTACGAGAACCGCCTGGACCAGGCGGGCTTTTTCTTCCCGCCGGAAAAAGCTGAGAGCATGAAGACCAATCTGCGCAATCTGTGGAGCAGGATGCGGATGACCCGCGCGGATGTGCAGATGCTGCACGGGATCATGCGGCAGATGGTTCGTTGGAAAGAGCGCGGCGGCGAGTGAGCCGCTCTGGACCAATCCCAAATCCGTCCTTAGCTTGGCAGCAATGGTAAAGAGGCAAGCATGAGCAAGCGCAGCATTTTCGAAGAGGTTGAGGGCGAGAAGTCCGACGTGCCCGCAGTACAGCCGGGACTGATCGACCGCGGCCGCGGCGGCGCCCGCAAGGGTATCCGGGCCTGGCTTATGGTGCTGTTTGCGCTGGTGGTTGCGATGATTGTGGTGGGCGGGTTGACGCGGCTCACGGACTCTGGCCTGTCGATTACCGAATGGCGCCCCGTGACCGGAGCCATCCCGCCTATGTCCGAAGCAGAATGGCAGGCGGAATTCGACAAATACCAGCAGATAGACCAGTGGCGCATCCAGAACAAATGGATGCAACTATCTGATTTTAAATCTATTTACTGGTGGGAGTGGGGCCATCGCCAGCTGGGCCGCATCATTGGTCTGATCTGGGCAGTTGGCTTTCTGGGCTTTCTGGCCGCACGCAAAATCCCGGCGGGCTGGGCCGGACGGCTGGCACTGCCTGGTATTATGGGCGGTGTGCAGGGCGCGATTGGCTGGTGGATGGTTTCCTCAGGTGTGAACCCGGGCGAAGGGATGACGGCTGTCGCCTCCTACCGGTTGGCTGTGCATTTGGGGCTGGCGTTTGTGATCCTTGGCTTCATTGCCTGGTACATTATGATGCTGGGCCGCGAAGAACGTGAGCTGATGCAGGCGCGCCGTGCCAAGGAGGCCAAGCTGTTCAGCCTCTCGACCGGTCTCATGCATTTCGCATTCCTGCAGATCCTGCTGGGCGCGCTGGTGGCGGGGATCGATGCGGGCCGCTCTTATACCGATTGGCCGCTGATGGGCGGTCAGGTGATCCCGCCGAACCCCTTCATGATCGAGCCGGTCTGGAAGAACTTCTTTGAAAACCCGGGCCTGGTGCAATTCATTCACCGGCTGGCAGGCTATCTGCTGTTTGCCTTTGGCGCAGTGACCTGGCTGCGCGGACGGGGAAGTGCCCACGGCCGAACCCGCTTTGCCTTTAATGCAGTTTTTGCGGCGCTGTCCCTGCAGGTTCTGCTAGGGATCATTACCGTTCTATATGCCGCACCGCTGCACGCCGCGATCACCCATCAGCTGATCGCAATCGGCCTCTGGGTGCTGATCCTGCGCGCCCGTTTTCTGTCTGCCTATCCGATTGCAACTTCGATCAAGGACCATTGACCCCATGAGCGCATTTGACGAACTGATGGCCTTCCAGCGCGACACGCAAGCGCTGGGGCAGATTGCGGGCCGGCTGGGCTGGGATCAGGAAACCGTGATGCCACGCGGCGCGGCGCCGCAACGGGGCGAGGAGATGGCCGCGATCGAGGCTGTGCTGCACGCCCGCCGGTCCGATCCGCGGGTGGCTGAGTGGCTGCAGCAGGCGGTGGCGCCGAATGAGGCGGGCGAGGCCCAGCTGTGCGAGATCCGCCGAAGCTATGAGCGCACCGTCAAGGTGCCCGCTGATCTGGCCAAGAAAATCGCGCAAGTCACTTCCGAAGCGCAAGGCAAATGGGCTGCTGCGCGCGCGGACGAGGATGTCGCTGCCTTTGTTCCGGTGCTGGAGGAAGTCGTTGCGCTGAAGCGCGAGGAAGGTCTGGCGCTGGCGGAGGGCGGTAACGTCTATGACGCGATGGTCGAGGATTACGAGCACGGCATGACCGGGGCAGGGATCGCCGAAATTTTCGACGCCATGCGCCCCGGTCTGGTGGAGTTGCGCGCCAAAGTGCTGGAGAAGCCCGCGCCGAAAATGCTGCAAGGCACTTTTGACGAAGCGGCCCAAATGAAACTGACCCGCAAATTGGCCAAGGTATTCGGCTATGACATGGCGCACGGGCGGGTGGACAAGGCTGTGCATCCATTCAGCTCAGGCTCGGGTCTGGATGTGCGGATCACCACCCGGACCAGCGAGACCGACCCGTTCAACTGCTTCTATTCGACCATCCACGAGGTCGGCCACGGCGCCTATGAGCAGAACATCAGCCGCGATTACCTGCTGACCCCGCTGGGCAGCGGGGTGTCGATGGGCGTGCATGAAAGCCAAAGCCGGATCTATGAAAACCAGATCGGCCGCAGCCGCGCGTTCACCGGTTGGCTGTTTGAGGAAATGAAAGATGCCTTTGGCGATTTTGGCATTGTTGATGCGGATGGATTCTATGCCACGGCGAACGCTGTGCATAAGGGCTATATCCGCACCGAGGCGGATGAATTGCAGTATAACCTGCATATCATGCTGCGGTTCGGCCTGGAGCGCGCGCTGATGAGCGGTGAGCTGGCTGTGAAGGATCTTGAGGGTGCCTGGAACGACCGTTTTGAGGCGGATTTCGGCTACGCTGTCGACAAACCCTCGAACGGCTGCCTGCAGGATGTGCATTGGTCGGTGGGGCTGTTTGGCTATTTCCCGACCTATTCGCTGGGCAACGTCTATGCCGGCTGCCTGTACCAGGCGCTGCGCCGGGATGTTCCGGGGCTGGATGCGCAGCTGGCCGAAGGCGACACCAGCGGCGCAACCGTCTGGCTGAAAGAAAACCTGCAGCAGCACGGCAGCCTGCGCAGCCCGCGCGATACCATCGTGCATGCGTCTGGCATGGAGCCCGGCCACGCGCCGCTGATGGCTTATCTCGAAGAGAAGTTCAGCCTGCTGTACGATCTCTGAATCGGCATCAAAGCACGGCTAAGACCTTCTGGCGGCAGCGGAAATTCCGCTGCCCCGGAAATGACGCATTTTAATGGTATTCTCGGGGTCTCATAGGGGTGTGAGTTGAGAGAGTAATCCGATGCATACAGCCGTAGCCTATCTGATCTTTGCCAGCTTTGTTCTGGGAACCACCCTGACCTGACGCGTCAGCCGTCAGATCAGCGCCATCCGTTCGGCCCGTTCCGGATCCGGGAAGGGACGGTAGAGGCCGATGTCGGCGGTGGCGATCAATGCTCTGACATGGGAGTAGAGCTTCTCCACCTCCTCGTCATGTTCGCCCAGAACCCGGAAGGCCTGATCCAGCTGGGTCATGTCCCGGAATTCGATTTCCAGCAGGAAGTCGCGGCAGTTGTCGCTGGCCATGTCCAGCTTGCGGCGCAGAAGCCGCCAGCCCTGAACCACGCCGCGTTCCTGCAGGTAGCCCATCCATTGATCGACGGCGCTGGCAAAGTTCAGCGCCTTGGCTTCGTGGTGAAGGTCGATGGAGCAGTGGTACAAGTTCATTGGGGTATTTCCTTCATGAGAAAATGAGAACTTGACCATAAGAATAACTAACATCCGTTAGGGGGCCGTTAACAATGCGAACGCCGCCCCGGCAACGGGACGGCGTTCAATCTGTCCATGCGAAAGGGGCTTATTCCTCTCCGCCGCCTTCTTCCTCTTCGCCGTTCTCGGCAATCCAGGCTACTGATACCACTTCTTCGCCCTTGCCGGTGTTGAACACCCGGACACCGCCGGCCGAGCGCGAGCGGAAGGAAATCCCGTCCACCGGAACCCGGATCGACTGGCCCTTGGATGTCGCCAGCATGATCTGGTCATCCATTTCGACCGGGAAGGAGGCCACGATTTCGCCGCCGCGCATTGCTTTGTCCATCGCGGTGACACCCATTCCGCCACGGCCGCGCACCGGATAGTCATGCGAGGAGGACAGCTTGCCCGAACCACCGGTGGTGATCGTCAGGATCAGGTTTTCCGCTGCCGACATTTCCGCGTAAAGCTCGGTCGAGAAATCCGGATCCTCGACCGCATCCTCGTCAGCGGTTTCGGCATCGTCGGTCAAACCGGCCATGGCGCGGCGCATCTTGAGGTAGGCGGTACGCTGTTCCGGCGTGTATTTTGAGTGCCGGATCACGGACATGGAAACCACCCGGTCCTCGCCGCTCAGCCTGATGCCGCGCACACCGGTGGATTCGCGCGAGTTGAAGACGCGCACATCAGTGGAGCGGAACCGGATCGCGCGGCCCGAGTCGGTGAACAGCATCACGTCATCGTCTTCCGAGCAGATACGGACATTCACCAACTGAACCGATCCGTCCTCGGGCAGCTTCATCGCGATCTTGCCATTGCGGCGGACGTTGGTGAAATCTGACAGCCGGTTGCGGCGCACGTCGCCGCCGCTGGTGGCAAACACCACCTGCAGGTTCTCCCATTCTTCATCCGGCACATCGACCGGCATGATCGCGGCAATGGAAACGCCGGCCGGGATCGGCAGGATGTTGACGATGGCCTTGCCCTTTCCGGTGCGCCCGGATTGCGGCAGGCGCCAGGTCTTGAGCTTGTAGACCATGCCATCGGTGGTGAAAAACAGCAGCTGGGTATGGGTATTGGCGACAAAGAGGGTGGTGATCACATCCTCTTCTTTGGTCTGCATGCCCGATACCCCCTTGCCGCCGCGTTTCTGCGAGCGGAAGTCGGCCAGCGGAGTACGTTTGATATAGCCGCCCGAGGTCACGGTCACCACCATGTCCTCGCGCTCGATCAGGTCTTCGTCCTCCATGTCACCGGACCAGTCGACGATCTCGGTGCGGCGCGGTACGGCAAAGTTGTCGCGCACTTCGCGCAGCTCGTCGCCGATGATGCCCATGATGCGTTCGCGCGAGGACAGGATTTCAAGGTATTCCTTGATCTTGCGGGCCAGCTCTTCCAGCTCGTCTGTGACCTCTTTGACGCCGATCTGGGTCAGACGCTGCAACCGAAGTTCCAGAATCGCGCGGGCCTGGGTCTCCGACAGGTTGTAGGTGCCGTCTTCGTTGGCTGTATGGGTCGGATCATCAATCAGCGCGATGTATTCCAGGATCGGCTGCGCCGGCCAGCGCCGGGTCATCAGCTTTTCGCGCGCCTCAGCCGCATCGGCAGATTGCCGGATTGTGTTGACAATTTCATCAATATTGGTGACCGCAACCGCCAAGCCGCACAGGATGTGGCTGCGTTCACGGGCCTTGCGCAGAAGATGCGCCGTGCGGCGTGCTACCACGTCTTCGCGGAAATCGATGAAGGAGGTCAGGAACCGGCGCAGCGTCAGCTGTTCCGGCCGGCCGCCGTTCAGTGCCAGCATGTTGCAGCCGAAGTAGGTCTGCATCGGGGTAAAGCGGTACAGCTGGTTCAGCACCACTTCGGGTGTTGCGTCCCGCTTCAGCTCGATCACCACGCGCACGCCGTTACGGTCGGATTCGTCCTGCACGTGGGCGACGCCTTCGATCTTCTTTTCGCGGACCTGCTCGGCGATCTTTTCGATCATCGCAGCCTTGTTCACCTGATAGGGAATTTCGTCCACAATAATGGCATAGCGGTCTTTTCTGATTTCTTCGGTGCGGGTCTTCGCACGGATGACCACACTGCCGCGGCCCTCCAGATAGGCCTTGCGCGCACCGGAGCGTCCCAGCATCACACCGCCGGTCGGAAAGTCCGGGCCGGGCACGTATTCGATCAGCTGTTCGCTGGTCAGGTCCGGTTCGTCGATCAGCGCCAGTGTGGCATCGACGACTTCGCCCAGGTTGTGTGGCGGGATATTGGTAGCCATGCCGACCGCAATACCGCCCGCACCATTGACCAGCATATTCGGAAACCGGGCCGGCAGAACCGTCGGCTCGCGGTCCTTGCCGTCATAGTTGTCCTGGAAATCGACGGTTTCTTTTTCAATGTCCGCCAGCAGCGCCGCGGCAGGTTTGTCCATGCGCACTTCGGTGTAGCGCATGGCCGCCGGGTTGTCGCCATCCATGGAACCGAAGTTGCCCTGGCCGTCCAGCAGCGGCAGCGACATCGAGAAGTCCTGCGCCATCCGCACCAGCGCATCATAGATCGCGCTGTCGCCGTGCGGGTGGTATTTACCCATCACGTCGCCGACCGGGCGGGCCGACTTGCGGTAGGACTTGTCATGGGTGTTGCCGGATTCGTGCATTGCATAAAGAATGCGCCGGTGAACCGGTTTCAGCCCGTCCCGCAGGTCCGGGATGGCACGGCTGACGATGACCGACATCGCATAGTCCAGGTAGGACGTGCGCATTTCGGATTCAATGGATACCGTGGGGCCGTCATATACTGGCCGTTCCGGCAGGTTTTCGTCCATGTTTTCAGGAGTTTCCGGCGTATCGCTCACGTTGGCTGCCCGCTCTTTCTTCTGGCTCTATATATTGTGTTCGCACCCTATCAGATACCGTATATGGGGCGCAAGCAAACAGCCGGGAAAGCTGGAAACAGGCCGTTCACGTGGCGGTAACACACTGTTTTTGGGGAAATTAACGAATAGAAACCTAGCATCAGTAAGAGGGGGCAATTTTTGGAGGCTGTAAATGGCGACCACTGAGACCGAGCTGATGCTGAAAGGATACGGGCTGACCACGGCGGAGTTCACCTATTGTATGCCCGATTACATCCACGTTCTGAACACCTTTGTGTGGCAGGAGTACGACCTTGCCCCGGATCATCCGCGGTTGTTTGAATTTATTGAGTTCTGGCAACGGGAAATTGACGGCCCGCTGCATTCAGTCCGCTTCAATCACCGCAAGATGATTGGCCCGGGAGAATGGCGTAACGTGGTTGGAGAGTTTCAGCTGCATTGAGCCAGCTGGCATTTTAACCTGATTACAAGGCCGTAGGGCTTTCTTTGCCGTTGCGTGTATGGAGGGTTCGTCTTAACCCTATGCGTGTTTGAAGCTCCCGGCCGGGGGCCGGTCCCCGGCATTCCCGTACCGACCCCGGGGCGCACTGAAATCAGGCAGGTATTTATGCGCAAGAATTTTTTTGGAAACCAGTTTGGAAACTTCTATGCGGCGTCCTCGACGATCCGGGAGAGTTTTTACGGGCGGGGCGGCGACGATTATTTCACGCTGTACAGTCACGATCCGGATGGGGTTGATATTCCGGATCTGACCGACCGTTTCTTTGGCGGCAGCGGCGATGACACGCTCGATCTATTGAGTTTCAGCGTGACCACCGAAAGTGACAATCTCACTAGGTACAGTCAGCTCAGCTTTGATGGCGGCAGCGGTTACGACACTGTAAAATCGCAAGTATCTGCGGTCATGTCAGGCGGCTCCACTCTGGATCTGGATACTATAGAAACCAGCGTTATTTCGGTTGAACATTGGTTTTATGACATGTTTCTTTACGGAAACACGGAAAATGGCGACTTCACGATCCGGAGCGGGATGAAGGACGACACGCTGAATATCTTTCAGCAGGCTGACGCGAATGAAAACAGCATCCGTGTCAACACATTCGCGGGCGCGGACAGTGTTCTGTACACCGCGAACGCCAACGTGAACGACCTGAAAGTAAACACAGGCAGCGGCAAGGATTATTTCGAGTTTAACGGCAATTGGGGCGTTACTGCAGACATCGAAGTGAAAACCGGCAAAGGGAAAGACATAGTTGTCATCAACGGTTCGACAGTCACCTCGCCGGGCGGGCTGGACGCGGTCATCAATACCGGCAAAGGTGCTGACACAGTCGTTCTGGAAGGCATGCATTCGGAATATCTGAATGCTGGCGGCGGGTCGGATGACATCTATGTGCTGACCGGCAGCTTTTCGAACGCTGCGGATACGATCAGGACGGGCGGCGGCAAGGATCGTCTGTTTGTGGAATTGGATGCCTATTCCACCGTTGCAGTCGTCGAAGATTTTTCCGCTGCAAAAGATGTGTTTGTGTTTGACCGCGAAGAAGCCCGCCGAACGGTTCCGCGGGACACAGACGTTCTGTTCGACCGGGAGGAATGGGAGGCTTCGGAAGAAGACCGGCTGTTTATGGATAACGACGCGGACAGGCTTTATTACGGCAGCAACGTCCTGGTCGAGTTCTCAACGGATGTTGAATTGACAGCCGGCAATTTCACTGTGGGCAGCTGGGACTACTGAAACCAGCTCGAAGGAGGGGGCGCTAAGCGGAGCAGCTGGCGCCTCCCAGAACGCAGAACTTTGCGCAGTGCGGGTGGTTCAGCTGCACCGGGCGTTCTGCTTCGGCAAGGGTTTCGCCCATCTCGAACTCCGGCGCATAGGGCAGCAGCGTGCAGGCCAGCACTGCGGGCGACTTGGCCCCTTTGCGTTTGACGACCATGCGGGACGAGGCGCACATGACGCTGTCAGGGGATTTTCCCAGGATGCTCCAGCAGTCGGAGGTGATTTCGGGCACTTCCACGGTTTCGTCCATTTCCGGGAACAAGATGGTCTGACCCGGGTTGTACGCATCAATGGCAAAGCCATGTGCGGCAAACAGCGCCGCATAGCCGTCCCGGGCGTCCGCCTCGCTTTCGTCCCATAGGGTGCGGCCGGCCACAGTCATCTGGACGCCATTATCGCGCAGCCACTCCATGCCTTGGATGGTTTTGGCAAAGCTGCCGGTGCCGCGTTCCTTGTCGTGCAGTGCCTCACAGTGATGATCGACCGAGATACGCAGTGTCAGTTTGTCCCCGAACGCCTCCCGCAGGGCCAGCAATCCGGCCTGCACTGTCTTGCGCATCATCGGGCGCATGGCATTGGTCAGGATCAGTACATCAAACCCGCGTTCCAGCGCCGCCCGGGCCATGTCAATCATCCCGGGGTTCATAAACGGCTCGCCGCCGGTAAAGCCGATTTCCCGGATTGGCCAGTTGCGGTCCCCGATCTGGCTGAGAAAGATTTGCACTTCGGCCTCGGTCAGATAGACCAGCGCGTCATTGGCGGGAGAGCTGAGAATATAGCAGTTTGTGCATTCGATATTGCACAGTGTGCCGGTGTTGAACCAAAGGGTCTCCGGATTGGTGAGCGGCACCGAAGCGCGCGTCTGACCATTTGCCGTCACAAAGGCGTCTTGAAACTTGCCTAGGTTCGCAACGGGTTTTTGCAGGTCTTTCATGCGGATGTCCTTTGGGGCAGTTCCTTTCGCGGCAAGCTACCTTATACTGTGCCGGAATTGAAAGCAGCCGGGCGGGCACATGACAGGGATGTGAGCGGCAGTGTGCTGCGCCTGCACCGGCTTAGACAGTTAGACAGGAAGAATAAGAATGGTTTCGCGTGTGATACCGGTCGACCCGTTTGACCTGGTGATTTTTGGCGGCACTGGCGATCTTGCGCAGCGTAAGATCCTGCCGGCCCTGTTCCGCCGTCATTGCGCTGGCCAGCTGACAGGGGCGGAGCGGATCATCGGGGCCGCGCGCGCCGGTTTGTCCAATGCCGAATACCGCACAATCGTGGCCGAAGCGGTGCGCGCGCACGCAGGCACCAAGGCGTGCGGCGGCGGGGCGCTTGAGGCTTTTCTCGAGCGGGTCAGTTATATCGCGCTGGACGCGCTTGGGGAGGCGGGCTGGCAGGAGTTGAGCCGCCAGTTGCGGCCGGCCGGTGAGGCGCCGGTCCGCATGTTCTATTTCTCGGTGGGGCCGGGTCTGTTCGGGCCGCTCGCAGAGCGGCTGCACGGCCATGGGCTGGCCAATGCCGATACGCGGATTGTTGTGGAAAAGCCGTTCGGCCGGAACTTGGCCTCTGCGCAGGAGTTGAACCGGACGCTTGCCAGCCATTTCGATGAAAGCCAGATCTACCGGATCGACCATTATCTGGGCAAGGAAACGGTTCAGAACCTGATGGCTGTCCGCTTTGGCAACATGCTGTTCGAGCCTTTGTGGAACAGCCAGTATGTCGATCACATCCAGATCACTGTGGCGGAAACGGTCGGCGTCGAAGGGCGCGAGGAGTACTATGAACGGGCCGGCGCCATGCGCGACATGATGCAGAACCACCTGATGCAGTTGCTGTGCCTGATCGCAATGGAACCGCCGGCCAAGTTTGACCCCGACGCGGTACGCGACGAAAAACTGAAAGTGATCCGCGCGCTGGATCCGGTAGAGCCGCACCACATCGTGCGCGGCCAGTATCAGGCGCGGCTTGACCCGTCAGATCCGCATCCCTCCTACCGTGGGCTGGTCTGCAATCCGCGCAGCAGCACCGAAAGTTATGTCGCGCTGAAGGCGCATATCAGTAATTGGCGGTGGGCGGGCACGCCGTTTTATCTGCGCACCGGCAAGCGGCTGGTGAACCGGTCCTCGGTGATAAACGTGATGTTCAAGGACGCGCCGCATTCTATTTTCGGGGCCGAGGCCGGGCGCCATGCCAACCACCTGAAGATCCGCCTGCAGCCCAATGAAGGCATCACACTGAGCGTGACAATCAAAGAACCGGGGCAGGGCGGAATGCGCCTGGTCGACGTGCCGCTGGACATGAGCTTTGCAGAGGCGCTGGGGCCTGAAGGCGGCGATCCGCCTGATGCTTATGAACGGCTGATCATGGATGTTGTGCGCGGCAACCAGACGCTGTTTATGAGGGGGGACGAGGTTGAGGCGGCCTGGGCCTGGACGGATCCGCTGATTGCGGGCTGGAAGTCCCGCGGCGATGTGCCTAAACCCTATGAGAGCGGCAGCACCGGACCTGGCGATGCCGATTTGCTTATGCGCCGCGACGGGCGTGAATGGAGAGGGATAAACCCATGAAATTCAACGAATACCCTGATCAGGATATGCTTGCGATCGAAGTCGCAAATGAAATTGCCGGCGATCTGAAAACCCATCTGCTCACCCATGATGCGGCCTCTTTCGCGGTGCCCGGCGGCACCTCCCCGGGGTTGATCTTCGACGCCCTTTGCGCCGCCGATATTGAGTGGGGCCGGGTACAGGTGATGGCCACTGATGAGCGCTGGGTGCCTGCAGACAGCGCGCGTTCCAATGCCAGGATGATCCGCGCTCGGCTGCTGCAAAACCGGGCGGCTGCGGCGCACTTGCTGCCGTTTCATGTGCCGGAGGGGCAGCCCGAAGCGGTGCTTGCGGAATTGGAAGCCCAGGTTGTTCCGCAACTGCCGCTGTCCGTGCTGCTGTTGGGCATGGGCGAGGACATGCACACCGCCTCGCTGTTTCCCGGCACCGATGGGATCGAGGCCGCGCTGGCTGCCGATGCGCCTGCTCTTATCGTCATGCGGCCGGACAGCCAGCCTGAAGCACGCATCAGCCTGACAGCACGGGTGCTGGATTCCGCCATAGCCAAACATTTGGTGATTTTCGGCGACGCCAAACGGCGGGCGCTTGAGCAGGCAATGGCATTGCCGCCGGAAACTGCACCGGTCCAGGCCGTAATGTCCGAGGTAACCGTGCATTGGGCGCCTTGAATTCAGGAAAGATTGATATGTTCAAGGACTTGAAGTCGCTGCGTTCCCAGCAATGCAGTGAGAGTATTTCCGAGTTATTTGAAGACGACCCGAACCGCGCTGACATGTTCAGCGTGCGGTTTGAAACACTTCTGTTCGACTACTCCAAGACACAGATCACTGCCGCGGTGCGCGACGGGCTGATAGAATTGTGCAACCGGCAGAATGTAGCCGGGCGGCGTGAAGCCATGTTTGAAGGCGGAAAGGTTAATGAAACTGAGCAGCGTGCTGTGCTGCATACAGCGCTGCGGGACCCCGACGGTCCTGAGTTGATTGTTGACGGAGAGGACATCCGCGTACCTCTGCGCGCGACGCTCGGGCGGATGGAGCGTTTGGCACGGCATGTGCGTTCAGGCAAACTGGCAGGCCCTGGCGGCCCGTTCACCGATGTTGTGAACATCGGCATCGGCGGTTCTGACCTGGGGCCGGTCATGGCGGCGCTGGCGCTGGCACCGTATCACGATGGGCCGCGGTGCCATTTCGTGTCCAACGTCGACGGCGCTCACATTCACGATATTCTGCAACGGATTGATCCAAAAACTACTTTGGTGATTGTCGCCTCCAAAACTTTTACCACGGTTGAAACTATGACCAATGCCGCGACCGCGCGGCGCTGGGTCGAGTCCGGCGGCGGTGACCCTGCGCGCCAGTTCCTGGCGTTGTCGACATCCGAGGAGGAAACCGCGGATTTCGGCATTCCGCGGGAACATGTGTTCGGATTTGAGGACTGGGTTGGCGGGCGTTATTCGGTTTGGGGCCCGATCGGGCTGAGCTTGATGCTGGCGGTCGGCCCGGATCATTTCCAGGCGTTCCTGGCAGGCGGTAAGTCGATGGATAATCATTTCCGTGCAGCGCCTTGGGAACAGAACATGCCGGTGATGCTGGCCTTGACCGGAGTGTGGCACAATCAGGTTTGCGGCTATCCGACCCGCGCCGTGCTGCCCTACGACCAGCGGCTGCGGCGCCTGCCGGCCTATCTGCAACAGCTGGAAATGGAATCAAACGGTAAATCTGTAGCGATGGACGGTTCGCCTTTGCCCCACCTGTCAGGACCGGTCGTATGGGGCGAGCCGGGCACCAACGGGCAGCATGCCTTTTATCAGCTGCTGCATCAGGGCACCTCCGTCGTGCCTGCGGAATTTCTGGTTGCAGCCAATGGGCATGAGCCGGAGCTGGAGCAGCATCACCGGTTGCTGGTGGTAAACTGCCTGGCCCAATCCGAAGCTTTGATGCGCGGACGCAGCCTGGATGATGCCTGTGCGCTGATGCGGGCCGCCGGGTATACGGGCACCGAACTGGAGCGCCAGGCGCGCCACCGGGTTTTCCCGGGCAACCGGCCGTCGACCACGCTGATCTATCCGCAGCTGACACCTTATGTGCTGGGCCAGATAATTGCGCTTTATGAACACCGGGTGTTCGTCGAAGGCGTGATTCTTGGCATCAACTCTTTCGATCAATGGGGTGTGGAGCTGGGCAAGGAGCTGGCAAACTCCCTGTTGCCGCTTCTGTCGAGAGCGAACGGTGATGCGGAAAAGGACGGGTCCACCCGGGCCCTGCTGGACTTCGTGCGCAAGTTCAAAGCCTGAGGCAGGCCTATGTGCAGGCCGGCCCGGGCAAGCCCTGGCGTCAGTTCAGGGCATTGTCACACTGCTGGTAATGGTGTTGACGAATTTCCCGGTTTCCGGATCTGTCAATGAGGAGAAGCCGCCGCCGCCTTCAGCATCAGACCAGTGCCCGGTGCCGCCAGTCAGTTTCCAGCTGCCGGTCAGGGCACCGGACGGATCCATCGCCTCAGCGGTCCAATGCAGCACGACCTTGTCACCGGCGCTGTCGGTGAAGGCGCAAATGCCACCGCCGCCAACGTTCCCGGACGCAACTTCGACCGCTCCGAAACATGGCCCTGCCGCTCCGTTCATCGGATGGCCGGCATCTGCCATTTCCACATTCTCATAGGAACTGCTGATTTGCATCACCATGTGCCCTTCGGCGATTTCAGTGACAGAGCTGGTTGAGATACCCGTTCCAGTGCCTGACTGATCCCAGGACGTGCCCGCAATTCCGTTTCCTGCGCTGAAGGCGCAAAATAGTGCCATTGACAAAAAATGCCGTGTCATACTGGTACCCTCTCGAAACTGCCCGCCTGCACCGCGCAGACGCGCAGCGTCAGGCTAGCACAAATTTCGAAATCACGCGGTATTGGCTTGAATGCGGTAAGGCCATTTTGGCGGTGCAACTTTCAGCGTGTGCAAGCGGCTCGAACTGCCGCCGCATTCAGAATATCAGATCCCGTGCACCGAACACATTTAGACCATCGAAATCAATTCTCATTTCAGCAGCCGGATCCCCGACCAGGTTGATTTCCAAAAGTGAACGGGCGGTATCTAAGCTGACCTCGCCCGCGCCGTTGATATCGTCCTTTTTGCTTGTTCCCCTGATGTCGTCGTCTAGGACCTGGCCCTTCGCGGCAGTGATGTTGCCGGCCTCGTTCAATCCGGGCAGCAAGCTGCTTTGCTTCAGCACCATTGAGAAGGATTCAGTTCCTTCAGCCGGGTAATACGGCAGCAGTTCCACATTGACAGCGGCCGTGGTCTGACTTGGTGCAAAGGTTAATGCCCCTTTGGTTTCCACGTAGTCTTGCCCGGCCTTGGCGTTGTCTTTGGTGGTGCAGCAGACTTCTCTGCGCTGCGGAAAAAGGGCGCACAGGGTTATATCAATGATTGCAAACCGGCTGCCTTGAGCGGGGCCTCAGGCTGAGTTGAAGTCATCTGGATGCTGGGGTCCAAATCCACGCCGTCATCATCAAGGATAAAGGCATCGCTGCGCAGAACCTCGGAGCTGCCGGTGAACACGCCGCTGGAGGGGGGCAAACAGTTCGATGCCAAAGCTTTCATCGGTCTCAGAAAGGTTGTCGTGCCTGACCCGCACCTCTACCGTTTTGGAAATTTCACCCGGAGAAAAGGTCAGGATGCCGCCGAACCCGGCTCCTAGGCTTTCAGTCGCGTCTGCGGACGCGATTCTGATGGTCGCGATATTGCACCCTGCTGGCCTGCACCGCCGTTAGCTGAGCGTTACAATAGCCGCCTGGCATCCCGCAGTCGCGCTGCGATACAGCCTTTGGCGGCCCCTGACAGTACCAGCACCCCAGCCGCTGCAAAGCGGGACCGATGGAAGAACGGATATCTCGGCTGGCAGGCGAAAAGCTGCCGCCCCGCCACTAACAAGACAGTGCTGGCACAGCCGGTTTTCAATAGATTAGCATTTCCAGAATGCATTTTGCTCTGCCGTGACAGGCAGAGTGCATCGCCAGAACCATCCCCAATTACCCAAATAATCAACAACACCCAACGCGTGAGATACCGTCAAAAGGTAATGTCGTGCGGTTGTTCTTGTCAGCAGTAGCAGAGGATCTTGCGCATTGTCCTTAAAATCCCTGAACGTTGGCAAGTGATTCTGTTGTCTAAACGGTGGAGAAGATGAGGTATGCCAAGCCAGTCGTCCGGGAACTTAGTTAACGGCTTTCAGCGGCACTTGGACAAAGATGGGCAATGCGCCATCTCTCTCGGCACGCTGCAGCGGCAAAGCGGTTTTCTTTCGGCGGTGCGGCCCGCACAACTGGTTAAAAAATCATTCGTCACCTGCGGGCCGCTGCCCCTGTTGGTTAAGGGGCAATGTAAGGGTAGCGCCAGGGTTTTGCCTTTTACGGGGAATTATCGTTTCTAAATGTCATGACTGACGGCACGTCCGTTGCCAACGCCGTTGTTTTCTTCTTTCAGGTGTTCCCGGCACTTTCAGCACTAAATCGCCTGGCCGCCGGCAATTCTGGCGGAATGCCTGCAGGGGTATTTGAAATGGAGGGTCGTAGGGTGAGGCGGAGCGTCAAACCGGTAAAGAACCGCGCCGGGTTAAACGCTCCCGCAGGCTAGGAAGGGTCGTCCCTTCCTGCATTGGCCACAAGGGGCTGATTGGGTCTGGCGATCTGAAAGATGGGAAGGCGGTCGTCTTGGAGCGGGTAGCGGGAATCGAACCCGCGCGTTCAGCTTGGGAAGCTGACAGGCTACCATTACATCATACCCGCCTGTGCGATGCAGGAGTATGCTGCAGCGCCAATGACGTCAAGAGGCGCTGCAGCGTATTTTCCTGCGGAAGTATCAGCCGCGGCGGCGGCGACGGCGGCCTCCGCCAGCGCCTTCTCCATCACCGCCTCCGGTGTTGAAGTTCACCTGCGGCAGGGTCACCACGGTGGCCAGGATCGGGAACGGTTCGGCCGAGTTCGGAATGGCCGACGCGTTTACAAAATGCTCCTGGAAGCGGGGCTCCACGGCGGTTTCGATTTTCTCGATGTTGCGGACGGTTTCCTCGATCTCGCTGCGCGCTTCGGTGTTCAGGAGCGCAATGCGGGCACCGGTGCCGGCGGCGTTGCCGGCAGAGGTGACTTTGTCCAAAACACAATCGGGGATCATGCCCAGAACCATCGCGTGCTTGGCCGAGATATGCGCGCCAAAGGCACCAGCCAGAACCACCCGGTCTACCGTTTCGACGCCGAACTTGTCCATCAGCAGGCGCGCACCGGAATAAAGCGCCGCCTTGGCCATCTGGATCGCGCGGATATCCGGGTTGGTGACCGTAATGGTCGGGCCGCCGTCGGCGGAGCCGTCCCACAGCAAGTAAGCGTTGGTGCGCCCGTCCTGGATACAGCGGGCCGAGCCGGTTTGTTCTGCCGAACCGATCAGGCCGGAGGCGTCCAGCACACCGGCAAGACGCATCTCGGCAATCGCTTCGATAATGCCGGATCCGCAGATGCCCGAGATGCCGGTGGTGGCGATGGCCTCGGCAAAGCCGTCCTCGTCCGACCAGATTTCCGAACCGATCACCCGGAACCGCGGTTCTTTGGTCTCCGGGTTGATTTCGACCCGCTCAATGGCGCCAGGGGCTGCGCGCTGGCCGCTGGAAATCTGCGCGCCCTCAAAGGCCGGGCCGGTGGGGGACGAACAGGCCAGCACCTTTTCCTTGTTGCCGAGCAGGATTTCCGCATTGGTGCCGACGTCAACAACCAGCACCAGATCTTCGGATTTGTCAGGTGCCTCGGACAGGGCGACCGCAGCAGCATCGGCACCGACGTGTCCGGCGATGCAGGGCAACAGATAGACGCGGGCAGCCGGGTGGATGTTCAGGTCCAGTTCCGCCGCACGCAGGGCCAGCGCGTTGGAGGTTGCCAGCGCAAATGGTGCCTGGCCCAGCTCGAACGGGTCGATTCCAAGGAACAGGTGGTGCATTACCGGGTTGCAGACAAAGACCGCATCCACGATCAGTGTCTTGTCGATTTCAGCCTCAGTCGCGATCTGGGTGAACAGGGCGTTCATGCCTTCGCGCACGGCGCGGGTCATTTCCTGATCGCCGCCCTTGTTCATCATCGAATAAGAGACCCGGCTCATCAGGTCTTCGCCAAAACGGATTTGAGGGTTCATAATGCCGGAGGAGGCGACCACCTCGCCGGTCTTCAGATCGCACAGATGCGCGGCGATGGTGGTGGAGCCAAGGTCGACCGCCAGGCCATAAACAGTGCCTTCGTAGAACCCGGGCCAGATATGCATGATTTTGGGCGGGTGGCTTTCGTCACCCAGATGCACGGCCACTGTGACCTTCCAGCCGCCTCTGCGCAGGGCGGGCTGCAGCGTATGCAGGATATGCAGATCGGTCTTGACGCCCTTGAGGCCCCATTGGGCATCCAGCGCCTCGATCAGCCGTTCCATGTCGCCCGTGGGCTTGTGCATGTCGGGTTCTTCCACCTCGACATAGAACAAGCGGGTGGAGGGGTTCATAGTGATGTCGCGCGCCTCGGCGCGTTTGCGCACCACCTGGCGGTGGACCTGGCTTTCCGGCGGCACGTCGATGACGATGTCGCCCTGGACGGTGGCCTGGCAGCCCAGACGGCGGCCGTCGATCAGGCCGCGCTTGTCCTTGTAACGCTGTTCAACCTTGTTCCATTCGCTGAGCGCGCCTTCCTCGGCGGTCACGCCATGCTTGGAAAACTCGCCATAGGAGGGGGTGATCTGGCATTTCGAGCAGATCCCGCGGCCGCCGCAGACCGAGTCGAGGTCGACCCCAAGCTGCCGGGCGGCAGTGAGGATCGGCGTGCCCGCGGGGAAACGCCCGCGCTTGCCGGATGGGGTAAACACAACGAGGGGTTCGTCAGTCATGCCTGTAGCCTTCTCATTCCGCAATTTAGGCGGAGCATATGGGCTTTTGCGGCAGACGAAAGGCAAGGGGCGGCATTTTCCCGTCTGCTGGCGCCATTTTTCCAAATTTGATGACTTTGGGATGCGGTTTTTCGGCAGGCCGACGGTCAGGGGACGGCTTCTGCCTCAACCTCTTCCAGCCACGCCAGAACCTCTGCCCGGTCCCCATCCAGCTGCGGGGCCGGGGCGCGGGTTTCAGGGTCTTCCAGTCCGCTCATCTTTATTGGATTTCCAGCTGACAAATTTGCAGATTTGCCGTTTCTGCCTAGAATCTGGACGACCATATTGCGGGCCAGGATCTGCGGATCCAGCATTACCTGATCCACTGTCTGGATCGGCCCTGTCGGAATGCCGGCCCCGGTCAGAACCCCGATCCAGTGGTCTTTGCTGTTCCCTAAGGTTATCGCTTCGATCAAGCGTTTCAGAAGGCGCGCATTTTCGCATCGCGCCGGATTGCTGGCAAAACGCGGGTCCCTGGCCAGTGGAAGCCGCAGCGCGTCGCAGAGCCGGACAAACAGCGCGTCATTGCCAGCGGCAATCACAAACAGCCCGTCTGATGCGTGGAAGGTTTCAAACGGGGTGATCGACGGGTGCCGGGCGCCTGAGGGCTGGGGGGCTTTGCCGGTGACCGATGTGATGGCGATGGCGTGTTCCAGCAGCGCCAGCTGGCTGTCCAGCATGGCGACATCGATAAACCGGCCCTCGCCGGATTTCGCTACGTCCAGAAGTGCTGCCAGAATACCGTGCCCAAGGAACATGCCGGCAACGATATCGCCGATCGAGGCACCGACGCGCACCGGGTCGCGGTCTTTTTCACCGGTGATCGACATCACCCCGCCGCGGGCCTGGACCACCATGTCATAGGCCGGTTTCTGAGCATCGGGACCGGAGTGGCCAAAGCCGGACACAGCGCCATAGATCAGCCGCGGGTATCTGGTGTGCAGATCCTCCCAGCCATAGCCCAGCCGCTGCATCACGCCGGGACGGAAGTTTTCGAGCAGCACGTCGGCCTGCGCCAGCAGCCGCTCAAAGACGGTGCGATCGTCCGGTGTCTTCAGGTCGAGCGCGATGCTTTTCTTACCGTGGTTGATGGTGGCAAAATATGCGCTTTCGCCATCCTTAAATGGTGGAAATGCCCGCGTGTCGTCGCCTGATCCGGGGCGTTCGACCTTGATGACCTTGGCACCGAGATCCGAAAGGATCATTGAGCAGTAAGGACCGGCCAGAACATGGGTGAGGTCCAGAACAGTGACGTTTTCCAGTGGGGCGGGCATGGCAAATCCTGCATCATCTTTGCAGGTTTTCTAACACGCCATGCAGGCCAGCACGCCTTGACCCAGATCAGAACAGCACCAAAGAGATTGCTGCACTGCAGGAATTCTTGCCCGCGCCTCTTTCCCCCCGGTTGGTTCTGTGCCATAGGGTCACCGCCAAACGGGGTTATGCATGAGGATGACCAATGCAGATTCGTGAGGCTCTCACCTTTGATGATGTTCTACTGGTGCCAGGCGCGTCGAGCGTGCTGCCCAATACCGCTGACACGCGCACCCGGGTGACGCAATCGGTGTCGCTGAACATCCCGCTTCTAAGCTCGGCAATGGACACGGTGACCGAGTCACGCATGGCGATTGCCATGGCCCAGGCCGGCGGCATGGGGGTAATCCACAAAAACCTGAACGTTGAAGAGCAGGCCCGCGAAGTGCGCCGGGTCAAGCGCTTTATCTCGGGTATCGTCTATAACCCCATCACGCTGACCGCAGACCAGACCCTGGCCGACGCCAAGGCGCTGCAGGAGCGCTATCGGGTGACCGGATTCCCGGTGGTGGACGGCGCAGGGCGCGTGGTCGGTATTGTCACAAACCGAGACATGCGCTTTGCCTCAGACGACAGCACACCGGTGTCTGTGATGATGACCTCGGACAATTTGGCAATGCTGCAGGAGCCCGCCGACCTGGAAGAAGCCAAATCGCTGATGAAGGCGCGCCGGATCGAAAAACTGCTGGTCTCTGACAAGGATGGCAGGCTGACGGGCCTGCTGACCCTAAAAGACACTGAACAGGCAGTGCTGCACCCGACCGCTTGCATGGATGAGCTGGGCCGCTTGCGGGTTGCTGCCGCCAGTTCGGTTGGCGACAGCGGTTTTGAACGTTCCGAAGCGCTGATCGACGCCGGTGTCGATATCGTCGTTGTGGATACGGCCCATGGCCATTCGGCGGGCGTGATCGACGCAGTGAAGCGGATCAAGGCGCAGTATGGCGCGGTGCAGGTGATTGCCGGGAACGTCGCCACAGCCGAAGCCACCCGCGCGTTGATCGATGCGGGTGCCGATGCGGTCAAGGTCGGCATTGGTCCGGGATCGATCTGCACCACCCGCATGGTGGCCGGTGTCGGCGTGCCCCAGCTGACTGCGATCATGGATTGCGCAGAGGCTGCAGGCGATGTCCCGGTGATCGCCGACGGCGGCATCAAATTCTCGGGAGATTTTGCCAAGGCGATCGCGGCTGGTGCATCCTGTGCCATGGTCGGTTCAATGATCGCCGGCACCGATGAATCCCCGGGTGAAGTGATCCTGTATCAAGGCCGTTCATTCAAATCCTACCGGGGTATGGGCTCGATGGGCGCTATGGCACGCGGCTCGGCTGACCGGTATTTCCAGAAAGATGCCGCCAGCGACAAGCTGGTGCCCGAAGGCATTGAGGGCCAGGTCCCGTACAAAGGCGGGGCAGGTCCGGTCGTTCACCAGCTGGTCGGCGGTCTGCGCGCAGCAATGGGCTATACCGGCTGTGCGACTGTGGATGAGATGCGCAAGAACTGCAATTTTGTCCGTATCACCGGCGCCGGGCTGAAGGAAAGCCATGTGCACGATGTGCAGATCACCCGCGAAGCACCGAATTACCGGGCTGGATAAGCTGATGATGGCCGCGTCCAACCAAGGGGCAGGGGCATGACCCCCGCCGCCCGCCTGCAGGCGGCCATCGAGGTTCTAGACCAGATTCTGGAGGGCGAGCCTGCGGAGAAGGCTTTGACGTCTTGGGGCCGCCGAAGCCGGTTTGCCGGATCGAAAGACCGGGCCGCAGTGCGTGATCATGTGTTCTCTGCCCTGCGTTGCCAGCGGTCGCACGCAGCCCTTGGCGGCGCGCGCAGCGGACGGGGGCTGGTTTTGGGCGCACTGCGGGAAGCAGGGCAGGACCCGGCAGACGTCTTTAGTGGACAGGGATACGGGCCTGCACCTTTGACCGAGACGGAATGTCAGCTGCCCTCTCCGCCCGCAGGGGCCGAGGCATTGGATATTCCCGATTGGCTGTGGCCTGAATTCCGCAGCAGCCTTGGGGATCAGGCAGAAGCCGCAGCTCTTGCCCTGCGTGGCCGGGCACCGGTGCATCTGCGGGTGAACATTGCCCGCGGGACACTTGCGCAAGCGCAAACCGCGCTTGCCGCAGAAGGCGTCGCCACCCGGCCGCACCCGGCCGCTGCCACGGCGCTGGAAGTGACCGAAGGTGCCCGTAAACTGCGCAATACGAAAGTGTACCAGGACGGTCTTGTTGAACTACAAGATGCGGCGAGCCAGGCTGTAACCGCGCTTTTGCCGTTGCAAGACGGAATGAAGGTGCTGGATTACTGCGCTGGCGGCGGCGGCAAGGCATTGGCCATGGCGGCGCAGGCGAAACTCCGTCTGTTTGTCCATGATGCCGATTCCAGGCGTATGAAAGACCTTCCCGAGCGCGCGGCCCGGGCGGGTGTGCAGGTGCAGCAACTGCTGACTTCGGACCTTGACCGCAGCGGGCCGTTCGACCTGGTGCTGTGCGATGCACCCTGCTCCGGTTCCGGATCCTGGCGGCGGGCACCCGAAGGCAAATGGCGGCTGACGCCTGAAAACCTGCAGTCTCTGCACCAAGTCCAAGCAGATATCTTGCGTGAAGCGGGAAGCCTGACGGCACCTGGCGGAACTTTGGCCTATGCCACCTGTTCAATGCTGAACAGCGAAAACACAGAGCAGGTTCAAAAGTTTCTGCAAGAGAACTGGGGCTGGTCTCTGGCGGCCCAGCAAAGCTGGCAGGTCCAGAACAGCACCGATGGTTTCTTCGTTGCCGTGTTGACGCGTGCGAAGGGTGGTTGTTAGGGTCTCCGCCGGGAAACATTTGTGTTTCTTAACGTGGTTTTAACCAAATCCGCCGCGTTATGGCGTCACTTTGCATTTTCCATGGAGCCGCAATGCCCGGTCGCCAAGAGACTTCCGTTCCGGAACTGCGGGTTTATGCGCCCGAGCACGCCCGGTTAGCAGCGACGCTGCTGCTGGCGCTGATGCTGATGTTCAGCCCCTGGCTGGTGCCGCTGCCCGATTGGATGGGCCGCGGCTTTTTCATGGTAGGGCTGACATTGACGGCTGTGGCGGCTCTGATGGTCATCCAAACCCGGATGCGGCTGAATGCGCGGGCGATGGCGGCCGACCTGCTGACCGGTTTTATCGAAAAAGACGCGACACCCAGCTTTGTCACAGACGATGATGGGGTGATCCATGCCTGCAACGGGGCAGCAGTGAAACGGTTCCAAGACGGCAACCGCGACACATTGGCTGGAACCTTGCGGTCGATCCTGGCCAACCCGTCGGCGGTCTTGTACCGGCTGCAAAGCCGGGCCCGTGTCGATGGTGCCGCGCGAGAGGATATCGTGACCCGCCGCGGCCAGGTGCGGCTGGCGGTGCACCAGATGAATGGCGGCAGCTTTTTATGGCGGGTTGAGGATATTCTGGATCGCGGCGGCAATGGGCGCGGTGCTGAAACGATGCCGGTTCCGATGATCACGGTGGGCCGGACCGGTGCTGTTTTGTTCATGAACGAGGCGGCCCGCAGCCTGATTGGTGAACGGGTGAAGTCCACCGACCGTTTGTTTCCTGCACTGCCGGTCATGCCCGGTCAGGTCAACACGCTCAGCACCAAGTCCGGCCCGGTCCAGGTTCTGGTCAGCGAGAAAAACCGCACTCAGGGCCGCAGCGAGCTGTTTCTGATGGAGGTGGATGAATGCAATTTCGACCCCGCCCAAGCCGGGCTGGAGGCGCTGCCGGTGCCGTTTCTCAAGGTTGCTCCCACAGGTGAAATTCTGACCAGCAACCGCATGGCCCTGCGCCTGTTGGGGGTTGAAAGCTGCGCTAATCTTAAACTTGGCCAGCTGATGGAGGGCCTCGGACGCCCGATGTCTGACTGGCTGCGCGATACAGCCGATGGGCTGGCGCCGAACAAGTCTGAATTCCTGCGCCTGTCACGATCCGACAAGGAAGTTTTTGTTCAGGTTACCCTAACCCGGGTGGTGGAAGAGGGCACCCCGATGCTGATCGCAGTGCTGAATGACGCGACCGAGCTGAAAACGCTGGAAGCGCAATTTGTGCAAAGCCAGAAGATGCAGGCAATCGGGCAGCTTGCCGGCGGTGTTGCGCATGACTTCAACAACTTGCTCACCGCGATTTCCGGCCATTGCGACCTTTTGCTGCTGCGGCATGACCAGGGCGATCAGGACTATGGAGACCTGATCCAGATCCATGAAAACGCCAACCGGGCGGCCTCGCTTGTCAGCCAGCTGCTGGCATTTTCCCGCAAGCAGACCCTGCAGCCGGAAACCCTGGATGTGAGGGAAACGCTGTCGGACCTCACGCATCTGCTGAACCGTCTGGTCGGCGAGAAGGTCACCCTGACCCTTAGCCACGATCCGGTGATGAAGGCGATCCGCGCCGATAAGCGGCAGCTGGAACAGGTACTGATGAACCTCGTGGTGAACGCGCGCGATGCGATGCCGCAGGGCGGCGAGATCCGGGTTGAGACGGAAGTTATCGCGCTTGACAAGCCGCTGGAGCGGAACCGTGCCACAGTTCCAGCGGGCGACTGGGTCACCGTGAAAGTGTCCGACGAAGGTGTCGGAATTGCTCCGGATAAGCTGCAAAAAGTTTTTGAGCCCTTTTACACCACAAAACGTACCGGCGAGGGGACCGGCCTGGGCCTGTCCACTGCCTATGGCATCCTCAAGCAGACAGGCGGCTACATCTTTGTTGACTCGGTGAAGGGCCACGGCACCCAGTTCACCTTGTTCTTCCCGGTGTACAAACAGCAAGCCGATCAGACGTCTGCTGAAAAGCCGGCTGGGTCCTCGGAGAAAGCCGCCGCCGCCCAGCATGGCGAGGGCGTGGTGCTGCTGGTTGAGGATGAGGCACCTGTGCGGGCCTTTGCGTCCCGGGCTCTCAGGATGCGGGGCTATACGGTTCTGGAAGCCGAATCCGCCGAGGACGCCCTGCGCACGCTGGAAGATCCCGGCCTGACGGTGGATGTCTTCGTCACCGATGTGGTGATGCCCGGCATGGATGGTCCCAGCTGGGTACGACAGGCGCTGAAAGAACGTCCTGACACCCGGGTGGTGTTCGTCTCCGGCTATGCCGAAGGGGCCTTTGGCGAGGCCGATCCGGATGTTCCGAATTCGGTTTTCCTGCCCAAGCCGTTTTCGCTCAACCAGTTGACCGAAACGGTTCACGAACAACTTCACTGAGGCTGGTAAACACAGGGATGGAAAAAGCCGCCGTTCCTGGCGGCCTTCTTAATGTTCAGCGGAGCGGAATCGACTCGTAAAGTTCAAATTCCGCGGCGCGTTTTCGCCGGACATGGCTCTCGGCATCCGGGCTTAATGTCAGCCTTGCCTGGGGGCTGACATTCCTGCGCTCCAGCCGAAGGTCCAAGTCCAAGCGCTGCTCCAGAAATTTCCTGAATGCGTCTTGATCCTCATAGCGGAACAGATGGTTTACTTTGCAGCCGTTAGGCTGGGATTCCAGGAACTTTGCCTGGCTGCCGACATTGGCAAAGGCGGGCGGTTTCCCCTTGCAATAGGCATGCAGGAACTCATCAAAGCTGACATCCTTGGTCGAGTTTGCCTTGCCATCCAGCGCGGGCCGTTGCCGGTACCGGTACCAACTGCCCAGCCAGCTGACCGGTTCCCGCATCACTGCGGCCACTTCCAGTTCCGCGCCGCAGACTTTTTCAAACATCGGCCGTATCCAGCGGTTGTAGCGGTAAAGCGGCGCATGCTTCAGTTCCGGCGGATCAGTGATCACAAGATCCGCCTGGCTGCGCAAAGCCGCCTGAAAGGCTGTGGTCCCGGTCTTGGGAACAGAGAGAAGCGCCAGCCGTTTCTTGAAAAATATCATCATTCCGTCAACTGCCCGGTAAAATTTCTTGCTGCGGATTAACTATAAACCAATCTTTAACATCCGCACCGTGAAGTGGGTATACCAGTTTTCTGTTGCAATGTTCTCCCTTTGATCCCATAAGGAACAAGAGGTGAACAAAGCAGTGATTGCCGCACGCCCCGGTGTGTGACACATAGAAAGGGACAAGGGACTATGGCGGATCTTTTGACCATGAAAAATAAAGTAAGCGGTGACAAGCAAAAGGCGCTCGACAGCGCGCTTGCGCAAATTGAGCGGCAGTTCGGCAAGGGCTCGATCATGAAGCTCGGCGATGGCACCGCCTTGCAGGAGATCGAGGCCAGCTCGACCGGCTCTTTAGGGCTGGACATCGCGCTGGGGATTGGCGGTCTGCCGATGGGGCGGATTGTTGAAATCTACGGGCCGGAGAGTTCCGGCAAGACAACGCTGACGCTGCATTGCATTGCGGAACAGCAGAAAAAGGGCGGTGTTTGTGCTTTTGTCGATGCGGAGCACGCGCTGGATCCCCAGTATGCGGCCAAGCTGGGTGTCGATCTGGATGAGCTGCTGATTTCCCAGCCCGATACCGGCGAACAGGCGCTGGAAATCACTGACACGCTGGTGCGTTCGGGTGCGGTCAACATGGTGATTGTCGACTCGGTTGCCGCACTGACCCCCAAGTCCGAGCTTGAGGGCGATATGGGCGACAGCAGTGTCGGCGTGCAGGCCCGCCTGATGAGCCAGGCAATGCGCAAGCTGACCGGCTCGATCAGCCGTTCCAAGTGCATGGTGATTTTCATCAACCAGATCCGCATGAAGATCGGCGTTATGTTCGGCTCGCCCGAAACCACCACCGGCGGCAACGCGCTGAAGTTCTATTCCTCCGTCCGCCTGGACATCCGCCGCATCGGTGCGATCAAGGACCGGGACGAGGTGGTCGGCAACTCGACCCGTGTCAAAGTGGTGAAAAACAAGGTGGCGCCGCCGTTCAAGCAGGTGGAGTTCGACATCATGTATGGCGAAGGCATCTCGAAAATGGGGGAGCTGCTGGATCTGGGCGTGGCGGCCGGTGTCGTCAATAAGTCCGGGGCCTGGTTCTCTTACGGGGATGAACGGATCGGGCAGGGGCGTGAAAACGCCAAGACCTTCCTGCGGGACAACCCGGCGATTGCTTTTGATATCGAAGACAAGATCCGCGCCTCGCACGGGTTGGAATTCGACCGTCCGGATGTGGGTGGCACAGACGATATCCTCGAGGCCTAAGCGCCGGATAATTTGATCGGATCTTGGAAAAACGGGGGCGTGGCGCAAGCTACGCCCTTTTTCATGGGAGACGCGGCTTCGCGCTGTAGACAGTGCGCCGGCTGGGGGGTAAACCTGCCCGGAACGCTTATTTTAAGCCCGCAAGAGATCCTGTATATGCCGACGCTCAACGATATCCGCTCAACCTTTCTGAACTACTTTGCCAAACAGGGGCACGAAGTGGTGGATTCCAGCCCGCTGGTGCCGCGCAACGACCCCACCCTGATGTTCACCAACTCAGGCATGGTACAGTTCAAGAACTGTTTTACCGGGGTTGAGAGCCGCGATTACAAGCGCGCGACCACCTCGCAGAAATGCGTGCGCGCCGGCGGCAAGCACAATGATCTGGACAATGTGGGCTATACCGCACGCCACCACACATTTTTCGAGATGCTCGGCAACTTCTCCTTTGGCGACTATTTCAAGCACGAGGCAATCCCTTTTGCCTGGGAGTTGATCACCAGAGAACTCGACGTTCCCAAGGACAGGCTTTACACCACCGTCTACCACACTGACGATGAAGCCTTTGAAATCTGGAAGAAGATCGGGGTGCCGGAGGACCGGATCATCCGGATCGCAACCTCTGACAACTTTTGGCAGATGGGCGATACCGGCCCTTGCGGTCCTTGCACAGAAATCTTCTATGATCACGGCGATCATATTTGGGGCGGCCCTCCGGGTTCGGCTGAGGAAGACGGTGACCGTTTCATCGAGATTTGGAACCTCGTTTTCATGCAGAACGAGAAGTTCGCCGACGGCTCGATGGTTGATCTGGAGATGCAGTCGATCGACACCGGCATGGGGCTGGAGCGAATTGCCGCGCTGCTGCAAGGCACCCATGACAACTATGAGACCGATCTGTTCAAATCGCTGATCGAAGCTTCGGCAAATGTGACCAACTCGGATCCGTTCGGGGATCAGAACGTGCATCACCGGGTGATCGCGGATCATCTGCGGTCCTGCTCTTTCCTGATTGCCGAAGGCGTGCTGCCCTCGAATGAAGGCCGCGGCTATGTTTTGCGCAGAATTATGCGCCGCGCGATGCGCCATGCATCGCTGCTGGGCGCCTCCGATCCCGTGATGCACAAGCTGGTGCCCGCGCTGGTTCAGAAGATGGGCGCGGCCTATCCGGAACTTGGCCAGGGCCAGGCGCTGATCGAAGAGACCTTCGAGCAGGAAGAAACCCGTTTTCTCAGGACATTGGACCGTGGCCTGAAGCTGCTGGATGATGCCTCGGGCGACCTGGGCAAGGGCGATGTCCTGCCCGGAGAAACTGCGTTTAAACTCTATGACACTTATGGCTTTCCGCTCGATTTGACGCAGGACGCGCTGCGTGCCAAAGAAATTGAGGTCGACATCGAGGGTTTCGATGCGGCGATGAAAGCGCAAAAGGAGAAATCCCGCGCTGGTGGAATCGGCCTGGGTGAAGCGGCGGATGTGAAGGTGTACTTCGACATTCTCGATGCAGTCGGGCCAACGGAATTCCTGGGCTACGAGACCGAAAATGCCGAAGGCCAAGTTGATGCGATCGTCAAGGATGGCGCGCAGGTTCAATCGGCTGCCAAGGGCGAAACGGTTCAGATCATCCTGAACCAAACGCCGTTTTATGGTGAAAGCGGCGGTCAGGTCGGCGACAGCGGCGTGCTGACCGTCGAAGGCGGCGCGGCCCGGATTACCGACACCAAAAAGGTAGAAGGGTTGTTCCTGCACATCGCCGAAGTGACTGAAGGCAAAATTGCCGTTGGCCTTGGTGCGGCCATGGAGGTCGATCACAAGCGCCGCAGCCGGATCCGTGCCAACCACTCGGCCACTCACCTGCTGCATGAGGCGCTGCGCAATGCGCTGGGGGAGCATGTGGCCCAAAAGGGATCGCTCAACGCCGCTGACCGCCTGCGTTTTGATTTCAGCCACAATAGGGCTATGAGCGCTGTTGAACTGAAGAGGGTCGGTGCAGAAGTAAATGATTTCATTCGCCAAAACACTACTGTTTCGACCCGGATCATGACCCCGGATGATGCGCGGGGCCTTGGCGCGCAGGCGCTCTTCGGCGAGAAATACGGGGATGAAGTGCGGGTCGTTTCCATGGGGCGGGCGGCAACTGGCAAGGGCCACAATGGCGACACGTATTCGATAGAATTGTGCGGTGGCACCCATGTCAAGCAGACAGGCGATATCGGTACCTTTGTGATCCTTGGCGACAGTGCGTCCTCGGCTGGTGTGCGGCGGATTGAGGCGCTCACCGGTGCCGCAGCGTTTGAGCATCTGGAGCGCGAAGCAGGCCGGATGGCAGAGATCGCCACAACTTTGAAAACGCAGCCCGCGGATGTCATGGACCGTCTCAAGGCGATGATGGATGAGCGCAAGGCGCTGCAGAACGAGATTTCGAACCTCAAACAGCAGGTTGCGATGGGCGGCGGTTCTGGAAATGCTGCTGATGCCAAGCAGATTGGCGGCAAGATGTTCCTGGCCCAGGCTTTGAAGGGAGTGTCCGGTAAAGACCTGCGCGGCCTCATTGATGCACATAAGCAGAACATCGGCTCCGGTGTGATCCTGCTGATCGCAGAGGAGGATGGCAAGGTTGCTGTGGCCGCCGGCGTGACCGACGATCTGACTGGCCAAATCTCGGCTGTGGACGTGCTGAAAGCGGCTGTTCCGGCCGTGGGTGGCAAAGGCGGCGGCGGCCGTCCGGATTTGGCCCAGGGCGGCGGCAAGGATTTCTCTGGCGCTGACGAGGCGATCAAGGCAGCCGAGGCCATACTGGCTGGTTGACCATTTGGTCAAAAAACACTTGGTCTTTCCGGCAAATCGCCTAATCTGCCGGAAATATCATAACTTGGGAGGCTCCGATGCCTGCACTCTGGATTGCACATGTCACCGTTACCGATGCTGATGCCTACGGTAAATATGCCGAACTGGCGGGGCCTGCCATTGCCAAGCACGGCGGCACCTTTGTTGCCCGCGGCGGGCGTTTCGTGCAGCTGGAGGGAAAGGAGCGACCGCGCAATGTGGTTGCCAGATTTCCAAGTGTCGACGCCGCAGTCGATTGTTATCACAGCCCGGAGTACCAAGAGGCGCTGAGCCACGCGCGCGGTGCGTCCGAGCGGGAACTGATGGTGGTGGAAACCTCCGAATAGCGATCACCGCTTTTGCGGACATGCTGAAGCGCCGCGCCGGCCAGAGCCGGGTGGCGTGCATGGGTGTGCGACCTGCGCGGGGGCATGAAGTTCTGACACCATAAACTGCGGATGTATCGGCAGCGGGTCTTTGCGGCGATCATGCCAAAGAGGGCAAACGCGCTGTAGCCTTGATCCAGGCCGAACATCTGCCGGTGATTGCCGCGCTTGCCGGACTGAAGATTTTGCAGCCAGCGCAGCTGCGCCGGAACTTTGCCGTTTCAGGGATCAATCTGGCGGCTTTGCGCAAAGCCAAACTGCAAATCGGGAGTGCTGTTTTGCGTGTGACGGGCCCCTGTCCGGCCTGTTCGCGGATGGAAGAGGTGCTGGGCCATGGTGGCTATAACGAGATGCGCGGGCATGGCGGTTGCTACGCCGAAGTCGTCGAGCCGGGCAGGGTGGCCTTGGGGGACAGCGGCACAGCAATGATTTAGGCGGAATAAAAAACGGCGGCAGAAGTCTCTGCCGCCGTTTGATTATTATCAGGCGTTGGCCTTGGCCATCCGCTTACGTTCATGCGGGTCCAGATAGCGCTTGCGCAGGCGTATGGAGTTCGGTGTCACCTCGACCAGTTCGTCGTCATTGATGTAGGCAATCGACTCTTCCAGCGACAGTGTCACCGGGGTCGTCAGACGCACCGCGTCATCGGTGCCAGAGGCGCGAACGTTGGTCAATTTTTTACCTTTCAGCGGGTTCACTTCCAGGTCGTTTTCGCGGGAATGTTCGCCGATGATCATACCGGTGTAGACGTCGGCCTGAGCGCCGATCATCATCTTGCCGCGTTCTTCCAGGTTCCATAGCGCAAACGCAACCGAAGTGCCGTTCTCCATAGAGATCAGCACACCTGCGCGGCGGCCCGGGATTGCACCCTTGTGCGGGGTCCAGCCATGGAACACGCGGTTCAGAACGCCGGTACCGCGGGTGTCGGTCAGGAATTCGCCGTGATAGCCGATCAGGCCGCGCGACGGCACGTGGGCGATGATGCGGGTCTTACCTGCGCCTGCGGGCTTCATCTCGACCAGTTCACCTTTGCGGGTGCCGGTCAGCTTTTCGATCACCGCGCCGGAGTATTCGTCGTCCACGTCAATGGTGGCTTCTTCGACCGGCTCCATGCGGACGCCGTCAACTTCCTTCATGATCACCTGCGGGCGCGAAATTGAAAGCTCGAACCCTTCGCGGCGCATGTTTTCAATCAGAACGCCCATCTGCAGTTCACCGCGGCCCGAAACCTCAAAGGCCTCGCCGCCAGGGGTGTCGGCGATCTTGATCGCGACGTTGCTTTCGGCCTCTTTCATCAGGCGGTCTCGGATGACGCGCGACTGGACTTTTTTGCCGTCACGGCCGGCCAGAGGGCTGTCGTTTATGCCAAAAGTCACAGTGATGGTGGGCGGATCGATCGGCTGGGCGTCCAGCGGTTCATCCACGGCGAGGGCGCAGATGGTGTCGGCCACGGTTGCCTTTGCCATGCCGGCGATGGAGACGATGTCGCCCGCCTGCGCTTCTTCGATGTCCTGCTGGGACAGGCCGCGGAACGCCTGGATGCGGGTCACGCGGAACTGCTCGATCTTCTGGCCGATGCGGGTGAGTGCCTGAACGGTTGCGCCGACCTTCAGTTTGCCGGATTCGACGCGGCCAGTCAGCAGGCGGCCTACAAAGGGATCGCTGCCCAGAGTGGTGGCCAGCATCCGGAAGTCATCGTCCTGCTGTTTGATCTGCTTTGGTTCCGGCACGTGGTTCACGATCAGGTTGAACAGCGCGTGCAGGTCCTTGCGGGGGCCGTCCAGGTCCGCGTCGGCCCAGCCGGAACGGCCGGAGGCGTACATGTGTGGAAAGTCCAGCTGGTCTTCGCTTGCTTCGAGTGAGGCAAACA
This sequence comes from Leisingera sp. SA215, assembly GCF_055902035.1. NCBI lineage: Bacteria > Pseudomonadati > Pseudomonadota > Alphaproteobacteria > Rhodobacterales > Roseobacteraceae > Leisingera > Leisingera sp. SA215. Next base: position 450,849 of record NZ_JBVVXU010000001.1, on the reverse strand, counting down.
GGTCAAAACATTCGTCGAGCGCGCGGTCGGGCTCGGCGTCCGGCTTGTCGACTTTGTTCAATACCACGATCGGGCGCAGGCCCAGGGCCAGCGCCTTGGAAGTCACGAATTTGGTCTGCGGCATCGGGCCTTCGGCGGCGTCCACCAGCAGCACCACCCCGTCGACCATCGACAGGATCCGCTCAACTTCGCCGCCGAAATCGGCGTGGCCAGGGGTGTCGACGATGTTGATACGGGTGCCGTTCCACTCGACCGAGGTGGGTTTGGCAAAAATGGTAATGCCGCGCTCGCGCTCCAGATCGTTGCTGTCCATGGCGCGTTCCGCCACAGCCTGATTTTCGCGGAAGGCGCCGGATTGTTTCAGCAGCTCGTCGACCAGAGTGGTTTTGCCGTGGTCAACGTGAGCAATGATCGCAATGTTGCGCAAGTCCATGAAGTTCGCCTTTGTAAGGAAGTTGGGCCGCGCATAGCCCGAACCCGGTACAAAGGCCAGAGGAAATGCGTCCAAAGGCGCCGCAAATGCGGATCAATGGGCGGAAGACTTGGAAAACAGATGAATGATAACGATGCCGGACATGATCAGCACCATGCCGATCACGGCTGGAAGATCAAGCTTCTGGCCAAAGGCAAAGAAAGCAATCACAGCGATCAGCAGGATGCCAAGCCCGGACCAGATCGCATAGACGATACCCACCGGCATGAATTTAAGCGTCAGCCCCATCATATAGAAAGAGAAGGCATAAGCGACCAGAACAATCAGCGACGGCCCCAGCTTGCTGAACTGCTGGCTGGCCTGCAGGGCCGTAGTGCCAATGGTTTCTGCTGCAACCGCGATAATCAGGTAGAAGTAGTGAACCGGCATCTCTGCCTCCGTGTGCGCGTTTTGCCCAGCCTCTGGCGGAGCCGTGTTGCTTTCTCCGGTACCGTATTCAAAGCAAGGCAGGAAGTCTTAATGCGTCGCAGAATGCCTTGTTTTCGGCCGCCGCGTCTGTGAACAGATGACTGTGCGAAGAAACGCCGTGCGCCGACGTTGGGCAGTATTAGGAGATCGTTCCAATTATTGCAATCGGTGTGGGAGAAAGAACCCGAGAGCAGCTTGTTTCAAGGCGCGCAAAAAGTGCCGTCAGATTGCCTGAAGAGCCTGACGCCTACCCGGGTGCCGTGCCCCGCATATGCGCTAATCCGTTGCTATGCCGGATGAAGGGGGGGCATTGTGCTGCACGCTATTTCTCTGGCGGCACTGTTCCCCAGTCTGCTGTCAAAGGCGCCCGGTTTCCCTGAACCATGGTTCGATCATGGCCCGAACAGAACACCAAACGTTTGGTGCGCCGAGGTTGACCTTTTTGCCAACCCGCGCGTCGAGTTGCGGCAGGTTCACGTCATAATCGACCCAGCTGCCGCCGCCGTTCAGCAAGTTAAGCATTACCGGTTGAACCCGGTCAATGGCTTTGGCGAACACAGCGTCAGTGGTTTCCGCCGCTTCGAATTCGCCCCAGATGGCCCGCATCGGCACGCCTTGGTCGGCGGGCAGTAGGCCAAACAGGCGGTCTGCGGCAGATTCCTCCTTGGCAGCGAGCGCCTTTAGGGCTGCGGGATCAAATACGCCGTGGATCGGCGTATCGCCTGCATCGATTTCGACGAGGTCATGCAGCAGCAGCATTTGCAGCACCCGGTCAAGATCAAGAGGGGCTGCGCTGTGCTCTGCGAGAACCCAGGCGTAAAGCATGATGTGCCAGCTGTGTTCGGCCGAGTTTTCGTGCCGGGAACCATCCCCCAACATGGAGGCGCGGGTGACTAACTTCAGCTTGTCTGCTTCATTCAGAAAGAGCAGACGGGCGGTCAGCCGGCTGCAGTCAAAGCCAGTACCCTCATCCAGCAGGGCCAGCGCAAGGTGGTAGGCTTCGGGGAATTCCTGCTTTAGCGCTGCAGCGCGCCCGCCGTTCAGGTTTTGCCGGACCACATCGACATGCCAATCCAGCGGTTTGACGCCGCAGAGCGTTTGAAAAATCGGCTGGCAATGGTCCACCCGTTTGGCAAATCGCGCATCGGGGCTGTCCGCAGCCTCAAATTCCTGCCATAGCTCTAGGAATTCAGCGCCCTGATCCTCGGGCAGTAAGCAGAACAGGCGTTTGGCGGCGGCTTGCTCTGCCTGTGCTACCGCGCCCCAATCGACATTATCTGTAATCGGGTGGTCGCCGGCGTCAATTTCGACCAGATCATGCAGCAGCAGCATCCGGATCGCGCGGAAAATATCCACGTCCGGCGATGCAAACGGGGCCAGGACCAGCGCATAAAGCGCCAGATGCCAGCTGTGTTCAGCCGAATTTTCGCGTCGGCTGCAATCAATGATCAGGTTTTGGCGGTCAATGCGGCGAAGCTTGTCCGCTTCCAGCAGGAAGGCGAATTGTGCGTCCAGCCGGCCGTTCATGCTTCGCCCTTTGCTTCAAGCTGCTCTTGAATTTCGCTGACTTTCTGATTGAGAAACTCGCGCGCCTTGCGTTCGGCCAGACGCACGCGCATTTCTGTCAGAAACGCTTCTTCCAGCGACTGGGAGGCGGCGCCCAAAACCTGGCCCACCTCCACATACAGCCGGTCTTCGCCGCTGGCGTCCTGCACTTTGATCGTATCGACCGCCAGTTTTTGGGCCAGCGTCTCGATCGAGCTCATCAGCGGGTGTTCTCCGTCAGGCGGCGCTTCACGTAATCGGACACATCGCTGATCATCGTGTCCATATGGGGCTCCTGAAAGAAGTGATCCGCACCCTCGATCTCATTGTGAGTGATGGTGATCCCTTTCTGCTCATGCAACTTGCCAACCAGATTGGCGGTATCCGCAGGCGGCGCCACACGGTCTGAGGTGCCGTTGATGATCAGGCCGGAAGACGGGCAGGGCGCCAGGAAGGAAAAGTCATACATATTGGCTGGCGGCGCAACCGAAATGAAGCCTGTGATCTCCGGACGGCGCATCAAGAGCTGCATGCCGATCCAGGCGCCAAAGGAGAAGCCCGCAACCCAGCAATGCTTGGAATTGGTGTTCATCGACTGCAGGTAATCGAGCGCCGACGCCGCATCCGACAGTTCGCCCACGCCCTGGTCGTATTCGCCCTGACTGCGGCCGACGCCGCGGAAATTGAACCGCAGAACGGTGAAGCCCATGTTGTAGAATGCATAGTGGAGATTGTAGACCACCTTGTTGTTCATGGTGCCGCCGAATTGCGGATGCGGGTGCAGCACGATGGCGATCGGGGCGTCTTTTTCTTTTTGCGGGTGATAGCGGCCTTCGAGGCGGCCTTCGGGTCCAGGAAAGATGACCTCGGGCATGGGTGGTTCAAATCCTACTCTCGTTCTCGCGACTGCCGGCAGAAAACTTGACGGGTTCCGACGGGCATCTTAGAACAGTTCTAATCAAGGGCGCTGGCCTCGCCATACACCGTCAGGCTGAGATACGCACAGACGCGGGGAAGGTCAATGTTTTCGCACTCCCGCCCTGGTTTCGAGGGGTAAATTATGAAGCTTTCCACCAAAGGGCGCTATGCAATGGTCGCACTGGCGGATATCGCGCTGCAGCCGCAGGGCAATTTGGTGCCGCTGGGAGACATTTCCAAGCGCCAGGATATTTCGCTGCCGTATCTGGAGCAGTTGTTTGTCAAGCTGCGCCGTGCGGGGCTGGTCGAGTCGGTGCGCGGCCCTGGCGGCGGTTACCGGCTGGCGATGATACCGTCGGAGATCCGGGTGGTCGATGTGCTGTCTGCCGTGGATGAAACGGTTGATGCGATGCACAAAGGGGCAGGAGCTTCGGGCGCGTTGTCCGGCAGCCGGGCGCAATCTTTGACCAACCGCCTTTGGGAGGGGCTGAGCGCGCATGTTTATGTGTTTCTGCACCAGACCCGCCTGTCGGATGTCATTAAGAACGATCTGGCGCCATGTCCGGCAGTGCCGAACCTGTTTGCTGTCGTGGATGATTGAGGTGCCAGGAATACGCTTTCCTCATCTGCCCGGTTTCGGCGTGCACGCCGCACAATTTATGCGGGAAAGCTTTGCGAAGTGCTGCGAGGCAGCGTATGAGGCAGCAGCGATCCGCAAAAAGATGACTCTATGACTCGCGTTTATCTTGATCATAACGCCACTGCCATCCTGCGTCCCGAGGCGCGGGCTGCAATGATTGCGGCGATGGATGTTTGCGGCAACCCGTCGTCGGTGCATGCTGAAGGCCGCGCTGCCAAGGCGCTGGTTGAGAAGGCACGGGCGCAGGTTGCCGCTGCTTTTGGCGCGGATGGGGCGGATATCGTGTTTACCTCTGGCTCCACGGAAGGTGCCTCGTTGGCTTTGGCGGGCCGCGGACTGCATGGTGCCGCAGTGGAGCATGATGCGGTGCGGGCCTGGACCATGGAGGATCTTGAAGTAAGCGCTCAAGGGACGGTCAGGGTCACCGATCCCGCAGCCTGCACAGTGCAATTGGCCAATTCCGAAACCGGTATAGTGCAGCACCTGCCTCAGGGGCTGGCTGTGACTGATGCGACTCAGGCTTTTGGAAAAATGCCGGTGGCTTTCAACTGGCTGGGCGCGCAAATGGCGCTGATTTCAGCGCATAAATTCGGCGGGCCCAAGGGTATCGGCGCTGTTGTGATCAAACGCGGTACGGATCTGCCTGCCCAGATCAAGGGTGGCGGCCAGGAAATGGGCCGCCGGTCGGGCACCGAAAATGTCATTGGAATCGCAGGTTTGGGCGCCGCAGCTGAAGCTGCGGAAAAAGATCTGGCAAATGGTGTCTGGGACAGGGTTGCGGAACTTAGAAATATTCTAGAGAAGGCGCTTGTGTCTGGCGCAAGCCATACTATTTTTGTCGGGAAGGATCAGAAGCGGCTGCCGAACACATTGTGTTTTGCTACACCGGGCTGGAAGGGCGAAACCCAGGTCATGCAGATGGATCTGGCGGGATTTGCCATCAGCGCGGGCAGCGCCTGCTCCAGCGGCAAGGTGCGCGCCAGCGCGGTGTTGACCGCAATGGGATATGACGAGGCCACGGCATATAGCGCAATCCGCGTGTCGCTGGGGCCGCAGACAAAAGAAGAAGACGTGCTGCGCTTTGCCGATGCGTGGCTGCAAAAAGAACAGAAACATCGCGCCCGCGCGGCGTGAGTGAGGAGATGACAATGGCCGCTTTGGACCAGACCCAAGTCAAGGAAGGTGTTGACCAGGAAACCGTGGACGCCGTCCGCGAGGTTGGCGGTGCTTACAAATACGGCTGGGAAACCGATATTGAGATGGAATACGCCCCCAAAGGGCTGACCACGGATATTATCCGGCTGATTTCTGAAAAGAATGAAGAGCCCGAATGGATGCTGACCTGGCGGCTGGAGGCGTACGAGCGCTGGCTGCAAAAGGAAGAACCCACCTGGGCGATGGTCGACTATCCGGAAATCGATTTCCAGGATCAGTATTACTATGCCCGCCCGAAATCGATGGAAGTGAAGCCGAAATCGCTGGATGAGGTCGACCCCAAGCTGCTGGCGACCTATGAAAAGCTGGGTATCCCGCTGAAAGAACAGATGATTCTGGCTGGCGTCGAAGGCGCTGAAAATGCGCCCGCCGAGGGCCGCAAAGTGGCCGTGGATGCTGTTTTCGATTCGGTTTCTGTTGGCACCACCTTCCAGAAAGAGCTCAAAGAAGCAGGTGTTATCTTCTGCTCGATCTCCGAAGCCATCCGCGAACATCCAGAGCTGGTCAAGAAATACCTCGGCACCGTGGTTCCTGTTTCTGACAACTTCTACGCCACGCTGAACTCTGCTGTGTTCTCGGATGGTTCTTTTGTCTACGTGCCGCCGGGTGTGCGTTGCCCGATGGAACTGTCGACCTATTTCCGCATTAATGCGGAAAACACCGGCCAGTTTGAACGCACGCTGATCATTGCCGATAAAGGCAGCTATGTCAGCTACTTGGAAGGCTGTACCGCACCGGCGCGCGATATCGCCCAGCTGCACGCCGCAGTGGTCGAAATCATCATCGAAGAAGATGCCGAGGTGAAATACTCCACCGTCCAGAACTGGTATCCGGGCGATGAGAACGGCAAGGGCGGCATTTACAACTTCGTCACCAAACGCGCCGATTGCCGCGGTGACCGCGCCAAGGTGATGTGGACCCAGGTTGAAACCGGTTCTGCCGTAACCTGGAAATACCCCTCCTGCATCCTGCGCGGCAATGAAAGCCAGGGCGAGTTCTATTCGATCGCCATCGCCAACAACATGCAGCAGGCTGATACCGGCACGAAAATGGTGCACCTAGGTAAAAACACTAAATCCCGCATCGTGTCCAAGGGGATCTCTGCGGGCAAGGCGCAGAACACGTACCGTGGTCTGGTGTCGATGCACCCCAAGGCCAAGAACAGCCGCAACTACACTCAGTGCGACTCGCTTCTGATTGGCGATAAATGCGGCGCGCACACGGTTCCCTATATCGAGGTCAAGAACAACTCCTCCCGCGTGGAGCATGAGGCGACGACGTCCAAGGTGGACGACGACCAGCTGTTCTACTGCCGCCAGCGCGGCATGGACGAGGAAGAGGCAGTTGCTCTGGTGGTCAACGGTTTCTGCAAAGACGTCCTGCAGGCGCTGCCGATGGAGTTCGCCATGGAAGCGCAGCAACTGGTAGCGATCTCGCTGGAAGGCTCGGTCGGCTAAAGGCCGGCCCTTGGGGTGCCGTTACAAGGAAGCAACAGCATGATCGTCACAACCACACCAAACGTCGAAGGCTACCAGATCGCCGAATACAAAGGCATCGTGGTGGGCGAGGCGATCATGGGCGCCAATGTGGTGCGCGATGTTTTCGCATCGATCACCGATATCGTCGGTGGCCGCTCCGGGGCTTATGAAAGCAAGCTGCAGGATGCCCGTGAAACGGCCTTGGCGGAGCTGGAAGACCGTGCTCGGGACAAGGGCGCCAATGCCGTTGTGGGCGTGGATCTGGACTACGAAGTGGTTGGGCAGTCCATGCTTATGGTTTCGGCCAGCGGCACCGCTGTGGTGCTGGGCTAAGGGGCCGGGCTATGGCAAAAGACGAACAGATCATCGTGCGCCCGCAGCTTACTCTGCCGCCTGAAGAGGCCGACTGGGTTCGCAGCCATTACCGGGATGCAGGTGTCATTCTGGAGTATGGCAGCGGCGGCTCGACCGTTCTGGCGTCTGAGCTGAGCGGAAAAAAAATCTTTTCCGTCGAGTCCGACAAAATGTGGTACCGCATGATGAAGCGGTATCTGCGTCAGGCTGGCAGCAAGTCGGAAGTGCATCTGCACCATGCCAATGTCGGCAAGACCGGCAAATGGGGCAGGCCGTTAAACAATGATATGTGGCGGCGCTTTCATCAGTATCCCAATACGATCTGGGACCTGCCGCACTTCGAGGCACCGGACCTGGTGCTGATTGACGGACGGTTCCGGGCCGCCTGCTTCCTGACTGTCATGCTGCGGACGGAGAAGCCTGTAACCGTGCTGTTTGACGATTATGCCGGACGGGCATTGTACAATCAGGTCGAAAAATGGGTGAAGCCGGTTGAGATCCGCGGCCGCATGGCCCGGTTCGAACTGCTTGCCAACGAACTTCCGCGTCAGGATCTGACACAGATTCTTACGCTTTACACAAAAACCTTCTAGGCGCCAACGGCTGCCGGAACAGTACTATGCGAGAGGCAAAAATGCTCGAAATCAAAAACTTGCACGTCAAGCTTGAAGATGAGGATAAGCAAATCCTGAAGGGCGTCGACCTTAAGGTCGAAGCAGGCAAGGTGCATGCCATCATGGGGCCGAACGGTTCGGGCAAATCCACCCTGTCCTATGTGCTGTCGGGCCGCGACGGCTATGAGGTCACTGACGGCTCAGCTGAGCTGGAAGGTGCGGACATCCTGGAGATGGAACCGGAAGAACGCGCCGCAGCCGGCATGTTCCTGGCGTTCCAGTACCCGGTGGAAATCCCCGGTGTCGGCAATATGACCTTCCTGCGCACCGCGGTGAACGCACAGCGCAAAGCCCGCGGTGAGGAAGAGTTGTCGGCTTCCGACTTTCTGAAAATCATCCGCGCCAAAGCCAAGACCCTCAAGATCGACGCTGAAATGCTGAAGCGCCCGGTTAATGTCGGCTTCTCCGGCGGTGAGAAGAAGCGCAACGAGATCCTGCAGATGGCGATGCTGGAGCCGAAGCTGTGTATCCTTGATGAAACAGACTCGGGCCTCGACGTGGACGCGATGAAGCTGGTGGCCGAAGGCGTGAACGCCCTGCGCGACGAGGGCCGCGGCTTCCTGGTGATCACCCACTATCAGCGTCTTCTGGACCACATCAAACCGGACGTGGTTCACATCCTGGCGGGCGGCCGTATCGTCAAAACCGGCGGTCCTGAGCTGGCGCTTGAAGTCGAGAACAACGGTTACGCCGGCATCTTGGCAGAGGAGGCGTAAATGGCCCTGCCCGAAGTCAAGCAAAGCGCAACCGAGGCGCGGCTGTCCGCGCTGACCCTGCCGGAAAGCGGCTGCCTGACGGCAGCCCGGCAGGCAGCGCTGTCGCGGGTCCAAACCATGGGTCTGCCCAGCCGTCGTGATGAGTACTGGAAATACACCCGCCCCGAAACACTGGTTCAGGCTGAGGCAGTCAAAGCCGCGGTGTTTACTGCGGATGAGACACCGATGTTCAGCGATTTCGAGCGTCTGAATATTGTTTTTGTCGATGGTGTCTTTGACGCTGAAGCCTCTGATGATTTGGCGATGGAAGGTGTGACCATCGACCGGATCGAGGACATCTGCTGCAAAGATATTCATTGGGCCAAGGACTTGTACGGTGTTCTTGAAGCGCGCGGGCAAACCCCGGTGGAACGCCCTCTGGCGGCTTTGAATACTGCTTTTGCCACGGATGGCGTTGCCATCCGGGTGACTGGCAAGGTGTCCAAACCGATCAACTTCACCTATGTGCACTCGGATGAGAGCTCTGACGCGATCCTGCATCACGTGGTTCGCGTCGAAACGGGCGCCGAAGTGACGATCTTGGAAAATGGCCCTGCGGCCTCGCGCTTTAACAAGTGCGCGGAGATCGACATTGCGGACGGCGGCAAGCTGCATCTGGTACGTGCGCAAGGCCGGGACCACGAGCGCCGTGCGGCAACGCATCTGTTTGCCCGCCTTGGCTCCGAGTCTGTGTTCAAGTCTTTCACTCTGACCGTGAACGGCGTGCTGACCCGTGACGAGGCGGTGATTGAACTGACCGGCGATGACGCGGTCGCGCATATTGCAGGCGCATGCGTTGGCGATGGAGATTTCCACCACGACGACACGGTTTTCGTTACCCATGACGCGGTGAATTGCGAAAGCCGCCAGGTTTTCAAAAAGGTGCTGCGAAACGGTGCAACCGGCGTGTTCCAGGGGAAAATCCTGGTAAAAGAAGGCGCGCAAAAGACGGATGGGTATCAGATTTCCCAATCCTTGCTGCTGGACGGAGACAGCCAGTTCCTGGCCAAGCCGGAATTGGAGATCTATGCTGATGACGTCGCCTGCTCGCACGGGTCGACCTCTGGTGCGATCGACGAAGAAGGTCTGTTCTATTTGCGCTCGCGCGGTGTTCCGCACGCCGAGGCGACCGATCTGATGACACTGGCCTTCCTGGCCGAAGCAGTGGAAGAGATCGAGGACGCGGAAATCGCGGCCGACATCGTTTCCCGCCTCGAAGGCTGGCTGGCCCGGCGCCGCTGATGTCCGTCACCACGGATATCCCGGCGACCTATAAGGGGCCGCGCAAGGTGTTTGCGCGGCTTCTGGACATGGGCGCGCGCGAAGACCGGCTGCTGATTTTCGTGCTCAGCGGCTGTGTGCTGACCTTTGTGGCGCAGATGCCGAGGCTGGCGCGCGAGGCGCATCTAAGCGGCCAGGACCTGAATATGCTTTTGGGCGGGTCACTGCTGGGCATCGTCTTCATCGCGCCGCTGATCTTATACGTTCTGGCATTGGCGGCGCATTGGATCGCCCGCGCTGCAGGCGGGAAGGGTGAGGCCTATTGCGCCCGGCTGGCGCTGTTCTGGACCTGTCTGGCAGCCAGTCCGCTGATGCTGCTGAATGGGCTGGTCGCAGGGTTTATCGGAGCGGGACCCGCCTTGAACCTGGTGGGGGCGCTGTGGTGTGCAGTCTTTCTGTGGTTTTGGGTGTCCGGCATGATCCAAGGGTATTGGGTAAATCAATGAACGCACTGGCCGCCTTTGCCCTGCTGACGGTGAAATCGCCGCGAGATGCTGCGCAGCAGATCCTGGCACAGGATTGGCCGCGCGAGGCCCTATGGACAGGCTTTCTGCTGTCTGTGGTGCTGAATACTTGTGTCTATACTTTGCAGCAAGTGCTGTTTCCGCTGCCGCCTGAGGTTCTGATACCAAGGTTTGCGCCTGGTGCCTATTTCGCGGTTATTCTGGTGCTGCAATTCAGCTTCATTGCCATGCTTGCAACCACCGGCCGATGGCTGGGCGGTCAGGGAAGTCTGGCAGCTCTGCTTGCACTGGTGACCTGGCTCCAGTTGCTGCAGGCGGGTCTTAACGCTGCTGTTGTCGCGATGCTCCTGGTTTTGCCGGCCCTGGCTGCCCTGCTGAATATTGCGGCGAACATCATGGTGTTCTTCATCCTCTTGCACTTCGTGAATTCGGCGCACAAATTCGGCTCTGTGTGGCGATCGCTTGGGGTCGTTTTGATGGCCAGCATGATCCTGGTGTTTGCCCTTCTCTTTATCGTGGGCCTGATCGGTCCAGCCAATCTGGGACTTCCCGAACATGTATGACGTGGAAAAAATCCGTGCCGACTTCCCGATCCTTGCACGGCAGGTGAACGGCAAGCCGTTGACCTATCTCGACAACGGTGCGTCTGCGCAGAAGCCGCAGGTGGTGATTGACGCGGTAACACGCGCCTATGCCGAGGAGTATTCCAACGTTCATCGTGGCTTGCACTTCCTTTCTAACCTGGCGACGGAGAAATACGAGGCCGTGCGCGGGACTATTTCCCGCTTCCTGAATGCAGGTGATGAGAACACCATCGTGCTGAACTCTGGCACAACTGAGGGCATCAATCTGGTCGCATATGGCTGGGCAATGCCGCGGTTCGAGGCCGGGGATGAGATCATCCTGTCGGTAATGGAGCATCATGCCAACATTGTGCCCTGGCATTTCCTGCGCGAACGGCAGGGTGTGGTGCTGAAATGGGTCGACGTGGCTGATGATGGTAGCCTGGATCCGCAGAAAGTTATCGACGCGATTACCCCCAAGACCAGGCTGATTGCAGTCACGCAATGCTCCAACGTGCTGGGCACTGTGGTGGATGTGAAGGCCATTACTCAGGGTGCCCATGCCAAGGGCGTGCCGGTACTGGTCGACGGCTCGCAAGGGGCGGTGCATATGCCGGTGGACGTACAGGATATCGGCTGCGACTTTTACGCCATCACCGGCCATAAGCTTTACGGTCCGTCCGGCTCGGGTGCGATCTATATCAAACCCGAACGCATGGCGGAAATGCGCCCCTTCATCGGCGGCGGCGACATGATCAGGGAAGTTTCTAAGGAGCAGATCATCTACAACGACCCGCCGATGAAATTCGAGGCCGGAACACCCGGCATCGTGCAGACCATCGGCCTGGGCGTTGCGCTGGAATACATGATGGAGCTTGGCATGGACAACATTGCCAAGCACGAGGGCGGGCTGCGCGACTATGCACTGGAGCGGCTGACCGGGTTGAATTGGATCAACGTGCAGGGACAAGCACCTGGCAAGGCGGCGATTTTCAGCTTTACAATGGAAGGGGCCGCCCATGCGCATGACATTTCGACGATCCTCGACAAAAAGGGCGTTGCGGTGCGCGCCGGCCACCACTGTGCCGGCCCGCTGATGGATCACCTGGGTGTGTCCGCCACCTGCCGCGCGTCTTTTGGCCTTTATAACACCAAGGAAGAGGTCGACACGCTGATCGCTGCGCTGGAGCTGGCACACGATTTGTTTGCCTGATCCTATTATGCAACAAGACGAAAACGGCGCCCCCAGAGGCGCCGTTTTATGTTCAGGGGCAATAAGCCAGCCTTGGATCTTCTCCGTGCGCAGCGGGCAGCGCAGGTAGATGCCAAACTCCTTGCCCAGATCCCCAATTCCCTCACTGGCGGTCGCGGAAACGCTGGTTGTCCTCGGCAGGTAAGATTCCCTCGTGCCAGATATTCGAATGGATATAGAGCCCCTTGGCCCCGTCGCGGCAAAAGGCGACAATCTTGTCCAGCGGAAAGAACATTTGCCCGTCGCCCGGATGATAGGTCATGTGCTACAGCAGCACTTGGTTCCGCGGCGCGCTGGTACGTTTCAGCTGCGCCTGCTGCGGGTCAGCCGGCCAGCCCGGCACATTTTTGCCGTTGACCGCTACGTTCTCGCCGTAAAGTACATCGCCGCGCCATTTGCAGCGGAAGGTGCCCTCTACTCAGCCGCCTTTATCTCCGGTGCCCTCGTCAATCGGACGTCAGCCCTGGGTGGGCTATTGAATGTTGTCGATTTCAAAGGTGTCCGGATTCTCTACCAGGCAGCCATAGCCTTCGACGCAATCCTTGGTCGCCCGGACCAACAGCACCACATGCCAAGGCAGTGGGGGAACTTGCCTCAAAATGTACTCAGGCGGGCTCATAATGCGGAACCTCCTGCGGCCATGTGTTTGTCGACCATCCGTTGGACCATAGGCGCAAAGTGCCAGTAATCGGGCGTTTCCATATCAGCACGTTTGCCGGCGTCATCCAGATACCTGACAGCAATGATCTGCTTGAGGTTCGGGTTCTTTTCCAGTTCCGCTATCTCTTCCGCCCTCATTGGTCCGCCCTGCAGGTTCAAGGAGTGAATGGAAGCCGCTGATAGACGGTTTAAATATTCAGGTTTGGTGGCGCAAAGATAGCGTTTTGCCGCCACGTGGTAACGTACACAGTCGGTGATCACAGACGGGAAGAACTGTTCCAGCACCTTGGCGCCGGCCTCCTCGTGAAATCGGTCTTTGGTGTCATCCATGGAGAATGTTCCGAACTCGCTTGTGAAATGGCCGATATCGTGGAGAAGCGCCCCCACGATGATCTCTTCCGGCTGACCGTTGGCTTCCGCGATGGTGGCACCCTGCAGCATATGCTCGGTCATGGTGACAGTTTCACCAAGGTATTCCTCATCACCGCGGCGGTCAAAGATATCGCCAATGAAGGCGGCAATGTTGTCCTGGGTCAGCGTGCTGAAATCCGGCTTGCTCATTGTTCAGCCCTCCAACCGGGCGTTCAGAACGTTCAAGGTCGACAGAAGCCCATCCTTGTCGGCGTAGCATCCCTGCAGCCAGCGCGAGCCGGAACCGGAGTAGCCGAGGCGTGCGTGCATCACCCGGGTGTTGTCTACGATAAAGCTTTCACCCGGTTCCAGCTTGAAGGAAACGCCCATGTCCGGATCGTCTATGAGTTCACCCAGCCGGCGGTAGGCGGTGTAATAGGCCTCCATCATTTCAAACGGAACATCCACAAACGGGGCCGAAGACCGGTTGTTGAACCGCACACCGATCATTTCGCCGTCAGGCGACAATTCAATCATCGGGCGGCGCGAGCGAAGATGCACGCCATCAGAGCTCTTGTACTCGAACCGCGCCGGGTATCCGGCCAGCAAGGCAAAGGCTTCGGGGTTTTCGTCGCGCAGGCGTTCAGCGGCGCGGAAACCGTCTACCACAATGCTGTCACCGCCTTCAGCCGAGTTCTCTAAGCAGTAAAGGATCTGAAGGGACGGCACCGGGTCGCGGTAGGGGTTGTCGGTATGGGCTTGCAGGCCCAGGCCGGTAAAGGCCAGGTTGGTCGGGTTCACCTCAGTGCGGACTTCGAAATACTTGCCGTAGTTGGTCTCGCGGACAAAGCCGAACATTGCTGCGCATTCAATCACCGCGCCTTCGGCTACCGGGCCGTTCGCCAGCTTGGCAAAGCCGAACCGGACGATGGTGTCCAGCCAGTCACGTTTGACTTCCGGATCCGTCTGTAGGGTGTTCCAATCGAAGGTTGGGGCGGGCTGGCTGCTGCACCAGGTTTCAACGCCCGGCGCCAGGCGGCCAAATCCAGTTTCTTTTTCAACGTCGTAAGCGTGTGACTTCAACCAAACTGCAGGGAAAGTCACGGTCTTGCCTTCGGGTGCGAAGGTCACTGTCAGGGTGTCGCTTTCCACCAATGCGGTGCTGATCCTGGTGTCCGCGGGTATGCCGCCGATAGTGATCAGGCGCTGGCCGTTGCCCGGTGCGCGGGTTTCGGGATCCAGAGCATTATCGCGCAGCCATATCGCGTGGAAGCGGCTCTCTTGGCCGTCCTCAAAAGTCAGGGTCAGAAAACTGCCGGAAGTGTCAACGGTTACGGAACGGGGCATGGGATCTCTCCGGTTGGCTTGGTTCTTCCTTGCGTTGATACAGAGGCTGAGCCATCAAGAGAACGACGGATATTAAGGTGTTAGAGTTAGGTTTTCTTATGGCTAAGAAGGCAATCAAACAGGGCTTACCGCCGCTTGACTGGCTGAAGGTGTTTGAAGCAGCTGGACGGCTTGGCAGTTTCACAGCTGCGGCAGAAGAGTTCGGTGCCACACAGGCCGCGGTCAGCCAACGGATCCGCAACCTGGAAAACTGGCTGGGCAGGCAACTGTTTCTTCGCTCAGCGCGTGGAGTTTCTCTGACTGTGGAAGGGGAAAGTTACCTGCCGCTGGTGCACGATTCCCTGCGATCTCTGGAGCAAGGCACCGAGAACCTGTTTGGCCAAACTGTCCGCGAACTGCGCATTGCGGGCCTTCCATCGCATCTGGAAATGCTACTGCTTCCACGGCTTGAAGCGTTTTCAAAGGCCTGGCCGGAACTTCATCTGGTCATCGAAACGGTGCCAAAACGACTGGATTACAACGCCGTCGACAGCGCCTTACATCTCCGTTATGGCCGCGGGGGCTGGGGACGGCGGGAGGAGGTTCTCCTGGCCAATGAGGTGCTTCAGCCGATGACTGCGCAAGGGCGGGCTGAAGAGTGGCGCCAGCTGCCAGTGATAGAATTGCGCGGTGAGCGGCCGGGCTGGACGGAATGGGCCCGGGTAACGGGGGAGGCTGAACCGGAAACCGGTCCGGTTTCCGTTGATTCTATGGCGCATGCACTCCTTGCCGCCCGGCTTGGCATGGGTGTTGTACTGGGGTCTAAGGCGTTGGCCGCAGATCTGCTGCGATCCGGGCAATTGGAATGTGCCCCGGCACCGGAACTGCAGACGATAGACGGTTATTGGCTGACCTGGCCGCCAAGTTTGGGAAAATCCAAGAGGCAAAGTGAAGTACTGGCGGCATTGACCGCCGCCTTGCGGCACTGAGAAACTTGCTGCCATTGAGGCGGCAGGTTACTCTCTTCAAACCGGGTACTCGCCGCTGATGGCAAAGTAGGCATCAAGCAGGGGACGGGCCCCACGCTTACTCAAAAAGGCGAAGCCGATGTTGCCATTTTTACGCCAGCGCGCCTCTACGGCAAATTCGCCGATTCCGGAAATCGTCACGGTTTGTATCTGTGCGAGCTCAAATGTGCTCTGACCCTCGGGGAGGGAGACTGCAAACCCCTGGTAGCTGATGTTGTAGAGGACTGCTTCGACCTGCGTATCAGAAAGGTTGATCACACACGGCAGGTTCCGGCTGAGACGGGGCGCCGTCGGAATTGGGTTCTTCGCGTAAGGACTGGAAGTTGCCATGCAGTCGCACCCTGAAATTACCGCCCATCAGGTATTGGTAGGCGAAAAGGGTTACGAAAGTATGAACTGTCGGCAAGAAGCCTGCGCGATATGTGGGAAATGGCGCACCTGAGAGGATTCGAACCTCTGGCCTCTGCCTTCGGAGGGCAGCGCTCTATCCAGCTGAGCTACAGGTGCGTCGTTGAAGCGGGGTATAACCGTGCATCGCTGCCTCTGCAACGGGAAAAAACGGCTGTTTACAATTTCATGAGCTCAGCTGCAGACACCCCAGATTAGCGTGCGTATTGAAACAAAAAAGCCCGCACCAGGATGTGCAGGCTTGCATTCTCGTAAAGAAACGGTGGTCAGCCGCGCCAAGTGCGAACCACGCCGCAATCCATATGCACGAAATTCGAACGCTGGTATTTACCGACACCGCCGGCATGACAGGCCTCGGCAGCCTTAGCCATTTGCGATACCGACCGCGAGGCCAGCCGCAGATCGGCGGCTTGGCCGCGCATATGCAGGGAGTTCTTGGCGACCCCGCGTGAGCGGCTGCGCAGCATTGCATTGGTTTTCGGGCTGCGGTAGCCGGACAACAGCATATACGGTTCGTTCACATCCAGCAGATTGTGCGAAGCGGCCATGATATCTATGGTGCGCAGGTCCATATCCTTGACTTGATCAGTCCGCCAATCGCGCATGAAGTGATTGACTTCCTTCACTGCATCTTTGATGTATTGGCCATCAATCCAATAAACCATGTCCAAGCGTTCACCAGTGCGGCCAGAGTACATGCGGATCCTGCGGATATCGCCGCCGCCGCGTAGAAAGCCTGCTGCGTTGGAAAAAGTCGGGGCTGCTGCCACTGCGGTTGCAGCAAACACACCCAAAAGAGAACGCCGGGAGATACCCGTGCCCGTGGTTTTCGCCATTTTCACTGCGCCGTCCCGTACGATTCTAGTCCTGCCTAATCGCCCGATGTTACGGGCTCGCCAACGGTCTTAGTTAACGTGCGGCATGTATGGCACAGCGTGATTCAGGTTCCAACATTTCTTTGCCGCGCTATAACGGAACGCCCCTTTTTCGGCAATTTCTTGCGCAAAAGGGGAGGGCCAGGGAACTTTTCCCCAAGACTGTAGTTGCAGGGCTTCTTAGACGCGGCATCGGTGCATCAATGTTAACTTTTCGCATTTGTGAATGGACAACACCGGCTGGCATTTACCAGAATTTCAGGTAGGCACCGCTAAGATTGGAAAAAATCGGCTCAAGGACCGGATATTATGACGCGCGCATCCGCAGGAAACTTTATGCCGGGGATCAAAGCGGGGCTGTTTGCCCTGGCATTGGGCGGCCTGACCGCCGGGACTGTTGCCAGTTCAGCGCAGGCTGAAATCTCGGCGGCTTTCCGCCAAGCGGTCGCTGAAGCGGCCTCCGGCAGCGATCCTGTGGCCAGATTCTACCGTGATAACGGATATCAGGCGATTTGGACTGGTGGAGATGAGGCGTCGCGCCAGCGCCGGAACGCTCTGTTGGCAGCCTTGAACGAAACCAGCGCCCACGGGCTGCCGGACCGCTCTGCTGAAGTCAGCGCGCTGATGCAGCAGATGCGCGGCGTCCGCACCACGCGGGACATCGGTTCCATCGAGGCCGCGCTGAGCCAGGCACTGGTGGATTATGCGACAGACCTGCAAACCGGCCTGCTGGTGCCGTCGCGGATCGACGGTGGCATGGTGCGCAAGAAACACACGGTTGACGGTTCCAGCTTTTTGGCCGGCATCCGGGATCAACAGCCTTACGCCTATATGCGCAGCTTGGTACCGGTGTCACCTCAATACCGTGGCTTGATGCGCGAAAAACTGCGGCTGGAGCAGATCCTTGCGGCCGGTGGCTGGGGGCCGGCTGTCAATGCCAAGAAGCTGGAACCCGGCGATCAGGGTCCCGCTGTTATTGCCCTGCGGAACCGGCTGATGGCGATGGGTTATCTGCAGCGGAGTGCTGCACGTAGCTATGACGCGGCACTGGAAAAGGCTGTGCAAAGCTTCCAATCCGATCATGGTTTAGAGACTGACGGCGTGGCGGGTGCCGGTACAATCACCGAGGTAAACAAACCCGTTTCCAACCGCTTGAAATCCATCATTGTCGCGATGGAGCGCGAGCGCTGGCTTCAACCCGACCGCGGCGAACGGCACATTCTGGTCAACCAGACTGATTTCACTGCCAAGATCGTTGACAACGGTGATGTGACCTTCGAAACGCGATCTGTGATCGGCAAGAACACGCATGACCGCCGCAGCCCCGAGTTCTCAGACGAGATGGAGCATATGGTGATCAATCCTAGCTGGTACGTGCCGCGCTCGATCATCACAAAGGAGTATTTGCCCAAGCTGCAGAGCAACCCCAATGCAGTCGGCCATATCCAAATCACCGACCGGCGTGGCCGGGTTGTGAACCGCGGGTCCGCTGATTTTTCCCAGTATACGGCACGGAACTTCCCGTTTTCCATGCGCCAGCCTCCGAGCAGCCGCAATGCGTTGGGGCTGGTCAAGTTCATGTTCCCGAACAAATACAACATCTATTTGCACGACACCCCGCAGAAGAGTCTGTTTGCCCGAGAAGTACGGGCTTTCTCGCACGGCTGTATCCGTCTGGCGCAACCGTTTGAATTTGCTTATGCGCTGTTGGCAAAGCAGAGCGAAAACCCCAAGGATTTCTTCCACCGCATCTTGAGCAGTGGCAAGGAAACCAAAGTAGCGTTGGAGCAAAAAGTGCCTGTTCATATCATCTACCGAACGGCGGTTGTAACGCGTAAAGGCCGCGCTGAGTTTCGCCGCGATGTCTATGGCCGCGACGCCAAGGTTTGGGCGGCGCTGGAGCGGGCGGGGGTGGTGCTGCCCGGCGTTCAGGGGTAAATACAAGGCCCACACAGGATTATTCTGAAAGGGCCTGACATGTTCACAATCCGCCAGATCGCTGAGTCTCTGGGAGCCGAGGCCCAGGGCGACCTGGATCTGCAAATTGCAGGCGCGGCGGAACCGCAGGATGCCCATACGGGTCAGATCGCCATGGCCATGGCCCCGAAATATGCCGAAGGCCTGCAAACAGGCAATGCGCAGGCCGCGGTGCTGTGGGAGGGGGCGGATTGGCAGTCTTTTGGGTTGAAGGCCGTCATCTTTGCTCCGCGGCCGCGAATGACCTTGTCCGGCGTTACTGCAATGCTGGACCGCGGGCAGGGCATCCCTCCTGGCATCCACCCCTCGGCCGTCATCGATCCCGCGGCTGTCCTTGGCGAAGACGTGACCGTGGGCCCGCTGGCTGTCATCGGTGCAGGTGCAAAAATCGGTGCCCGTTCGATCATCGGTCCGCACTGTTACATCGGAACGGATGTCGTCATTGGCGAGGATGCCATTCTGCGCGAAATGGTTTCGGTCGGAGCCCGTGCAATCATCGGCAAGCGCTTTCGTGCCCAGCCCGGTGCCCGGGTGGGTGGCGACGGATTTTCCTACGTCACACCTGAGGTCTCAGGCGCTGAAAACGCCCGTAAGACATTGGGTGATCAGGGTGAAGCCAAGGCACAGGCCTGGGTCCGTATCCACTCTTTAGGCGCTGTCACCATTGGCGATGACGTGGAAATCGGCTCTAACTGCACGCTGGACAACGGCACTATACGTGACACGGTGATCGGCAGCGGCAGCAAACTCGATAACCTTGTGCATGTCGGGCACAACACGCGGGTCGGCAATGACTGCCTGCTCTGCGGCCAGACAGGTATCTCCGGCTCGGTCGATATTGGCAACAACGTGGTGCTGGGCGGCCAATGCGGCGTGGTCGACAATATTTTCATCGGTGACGGGGTGATCGCCGGCGGCGGCACCAAGATCCTATCCAACGTCCCGGCCGGCCGGGTCATCATGGGCTATCCCAGCGTCAAAATGGAAACTCATACTGAGATGTACAAAGCACAGCGCCGCCTGCCGCGTTTGATGCGTGACATCGAATTGTTAAAAAAGGCTGTTTTCAAGTAACGGCGGAATAACTACATCAGCCTAAGCTAAAACGTCGGGGGTTTCTAAATGAGCACGCAGGACAAGGTCATTGCAATTATTGCTGAACAGGCGGTTCTTGAGCCGTCGGATGTGACCCTTGACAGCACGTTGGAGGATCTGGGCATCGACAGCCTGGGCCTGGTTGAAAGCATCTTTGCCATTGAAGAAGAGTTTGATGTTTCTATTCCCTTCAACGCTAACGAACCCGAAAACAGTGATTTCAACATTTCCAATGTCGCGGCAATCGTTGCAGGCATCGACAAGCTGATCTTGGAAAAAGCGTGATATAATCGATGAAACGCGTCGTCATCACCGGGGCTGGAACCATCAATGCCCTTGGCCATTCCGTCGCCGCTACTATGGAGGCCATGCGCGAAGGCCGCTGCGGCATCGGAGAGCTGCAGTTCCGCGATGTGGACCGGTTGGCGATCCGCATCGGTGGCCAGGTCCGCGGGTTCGAGGCTGAGGGACGGTTCAACCGGCAGCAGATAAGCCTTTATGACCGGTTCACTCAGTTCACTCTTACTGCTGCCAAAGAAGCGATTGAGCAATCAGGTCTGGAGTTCCACGGCGATCTGTCGGCCAAGGCCGGCGTGGTTCTGGGCAATTCCGGCGGCGGCATGCAGACGCTGGATGAGAACTACCGCAGCGTTTACGAGGACGGCAAGAACCGGGTGCATCCCTTTGTTGTGCCCAAGCTGATGAACAATGCGGCAGCCGGTCATGTGTCAATGCAGTTTAACCTCAAGGGGCCCAGTTTCACTGTGTCCACGGCCTGCGCCTCTTCCAACCATGCAATGGCGCAAGCGTTCCAGATGGTGCGTTCAGGCATGAGTCCGGTGATGATTACCGGCGGCTCTGAATCCATGCTGTGCTTTGGCGGGGTCAAGGCCTGGGAAGGTCTGAGGGTGATGTCCAAGGACGCCTGCCGTCCGTTCAGTGCCAACCGGAATGGCATGGTGCAGGGCGAGGGCGCAGGTATTTTCGTGTTCGAGGAATATGAGCATGCCAGGGCGCGCGGTGCTGAAATTCTGTGCGAAGTGATTGGCTTTGCCATGTCCTCGGACGCTGCCGACATCGTGATGCCCAGCAAGCAGGGGGCCGCCAGAGCGATTTCCGGCGCGCTGCAGGATGCGCGCGCGGATGCTTCGGATGTTGGATATATCAATGCCCACGGCACCGGCACAGCGGCCAATGACAAGACCGAATGCGCGGCCGTGGCAGATGTGTTCGGTCCGCATGCGGACAGACTGATGATCTCCTCCACCAAATCCATGCATGGCCATCTGATTGGCGGCACCGGCGCGGTGGAGCTTCTGGCCTGCATCATGGCGCTGCGCGACGGGGTGATTGCGCCAACGATCGGCTATGAAGAACCCGACCCGGAATGTGCGCTGGATGTGGTGCCGAACGAGGCCCGGGAAGCCAAAGTTGACGTGGCGCTGTCCAACGCTTTTGCCTTTGGCGGGCTCAATGCGGTGCTGGCGCTTCGCAGGATCTGACCCCCGACATTCAAAACGCCGCGGCCCAAATGGAGCGCGGCGTTTTCTATCTCCTGACTGAAATCGCGGCTTATTGCTTGACCACATCCACTACGTCAAAGCCGGCGGTGAAGCCGCTCAGAGACAGTTTCATCTCCACTATCTGATCCGGTGCCGGCGCCGGGCGCAGCGACAGGACAGCTTCCTTGCCTTTCCGGAAGGCGTCGATATCGCCCTGGGTCAAGCCGATCTGCGCCACGCAGCCCAGCGGATTGCAAAAGGAATAGTTGTAGCGTTTGGCCGGCGCACCATCGATCGAGATTGTCAGCGCGGCAGGCAGCAGGGTTTCCAGCGGCACAATGACGGTGGCCCCGGCAACGGCTTGGCCGCCCTGCTGATCGATACGGAACAACGATACTTCGGCTATCGGGTTGCCTTGCGGGCCTGCCAGCACCTGCAGCAGCGAGCAGGGATCGGTGCCGCTTTCGGTTTTGATGCAGGCCAGGTCCCAGTCACCGTGTTTTTCCTTGGAGTAGCGGTCGCCAGCCCGGGGGCCGTCGGCGACCGGTTCGCCCAGGTCCAGCAGCTGATCTGCGGTGGATTCCGTTTGCTCTGTCTGCTCAGCAGATTCCGCCCCCGCGGTCTCTTCCGCGGCTGTTTCTTGCGCCGCCAGCGGGGCGCTCATGGCCAGCACTGCGGCAAGCGTGATCGGGGTCAGGGACTTCAACATGAATGCCTCATTTTTCTAAAGACGCTGGATTTTCGTCTAACACGCCGGCCAGGTGGTGTCAGGCCGATAACAAGTGATCAGGGGGATTCCGCTCAAAATGTTTCAAGCCCGGAAGTCACTGTATCCGCACAAAAAAGGGAACCCGATGGCCCCCTTTTTCGTGTTGTGTCTCCCCGTCGGACTGGCCGACTTAGTTATTGCGTAGGACGTTACGAAAGGGCCGTCCATCGGTCAACATGCAAGTTCAAAAAAATGTAATGCAGCTCGTATTTGTTGGACATCACTGGGTTTGCGGGAGCTTTGCGGTGTTGAATGCCCGAATTCCCGGCAGTTTCCAGGTAAAAGAAGGCCGTGCACAAGGCACGGCCAGTCTGACAGGGAGGAAATGTCCGCCACGGCAACCGCATTCGCAGGGGCGGGCAAGATTGACTATCGCACTGAAAAGTTAAGGTTGTATTGTTATCCACAGGGACAAGGAAAGGCAGGGGACAGGCATGGCAGACAGCATTTTTCTAGGTGGCGGCGGTGAGGATTACGGTGTGCCGCAGGGGCTGGCATTGAGGTATGCCAATCGGCACGGGCTGATTGCCGGCGCAACCGGCACCGGTAAGACGGTAACGTTGCAAATCCTGGCTGAAGGATTTTCAAACGCAGGCGTGCCGGTGATTCTGGCGGATGTAAAGGGAGATCTGTCCGGCCTGGCCAAATCGGGCTCGGCAGACCACAAACTGCATGGCGCCTTCACCAGCCGGGCGGAAAAAATCGGCTTTGCGGACTACATTTATCACGCTTGCCCGGTGACCTTTTGGGACCTTTATGGGGCACAGGGCCATCCCGTGCGCACGACGGTTGCGGAAATGGGGCCGTTGCTGCTGTCCCGCCTGCTTGAGTTGAGCGAAGCCCAGGAAGGCATACTGAACATCGCTTTCCGGCTTGCGGATGAGGAAGCGCTGCCGCTGTTGGATTTGAAGGACTTGCAGGCATTGCTGGTCTGGATCGGTGAAAACCGGTCGCATCTGTCACTGCGGTACGGCAATGTCTCGTCCGCTTCGATCGGGGCCATTCAGCGGCGGCTTCTTGTGCTGGAGAACCAGGGCGGAGACCGGTTGTTCGGGGAGCCGGCGCTGGCGCTAAGCGACCTGATGCGCTGTGACGCGGCTGGTAAAGGCATGATCAATATTCTGGCCGCGGACAAGCTGATGGCCGCACCGGGGCTTTATTCCACTTTCCTTTTGTGGCTGCTGAGCGAACTGTTCGAGGAACTTCCCGAGGTCGGAGACCCTGAGAAGCCGCGGTTGGTTTTTTTCTTTGACGAGGCGCATCTGCTGTTCGAGGACGCTCCGAAGGCGCTGATCGACAAGGTTGAACAGGTGGCGCGGCTGATCCGGTCCAAAGGAGTGGGGATCTATTTCATCACCCAGAACCCTGCCGATGTGCCGGAGGATATCCTCGGCCAGCTTGGCAACCGCATCCAGCACGCACTGCGCGCCTTTACTGCCAAGGACCGCAGGAACCTGAAACTGGCGGCGGAAACCTATCGCGAAAACCCGCGTTTTTCCACCGGGGAGGCCATTCGCGAGGTTGGCGTGGGGGAAGCCGTCACCTCAATGCTGCAGAAAAAGGGGGTTCCGGGCGTAGTGGAACGCACGATGATCCGCCCGCCAAGTACCCAGCTCGGACCGGTTGCAGTGCAGGAGCGGACGGCCATGCTGAAAGCGTCGGACATGGCGGGAAAATACGATCAACCGCTGGACCGGCGGTCAGCTTATGAAATCCTGGCACAGCGCGCGGCGGCGGCAGCGCAGGAAGCGGAAGCATCCGAGGTTGCGGCAGAAGAAGCTCCCCAGCCGATGACGCGGGAATTCAACGCGGCCCGCCGGTATTCCGGTTCCCGGGTCAGCCGGTCTTCTGCCAAGGTCGCCCGCAAGAAGGACAGCTTCACCTCGGCAATGTCGGAAGCGGTGATCAAGGAACTGAAGGGCACGACCGGGCGCCGGATTGTCCGCGGCATTCTCGGCAGCCTTTTCAAAGGGCGCTGAACAAACGAAAACGGGTTCGGCTGTCGCCAAACCCATGCCTCCGGCGGGAGTATTCTCCACCAGAAAGAAGCAAAGAGCGCCGCCCGTATCTGCCGGGCGGCGCTTGTTTCATTTTTCTGGAATCAAACCGCGCGGGCTGAACCTGAGAACAAGCAGCAGTATCAGGCCCATCGTGAACAGCCGCATGTGCGAGGCGCTCTCTACCAGATGCGCCTTCAGAGCGCTGCCTTCGGCCATTCCAGAGGTGACAACTTCCATCAGAAGGATGCCCATCGGCTCCACCTTGATCCAGAAGAACCAGATCAGCATGCCGCCCAGTACTGCGCCGAAGTTGTTACCGGAACCGCCGACAATCACCATCACCCAAATCAGGAAAGTGAAGCGCAGCGGATTATACGTTCCAGGCGTCAACTGACTATCGAGCGTCGTCATCATTGCACCGGCAATGCCGCAAATGGCAGATCCTAGCACAAAAATCTGCAAATGGCGGCGGGTGACATCCTTACCCATCGCCTCAGCTGCGGTTTCATTGTCGCGGATCGCGCGCATCATCCGGCCCCAGGGGCTTTTGAGGGCCATCTGTGCCATCCACAACAAAGCCAAAAGCACCACGGTGAACATCAGCGCATATCCTGCCTTGACGTAGATGGTCGAGGCCAGAACCGGATCGAGGCCAAGTCCTGCAGCGCTTTCCACAAATCCAGGATCGTTTTGCAGATCCACCTCATAAGGCAGCGGACGAGGCAGGCCGACGACGTTTTTGACACCGCGCGACAGCCAATCCTCGTTCTTGAGCACGGCAATGATGATCTCGGCAATGCCCAGTGTGGCAATCGCCAGATAGTCGGACCGCAGGCCCAAAGCTGTTTTGCCGATTAGCCAGGCAGCGCCAGCCGCCAGCAGGCCGCCTGCAGGCCAGGACAGCAGTACCGGCAAACCCAACCCGCCGATGTTGCCCTGCAGCGCGGGGTTGATGGCTTCCACCGAACCCACCGCCGGATCAAAAATCGCACGATAAACAAAGAAACCAACAATCATGATACCGGCCAGCACCAGCATCCGCAATTTTCCGGGGGCCATGAATTTGGTGATCATCACCCCGGCAGCCACAGTCATCGCGCCCATGACCAGCGCGATTACGATACTGACGCCGCCCGAAGACCAGGCTGCGGGGATCACGGGGGTTGACGTCAGCACCACTGCCAGCCCGCCAAGCGCGGTAAAGCCCATGATGCCGACGTTGAACAGCCCTGCAAAGCCCCATTGGATGTTCACCCCGATGGCCATGATGGCTGAGATTAGCCCCATGTTCAGGATTACCAGCGCCGAGTTCCAGGAGCCGGAAAAGAACAAGAAGTCCGTCATGCCTTCCAGCATGATCATCACGCCGACAAAGACGAAGAGGAGGGTATGTTTCATGGTCTCGGTCATACCGCTTTCCCTTTGAAAAGGCCGGTGGGCTTGAACAGGAGGACGACAATCAGGATCGCAAAAGAGACCGCGAACTTGTAATCGGTGCTAAGAAGCTGAACCAGCCCGTCTGGTGACAGGCTGTCAGGCAGCCCGTAGGTCAGAACCTTTTTCCAGGCATAGGTGATCGTCACTTCGGAGAAAGCGATGATGAAACCGCCCGCGATCGCGCCCAGCGGATTGCCAAGCCCGCCCACGATGGCCGAGGCAAAGATCGGCAGCAGCAGCTGGAAATATGTGAAGGGCTTGAACGATTTGTCGAGGCCATAGAGAACGCCTGCAACGGTCGCCAGCGCCGCCACGATCATCCAGGTGTACATCACCACCCGTTCGGGGTTGATACCGGACAAAAGCGCCAGATCCTCGTTATCCGAATAGGCGCGCATGGACTTGCCGGTTCGGGTTTTGTTCAGGAACCAGAACAGCGCCGCGACCACGATGATCGCGGTGATCACGGTGATGCCCTGGGTGGTCTTGACCGCCAGGCCCTCGTCCAGACCGGTCATCTGTTTAAAGGTGCGCGCCGTGATGATGAAGCGTTCGCCATCCGCAAACCGCTGGTCGCCGGGGCCGATAATGAAACGGACGATGCCGTTCAACATGAACATCACGCCGAGCGAGACCATCACAAAGATCACCGGTTTTGCCTTTTGCTGGCGATAGAACTTATAGACGGTCCGGTCGGTCAGCAGCACGAGGCCGATGGTGCCGAGGATACCAAAGGGCAGGGCAAGCAGCGCGGTCGGCAGCACGCCAAAGCTGATCCCCATAGACTGGAACATCCAGGTGACCAGGATTGTGACCATCGCGCCGAACGCCATGGTGTCGCCATGGGCAAAGTTCGAGAACCGCAGGATCCCGTAGATCAATGTCACCCCCAGCGCCCCAAGCGCCAGTTGGCTGCCATAGGCTAACCCGGGAACAACAACAAAATTGGTAAGCGCCACAAGGGCGTTCAGAAGATCCATCTATCAGCCCCCCAAGAAAGATTTGCGCACTTCGGGATCGGCCAGCAGTTCCTTGCCGGTGCCGGTATAGGCATTGCGCCCCTGCACCAGAACATAGCCTTTGTCCGCAATCTCAAGCGCTTGCTTGGCGTTCTGCTCCACCATCAGGATCGGCAGCCCGGTGCGGGCGACCTCGATGATGCGGTCGAACAGCTCATCCATCACAATGGGGGAAACGCCCGCTGTGGGTTCGTCCAGCATCAGAACCTTCGGTTTGGTCATCAGCGCCCGGCCCACCGCCACTTGCTGGCGCTGGCCGCCGGACAGCTCTCCAGCCGGTTGGTTGCGCTTTTCCTTAAGGATCGGGAACAGGCTATAGATCTGCTCGATTGTCCCGGAAAAATCATCCGTTCGGATAAACGCCCCCATCTCCAGGTTTTCCTCCACCGTCATCGAGGTGAAGATGTTGCTGGTCTGGGGCACAAACCCCATCCCCTTGACCACCCGGTCCTGCGGTGACAGCGCGGTGATATCCTCGCCGCCCAGCCGCACCGTGCCCGAGTGCACGTTCAGCATCCCGAACACCGCCTTCATGGCGGTGGATTTCCCGGCCCCGTTCGGGCCAACAATTACGGCGATCTCGCCGGGGTTCACGGCGATCGTGCAGTCATGCAGGATATCCGGCCCCTTGCCGTATCCGCCTGTCATACAGTCGCCAATCAAAAATGGTTCAGACATTCATATGCTCCGTTCCCCTATGCAGGGGGCAACGCGGCCAAAGGCATCAAGCCTTGGCCAGCTTGTCTTTGTTCTTCAGGCCGGTGCCCAGATAGGCCTCGATCACCTGTTCATTCGCCTTGATCTCGTCCAAGGTGCCCTCGGCCAGTTTTTTGCCCTCAGCCATGCAGATCACCGGGTCGCACAGGCGATCGATGAATTCCATGTCATGCTCAATCACCACAAAGGTATAACCGCGCTCTTCATTCAGGCGCTTGATGGCGTCGGCAATGGTGTAAAGCAGGGTGCGGTTCACGCCGGCGCCAACCTCGTCCAGGAAAACGATCTTGGCATCCACCATCATGGTGCGGCCCAGTTCCAGCAGCTTTTTCTGGCCGCCCGAAATTTCGCCCGCCTTCAGATCGGCGATATGGCTGATGGTGAGAAATTCCAGCACCTCATCGGCCTTGGCCCGCAGCGCCCGTTCCTCGCCGGCGATCCGCTTGCGGCCGAACCATGTGTTCCACAGGGTTTCGCCCGACTGGTTGCCGGGCACCATCATCAGGTTTTCCCGGCACGTCATCGAAGAGAACTCATGCGCGATTTGGAAGGTGCGTAGCAGCCCCTTGTGGAACAGCTCGTGCGGGGGCAGACCGGTGATATCTTCTCCATCCATAGTGACACGGCCGGAGGTCGGCGGCAGAACACCCGCGATTACATTGAATAAAGTGGTTTTGCCGGCCCCGTTCGGGCCGATCAAACCGGTTATGGACCCCTTAGCGATTTCCAGCGAAGCGCCGTCCACCGCGTGGAACCCGCCGAAGTGCTTATGCAAGTCCTCGACGACGATCATGACATTTCATCCCCTGCCGCGATTTTGCGGCGCTTTTAATTTGGAACAGCCCGGGCGGAACCCGGGCTGATCTTTCGCTGTGTGTTTTCAGTTGCTTATCAGCGGAATTTGACGGTTTCGATCTTGCCGCCTTTGACTTCGACTTCGCGGTAAGAACCTGCGCTTTCACCTGGGCCGATCAACTCAACGCCGGTTGCGCCCTGATAGTCGACCTCACCGCCGGCAGCGAGAATTTCCAGTGCCTTGCCCAGCTCACCCGGATTGATGGGTTCGCCCGGTGCGTTGGCAATTTCCAGAACCTTGCCCATGTAGTCTGCAGGTGCGGTTGAATTGGCAGCCTGCATTGCCAGCAGGAACAAGGCCGCCGCATCGTAGGACTCAGGTGCATAAGCCGAAGTGCCGTCAAAGCCTGCTTCCTTGGCCATTTCAGCAAAAATCTTGGAGCCTTCGCTGTCCGAACCTGCGATTTGACCGAAAGACCCATCCAGGTCCGGGCCGATGTTTTTCGGCAGGGAATCCCCGATCATGCCGTCGGGCAGGCCAAACATGTCAAACGCTCCGCTGTCCAGCGAGCCTTGGATGATGCCCAAACCGCCTTGGTCGAGATAGCCGGCAACGACCAGAACATCGCCGCCTGCAGAGGCCAGCGCACCAACTTCAGCCGAATAGTCGCCCTTGCCGTCTTCGTGAGCGGCAACGATGGTGACTTCGCCGCCTGCCGCCTCGAACGCAGCCTGGATCGAGTCGGCAAGACCTTTGCCGTAGTCGTTGTTGGTGTATGTCAGGGCAATCGACGACACGCCGCGCTCTTTCAGCACCTCAGCCATGATTTCACCCTGGCGCGCGTCCGAAGGGGTGGTGCGGAAGAACAGGCCATTGTCTTCCATCGTGGTCAGGCCGGGAGAACTGGCGGAAGGAGAAATCATTACCATGCCGTTCGGAATGGCCACGTTTTGCAGAACTGCGCCTGTCACGCCGGAGCAGTCGCCGCCGACAATGCCGTTGACGCCTTCAGAGATGATTTTCTCGGCGTTGGCAACAGCCAGGCCGTTGTCGACGCAGCCGTTGTCAGCGCGAACAGAGCTGACGGTCGCGCTGTCCAGCAGTTTGCCGGACTTGGTGACTTCCTCCATCGCCAATTCTGCGCCGCTGGCCATTGCCGGCGTCAGCGATTCAATCGGGCCGGTGAAACCGAACAGGATGCCGAGCTTGACTTCCTTGGCATGGCCGCCGGCAAATGCAGTGCCAGCCGTCAGCGCAGCGGCCGCGGTGGCCATCAGCAGTTTCTTCATTTGAAAACTCCCATTGTTGGAACAAAAATGTTCACATCGGACCCTAGGCAAGCCGGTTCAAAAAGAAAAGTCTTATTGAACCGGAACAGTTTTCCCTGGGCCGCTTGGTTTATGCTGCACCTCCATATGCATCCCCGGATGCAGAGCGGGCGCGGATTTACAGGGGAATCAAAAGAAGGAAAAGACCTCAATGCTGAAGTATGCACGCCTTTTGACAGCCGCCGTGCTGATGGTTGTTTACACTGCGTCTTATGCAGAAAAACTCCCGACCAGCCAGGGAAACCTTGTTGTAACGCTGATGGCCGATGGCTTTGATGTGCCTTGGGCATTTGATTTCCTGCCGGACGGCAGCCTGCTGGTGACAGAACGGGATGGGCAGTTGTTTCATGTCAGTGCGGGACGCAAGCAACGTGTTGAAGGAACACCTCGCGTGGCCGCCGAAGGGCAGGGCGGCCTGTTGGATGTGATGGTGCCAAGGGATTTTGCGCAAAGCCAAGAGATCTTTCTAACCTTCGCCAAACGTCAGGGGCGCGGCGCCGGCACCGCCTTGGCTGTTGCGCGGTTGAAACCGGACAACATGCGCCTGAACAGTCTTCGGGTTTTGTTCGAAGCTGTGCCCGGTGCCTCGGGCGGGCGGCATTTCGGCTCCCGTGTGGTGGAAGCAAGGGACGGAAGCCTGTTCATTTCGCTGGGCGAACGCGGCGACCGGCGAAGTGCACAGAACTTGCGGCTCCACCAGGGATCGGTGGTGCGGATCAACCGCGACGGTTCGGTACCCGCCGGCAATCCCTTTGCGGGCGCGGAAGGCGCACAGCCGGAGATCTGGTCTTACGGACACCGCAATCCGCAAGGTATGGCGCTGGATCTTCAAGGCAATCTATGGGTCGCTGAACACGGTGCCAAAGGCGGCGATGAGGTGAACAGGGTCCGCGAGGGGGCCAATTACGGCTGGCCGGTGATTTCCTACGGGCGTCATTACTCGGGTGGCAAAATCGGAGAAGGCACCACGAAATCCGGAATGGAGCAGCCGGAATGGTACTGGGATCCCTCCATCGCGCCGTCTGGCATGATGGTTTATTCCGGCCGGATGTGGCCCGAGTGGCGCGGAGATATCTTTGTGGGCTCGCTGAAATTCGACTATATCTCCCGCCTTTCAGAGCGGCCGCTGAAGGAAGTTGAGCAGATTCGCAGCGGTGCAACCGGGCGCATCCGTGACGTGCAGGAGGCGCCCGACGGCAGTATTTGGTTTGCTTCGGAAAGCGAAGGCGCGGTGTTCAGACTATCCCGCTGACCGGAAGACAGGCCGCGCGGCTCACACTTTGTACGTTGCCGCCTTGCTGCCGCGTTCGCGGTAGGGGGTGGTGTCGTAATGCGCCCGGTAGCATTTGGAAAAATGCGACGGTGAGGCAAAGCCGCAGGCCAGCGCCACGTTGATCACGCTCATATCCGTCTGCATCAGCAGGTTGCGCGCCTTTTGCAGCCGGATCTCCATATAATAGCGCTTGGGCGACCGGTTCAGGTAGCGGCGAAACAGGCGCTCCAGCTGACGGGTGGACATGCCGACATCCTGCGCCAGAACCGACGGGCTGATCGGCTCTTCGATATTGGCTTCCATCATCTGGATCACCATCGACAGCTTCGGATGGCGCACTCCGATGCGGGTCGGGATCGACAGCCGCTGCGTGTCCTGGTCGGTCCGTATCGAAGAATAAATCAACTGGTCCGCCACCGCATTGGCCAGCTCCTCGCCATGATCATTGGCGATCAGCTTGAGCATCAAATCGATGGACGAGGTGCCGCCGGCGGTGGACAGGCGGTTGCCATCGATCACAAAGACCGATTTGGTCAGGTCAACCTCATCGAATTCCTCGGCAAAGCTGTCGGCGTTTTCCCAGTGAATGGTCGCCCGTTTGCCGTCCAGGAGCCCCGCTTTGGCCAGTGTGTAGGAGGCGGTGCAAAGCCCGCCAATTGTGAGCCCCTTACGGGCTTCGCGGCGCAGCCAGGCCAAAAGCTTTTTGGTGGTGGATTCTTGCACATCAATGCCGGAGCACAGCATGACCACATCGTCCCGGTGCAGATCGGTCAGATCACCGTCCAGATTGAACGTGGTGCCGGCCGAACAGGTTACTGTTTCACCGCCTTCACCGATCAAGGTCCAGGAATAAGTGTCCACGCCATTCATCCGGTTGGCAATCCGCAGGCATTCGACGGCCGATGCGTAGGAAAGCATGGTGAACTTATCGAGCAGCACAAAGACGAACCTCTTCGGCTGGCCGGCCTCAACTCCAGAAACAGCAGGCTTGCGTGGCGTCTGCATTGCAAGGGTCCTTCAAGAAACAAGTCGGGCCGCGGCAGCAGGCTCCGCGGCAGGTCGGGAAACCGTGTTCACAGCTTGGACCCGGGGTCAAGTGGGCGCAATTCTAAACTGGCCACCCCGGTGCGGATTTTGTATAGAGCACCCAACCCAAATTAAAGACCTCTGATGCGGAGATAAAGTCATGAGCGAATGGCAAAAAACGGACTGGCGCAATAAGCCGCGGGTTCAGATGCCGGACTATACGGATGCGGCAGCGCTGAATGCTGTCGAGGCTCAGCTTTCCAAATTTCCGCCGCTGGTTTTTGCCGGCGAGGCGCGCCGCTTGAAACAGAATCTTGGTGCTGCAGGGCGCGGTGAAGCCTTCCTGCTGCAAGGCGGCGACTGCGCCGAGAGCTTTGACCAGTTCAGCGCGGACGCGATCCGCGACACCTTCATGGTGATGCTGCAGATGGCGATGGTGCTGACCTACGGGGCCAAAGTGCCGGTCGTAAAAGTGGGCCGCATGGCGGGCCAGTTTGCCAAGCCGCGCAGCGCACCGACTGAAACCATTGATGGCGTTGAACTGCCCAGCTATCGCGGCGACATCATCAATGAGCTGGAATTCACCTCTGCTGCGCGCATTCCTAACCCGCAAAAGATGTTGCAGGCCTATACCCAGGCCGCCGCAACGCTGAACCTGTTGCGCGCTTTCTCTACCGGCGGGTTTGCCGATATGAGCCGGGTGCATTCCTGGACCCTGGGCTTTACCGATGAGCAGGAAGTCCAGAAATACAGCGAGATTGCGACCCGTATTCAGGACACCATCGATTTTATGGCCGCCGCCGGCATCACCGCCGACACCACCCATGAATTTTCGACCGTTGATTTCTACACCAGCCACGAAGGGCTTCTGCTTGAATACGAAGAAGCGCTGACCCGGCTTGATTCGACCTCCGGAAAATGGCTGGCAGGTTCCGGCCACATGATCTGGATCGGAGACCGCACCCGCCAGCCTGACGGTGCCCATGTGGAATTCTGCCGCGGCGTGCTGAATCCGATCGGTCTCAAATGCGGCCCGACCACCACGGCTGAAGACCTGAAGGTTCTGATGTCGCGCCTGAACCCGGAGAACGAAGAAGGCAAGCTGACCCTGATCGCCCGTTTCGGTGCAGGCAAGGCCGGCGAGCATCTTCCTCGCCTGATCAAGGCCGTGAAGGACGAGGGCGCCAATGTCACCTGGGTCTGCGACCCGATGCATGGCAACACCATCAAATCCTCGACCGGTTACAAGACCCGCCCCTTCGACAGCGTTCTGCGCGAAGTGCGCGACTTCTTTGGCGTACATAATGCCGAAGGCACTATCCCGGGCGGCGTGCATTTCGAGATGACCGGCCAGGATGTGACCGAATGCACTGGTGGTGTCCGGGCGGTGACTGATGAGGATCTGAGCGACCGCTACCACACCGCCTGCGATCCGCGCCTCAATGCCAGCCAATCGCTGGAACTGGCCTTCCTGGTGGCCGAGGAACTGTCTGCCTTGCGGGCCTCGCAGAAGAACACCCGTCAGGCTGGCTGAGGCCCTAACAGACGCGCGCTGTCACGGCGCGTGGCTTGCAGATCTCTGCACATGCAAAAAAAGCGCCCCGGGGGTTATCCCGCGGGGCGCAGTCCCTTCAAGTGCTATGACCTTGGACTTGAAAAGATGATACTTTTGCGCCGCGGACGTATCGCGGCGCCCGCGTGTCAGTCCCGGCTAATCACCAGACGCAGATGCGAAGCAGCCCTGCGCTTACCGTTATCCGGGGCCGCTGCGGCTGTGTCCGCCGGTTCCCCAAGCTTCCCTGCGCGGCTGCGTTCCAGCAGCGCCTTGGCCTCGTCCAGGATTGAGCGTTCGGGTTTGAACCGGGCCTGCGTCTCCGCAAAACCCGGATTAGGCTGGTTTGCGTCCTGGCGCTTGTCGGCAACTGCGTCCCGCGGTTTGGCTTTGAACCCGGCAGCGCCAGCGGCTTTGCCGACCGTGCGCATTTCGATCGACGAGATCGAGAAACGCTGCGAGGTGGCGGCGGCCCCATCATCTGCGACCAAAACCCCCAGGACCCGGCTGATATCGCCCAGATCGCTGCGCAATGGCAGCAGCAGCATACGGGCATCGCGCGGCGCGCGCTGGCGCGGCGCTTCGATTTGCAGCATCAGTTCAACAATGGCGGGTGTTTCGAACATGTGCTCCATCGCCGAGCTCAGCTGTTTGCGGGCCCCGGTGGTAAAGAACGCGGTCACCGGCATGCCGCGCACCTCCATGCCTGCCATTTCATTCACCAGCGTTCCAGCGAGGCGGAAGCGGGCGATGCCAGGCGCGATCCGTTCCAGAATGAATGTATTGCTCAGGATGTTCTCCAGCCCGCGCGGATCAATCTGCGAGCGGCTGGGCACATCGTCGCCGCGGCGCAGCGCGGTCCAATAGGCTTCCGCTTGGCGCAGTGGCGATGGCGAGCCGCCCTTGCGGAAGCGGTTCATGGAAACAACCTTGTCCTGACCAGTGGTCACTTCAGTTCCGCTGCGGCTGCCAAAAATCATTTCTTCATCCCCTCCAACCCCGGCCTTCCCTTTGGTTGCGGCAACCGGCGGCTGCGTTAACTCTTAGGGCCGGTTTGGTTACCTTGAAGTTAAGATGACACAATATAATTCAAATTTGGACTACTTCTTTAAGCAATGGTTAACACGATGGTCGTCCCGCGGTTATGCGATTGCACTTGCACCCTATACTTTCGAGACAGTAGAGCTGTCCAATCATCAGCGACAAGAGAGCCAGTCCCATGACCATCCGCAGCATGACCGCCTTTGCCTCGGAGCAAGGCAGCGCTGACCAGCACAGCTGGAGCTGGGAGCTCCGATCTGTCAATGCCAAGGGCCTGGATCTGCGTCTTCGGGTGCCGGATTGGCTGGAAGGCCTTGAAACTCATGTTCGTTCAACCTTAGGTAAAGCTCTTGCGCGCGGAAATGTCTCGCTTACCCTGCGGATTTCGCGCAGCGAAGACGGCGCCGGGCAGATGCAGATCAACGCTGCCATTCTGCAATCGGTGATCAAGTCGCTGGCTGAGACACAATCCATTGCCAAGCAGAACAGGGTGGAAATACGCCCGGCCTCTGCCGCCGAAGTTCTTACCTTCAAAGGGGTTCTGGAGCAGTCCGCGGGTGATGATGATCCGGCGCCGCTGGTTAAGCGGCTGAGCAGGGAATTGGAAACTCTCGTGGCCGAATTCGTGCAGATGCGCGAGGCCGAGGGTGCTGCGCTTGCCCAAATCCTTAACAGCCAGCTGGAGGAAGTTGCCGCGCTGACGGCCCAGGCCGGGAAACGCGCCGAAGAGCGCAAACTGAAAATGGGTGAAACGCTTAAGGCTAATCTGGCGCGGGTTATGGACAATGCCGAAGGCGCAGATCCGGACCGCGTGGCCCAGGAGTTGGCCCTGATCGCGGTCAAGGCAGATGTCACCGAAGAATTGGACCGTCTCGGCGCCCATGTTACCGCTGCCCGCGATCTTCTGGCCAACGGCGGCGCGGTGGGCCGCAAGCTGGACTTTCTGATGCAGGAGTTCAACCGCGAGGCCAATACGCTGTGTTCAAAAGCGCAGCACAGCGCCTTGACGGCGGTCGGGCTTGAGCTGAAAACCGTGATCGACCAGATGCGCGAGCAGGTGCAGAACATAGAATAAGAAAAGGAGAGCCCAGATGGCGGACCGCCGCGGCCTTTTGATCATCCTCTCATCGCCTTCGGGCGCCGGTAAATCCACTTTGGCCCGCCGCCTCATGGCCTGGGATCCCGGTCTGAAATTTTCGGTCTCCGCCACTACTCGCGCCCCGCGTCCGGGCGAGGAGCACGGCCGCGAGTACTTCTTCATCTCCGAGGACGAGTTCCGCCAGAAGGTGGCAGAAGGCGGCATGCTGGAGCATGCTCATGTGTTTGGTAACTTCTACGGTTCCCCTGCGGGGCCGGTGAAGGACACCATCGAGGCAGGCCAGGACGTTCTTTTCGACGTCGACTGGCAGGGCGAAATCCAGATCCGCAACTCGGACCTCGGCAAGCACGCACTGTCGATATTCATTCTGCCGCCGTCGATTCCTGAACTTCGCCGACGCTTGGAAACCCGCGCGCAGGACAGTGACGATGTGATCTCCAAACGGATGCAGAAAAGCTGGGACGAGATCAGCCACTGGGGCTATTACGATTATGTGCTGGTCAAC
Source organism: Leisingera sp. SA215 (assembly GCF_055902035.1). Lineage (NCBI taxonomy): Bacteria > Pseudomonadati > Pseudomonadota > Alphaproteobacteria > Rhodobacterales > Roseobacteraceae > Leisingera > Leisingera sp. SA215. The sequence goes on along the minus strand of NZ_JBVVXU010000001.1, from coordinate 415,025 downwards.
GATGATCTGGACGAGACCGAAGCCCGCCTGAAGACCATTGTCGAAGCCGAGCGCATGCGCCGTATTCAGCAGCCCCGGCTTCAGGACCATGTCCGCACCCTGCAAACCCAGTTCGAGGAACAGTCATGACGTTGTATGCACTAGGCGATCACCAGCCGCAGATTCATGAAGACACCTGGGTCGCCCCGGATGCCAACCTGATCGGCAAGGTGGTGATGGAGGCAGGCGCGTCGGTCTGGTTCGGTGTCACCATTCGCGCTGATCACGAGGAAATCCGCATCTGCGAGGGGACCAACGTGCAGGAAAACGTGGTGATGCATATTGATGCTGGCTACCCGCTGACCATCGGCAGGAACTGCACCATCGGCCATAAGGCAATGCTGCATGGCTGCATTATCGGTGAAAACACCCTGGTCGGCATGGGCGCCACCATTCTGAATGGCGCCAGGATCGGCAGGAATTGCCTGATCGGCGCCGGCGCCCTGATCACTGAGAACAAGGAAATTCCCGACAACTCTCTGGTGATGGGCAGCCCCGGCAAGGTGGTGCGCGAGGTGGATGCAGCGCTGGCTGAAAAACTGACCCAAAGCGCGCTCTTGTATCAGAGCAACATGCGCCGCTTCCGGGCCGGGCTGAAGCCGCTGTAAGCGGGCCGGCGTCTGCCGTTTTTTGCGCTGGTTGCGCGGGTCCGCCATATCAGCTTTACACAGCGGCGCTAGGCAGGCCGTAAACATTTACGCGGAGGTCTGATGACAACTGATCTGATTGACGGATTTCTGGCGGCGATCCCGATGCCTGCTGTGCTGGTGGACCAGACCGAACGACTCATCGCCGAGAACAGCGCCGCTGCCCCCTTGCTCGGCCAGGAGGGGAAGGGGCGTCACTTCGCTACTGTTCTACGCCAGCCCAGCGTCGCAACCGCGATTGAAGCCTGCCTTCGGGACCGGAAGCCCCGAACAGCCCGCCACCTGGCCAATGACGGCGCCCAGGACACCACCTTTGCTGTCACGCTGCGCTATGTGCCGGGTATCGGTGCGGTCAGCGGCGGCGCGGTACTGGTCTGCTTTGACGACGTGACCGAGCGTGAGCAGGCCGGCCAGATGCGCCGCGATTTCGTCGCCAATGTCAGCCATGAGTTGCGCACCCCGCTGACGGCCTTGATCGGCTTTATCGAAACACTGCGAGGCCCGGCCAAGGACGACACCGCCGCCCGCGATCGGTTTCTCGCGATTATGGAGGGTGAGGCCAGCCGGATGAACCGCCTGGTCGGAGATCTCCTTTCCCTGAACCGGGTTGAAAGCGAAGAGCGGGTGCGGCCAAAGCAGAGCGTCGATCTGGGTGCCCACCTAGGTTCGACGCTGAAAACCCTCGTCCCGGTTGCCGAGGCCCGCGGCGTGTCAATGAACCTGGAGGCACCGCAAGGCGGCATCATGGTCACTGGTGATCCGGATCAGCTGCAACAGGTCTTCACCAACCTGGTGGAAAACGCCGTGAAATACGGCGGCGATGAGGTTCGGGTGCTGCTAAGCCGGTCCGAAAGGGACCCGGCCGTGCGCGCAGCAGCCGCGCGGGTCCAGGTGATAGATAACGGTCCAGGAATCGATCCCGTGCACCTGCCGCGCCTGACTGAGCGCTTCTATCGCGCCGACAGCCACCGCTCGCGCGAAATGGGCGGCACCGGGCTGGGGCTGGCAATTGTGAAACACATCATCAACCGCCATCGCGGGCGGCTGCGGGTAGAAAGCGAATTAGGGCAAGGGTCCGTTTTCACAGTCATCCTGCCGGAATAAGCTCCTCAAGCTGCTAGCAAGCTATCCAAGCTGCCGCCGAACGACCCGGCGGTGGTTCTCTTTTCCGCGTCACTTTTTACTGACGAAACGCGGTTTGTCATGCAGCTGTTACACGGACGTCACAAAAGGCTCATCAGCGGCTTCTAAGTGGGGGCGCAAGATCATCGACGGGGTGATCGACCATTGAAACTCTTGGAGACACAAATGTCTTTTGTGAAACTGACCGCTTCCACCTTGGCAATCGCCGCCGTATCGGCCACCGCAGCAGCAGCCCGCGATCAGGTGCAGGTTGCCGGTTCGTCCACCGTGCTGCCTTATGCCTCGATTGTCGCAGAAGCCTTTGGCGAAAACTTCGACTTCCCGACCCCGGTTGTTGAATCCGGCGGCTCCTCGGCGGGGCTCAAGCGGTTCTGCGAAGGCGTCGGTGAAAACACCATCGACGTCGCCAATGCCTCGCGCAAGATTAAAGACAAGGAAATCGCCGCCTGCGCGGAAAACGGCGTCACCGACATCATTGAGGTCCGTATCGGTTACGACGGCATCGTCTTTGCCTCCGACATTAACGCCAACGCCTTCGAATATACCCCGACGGACTGGTTCCTGGCTCTTTCCGACAAGGTGCTGGTCGACGGCCAGCTGGTCGAGAACACCAACCAGACCTGGGCCGATGTGAACCCGAATTTCCCGGCGGTGGACATCCAGGCCTTTGTGCCGGGCACCAAGCACGGCACCCGCGAAGTGTTCGAAGACAAGGTGATCCTGGCGGGCTGCGAAGCCACCGGCGCCTTTGACGCCTTCAAGGAAGCCAACGGCGGCGACAAGAAAGCGGCTGAAAAGGCCTGTATCGCCCTGCGCACCGACGGCAAATCCGTCGACATCGACGGCGACTACACCGAGACCCTGGCCCGCATCGAAAGCAACAAGGACGGCGTTGGTGTCTTTGGCCTGGCGTTTTATGAAAACAACACCGACAAACTGCAGGTGGCGACCATGTCCGGCGTTGTCCCTTCGACCGAGAGCATTGCAACCGGTGAATACCCGGTTTCCCGCCCGCTGTACTTCTACGTCAAGAAAGCCCACATCGGCGTCATTCCCGGACTAAAGGAATATGCCGAGTTCTTCGTCGCTGATGAGGTTGCCGGCCCCGATGGCCCGCTGGCCGAATACGGTCTGGTTGCCGATCCGGAACTGGCGGACACCCAGGAAGCCGTGACCCAAGAGGCGGTGATGAGCGGCAACTCCTGATCCTGCCCCGGACCTGAACCAGTGACGCCGGGGCGGATCCGACCGCCCCGGCTCTCGTTGCCTGCCCGGCACTGTCGCCGCCTTTTCGCAACCACCCAACGGAGCCCTCCATGCCTACGATTTGGCTTGTCGTTCTCCTGCTTGCGCTGGCCGCAGCAGGGTTTTACTGGGGGCGCGCCCGCGCACTCAGCACAGCAGGAGGGGATGCCCGAGAGCTGCATTCCCTGCCGTCCTACTATGGCTACCATGTTGCCCTGTCGGCTTTTGTGCCCGCCATCACCGTGCTGGTAGTCTGGCTGCTGGTGCAACCAATGCTGATCGAAAACCGCGTCTCGGCGCTGATTCCTGCTGAGGTCGTCCCCGAAAGCACCACCCTGGGCCTGTTGATGAGCGACGTGCGCCGGGTCGCCGAAGGGCTGGATCTGGCGGTGGAGCAGGGGCTGTTGTCGCGCAATGACGCCCGTGACCTCGACAGCGGCCGCAGCGACGTACGGGCGTTGCTGGGCGAGGTCGGCGTGGCGCTTGGTAATGACGTGCGCCCGGAGGTTTTGTCTGCCGCACAGGCCTTCCGCAATTTCGCTGCCACAGGCAAGACCGCCATGGCCGCGGTTGTCTCGCTGCTGGCGCTTGGCGGTTTTGCCTGGGCCTACAGCCGCACCCACAAGGATTTCCGCGCCCGCAACGTGGTGGAACGCGCGGTTCTGGCCCTGCTGATCCTAGCCGCATCGCTGGCGGTCCTCACTACCATCGGCATCGTTCTGTCGATGCTATTCGAGACCCGCAACTTTTTTAGCCTGCACAGCTGGACCGATTTCTTCTTTGGCACAACCTGGGCGCCCAACTTCCGCGGCGACAGCGAACTGTCGATCCTGCCGCTTCTGTGGGGCACTCTTTACATCTCATTTATCGCATTGCTGGTTGCGGTACCTGTGGGTTTGTTTGCCGCCATCTATCTATCGGAATACGCGAGCGGCATGGTGCGCGCCTTTGCCAAGCCTCTACTGGAAATCCTGGCGGGTATTCCAACCATTGTTTACGGCCTGTTTGCGCTGCTGACGGTTGGACCAGCGCTGGCGAACCTGTTTTCCAAGGGCGGCCTGTTGGGCGTTGAATGGATGGCGGGCGCCACTTCTGTTCTGACTGCCGGTTTGGTGATGGGGGTGATGCTCATTCCGTTCGTCTCGTCGCTGTCGGACGACATCATCAACGCGGTGCCGCAGGCGATGCGCGACGGCTCGCTGGGGTTGGGCGCTACCAAATCGGAAACCGTGCGCCAGGTGGTGATTCCGGCAGCCCTGCCGGGTATCGTCGGCGCGGTGCTTCTGGCCGCTTCCCGCGCTATCGGCGAGACCATGATTGTGGTGATGGGGGCAGGGGCGATCGCCAAGTTCTCGGCCAACCCGTTGGAGCCGATGACCACAATCACCACCCGTATCGTAAGTCAGCTGACCGGCGATACAGACTTTGCCAGCCCCGAAACCCTTGTAGCCTTTGCCCTGGGCCTCAGCCTGTTCGTGCTGACCCTCGGCCTGAACGTCCTGGCACTCTATATTGTGCGCAAATACCGGGAGCAGTACGACTGATGACCGACCTCAGCCAATCCCCCGCCACGCCCCGCAAGCACGGCGGCTCGCTGCTGGAGAAAACCCCGCATACCCAAATACGCAATGCCGCAGAAACCCGGTTCAAGGCGTATGGTATGGCGGCCATCGCTGCTGGCCTTCTTATGCTGGCGATCCTGGTGACCACCATCGTCGGCAAGGGAACCGGTGCCTTTCAGCAGACCTTTGTGACGCTTCAGGTTGAGTTGCTGGAAACCAAACTCGACAAGAAAGGCAACCGCGACCTGACCGACATCAGAAAAGTCACCACCTTCGGCTATGCCCCGATCATCAAGGGCGCGATGACTGCCGCGGTTGAGGAATTGGGGATCGAGACCAGCCTCAAACCCAAGGCGCTGGCCGGCATCTTGTCTAAAAACGCCGCCGCCCAACTGCGCGAATTCGTGATCGCCAACCCGGACCAGATCGGCCAGACGGTGGAGTTCAAATTCCTCGCCTCTGGCCGCGTTGACGGCTACCTGAAAGGCCGGGTGACCCGGCAGAGCATCGTCAACGACAAGAATATCTCGGCCGAACAGTTGGATTTTGTTGACGCTTTGACTGACGCTGGTGTGCTGAAAAAGACATTCAACCTTGACTTCATCATCGGCGCAGATGCCTCCGACGCCCGCCCCGAGGCGGCCGGTATCGGTGTGTCGATGCTGGGCTCACTGTTCATGATGCTGGTAGTTCTGGCGCTGGCACTGCCCATCGGAGTTGCAGCCTCGATTTACCTGGAGGAATTCGCGCCGCAAAACTGGCTCACCGACATGATCGAGGTGAACATCTCCAACCTTGCCGCGGTTCCCTCTATTGTTTTCGGCATTCTGGGTCTTGCCGTCTTCATCAACTACATGCACCTGCCGACCTCGGCACCGCTGGTGGGCGGCCTGGTGCTGACGCTGATGACCCTGCCGACAATCATCATCTCCACCCGCGCCTCGCTGAAATCGGTGCCGCCATCGATCCGTGATGCGGCGCTGGGGGTAGGGGCGTCCAAGATGCAGGCGGTGTTCCACCACGTGCTGCCGTTGGCTGCGCCCGGGATCCTGACTGGCACCATTATCGGCCTCGCGCAGGCGCTGGGGGAAACCGCACCGCTCTTGCTGATCGGCATGGTCGGCTTCATCGCCTCCAACGCGCCGGAAACCCTGGCCGACGGTCTGCTGGCGCCGAACTCGGCAATGCCCGCGCAGATCTACGAATGGGCCAAACGTGCCGACCCGGCCTTCTACGAGCGCGCCTGGGGCGGCATTATCATCCTTCTCATCTTCCTGGTGACCATGAACACGCTGGCCGTGATCCTGCGCCGCCGCTTTGAACGCCGCTGGTAAAAGGGGCATAATAATGAACGACATGACCTTGATGGAACACACCGTGGACACTCAGCCAACCAAAATCGCCGCCAAGGACGTGAACGTCTATTATGGCGATAGCCACGCGATCAAAGACGTGAACGTCGAGATCGAGAGCAACACCGTAACTGCCTTTATCGGTCCTTCGGGCTGCGGCAAGTCGACTTTTCTGCGTTGCTTGAACCGGATGAACGACACCATTGACATCTGCCGCGTCAAAGGTGACATCCTGCTGGACGGCGAGGACATCTATGACCGCCGCGTCGACCCGGTGCAGTTGCGCGCCAAGGTTGGTATGGTGTTTCAGAAGCCGAACCCGTTCCCCAAGTCGATCTATGACAATGTGGCCTATGGGCCGCGGATCCATGGCTTGGCGAAGAATAAGGCGGAACTTGATGAAATCGTGGAGAAATCCCTGCGCCGTGGTGCGATCTGGGATGAGGTGAAGGACCGTCTGGACGCCCCCGGCACCGGCCTGTCCGGCGGTCAGCAGCAGCGTCTGTGCATCGCCCGCGCGGTCGCCACCGAACCCGAGGTTCTGTTGATGGACGAACCTTGCTCGGCGCTCGATCCCATCGCCACCGCCCAGGTGGAGGAACTGATCGACGAACTCCGCGCTTCCTATTCCGTGGTGATCGTCACCCATTCGATGCAGCAGGCCGCCCGCGTCAGCCAAATGACCGCCTTCTTCCATCTTGGAAACTTGGTGGAATTCGGCCCCACGGGCCAGATCTTCACAAATCCAGAAGATCCGCGAACCGAAAGCTACATCACCGGCCGGATCGGCTGATTTATAGGAATATCAACATGGTAGAACAGCATATTGCATCGGCATTCGACCGCGATCTGGAGGCTATCCAGGCCCGGATCATGAAAATGGGTGGCTTGGTTGAGAGCGCCATCCGCGAAGCTGCCCAAGCCTTGGAAACCCGCGATGAGGAACTGGCGTTGACCGTGCGTCAGGGCGATATGGCGATTGACGGGCTGGAAGAGCTGATCAACGAGGAAACCGCCCGCCTGATCGCACTGCGCTCCCCCGCCGCCTCGGACCTGCGGCTGGTTCTCTCGGTGATGAAGATTGCCGGCAACCTGGAACGCATTGGCGATTATGCGAAAAACATGGCCAAGCGCACCGGGGTTCTGGCCCAGGGGCCAAGTATCAGTGAAGGCACCTCTGCCCTGCGACGGATGGCGCGCGAGGTGGAACGGATGCTGAAGGACGCGCTGGATTCCTACATTCAACGCGACGTGGAACTGGCCCGGGACGTGATAGAGCGCGACCGCGACGTGGACCAGATGTACAACGCCCTGTTTCGCGAGTTCCTGACCCACATGATGGAAGACCCGCGCAACATATCGGCCTGTATGCACTTGCACTTCATCGCAAAAAATACCGAACGCATGGGGGATCATGTGACATCGATTGCCGAACAGGTGATCTATCTGGTTACCGGCGAAAAGCCGGAGGAAGACCGCAAAAAATACGACACCACCTCAACCACACCGCAGGAGATCTGACCAATGGCTGCCGATCAGCCCACTGTTCTGGTTGTAGAAGACGAAATGGCCCAGCGGGAAGTGCTGGCCTATAACCTCGAAGCTGACGGTTTCCGCGTGCTGCGGGCCGAACATGGCGAGGAAGCGCTGCTGGTGGTTGAGGAGGACATGCCCGATATCATCATCCTGGACTGGATGATGCCGAACCTCAGCGGTATTGAAGTGTGCCGCCGTCTTAAGACCCGCGCCGAAACCCGCAATATTCCGGTGATTATGCTGTCGGCCCGGTCCGAGGAAGTGGACAAGGTCCGCGGACTGGAAACCGGTGCCGATGATTACGTGGTGAAACCTTATTCAGTGGTTGAGCTGATGGCCCGCGTGCGCACTCAGCTGCGCCGGGTGCGGCCGTCCACTGTCGGGGTACGGCTGGAGTATGATGACATCGTGCTGGATGCAGAAACCCACAAGGTCAGCCGTTCGGAACACCCGTTGAAACTGGGTCCCACCGAATTCCGACTGCTCTCTACTTTCATGGAAAAGCCGGGACGGGTATGGAGCCGCGAACAACTCTTGGATCGGGTCTGGGGCCGCGACATCTATGTTGATACCCGCACTGTTGACGTCCATATCGGGCGGCTGCGCAAGGCGCTGACCCAGCATGGCGGCAGTGATCCGGTGCGCACCGTGCGCGGCGCCGGATATGCGCTCGGCTGATCGTTCTTCAAGGCGTGCAGAGGCGGTGCACAGGGGGCGCAGTTATGGCGTCCCCTTATTTCGCCGCGGAAATTCACCGCGGCAGCGGATCCTCTGGCTGCGCCTTGCCAGCCAGCCAGCTGCGGAATTTCTTTAGCGCCGGCGCGGTTGATTTGCGCTCCGGCCAAACCAGGTAATAGGCGCCTTCTGTCTCCACCGGTTCCGGGTGCAGCGCCACCAGGCGGCCCGTCGCCAGGTCCTGTTCCACCAGATAATCCGGCATCAAGGCGACCCCCAATCCATGCAAGGCCGCCTGAGTTATGGTTGCGAATTGATCATAGATCGTGCCGCTCAGGTCGCCATTGGTAGCGATGCCGAGCTGCCCAAACCAGTCACGCCAAGCCATAGTCCGGGTTTGAATATGCAGCAGTGGCAGTTTCAGAATTTCTTTTGGTTCGCTGATTACCCGCCCGGCCAGCAGCTGTGGTGCGCAGACCGGCAGTAGCTGTTCGTGCTTGAGCAGCAGAGAGTCCGTGCCAGGCCAAGATGCGTCACCAAAATGAATAGCCGCATCAAAGAGTTCTGTGCCAAAATTAAACGGCTCCAACCGGGTCGACATGTTGATGGTGACATCCGGGTGCAGCCGGGAAAACTCCGGTAATCGCGGCATCAGCCAGCGCATTCCAAAGGCAGGGAGAATGGCCAGATTCAGCGTGCCCGCCAGCGGCGCGGCCTGCAGCCGCAAGGTAGATTGCACGATTAGGTTCAACGCCTGCCGGATCTCGGCCGCGTAATCCTGCGCTTCCGACGTCAGCATCAGCCGTTTCTGGTCGCGCTGCACCAGCGCCATCCCCAGTTGCCGTTCCAACGTCTGCAATTGGCGGCTGACAGCGCCTTGCGTCAGAGCCAGTTCCTCCGCCGCTGCAGAGGCACTGCCCAGCCGGTCAAGCGCCTCCAACGCGCGCAGTGAGGAGATTGATGGCAGGAATTTCCGCGGAACGTTCATGTATGACTATTTGTCATGGTTTGTTGCGAAAGTCTCGCTGTTTTTTCAGGTTACTTCCCGTTAGGGTTTGGAAGAATTCCGATCCACTGAGGTGATAAAATGACCGACAAACCCGCGCTGCGCGCCAAGGATGCCCCGGATCTGGGCCGCTTCAACTGGGAAGACCCGCTGCGGCTCGAGGATCAGCTGACTGAAGACGAGCGTATGATTTCCGCATCGGCCCGCGCCTACGCCCAGGAAAAACTTCAACCGCGTATCCTAAGTGCTTATGAAAACGAGGAAACAGATCCGGAAATCTTCCGCGAGATGGGCGAAATGGGCCTTTTGGGCACTACTATTCCGGAACAATACGGTGGCCTTGGCGGCGGCTATGTGTCTTATGGCCTGGTCGCCCGCGAAGTTGAGCGTGTTGACAGCGGCTACCGGTCGATGATGTCGGTGCAGAGTTCGCTGGTGATGTATCCGATTTACGCATACGGCAGCGAGGAGCAGCGCCAGAAATACTTGCCCAAGCTTGCCACCGGCGAATGGATCGGCTGTTTCGGCCTGACGGAGCCTGACGCGGGCTCGGATCCTGCCGGAATGAAAACCCGGGCTGAAAAGACCGAAGGCGGTTACCGGCTGACCGGATCCAAGATGTGGATTTCCAACGCCCCCATCGCTGATGTCTTTGTTGTCTGGGCAAAGTCCGAAGCCCACGGCGGCAAGATCCGCGGTTTTGTACTGGAGAAAGGCCTGAAGGGCCTAAGTGCGCCAAAAATTGAAAATAAGGCCAGCCTGCGTGCGTCTGTCACAGGTGAAATCGTTATGGACGGCGTTGAGGTCGGCGAGGACGCGCTTTTGCCGCATGTTCAAGGGCTCAAAGGTCCGTTCGGCTGTTTGAACCGCGCGCGTTACGGCATCAGCTGGGGCGCGATGGGGGCGGCAGAGGCTTGCTGGCACGCCGCCCGGCAGTATGGCCTGGATCGCACGCAATTCGGTCGTCCGCTTGCCAACACCCAGCTGTTTCAGCTGAAACTGGCGAACATGCAGACGGAAATTACTTTGGGTCTGCAGGCATCGTTGCAGGTTGGCCGGCTGATGGATGCAGCCAATGCGGCGCCAGAAATGATCTCGATCATCAAACGCAATAACTGCGGAAAAGCATTGGAAATTGCCCGGATGGCGCGGGATATGCATGGCGGCAATGGAATCAGTCTGGAATTCAACGTCATTCGCCACATGGTGAACCTGGAGACAGTGAATACCTATGAGGGCACCCATGACGTGCATGCCTTGATCCTGGGCCGCGCGCAGACCGGACTGCAGGCATTTTTCTAAAAGACCCAAGCAGCGCGGGGAACTGGCCTCGCGCTGCATTTGCGCAATTCCGAGTTGCAATTATGCAATGATGCCGCCTCCGTGAATTTCTGCAAAGTTCTGTGGGGGCTGACGGTGGGGGGGCTGTTTGAAGTTGGATTCAAAAGTGTTAATCGGCAGCCGAATTAAGATCCTGATTTTATTGGTGGAATGTTACTTGCTGTGTGCACGTTGGTTAATTTCACGAAGACAGGATTGCGATTGCGCAAAGTAAAGCAATGACTTTTCGAGTTTCCTTTGCGCTGGTGCAGGCCTTTGCCTGATTAGGCGAGAGCTATTCAATCGTGCATTTCCGCAAAGCTGCTGGGCCCGCCCTTCAACGGCGTCCGTGGATTTTTCATTTTCGCAAGATCGAATTGCAGAAATGCCATGTAGATTCTGCCTGGCGGATGGCTGGTTGGGCAGGAATCTTTGTGAAATTACATTATTAACAACAGGTTATCACCCAGAGGGGCGCAGGAAAAGGGTTTTGGTAAAACTTTTTCAACTTGTTTAGCGGATGGGTTCGGCGCCTAGTGGCAACGGCTTATGGGCGCTTTCTTACCCGATCTTGAGGCGTGGTGACTACCCGATGATGGTCAAAGTGGTTTTCGCCAGGGAGGTCGTGATCTTCCATGCCAGAAGCCTGTCGGCCGGCCAAAGCAGAGCCGACAGACGGCTGGGGACCTGTTTCAGGACCTGCTCATGGCGGGCTGGCGTCAAAAGCCTAGCGACAAGTTTTTAGTTCGTCTGGACCGAGGAAGCCAGTTCGCCAGCATGAAGGGGGTCTCGTTCCTGGGATCCCGCAAAACTGCATGATTTTATGAGCTGCTACGGTAATTGTCATGGCTACGCCGTCGTCGAGAGTTACCTAGATCTGCTGGTGCGCGAGAGGATCAGGCGGTGTACCTACCGGATCCGCAAGGGAGCCTGACAGCATGTGTCCGATTGCATCGTGATGGCCTGCAACCCGAAGCGAAAGCCTGCGAGGAGCGGGCGTCCGGTAAACGCAATGTTCGAGCGACGGCAGAGGCTGAAACCAGCAGGTGTCTCAAAAGCGCGGAGTTCTTCAAACACAAACATGCCCAAGGTGTCGGAGTGCAGTTCGCTTTTTGAGCGGGCCGCAATAAAAAGCGGACCGGTAGACTCCGGTCCGCCTGATATGATGCAGCAAGTTAAGCCGGGAGATGGATGTTGAACGCTTTCCGGATTGCCATGTCTGTTGCAGCATCGAACCGGGCAGCGGACCGCTGCGACAGGATCTTCTCCTTCTTCGCAACTGCCTTTTGGATCAGATCGGGTTTCTCTAGTTCGACCCACTCCTTGGGTGAAGTCCGGTCGCCCAGATCCGGGTAAACATAGTCGATCTGCATCCGGCCAAGGGTCTGGTCGGTGCCCAGGTAATGGCCGGGTCCGCCGAGGCAGGTTGCCCGCATCTGATCCAGGGCGAGGGTATCGTCGTTCACCTCAATCCCACGCACGCACCGCTGCGCCTGACCCAGCAAATCGTTGTCCAGGATCAGCGACTCAAGACAGAACCCGAGCAGTGACGCATGCATTCCGGCAGCTTCGTAGGCCATGTTGAGGCCGGAAAGACCTGCCATGACAGCAGAGCACATCTGTTCCCAGCCGGCCTGCATGTCCGGCAGCTTGGAATCCGATGCGCCAGCTGCGGCGCCGCCTGGCAGGTTGTAGAACTTGTGCATCTGAGCACAGCCCGCAGTGAGCAGCGCCTGTTCGCCGGAGCCCACGGACATCGCGCCGGTGCGCAGATCCAAGCCAAAGGGCCAAGTGCCGAAAATTGCAGGCGCACCGGGCTTTACAGCGTTGACATAAACCAATCCGGCGAGACATTCCGCAACCGCCTGGGTGATGGCGCCGGCGATGGACGAAGGGGCGGTTGCCCCGGCCATGCCCGCGGACAGCAGCAGCACCGGCATGCCGCCTTTGATACATTCCTCCATCACACCACAGGATTCGGTCGCAAACTTCATTGGCGGAACCACAAAGCAGTTTGAGTTCGACACAAAAGGCCGCTCGCGCCATTTGTCTTCGCCGCCTGCAATCATGTGCAGCAGTTCCAGGCCCGGCTTCACAAAATCCGGTTCGGTAAAGGAAACGCCAACATGTTTGGTGGTGCCGGCGGTGGTGGCATAGATGGAGTTCAAGTCCATCTCGAGATTGTCAGGGATATCGCGGCACACCATCGGACGCTGCACAAAGTGAATATTGTCCAGCTGGTCGCAGATGCGCGCGGCGTCGTGCAGATCCTGCACGGTCGAGTCGCGGTACTCCTTGCCGTGCACGTCAACAACGCTCACCGCAGCGCCGGCGGTGCCGTAATGAACCCGGCCGCCCGACAGCAGCAGGTCGGTTTTGCCGTCCCGGCTGAAGAGGGTAAGGGAGCGGTTTGCCCTGGCAATTGTATCTTCAACCAGCGCGCGCGGGAAGCGGATCCGGCCGTCATCGCCCAGGATGCAGCCTGCGGAGGTCAGATAATCAATGCCGCTTTGCGGTGCGTCGGCAAGACCGATTTCTTCCAGCGCGGTCAGGGCAGCCTGGTGGATTTTTTCCATGTCTGCCTGGCTGAGCAGCTTCAGCGCTGTGGTTTCCATGCCGGGACGCACCGGCCGCAGGTGTTCGGGCAATCCTGCAGCGCGGGCTGCGCGGCGTGCGTTGCGCCCGCCGCTACGGGCAGCGCGGGACGGGGAGGCCTGATCGTTCATTGTGTGAGCCTTTCAAGTGATGGGAGTCAGAGCATTGAAATTTAACTCACTGAGGCCGGCCCCTTGCCGCACGGCCCCGTGCCGCACCGATGGTGCGGCAGATTAGGCTGACATGGCAGCGTTCACCCTGCATGCGGACTCCTGTTCTACTACCTGCAACTTGGCACGCTTTTGCGCCGTTTCTAGCACAACAGCGACCTCGCTGAAAAAAGCGACATATTTTTCATTAATGAGAGTTTGTGCCGTAAGCCCTGAACGGCCGCCTGTTTTTTCTAAAATGTCAGTATTGTTGATGCTGCATTCTCGTTTGTTAACGCTTCGCAGACTGTTCCATTGTTGGCAATGTGGCATCGGGAACCAAATATTAAGCATTAACGGCTATACTGGATCTCCTGGGGACGGGGCACTGAAACAGCGCATTTCAAAAGGGCACAGCCACATGCCGATGATTGAAAAGGCCAATTGCAGCCGCCCCCTAATTACAATTTTTGCAGTGGCGGCCCTGATCGCCCAGACATCTGCTGCGCAAGAATGGCGCACAGTGCAGCCTGGACAATCGGGTTGGGCTATTGCCGCAGCTGGCGGCGCCGGGGCGGGGCGTTCCTTTCAGTTTGCATATGGTCGTCAGCTGGGTGGAATGATCGTGTCGGGCACCGTCACGATGGAGCAGTCAGGGCTTCTCACAACAGCTGTGCAAGCGGAAGAAACCCATCAGCTGCGGTTGCATGCAGGCTATGACTTTGGCCCCGCAACCGGGTTTGTCACCCTTGGTGGGGTGCAGGCGGAAACATCCAGCGGATCCCGGCAAGGTCCATTGTTTGGCCTGGGCATGCGGGTTCCGCTGACCCGCACGTTGCAGGTGACCGGGGAATTGCTGCACCACGAGGCCGGACCAAGGGATGGAAGTGCCAGCCCGCACGGGGAGACCCTGTCGGTGAGTGCCGCTTTCCGGTTCTGATCTTGTCCTTTGCATATGCGCGAGTGAGATCGCCCTAGGATCGGGGAGGCCGGATTTCAATGGATTGGCAATTTCCGGCCTCTGGATTTCGGCGGAAAAACGCATGCGACAGGGGGCTTTCGGCCAGTCACTGCCAGTTCAACGGGCGTGATCATTGGGGCTCTGGAAGTTCCTGCGCGGAATCCTTTTGTAGCAGTCATCGGCGCACAGCTTGCGCTCTGACTGCAAAAAGGAGAAGTCTGAATGACTCGTTTCGTAGCTATGACAGCTATTGCCGCCGTAATGGGCAGTGCGGCCTTTGCCGGCAATTTAAGTGAACCGGTGATTGAACCCGCTCCGGCCCCGGCGCCTGTTCCGGTGGCCGATTATGGCGGCGACTGGACTGGATTTTACCTGGGTGGCCAGATCGGCCAGCTTGATGCCGACGCAAGCAACGGCGCCACCGGGGACGATACTTCCTATGGTATCCATGGCGGCTACAATCATGATTTCGGCCGTTTCGTTCTGGGGGGTGAACTGGAATATGATGCGACCGACGTAAACCTGGGCGGCGGAGCAACTGTTGACTCGGTAGCCCGCGCCAAGGTGAAGGCGGGTTACGACTTTGGCAAAGTGCTTGCATATGTGACCGGCGGTGTAGCCGAAGCTGACAGTTCTCTGGGCAGCGAAACCGGTGAGTTCTACGGTGTCGGCATTGCCTATCAGGTAACCGACCAGTGGCAGATCGGCGGTGAAGTGCTGGAGCATGAGTTCGATCAATTCGGCAACTCCGGCGTGGGTGCCGATGCCACATCGGTATCGCTGCGCGCGTCCTATAAGTTCTAAGCCTGCCAAAGACTTGGGCGCGGCACTCCTGTTCCGCTGCGCCCTTGTCCGCCCGGTCCGGGTCCAGGACGGACCGGGCGGCTGTTGCTATTTGAGGCAAAACTCTTGGCGGGCTGAATGTCCCGTGCTAAGCAGCCTCCATGAACCATAAATGCCCCATCATCATCTGCTGCATTACCTGCTGACATATCAGCGGGCTGGTTTCTGTCGTTTTCATTTCTCTGACAAGTTGCTAAGCCCGCGCTGCGCGCAATGGGTGATGCCGGCCGTCTGTGGCTGGGCATGGGAAAGGAACCGGGCATGGGAGCCAAGGACACAGTGATCAAGCTGCACAATACAAAGACCCGCAAGAAAGAGGTCTTTGAGCCGATCGACGCCAGCAACGTGCGGATGTATGTCTGCGGCCCCACCGTCTATGACCGCGCGCATCTGGGCAATGCGCGGCCGGTAGTCGTGTTTGATGTGCTTTACCGTCTGCTGCGAGAGGTTTATGGCGCAGACCAAGTGACTTACGCGCGGAACTTCACTGACGTAGACGACAAGATCAACGCCCGCGCCGCCGAAAGCGGACGGCCGATCGGCGATATCACCGCAGAAACTACCCAGTGGTTCCTGGACGACATGGGCGAGCTTGGCGCTCTGCAGCCCAACCATATGCCGCGGGCAACCGAATACATCCCCCAAATGGTCGCGATGATTGGGGGTCTGATCGCCAAGGGCCACGCCTATGCGGCGGAGGGCCATGTGCTGTTTGCCGTCGACAGCTGGAAGGCGCAGTATGGCAAGCTGTCGGGCCGCTCGGTTGATGACATGATTGCCGGCGCCCGGGTGGAAGTGGCGCCTTACAAGAAGAACCCGATGGATTTTGTGCTGTGGAAACCTTCCACCAATGAACAACCGGGCTGGGACAGTCCCTGGGGCCGCGGGCGGCCAGGCTGGCACATCGAATGCTCGGCCATGTCGTATGAGCTGCTGGGCGAGACCTTTGATATTCACGGCGGCGGCAACGACCTGATGTTCCCGCACCACGAGAATGAAATTGCGCAAAGCTGCTGTGCCCATCCGGAGGGGGAGTTTGCACAGTACTGGCTGCACAATGAGATGCTGCAGGTCGAAGGCAAGAAAATGTCCAAATCCCTGGGCAACTTCTTCACCGTGCGCGACCTGCTGGATCAGGGCTATCCAGGCGAGGTGATCCGGCTGGTGTTCCTGCAGACCCATTACCGCAAGCCGATGGACTGGACCGAGAAGAAGGCTCGTGAAGCGCAATCCACTTTACAAAGCTGGACGCGGGCAACCTATGGCATCGACCGGGAAGCCGAGTTGGTTAGCGACGAAGTTGTTGATGCCCTCAAACAAGACTTGAACACTCCCTTTGCAATCTCGATTCTTCAAAAGCTGGCAAAAGAAAAACGGCATAACGAACTAAAAGGGTCCGCAAGATTGCTTGGGTTGACTTTCTATCCAGACGAAGATGATTCAACAATTCGGTCCTTCGGAGATGCACAAAACAGGTTTGTCGATCCGTTCTACCGCCCCGACTCGTTGGTGGAACAGTTGAGAACATTTGCGTCTGAACCGGCTCAGCAGGGAATTATTACGCAAATTTATCAGAAGATACAGCGTGACTACCTAGAGGAGGCACGAACGGTTCATGGCGAAACTGCATTCCGCCTCAAGTATTTTGAAGAGGCCAACTCTAAAGGCATTGCTGATATAACGAAGGCCTACCAAACCGCACGAGAGAGCAAAGACTTTGTGCAAGCTGACCTGTTAAGGGATCAGGCAAAAGAGCTTGGCTTTCAACTCGTCATTCAAGATGGACAAGCGAAGTGGTTAAAAAGATGATTCGCGACCGCCTTTATCTCTACGACACCACCTTGCGGGACGGGCAGCAGACCCAAGGGGTGCAATTCTCCACCGCGGAAAAGAAGCAGATCGCCCAGGCACTCGACGGTCTCGGTATCGACTACATCGAAGGCGGCTGGCCGGGGGCGAACCCGACCGACAGCGCCTTTTTCAATGAGGTACCGGCGACCCGCGCCACGATGACCGCCTTTGGCATGACGAAACGGGCCGGGCGTTCGGCTGAGAACGATGACGTTCTGGCCGCGGTGATGAATGCGGGCACCCCGGCCGTGTGCTTGGTCGGCAAAGCCCACGATTACCACGTGACCCATGCACTCGGGATCACGCTCGAGGAGAATCTGGAAAACATCCGCGCCTCGGTTGCTCATATCGTGGCGCTGGGACGCGAGGCGCTGTTCGATGCCGAGCATTTCTTTGATGGCTACAAGGATAATCCCAGCTATGCGCTGAATGCCTGCCGGGCTGCCCTGGAGGCCGGCGCTCGCTGGGTGGTATTGTGCGACACCAACGGCGGCGCACTGCCGTCTGAGGTGAAGCGGATCGTCAGCGCGGTCGTCAACGCCGGAGTTCCAGGTGAGAAACTTGGCATACACACTCATAACGACACAGAAAATGCCATTGCCTGCTCGCTCGCTGCCGTGGAGGCCGGAGCGCGCCAGATCCAAGGCACGCT
This sequence comes from Leisingera sp. SA215, assembly GCF_055902035.1. NCBI lineage: Bacteria > Pseudomonadati > Pseudomonadota > Alphaproteobacteria > Rhodobacterales > Roseobacteraceae > Leisingera > Leisingera sp. SA215. The sequence goes on along the minus strand of NZ_JBVVXU010000001.1, from coordinate 397,449 downwards.
GAATGGTCTGGGGGAGCGCTGCGGCAATGCCAATCTGACCGCGCTGATTCCGACGCTGTTGTTGAAAGAGCCCTACGCCAGCCAGTTTGATACCGGGGTGAGCCTTGAGGCGCTTACCGGAATGACCCGGATCAGCCGGATGCTGGACGATATCCTGAACCGGGTTCCGGTGCGGCAGGCGGCTTATGTGGGGGCTTCGGCCTTTGCTCATAAGGCGGGATTGCACGCCAGTGCGATTCTCAAAGATCCGTCGACTTATGAACACATTGAACCGGGCAAGGTCGGGAATGCGCGGGTCATTCCGATGTCGAACCAGGCCGGGCAGTCGAACCTGCGTAAGCGGCTGACAGATGCAGGCCTGAACGTTGAAAAAGGCGATCCAGCGCTGGTTCGGATTCTTGAACGGATCAAGGCGCGTGAGGCGGAAGGTTACTCCTATGACACAGCGCAGGCGTCGTTTGAGCTGTTGGCGCGCAATGAACTGAGCCAGCTTCCGGAATTCTTTGAGGTCAAGCGCTATAAGGTCACTGTCGAGCGGCGCAAGAATAAATACAACCGGATGGTCAGCCTTTCTGAAGCGGTTGTGGTGGTCAAGGTGGATGGCGAGAAGCGGTTGTCTGTCAGTGAGTCACTGGATGATACCGGTAGTGACCGCGGGCCGGTGAACGCGCTTGCGCGGGCGCTGAGCAAGGACCTGGGGCGGTATTCCGCGCAGCTGGAAGACATGCGGCTGGTGGATTTCAAAGTGAGGATCACCCAGGGCGGAACCGAGGCGGTAACGCGTGTGATCATTGACAGCGAAGACAGCCAGGGCCACCGCTGGTCGACCGTAGGCGTAAGCCCGAACATCATTGATGCGTCGTTTGAGGCACTGCTGGACGCAATCCGCTGGAAGCTGATCCATGACGGCAGGGCCGGGCAGGCGGATGCAGTTTGATTCCGACCTGACCGCTTGTGCGGAATTGGTTCAAAAATCAGATCCGGACCGGTTTCTGGCCACTATGGCGGCACCGGTCCAGTCCCGGCCGTTGCTGTTTGCACTCTATGCTTTCAATATTGAACTGGCCCGCGCCCCTCGAGCCAGCCAAGAGACCATGATCTGCGAAATGCGATTGCAATGGTGGCGCGATGCCGGTGCGGAGATTGCCGGGGGCGGCTTAGTCCGCCGACACTATGTGGCGACGCCGCTGGGACAGCTTCTGAAGCCGGATCTGGCTGTCTGCATCGACGGCATTGCGGAGGCGCGGAGATGGGACATCTACAAGGATCCCTTTGAAGATGAAGCTGAATTCGACAACTACATCGACCGCACCAGCGGGTCTCTGATGTGGATGGCGGCTGCCTCTCTCGGCCAGGCCGATGAAGCCGTTGTGCGCGGTTTCGCCTATGGCGCTGGTATTGCCAACTGGCTGCGCGCAATCCCGGATCTGACGGCGGAAAAACGGATCCCCTTACTGGATGGAACTATGGATGGCGTGAAAGCTTTGGCCTGCAAGGGTTTGGACAGGCTTTATAATTCCCGTTCCAACAGCGGCGGGGTTTCCAAAACTTCCAGGGCGGCACTACTGGCTGGCTGGCAGGCTGAGGCGTTTCTGAAACAGGCTATCCGTGAGCCGGAGAGGGTTGCGAACGGCGCCCTGGGGCAAAGTGAATTCCGGCGCAGAACGGCTTTGATGTGGCGGGCCGCCACCGGGCGCTGGTAACCTCGCTGCAATGAAAAAGGCGCCCGCTTAGGCGCCTTTCACTTCTGCAGTGGATGCCGATATCAAGCGTCTTTGGGCCGTATAACCAGCCACAGAAGCGCGCCGCCCGCCAGCACCAGGAAGGGGGCCATCGCCATGTTCACGGCGCTCCAGCCTTCGACCGGATTGCCGCCCGAGCAGTTCATCAGTCCGCCCGACGCCAGTGAGGCCATTGTCACCCCGCCGAACACCAGCAGATCGTTCAACCCTTGCATCCGGCCGCGCTCATAGCTTTCGTGGGCACCGGCCAGCATTGTGGTGGCCCCGATAAAACCAAAGTTCCAGCCCACGCCCAAAAGCACCAGAGCGATGAAAAAGTTCTCGATTTCCACGCCTTGCAAGGCGACAGCGCCCGCAGCTGCAAGGATAACCAGCCCTGCCGCCACGATCTTTTCCACACCGAAGCGGGCGATCAGATGACCGGTAAAGAAGGACGGCACATACATTGCCAGAACGTGGGAGGTGACAACATCCGCGGCGTTGCCTTCGGTGAAACCGCAGCCAACCACAGCGAGGGGGGTTGAGGTCATCACAAGATTCATCAGCGCATAGGAGACCATTGCGCAAATCACCGCAACTGCGATCACCGGGGTCTTCAACAGTTCCAACCGGCTGCGGCCCTTGGGGCTGTCCGCACTGGGGGCCGGTGGTTTGGGGATGTCCAGAAACAGGAACAATGCGGCGCCCAGAACGTTCACGCCAATCACCGCCAGGTAGGTGCCGAAGAATGGAATAACAAAGGCCTGACTGGTGGCCTTTACAACCTGCGGGCCGATGATGGCGGCCGCAAGCCCGCCTGCCATGACATAGGAGATCGCCTTGGGACGGAACGCCTCGGACGCGGTGTCTGCAGCGGCAAAGCGGTAGAAGCCATGCGCGCTCATATAAACGCCTGTCAGCAGGCTGCCGATCAGAAAGATGGGAAAGGAGCCAAGGTACAGACCGTAAGCCCCGACCAGTCCGCCAAGTGCGCCAAAGGCCGCTCCTGCAAAAAAGCCCGCCCGGCGGCCCCAGCGCTGCATAACGGCTGAGACCGGAGTGGCCGCCAGCATTGATCCGGCTACGATCAGCGAGATCGGCAAGGTGGCAAAGCAAGGGTTTGACGCCAGTGACTGCCCGGCCAAGCCGCCAACAATGAAAATCATCGGCATCTGAGCGCCGAGGAGTGCCTGGGCCAGCACCAGGATGGCAACGTTTTTTTTGGCGACTGTGTCGCTGGGGGTGGTCATGCTCATGGTCATGTGGGATGCGTAGCCGTGAATATGTACGGGAGCAAGCCAGCGGGCTTGGCCTTGTGATCACGGTTTCTTTCAACTGCCAGTAATCAGGGGGTAACGTGGCGTCAAACGGACCGACATTCCTGCCAGGAGTGGGCCGGATTATCCAATGCAGCGCCTGCGTGACTGAGGGCGCGGAATGGCTGGCCGCGCACGACAGCCGGTTTGCCGACGCATTGAAACTGACCGGTCCATTACCGCTGCGCCGCAAGCCGGACGGGTTTGCCGAGCTGTTGAGCGCGATTGTGAGCCAGCAGGTGAGTGTGGCCTCCGCCAAGGCGATCTGGGCGCGGATGAAAGACGCCAAGCTCACCGGGCCGCGTGAGATTCTGCGAGCCACTGATGATGATCTGCGTACGGCGGGCCTCAGCCGCCAGAAAATTCGCTATGCCCGGGCCCTGGCAGATGCACCCATTGATTTCAATGCCTTAAGGGGCGCTCCGGACGCAGAGGTGATTGCACGTCTGGTTGAGGTCCCGGGGATCGGTGTTTGGACGGCTGAGATCTATGCGATGTTTTCGCTGGGCCGGGCCGATGTCTTTGCCTCTGGCGACCTGGCCTTGCAGGAGGCGGCGCGGCTGCTGTTTGATCTTCCGGACCGCCCCACGGACCGCGAGCTGCGGCAAATGGCCGAAGACTGGTCGCCTTGGCGATCGGTTGCGGCGCGCACCCTGTGGGCCTATTACCGGATGGCGAAGAACAGGGAAGGGATCCGATGACTCGTGTACTCAATGCCGGCCGCAAGGCACCGGTTTCCGGGAGCATCCGCTCAATTGTGGTGTTTCTGCACGGCTATGGTGCCAACGGCGCCGATTTACTGGGGCTGGCGGATCCCTTGGGCGAGCATTTACCGGATACTCTGTTTGTTGCCCCGGATGCGCCCGAGGCCTGTGCCGGCGCTCCGATGGGTTTTCAGTGGTTCCCGATCCCCTGGATCGACGGTTCTTCGGAAGAAGAGAGCATGCGCGGCATGCAAGCTGCTGCCGAAGATCTGAATGCCTTTCTGGATGCACTGATGGTGGACGAAGATGTGCTGCCGGAACAGGTTGTTTTGTTCGGCTTCAGCCAAGGCACGATGATGAGCCTGCAAGTTGCGCCGCGGCGCGAGGACGCGGTGGCCGGGATTGTTGCTTTCTCCGGCCGCTTGCTGGCGCCTGAGCTGCTGCAGGATGAAGCCGTGTCCAGGATGCCGGTTTTGCTGGTGCATGGGGATCAGGACGATGTGGTGCCGGTGCAATCTTTGCCGGACGCCGCGGAAGCGTTGCAGGAAGCCGGTTTTCAGGATGTCTTTGCCCATATTCAAAAGGGCACAGGCCACGGAATAGCTCCCGATGGGTTAAGCGTGGCGCTGGCGTTCATGCGCGATAAGCTGGGGCTCTGAACTGTCAGGCGTGCCGCAACATCCATGCTCAGAAATTTGGCCGGAAAGCGTGAGTTTTCCGGGGCGCAGCAGCCTTTTCAGGAAGCCCGGCAGTTCAAGGGGTCCAGAGATGCGGCTCGGCGATTTCGACAGAATTCCCGGCGGGGTCCCGGAAATAGATTGAATGCGCTCCGCTAGGCCAATCGAACTCGGCCTCTATTTCCACTCCCGCGGACAGCAGCCGCGCACGCATCTGAAGCAATTCTTCGCGTGGCTGCGCGAAACACACATGGCCAGGGCCGCGGGCGCCATGCGGCGGCACCGGCAAGCGCGGATTACCAGGCGGTTTTTCGGTTTCCGCAGCGTTGAAAATCAGCAGTACCGATGTTCCGCAGCGAAAGAAGACGTGTCTGTCACCGATCCGTTGGATGCGCTCCAACCCCAGGATCCGGCCGTAGAAGTCTTCGGCCGGGTCCAGATCATCCACATAAAGCGCAGCTTCCAGAATGGCGTTGGGGGCGGGGGCTTGCGATGGCATGCTGACAGAATATCAGCGCCGCCGCGGCCTGTCACTTGCCGGCGGCCGTGGCGCAGATGCCTTGGGTTTGCGCGGTGGCTTCCGAGAGGGCTTAGGGGGACCTGGGACCTTTGGCGGTTCAAGATCGTTCCATGCTCCCTGTGCAAGCCCGTCCAGTGTCCAGGCGCCAATGCTGTAGCGGATCAGCCGAAGCGTAGGATGACCGGCCGCTGCCGTCATCCGCCGAACCTGTCGGTTGCGGCCTTCACGAAGGGTAAGCTCGATCCAGCTGTCGGGGACGGTTTTCCGCACTCTGACTGGCGGCGTCCGGAGCCAGAGGCCCGGTGGCTCATCAATCACCCTTACCTTGGCGGGCTTGGTCTTTCCGTCTTTAAGATCAATACCTTCCGCAAGCCACTTGAGAGCCTGAGCGTCAGGAATGCCTTCTACCTGAACCCAATAGGTCTTGTCCATCTTGTGCTTCGGATCGGTGATCCAGGACTGCAGCCGGCCATTGTCGGTCAGCAGCATCAGCCCCTCGCTGTCGCGGTCAAGGCGGCCTGCAGCATAAACGCCGGGGCAGTCAATGTAACCGCTCAGCGTGGCCCGCGGACTGTCCTGGCTGCTGCGGTCGGTGAACTGGGGCAGGACGTTATAGGGTTTGTTGAAGCGGATCAGACGGGTCATGACTGGGCAATAAGCGGCTGGCAGCGGCAAGGCAAGAGGGCCGCGCCGCAGCAGCTTGTGGATAACTGTCACCCCGCTGACACGGAATCAGCTTAGACAGCTCCCGACATATTGTGGATCATCAGGGCTTGTCAGGTGCTAACCACGATATATAGTCAAGATAAGCTGGGGCGGGTTCCCCGCTCTGGTTCCGGGAAACGGAAGATCAGGGCGAGGAAGACGTTCACAATGGATGGCGATTTCAGGGCAGAGTTTGTCAGATCTCCAGGGGCGCTGAAACAGCACCCCGCGCTGGTACTGAATGCGGATTACCGGCCACTCTCTTATTACCCACTATCCTTGTGGTCCTGGCAGGACGCGGTCAAGGCGGCCTGGCTCGACCGGGTGGCCATTGTGGCAGAGTATGACGAGGTGGTGCACAGTCCGAGTACCGAGATCCGAATACCCTCTGTGGTGGTTCTGAAAGATTATGTAAAACCTCAAAAGCGCGTTGCCTTCACGCGCTTTAATTTATTTTTGAGGGATGAGTTCCACTGCCAGTACTGCGGCAGCAAGGGAGAGCTGACCTTTGATCATGTGGTGCCGCGTGCGGCCGGCGGGGTGACAAGTTGGGAAAATGTGGTGGCAGCTTGCAGCCCCTGCAACCTCAAGAAGGGTTCCAAATCGCTGCACAGGGCCGGTATGTCGTTGCGCAAACCGCCGCGGCGGCCGGGCGCTGAAGAGTTGCGGAATACCGGGCGCAAGTTTCCGCCCAACCATCTTCATGACAGCTGGATGGATTTCCTCTATTGGGACACCGAGCTGGACGCTTGAGGAACACTCCCCAAGTAATTGCAAAAATATGGTTTCCGGCCTCTCCGCCGATACCTTTTGCCTTGAAAGGGCAGACGCTCAAGTCCCTTGGGACACTGTCATCACACGCCGCAGTAGGCGGCGATCAGACTGAAAGGCCGGACGTGCCGGCGGCCGCGGGGGAACGGGCGCCCTTTGCATTGAATCAGTTTTTCGCGCGCTGGAGCATGCCAAACAAATCGCGCGGATCGTCCGGATCTGCGAGCATGTCCAGCTCGATGAAATAGTCAGTGCCTTTGATGCGGTCGCGGATATAACGCAAGGCCGAAAAATCCTCGATAGCAAAGCCGACGCTGTCGAACAGGGTGATCTGCCGGTTACCGGTGCGGCCCTGTTTCCGACCCGAAATCACTTCCCACAGCTCAGTGACGGAAAAGTCTTCCGGCATCTGCTGGATTTCGCCCTCGATACGGGTTTGCGGCGGGTATTCGACAAAGACGTCAGAGCGGCCGAGGATGCCGGCTGCCAATTCCGTCTTGCCCGGGCAGTCGCCGCCAATTGCGTTGATATGCACACCGCTGCCGACCATGTTGTCGGTCAGGATAGTGGCGTTTTGCTTGTCCGCGGTGCAGGTTGTGAGGATCTGGGCACCTTCAATGGCTTCTTCCGGAGTTCGACAGGACACAACCTCAATGCCCAGGCCTTCAAGGTTTCGAGCACATTTCGCGGTTGCAGCAGTGTCTTTGTCATATAGGCGCACGGATTTCAGGCCTATAATCGCCTTCATCGCCAGTGTTTGGAACTCCGACTGGGCACCATTGCCGATCATTGCCATCGTGGTTGAACCTTTAGGCGCCAAATACTTGGCCGCCATTGCTGAGGTTGCCGCGGTACGGAGAGCGGTCAGAATGGTCATCTCGGTCAGCAGCACCGGGTATCCGGTGTAGACATCTGCCAGCAGGCCGAAAGCGGTGACAGTTTGCAGGCCTTCGGATGTGTTCTTGGGATGGCCGTTCACATATTTGAATCCATAGGCCTCGCCGTCCGAGGTTGGCATCAGCTCAATCACACCGACATCAGAATGACTGGCAACACGCGGGGTCTTGTCGAACAGTTCCCAGCGTTTGAAATCGTCTTCGACATAGCCTGCAAGATCCCGCAGGATCTGTTCGATGCCGATGTGATGAACGAGGCGCATCATATTGTCGACGCTGACAAAAGGCACCAGTGCTTTTTCTGAAGGCTGTGTCATGCGGAAGTCCTTTCACGGGGGCTGAGGTGGATGCCTGTCAGCATGCAGCGCACCGACCCGCCTGCGGTTTCGATGGTGGGGATGGTCAAGGGCAGCGGCTCGGCGCTCCGCTCGATTTCTGCAACCTGCTCCGGACGCAGTGCGTCCAGCGCCTTGACCGAAAGTGCAAGAATGCGTTTTTTGCCAGTGGGTACTACCGCGCTGCCGAAATCAGCCAGAGCCTGCGCTGAAATTGTTCCGCTAAGACTGTTTGCCAGTATTTGAAAGGCGTTTCCGCCCTGTGTTTCCGTATTTGAGCGGAACTGGTGCGGCCACATTATGACCACCGCAGGAGGGGCCTGCAGGCTGGTCACTGGTAGCTCCGTGTCGGGCGGTCAAAGACGCGTCGGCCCAGAGCCGAGGCGCAGAGATCCACCATCAAATGCGCTGTGCGGCCCCTTTCATCCAGAAACGGGTTCAGTTCAACCAAATCCAAAGAGGTCATCAGCCCGGAGTCATGCAGGATTTCACAAACCAGATGCGCTTCGCGGACTGTGGCGCCGCCCGGAACCGTGGTGCCAACTGCCGGGGCGACAGAGGGGTCCAGGAAATCCACGTCTAGCGAGACATGCAGCATGCCATTGGCCTCGGCGACTTGTTCAAGGAACCGGTTCAGAGGGCCGGCGATACCGTTCTCATCGATATGGCGCATGTCATGGGTGCAGATAGAGCTGCCTTCCAGGGCAAGCCGTTCCTGGGCGTCGACAGATCGCAACCCGATCATGCAGACGTTCTCCTGCGGCACCGGGTTGGTAACTTCAGGAAAGCCGTCGAACCCGTTGCGGCCTGTGAAATATCCAACTGGCGTGCCATGCAGGTTACCGCTGTCCGACGTATCCGGTGTGTGGAAATCGGTATGCGCGTCCAGCCACAGAACAAACAGCGGGCGGCCAGCCTTGGCAGCATAGTTTGCAACACCTGCAACGGAGCCGAGCGAGAGCGAGTGATCGCCGCCCAGGAAAACGGGAAGGCCGCCCTCCAGAGCATTTTCAGCTGCCTGAGCAAGGCGCGACGTCCAGCCGATGGTCTCATTGCGGGCAAAGACCAGCCCGTCGTTGGCATCGGGCGCATAGGGGGCTGGGGTCAGGTTTCCCAAGTCCTCAACCGTATGGCCAAGACTTTCCAGCGCGGCAGTAATCCCGGCAGTCCGGAATGCGTCGGGCCCCATCAGGCAGCCGGCCCGGCGTTTACCACTGTCCACCGGCGCGCCAATTAGGATGCAATGTTGTGAAGTCACCGTTTCGGCCTCTCAAAAAAATAAACTTTCCTCCTAGAAACCTCCGATATGAGATAGATTCCAGCATACATTTTGCTCATAAAGGTCAGTGGATGGTCGAATTGGAGTGGAAAATGGACAAAACGGATGAGCGGCTGGTGTCAGCTCTTCGGCATAATGCGCGGGCGTCGCTGTCAGATCTGGCACTTGAGCTGAACCTGTCGCGCACCACGGTGCGGGCCCGGATTGAGCGGTTGCAGGCGCGCGGGGATATTCTGGGGTTTACCGTAGTGCTGAAAGAAGACGTGCTGCGGGATCCGGTCCGGGGATTGATGCTGATCGGGATCGAAGGCCGCGGCACCAACCGGATCACCCGGCAGTTGCAGGGGCTTCCAGAAGTCCGGGCAATTCATACCACCAATGGGCGCTGGGATTTGATTGTGGAGCTTGGCACCGAAACACTGGAAACGTTAGACACGGCTTTGGCAAAGATCCGCACCTTCGAGGGGATTGTGAGCAGCGAGACGAACCTGCTGCTGGCGACAAAAAAAGACAGCTGAAATTCGGAAATATTGCAGTCATGCCATTTGGTTGTAGCCTTCACTTCAGCTTACCTGACGGTTAACCCTGTTTGCGGGCACGGTTAGCCGCCGCAAACCAAAGCAGCGCCAAGCCAAAAGAGACAATGGCGTTCCAGCTGGCCATAGACAGTGACAGCATTTCCCATGGCGCCTCATCACAACGTACCAAGGGGGCAGCCATGATCTGGTCCAGCAACTGATCCGGGGATAGGCCGCCAATCGGACCGGACGTGCAAGTGGACGGGCCTTCCCACCAGCCACGTTCAACCCCGGTATGAAATGCGCCAACGCCTGCAGTGGCCAGCGCCGCCAGCGCTCCCAGATAAGGCAGCAGCGCTCCCGGAATGATCAGTGCCAAAACGCCGATGCCGGCCGCGGCGGCATGCGGGTAGCGCTGCCAATAGCAAAGTTTGCAGGGCGCCATCTCGCCAATGTACTGGAACCCCAGCGCACCCAACAAAAGCGCGGCAGAGCCGCCAGCCGCGAGGAGGATCAGAAAACGATGCATGATCAGATGAACCTTACCAGCAGGAAGCCGCCAAACAGGACAACCATGAAGGCTGTGAAAACCAGGCTCAGGCGGTGTTCAATAAAATCGCGGATTGGGACTCCGAACTTCCAGAGCAACCCGGCGACGATGAAAAAACGCAATGCGCGTGCAAGGATAGAGGTGGCAATGAAGGTGCCGACCGGCATGCCGGTCCAGCCCGACATAATGGTTATGACTTTATAGGGGAACGGTGTGATGCCGGCGCCCAGCACAGCCCAGAATCCAAAATCGTTAAAGCGCGTGTTGAACTCCGCGATGGCATCGCCTTTGCCCATCACCTCCAGCACAGGCTGGCCGATGGCCTCGTAGAAGAACGCTCCGATCGCATAGCCAAGCACGCCGCCGGCAACCGAGGCCGCCAGTGCGACCAACGCAACCAGCCAGGCGCGGGACGGGCGGGCGAGGATCATCGGGATCATCAGCACATCCGGCGGGATCGGAAAGACGGAGCTTTCGACAAAGGCGACAACGGCCAAGCACCAAAGCGCCTTGGGGTGATCGGCCAGGGCCATCGTCCGGTTGTACAGCGGTTTCAGCATTCAGTGCCCTGCATCCTCAACGGGTTTTGCAAGATGAGGTGGCATGCGCGCTGCGTTCCGTCAACCTTTGCTGCGCGGAATTCGCCACAGGCCGTTTTTTCGGCAGGGAAGAGCATTTTTGCCTCTGGACCTTGGCGTCTGGCTTGGCTAGGAACAGGACGTGGCCCAAGTGGCGGAATGGTAGACGCAGGGGATTCAAAATCCCCCGCTGGTGACAGCGTGCCGGTTCGAGTCCGGCCTTGGGTACCAATAAAAACAAAGGCCTGCAGCAAGTTCTTACTGCAGGCCTTTGTATATTTATTTTTCCGATTCAACTGAAAGCTCTCGCATTCACGCACTGCTTTTGCCTTTAGACTGTGCAAGATCAGCGGCTGTCTTTCAGGCCGTAGTCCGCGAAGGCCGCGATTACCTCCTGCATTTCGGTTTCTGTCAGGATGTGCGGCTCACCTATTGTCAGGCTCGTCGCATAACCCTTGGCCAAAGCTTCCAATTCCCCCAGGCGCCATAGCGCGCGCGGCAGGCTTTCGCCGGTGGCTACAGCGCCATGGTTTGCCATCAGGCAAGCGCTGCGGTTTTCCAAAGACCGAGTGATATTATCAGACAGCAGCTGGCTGCCGAACAGCGCATATTCTGCCACCGGCACATCGTTGCCGCCAAAGGCCGCGACCATATAGTGGCAGGCAGGGATAGGCTGACGGTTTATCGCAAGAGCGCTGCAATAGACGGGGTGCGCGTGAACCACTGCGTTGACAGCGGGCTTGGCCCGCAGAATGGCAAGGTGGAAAGGCCATTCAGTCGATGGTTTCAATTGCCCCTCCGGCCATCGGCCAGCGTCCAAAGGGATCTTCACCAGATCCTTGGGCGTCATCTTTTCATAGGGCACGCCAGAGGGTGTGATCAGCACCATATCGCCCGCGCGCACCGAGATATTGCCGGAAGTGCCCTGATTGATGCCGGTGGCATTCATCTCCAGGCAGGCGTCGATCACAGCCTGCCGCAGCCCGGGGCTGTCTTGATATGGAGGTTTCACACAGAATCCTCCGGTCTCAGGCGGTTCTGACGGCGGCCATGTCCGGAAACAATCCGGCAAGTCCGTCTTCGGAGGCATCGCAGATCCCGCGTTCGGTAATCAGGCCGGTGACCAGCCGGTTCGGGGTCACGTCAAAGGCGGGGTTGCCGCCTGATGTGCCGTCCGGGGTTACCTGCACCGCATCGATCGCACCATCCCCCTTCTTGCCTTGCACATGGGTGATTTCACGCTCGCTGCGGTCTTCGATCGGAATTTCGGCAACGCCGTCCGAGACGGTCCAGTCGATTGTCGGCGAGGGCAGGGCGACATAGAAGGGCACGCCATTATCCTTGGCCGCCAGGGCCTTCAGATAGGTACCGATCTTGTTGCAGACATCGCCGCGGCTGGTGGTGCGGTCGGTGCCAGTGATCACCAGATCCACTTGGCCGTGCTGCATCAGGTGGCCGCCGGCATTGTCGGTGATATAGCTGTGGCTGATGCCGTGGCTGCCCAGTTCCCAGGATGTCAGCGCGCCCTGATTGCGCGGACGGGTCTCATCTACCCAGACATGGATCGGGATGCCCGCGTCATGCGCCTGGTACATCGGGCTGGTGGCAGTGCCCCAATCGACGGTTGCAATCCAGCCGGCGTTGCAATGGGTCAGCAGCCGGACCGGTTCGCCCGCGAGTTTCTGTGCGGCGATTTGTTTGATCAGCTCCAACCCGTGCGCGCCGATGCTGCGGTTGATTTCCACATCTTCGTCTGCGATTTCATGGGCCAGGGCCAGCGCGGCGTCACCCCGCTCACCTGTTGCCAGCGGCCGTAGGCGGTTGCGGCACCGGTCCAGCGCCCAGCGCAGGTTGATGGCAGTGGGGCGGGTGGCGTTCAGATAGCTCCAAGCCTGATCCATCGCCGCATCGGACGGATCCAGCCGCATTGCCAGCGCCATGCCATAAGCCGCAGTGGCCCCGATCAACGGCGCACCGCGGACCCGCATTTCGACAATTGCCTCGGCAAATTCCTGCAGTGTATTCACCTGCTGGATGCGGAAGTCATGCGGCAGCCAGCGCTGATCAATGATCTGCAGCGCGTCCTTGTCATGATCCCACCACAGGGATCGGTAATGCGTACCATCTACTTTCATCTGGCTGTCTCCCTAGTCCGGCGGCTCAGCGCGAGGTGCCGGAATCGACCCGATTTACGGGTCCGGCCTAGCGCCGCCTGCGGGATTAGACAACCATCTGCACGGGGAGAATTCAATGATCGGCCGGCAGCCGCGTCAGAGTGAGGCGGCCTTGAATGTATCGCAAGCGCCCAATTCCCCAGTTTCATACCCGCGGGCAAACCAAGCCTGCCGCTGCGCACTGGTGCCGTGCGAGAAGGTGTGCGGTTGCGGCGCCCGGCCTGCGTTGCGCTGCAGCGTATCGTCGCCGATTTGTTTGGCGGCGTTCATCGCTTCGCTGATGTCCCCCGGTTCCAGCGTGCCCAAGTCATCACGTGCGTAACGGGCCCAAACCCCGGAGAAACAGTCGGCCTGCAGCTCGGTGCGCACGGAAATCGCATTGGATTCCACTTCGCTCACCTGCGCACGGTTCCGTTGCGTTTCGCCCAGGATGCCGAGTTCATTCTGCACATGATGGGCAACCTCATGGGCGACAACATAGGCGGCGGCGAAATCGCCGCCCGCACCCAGCCGCTGGCTGAGCGTGGTGAAAAAGGCCGTGTCGAGATAGACTTTCTCATCAAGCGGGCAATAAAACGGACCGGAGGCGCCGGACGCCGCGCCACAGGGCGATTGTGTCACACCCTTGAACAAGACCAGCACCGCCGGGTCGTAAGGCCGCTCCAGCTGCTGTTCAAAAATCTCGGTCCAGATCTCCTCAGTGTCTGCCAGGGTCACGCTGACAAATTCCGCGGCCTTCTGGTCGGCTTCAGTGACCGGCGCGGGCTGGCGGCTTTGCGGCGCTGACCCTTGCAGCAGGGGCGTGAGGTCGACGCCCAGAAAGGCCCCGACGACAACAATTAAGACTGCCCCGGCACCGCCGATCCCTGCGGTTCTGCCTGTGAGCCCCCGGCCGCGCCGGTCCTCGATATTCCGGCTTCCACGGCGCCCTCTCCATCGCATGTCATCCTCCTAGGTTTCAGGTCTATCGGCATCTCGGGGTCAGATAGCGGTGCATAAGCGGCAATCAATGGATGCTTCGCAGGCGGGGCAGTCCGCCCGGTCTCCATTAGGGCAACCCCTGTTGCGCGCCAAAGGTTCCACTCGCAGCCCTATCGCGCCAACAGGCTTGCGGATATGGTGAGCAGCTTATTCAATGGAAGGAGTTTAACATTGGCATTGATGGCGGTCTGAGCCGTCCGCGCAGTCATTTTTTACATAGTTTCGAAATTGGAAGGGGCAGAGCATGGCACGAAACTGGATTAAGAACCTGTCCGGGGGAGCCGGACTTGCAATTATAGCGGCGGCGGGCCTGATGCTTGCAGGACCTGCCGCCGCCCAGCAGGCCGCGGCGCCCAAAGTTTCCGTGGTGCAGGCTGTCATCAAGCCGATCAAGGACACGGCGACTTTTATCGGCCGGGGAGAGGCAATCGACAAGGCCGACATCATGACGCGTGTCAACGGTTACCTGGAGGAGGTTCTGGTTGCGGACGGCGCCGAAGTGAAAAAGGGCGATGTGCTGTTCCGAATTGAACGCAGCGCTTTTGAGGCGGTGCTGGAAAGCCGCAGGGCGGAGCTGGCGCAGGCAGAGGCCAATCTCGAGCTGGCCTCGCTGGACCTGGCCCGCAAGCAGAAGCTGTTTGAACGCGGCTCGGTCCCGGAGGCGGACCGGGATACGGCCAGCGCCAATGAGCAGGTGGCCGAAGCCCGGGTGCGTGCCGCAGCAGCTGCAATCCGGCAGGCCGAGCTGGACCTGAGCTATACCGAGATCCATGCGCCGTTTTCCGGCCGTGTCGGGCGCGTCGAGGTCAGCATCGGCGATGTCGTCAGCCCCGGCGGCGCGGCTTTGGTTAACATCGTGCGCGAAGCGCCGGTTTACGTGTCCTTCTCGCTCAACGAAAAGCAATTCGTCGAAATCCTCCAGAATCTCGACTCGCAAGGCATCGACCGGTCCGACACTGAAGCCGCGCCGGAAGTGTTCGTGGTCCTCCCCAATGGGGCCGAGCTGAAGGAAAAGGGCCGGATCGCCTTTGCCGGCAACCGGGTTGATCCGGCAACCGGTGCTGTCACCGTGCGGGCGCAGTTTCAAAACGATCACCGGCTGATCCTGGACGGCGCCTTTCTGACCGTCGGCCTTCAATCGCAAGAAGCAGTCGACCGGATCATCATCAGCCAGTCCGCAATCCAGCGCGATCAGCAGGGGCCGTTTGTTCTGGTAGTGGATGATCAGAACCAGGTAGCCCAGCGCTATATCGTCACCGGTGATGTGCAGGGTACCGGAATCATTGTGCTGGATGGGCTGACAAACGGGGAAACTGTTGTGGTCGAAGGCCTGCAAAAAATTCGTCCCGGTGTGGAAGTGGATCCGGTGCTGGCCGGGCAGGCAGGAGAATAAGCGATGTTTTCCTCAATCTTCATCTCGCGGCCGAAGTTCGCGATTGTCATCTCCCTGGTGCTGACGGTCATGGGGGCGATCGGCTATTTCGCGCTGCCCGTGGCGCAGTTCCCTGAAATCACCCCTCCGGTGGTGAACGTCACCGCAAATTATCCCGGTGCCAATGCTGAAACCGTTGAAAAGAGTGTTGCTGCGCCGATCGAGGCGCAAGTCAACGGGGTGGATGGAATGCTTTATATGTCCTCCACTTCAGCTGACAACGGCGGCTATTCTCTCGCTGTGACCTTTGAGGTCGGCACTGATGCCGATATCGCCTCGGTCAACGTGCAGAACCGGGTGGCGCAGGCAACGGCGGCCCTTCCTGCTGAAGTTACGGCAAACGGTGTGGTGACTCAGAAAAGTTCTTCCAACATGCTGCTGGCCGCGGCCCTGACATCCCCCAACAGCTCGTATGACAACGTCTTTTTGTCGAACTATGCCGCAATTAATATCAAGGATGCTCTGGCGCGGGTCGATGGCGTGGGCAAGGCGGATATCCTGACCAACTTTGAATACGCCATGCGGGTCTGGCTGGACCCGAATAAGATGGCAGGCCTCGGCATTTCGCCCGGTGACGTGATCAACGCAGTGCGTGAACAGAATATCGAAGTCTCCGCCGGGCAGGTGGGCGCGCCGCCGGTCCCGGGTGATCAAGTCTTTCAATACACCATCAAATCCAAGGGCCGCTTGACCGAAGTCAGCGAGTTCGAGGACATCGTCATCCGAACCGGTGACGGCGGCAGCACTGTCCGGCTGAGAGATATTGCCAAGGTGGAACTGGGGGCCTCCAACTACAGTTCCTCGGGCTATCTGGACGGCGTGCCGGCGACCATCCTGGCCGTCTACCAGTCTCCAGGCGCCAATGCGCTGGCGGTGTCCGAGGCTGTGCTGGCAGAGTTAGACCGGATGTCGGCGGATTTCCCGGACGACGTCGCCTATTCGGTGCCATTCAACACCACAGATTTTGTAGAACAGTCGCTGAATGACGTTATTTCCACCCTGATGATGACCTTTGCGCTGGTGATCTCGGTGGTGTTCATCTTTCTCGGCTCTTTCCGGGCGACTATTATCCCGGCGGTGGCCATCCCGGTGTCCCTTATCGGGACATTTGCCTTCCTGCTTATGCTTGGCATGTCGCTCAACACCATTTCGCTGTTTGCCCTGGTGCTGGCGATCGGCATTGTTGTGGATGACGCTATCGTGGTGGTGGAGAACGTCGAACGGATCATTGCCGAGGAGGGGCTGCCCCCGGCTGAGGCCACCCGCAAGGCGATGAAGCAGATCACCGGCCCGGTGATTGCAACCACGCTGGTGCTGCTGGCGGTGTTTGTGCCGGTCACCTTCATGCCAGGAATCACCGGCAAGCTTTATTCGCAGTTTGCGGTGACCATTTCGGTTGCGGTTGTGATCTCCTCGGTCAACGCGCTGACGCTGTCACCGGCCCTCTGTGCCATTGTGCTCAAGGCGCGCTCCGCCCCGCCAAAAGGTCTGCTGGCCCTGTTCGAAAGCATGATCGGCGGCGTACGCAGCGGGTATTTGAGTATCGTCACCCGGATGCTGCGCCTGCCGGTGATCGGGCTTGCCATCATCGCGGCGGTGGCCTTTGGCACCGGCAGTATCTTCACCGCCACCTCCAAAGGCTTCCTGCCAGCCGAAGACAACGGCTATCTGTTTGTGGACGTCCAGTTGCCCGACGCCGCGGCGCTGGGACGGACAGAGAGGGTAACCGGGCGGATTGACCAGCAGATCCGGAAGATTCCCGGTGTCCAGGGCACCGTTCTGGTCAATGGGTTCAGCCTTCTGAACGGGACGGGGGCCAATGGCGCAATGATCATAGCTACCCTTCACCCCTGGGATGAACGGCAATCCGAGGCACTGCACCCCGATTCCATCCTTGGTCAGATCTACGGCATTGCCAATGGGGAAGCCGCAGCCAGCATCGTCGCCTTCAACCCGCCGCCGATCTCGGGGCTTGGCATGTCCTCAGGTGTGGAAATGGCAATCCAGCAGACGGCCGGCGGCACCCCGCAGGACCTGGCGCAGGCGGTCGGCTCGCTGGTCTATTCCGTTAACCAGCACCCGGAAATCGCCCAGTCCTATACCACCTTCCGGGCCAATGTGCCGCAGCTGTTTGTCGATCTGGACCGGGAGAAGGCAAAGACGCTGAATGTACCGATTTCGGAAGTGTTCCAGACCATGCAGGCGCATCTGGGATCCTATTACGTCAACGACTTCAACCTGTTCGGCCGCGTTTACAAGGTGATGCTGCAGGCCGAGGGCACTTATCGCGACAAAATCGAGGATATCGGTGGCCTATATGTGCGGACGCAGTCAGGTGACATGGTTCCGCTGTCGACCCTGATTGAAGTGGAAAACGTGCTGGGACCGGTGCTGCTGAAGCGGCACAACATTTTCCGGTCGGCCACTGTCACCGCTGTGCCAGCTGCGGGTCTGTCCACCGGCGACGCCATCCGGGTGATGCAGGATGAAGCCGCGATGGCGCTGCCGCCGGGCTATGCCTTTGAGTGGACCGGCACTGCACAGCAGCAGCTGGACTCGGCGGGTCTGGTCACAGTGATTCTGGCAATGGCAGTACTATTCGGCTATCTGTTCCTGGTCGCGCAATACGAAAGCTGGACGATGCCGGTGGCAATCCTGCTTTCGGTGATCGTGGCTCTGTTCGGAGCGATTGCGGCGGTGGCAATCGCCGGCAACGACATCAACCTCTACACGCAAATCGGGATGATCATGCTGATTGGCCTGGCGTCGAAAAACGCTATTCTGATTGTCGAGTTCGCGATGGAGCAGCGCGCCGCGGGTCTTTCGATCCGCGATGCCGCGAAGGAAGCCGCCAAACAGCGTTTCCGTGCGGTGATGATGACAGCACTGTCCTTCCTGCTGGGGGTGGTACCATTGCTGGTTGCCTCGGGTGCCGGCGCCGCCAGCCAGCGTGCCATCGGCATTGCCGTCTTTGGGGGCATGCTGGCCGCAACCGTGGTTGGCGTCATTGTGGTACCGGTGCTGTATGCGATGATGCAGGGCATGCGTGAACGTATCAAAGGCACGGCGGCCGCCCAACCGGCAGAGTAAAACGGCCAGCCCCGCCAATAGTACTGGCGGGGCTGTATCTTTCATCCGACCGCAGGTCCGGCAGGGCTTGCGGTGATTAGCCGGTCATCAGGCGAAGCGCGCGCGCAGGCCGCGGTCATGGGCCGCAGACAAAATCAGATCCCATTTCCGCGGCGTGCAGCGGAACTCCGGCTCCACGTCGCAGGTCAATGGCGCATTTGCCTCGCTGGGTATCATTCTGGCCGCGGCAGAAACGCACCGCTCCAAAGCCCAGAAATCCGTCAAAGACGGGTTGTCAGTAATCACTTGGCTCAAAAGCATTGCCGTAAGCTCCCCGTTAATGCTGTTGCCTTGCAAATTTTTGATACGGCGGATCAATTTTTATGCGGTGCGTATTAGCGTCATCCGGATGATTTGTCACCTGGATGTTTTTCATGCCGCCGCAAAACTGTAAAAACCTGTCCAGCATAGCAGGTTAAGGTGATGGGCGCTGTGTCCTGCCTGCCGGACGAATCGCGTCGCTCTCTATTCTCACTGCAAGAAAAAAATGCACAGGTGATGGGCTACACCCGGACATTGAAGGGGAAAATTACCTAACCGTCGTCAATCAAGAGAAAAATGCGGTTTTTGAGGGGTGCGTCAATAGATAGCACCCTTGACTTGACAGAGTGCCAGTGAAACCCTTCTGCACGTGCAAAATAATCCGCACACGCCCAGTCCGGCATGCCGATTTCTGTGGCCGTGCAGTGACAGAAGAATCGCTTTCACTGCTTTCCGCGCCGGGCTGCAAATCATAAGACAAGTGGGAGAGACTTGATCATGAAACACACCAAGTTGGCTATCGGTGCATTGGTGGCGGCAGCCTTTTCGGCGCCCGCAGCGTTTGCTCAGGAATACATCACCATCGGCACTGGCGGCGTGACCGGTGTTTATTACCCGACCGGCGGCGCCATCTGCCGTCTGGTGAACAAGGGCCGCAAGGAGCATGGTTTCAAATGCGCCGTCGAATCCACCGGCGGTTCGGTGTACAACATCAATACCATCCGCGAAGGCGAACTGCAGTTCGGCGTAGCCCAGTCTGACTGGCAGTACCATGCCTATAACGGCTCTTCCAAGTTCGAGGAAGCAGGTCCGTTCGAAGGCCTGCGCGCCGTATTCTCAGTGCATCCTGAACCCTTCACCGTTGTGGCCCGTGCCGACGCCGGCATTTCCACCTTTGATGACCTCAAAGGCAAGCGAGTCAACATCGGCAATCCGGGCTCCGGCCAACGCGGCACCATGGAAGTGCTGATGGAAGCCAAGGGCTGGGGCATGGAAGATTTCGCCCTGGCAACCGAGCTGAAGGCGGCTGAACAATCCGCAGCGCTGTGCGACAACCAGATCGACGCCATGATCTACACCGTTGGCCATCCCTCCGGTTCGATCCAGGAAGCCTCTACCGCCTGTGACTCGGTTCTGGTCACCGTGGACGGCGAGGCGGTGGAAAAGCTGGTAGGCGACAACTCCTTCTACCGCACCGCCACCATCCCCGGCGGCATGTACCGCGGCACGGATGAGGACGTGAAGACCTTTGGCGTGGGCGCGACTTTTGTGACCTCGGCAGACGTCTCCGAAGATGCGGTTTATGCGGTTGTCAGCTCGGTGTTCGAAAACTTCGAGGCGTTTCAGAAGCTGCACCCGGCCTTTGCCAACCTGAAGCCGGAAGAGATGATCGCGGACGGCCTGTCGGCACCGCTGCATCCCGGTGCCGCAAAGTACTACACAGAAAAGGGCTGGATCGAGTAATCCACCCAACAAAAGGAACGGGGCGCATTTGGCGCCCCGTTTTGCCTGAGGCCACTGCCCAGGCTAAAAATTCAGGCCCCGGGAAACGGCGGCCTTAGGGGAGATTATCCATGGCATCCGATGCACAGGGAAATCGGCCGCTCAGCGAAGAAGAGCTTCAGGAACTTGTCGCGTCCTCAGACGCAGGCGCCCGCAATCCGGTAGGAAGCGTGGGGCTGTTCCTGGCAATTGTCGCAGTCATCTGGTCGGTATTCCAAGTCGTTCTGGCTTCACCCGTTTCCAACCTGCTGCTGCCCGGCAGTGTGGTGAACAATTCTCGGCAAATCCACTTGGCCTTTGCCATTTTCCTGGCCTACGCCGCCTATCCCGCGCTGAAGTCCAGCCCGCGGAGTTACATTCCCATTCAGGATTGGATCTTCGCGCTGGCCGGAACCGTAATCGCGATGTACGGCTATATTTTTTATCAGAAGATCGTTGATTCCGGCGGGCTTGCCGATGATATGGATAAGTGGTTTGCACTGGCGGGCCTGATCCTGCTGTTTGAGGCTGCCCGCCGTGCGCTTGGCCCGGCGATGGCGATTATCGCAACCATATTTCTTGCCTATGTGTTCTTTGGCTCCTCCGAATGGGTGCCGGAAGTTATACGCTGGAAGGGCGCCAGCCTCAAAAAGGCTATGAGTCATATGTGGATAACGTCCGAGGGCGTGTTTGGCATCGCCTTGGGTGTTTCCACAAAATTTGTCTTCCTGTTCGTGCTGTTCGGCGCGCTGCTGGATAAGGCTGGGGCAGGCAATTACTTCATCAAGATGGCCTTTGGCGCCCTTGGCCACCTGCGTGGCGGCCCGGCCAAGGCGGCGGTTGTTGGCTCTGCCGCAACCGGTCTGATCTCCGGCTCCTCGATTGCCAATGTGGTCACCACTGGCACTTTCACCATCCCGCTGATGAAACGGGTGGGCTTCACCAGCGAACAGGCCGGCTCGGTCGAGGTGGCGTCCTCGGTGAACGGCCAGATCATGCCGCCGGTGATGGGCGCTGCCGCCTTCCTGATGGTGGAATACGTGGGCATCTCCTATGTCGAGGTGATCACCCATGCCTTTCTGCCGGCCGCGATCTCCTACATCGCGCTGGTCTATATCGTGCATCTGGAAGCGGTGAAGCGGAACATGCCGACGCTGGGCAACCGGGTGGTCTCCATGGGCCGGACCATCGGCGGCATGGCACTGTTCTTTGCCGGCTTTGCTGCCCTTTGCTATGGCGTGCAGTACCCGGTCAAGTGGATCACTGCAGCGATGCCGGGCGCCTCCGGGCTGACACTGTCGGTACTGGTGTTCGCGGCTTACGTAGCTCTGCTGTGGCTTGCCGCCGGCGTCGATGACCTGGTGCCGGATGACCCGAACGCCAAGGAGGTCGAATTGCCGGTAGTGGGCGAGATCTATAAGGCGGGCCTGCATTACCTGCTGCCGATCATCGTGCTGGTCTACTTCCTGATGATCGAACAGAAGTCGCCGGGCTTGTCGGCCTTTTGGGCAACCGCGCTGCTGTTTGTGATCCTGCTGACCCAGAAACCGCTCAAGGCGATTTTCCGTGGCCAAAGCAATATGGCCAATTCCTTCCTGGAAGGCGTCCACGATCTGTGGAACGGGCTGATCGACGGTGCCCGCAACATGATCGGCATCGCGCTGGCCACGGCCACAGCTGGCGTGATCGTGGGCACCGTGACATTGACCGGTGTCGGGCAGGTGATGTCCGAACTGGTCGAATTTGTCTCGGGCGGGAACCTGATTTTGATGCTGGTGATGGTGGGTATCTTGTCGCTGGTTCTGGGCATGGGGCTGCCAACCACCGCCAACTACATCGTTGTCAGCTCGCTGATGGCCGGTGTAGTAGTGGAGCTCGGCGCCCAGTCCGGGCTGATCGTGCCGCTGATTGCGGTGCATCTGTTTGTGTTCTACTTTGGCATCATGGCAGATGTGACGCCGCCGGTGGGGCTGGCAAGCTTTGCGGCTGCGGCTGTGTCGGGCGGCGATGCCATCCGCACCGGCTTCACCGCCTTTTTCTACAGCTTGCGGACCGTGGCGCTGCCGTTTGTGTTCATCTTCAACACCGATCTCCTGCTGATTGATGTGAACTGGATACAAGGCATTCTTGTCGCCATATCAGCCACCATCGCCATCCTTGTCTTCACAGCCGGCACCATGGGTTATTTCGTTAGCCGCAGCCGGATTTATGAGAGTGTGCTGCTGGTCTTTGCCGCCTTCGCCCTGTTCCGGCCGGACTTCTTCATGGACCGGATGATGCCGCCCTATGCCGAAGTGCCGCCGGCCCAGCTGGTTCAGGCCTTGGATGAGGCTGAGGCGGGTGCGGAGTTCAGGATCACGGTCGAAGGCCCTGATTTCGATACCTCCGAGATTAAAAGCACAACAATGATCCTGACGGCCGATGGCACTGGCGGTCAGCAGGCGCTGGATGCTTATGGCCTGCTGCTGCTGGAGGAAGACGGCCTTACGAAGCTGGACGAGCCGATGTTCGGCACCCCGGCGGCGCCCAGTTTGGAGAGTTTTGATTTCTATGCCGATGAACCCGTGCAGATCGCAACGATCCAGGCCCCGGCCAGCCAACTGCCCAAGGAGCTGATCTTTATGCCGGCGCTGCTGCTGGTCGCGCTTGTTGCGCTGATGCAGCGCGGCCGTGCGCGTGAACAAAAAGGAGTCCCAGCATGAACAAACCCGTTCTATGCGCCCTGGAATTGAGTGACCAAGCGTCCGACGAAAAAGTTTTGTCTCAGGCGGCCCGGCTGGCGGAGCTCGACGGTGCCCAGCTGGATGTCGTCAATGTGCTGCCTGATTTTGGCGAGAGCTGGGTGTCGGGCTTCTTTGAGGAGCACCACCATCAAAAAGCGGTCAAGGACGCCACCCAGCGGCTGCGTGAACTTTGCACCAAGGTGCTGGGAAAGGAGCGCAACGCTAAGGTGCGCCACCTGGTGGCCACCGGCAAAGCGTATCAGGAAATCCTGAAGGTAGCTGAAACGGCGGGCAGCGGGCTGATTGTGATCGGGGCACACAAGCCGGATCTCAAGGATTACTTGCTTGGTCCGAATGCAGCCCGGGTGATCCGGCATTCGGATTGCTCGGTCTTTGTGGTTCGCTGAAGAAATTAAGGGCGCCTGCGGGCGCCCTTAGTCGTAGCCGGTCATCTCAAGGTAGCCCTTGCCGGAGTGGCTGCCGCTGACTGACACCGGCCCTTCCCAGTAAGAAAATGTGGTTCCCATCCAGCTTTTCGGATTAAGTGCCTGAACCTCAATGGAAACACCCTTTTCTGGCAGGCTTGCATGCCAGCGTGTGGGAACTTGCCGGCCCTGCACATCGCTCGCAGCCAGTGCCTCAGCGTAAAAGGCTCCAGGCGCCAGCGGCTCTGCTTTTCCATCTGCAGTTATCCATGTGCCTGACGTGAAATCGCCGCGTTCGCCACGCAGCACAAATCCCATCAGCTTGTCTCCGCTGTCAAAGCTGAGAGAGAACCAGTCCCAGCCGCTTTGATCCTCGGCCAGAGGCTGGCTTGACCATTCCCGGTCCATCCAGCCGCGCCCCGTCACGGCAATGGGTCCGCCAGGCAGATCAAGCGTTCCGGACACCTGATAATGCGGTTGAGAATAATAATAGCTGGCTTGGCCGCTGGCGGATTTCACGGAATAACCATCCTCTCCATGCAGCGCGAGCGGGCCGTCAGCGAAGAGCTGCAACTCATAAGAAAACTCTTGTCCCGAAGCCGTTATCTCCATCCTTTCAATAGCCTCTCCGGTGGAGCGCATCTGCCAATCGCCGATCCAGGCAGCGAAAGGATCAGCCAAAACCCCAGCCTGACCCACACCTCCGCGGGCTATGCGTTCGGCGAACAGGTGCTGATCCGGCGCAGTCACGGCAGCGTGGGCCATCCAGATTTGCGGGCTTTGCCAGCCCTCGGCCTCTCCCGGTGCCAGGGCGGAACGGAACAATGTCCACTGGATGCCGTAATCGTTGCCGCCGGTGTCTGTCAGGTTGGCGGTTAAGTACCACCACTCGATGCGGAAATCCGGATGGGCACCATGATCCCGGGGGAAAGACAGCTGGCCGCCAAGCTCTGGAACTGAAAATCCGCCGGCCTCAGTTCCTAGCCCGGCATAACCTTGCGGCAGGGCTTCAGTGGCCCAGCCTGCGATGAAAATCGTCAAAACGGATCTAACGTTCATTGGCAAACACCTTGAGCAATTCAGCCGGGTCCAGGCGGCTGAGCCGGCGGGCGGGCAGGGCGGCCGCCACCGCCGCGGCCAGCAGCGCCAGCAGGATAAGCCGCAGCCAGTCGCCTGGAAACAGATGCATCGGCAGCTTCCAGCCAAAAGCTTCAACATTGATCACGGCCAGCAGCGCCCAGGCCAGAACAAGACCCAGCGGCAGGGCCAGAACCGCGGTGAACGCGGCCAGAAGAAGGCTGCGCAGGATTTCAGCACCGGCCAGCTGGCGGCGGCTGAGCCCCATCGCCCAAACCGGTGCAAGCTGCGGCAAACGCTGACTCCATAAGGTAAGCAGGCTGGTCAGCATGGCAAACCCGGCCACCCCCAGCGTCAACAGGTTCAGCGCGGAGGTTATGGTAAATGTCCGATCAAAGATACTGAGGGACCGGGCCTTGATGCCCGCCTGGTCGACGATGTTTTCCCGCGGTATTTCAAACACTTCACGAATGGAGCTGACAATTTCCGGCACATCTTCGGCAGGCAGCCGCAGCCCGAACTGCCGGTTGGGAATATCCGGTTCGCGGTCCAGCAATGCAGCGAGGGAAGTGATCACCTGGCCATTCGGGTTGCCGTAATCGGAATAGATCCCGGCAATGGTCAGCTCCCAATCCGGTGCCAGGGCCAAGGAAAGCCCGGGGCTAAGGTCATGACGGCGGGCGAATTGTTCATTGACCAGCAGAGCTTCTCCAGCGGCGACACGGTCCCAGACGCCGGGCAGTGCCTCCAGCAGCGGCCAATTCAGCCGGTAGGTTTCATCATCCGCAACGCCGTAAACCCGCAACGGCGCGCCCTTGTAGCGGATTTCACTGCGCCGGATTGGCAGAACGGTTATGCCCTGATCCTCCAGCCACTGCGTCAGCCTCGTTCCTTGTTGATCACTGACTGCAGTCACATAAACCTCGGCTGCCAGGCGTTGGTCCAGCCAGCCAATGAAGGTTAGCCTGAAGCTGGAAACCATTGTTCCGACCCCAATATTCGTCGCCAACGCCAAAAGCAGGGCCATCAGGGCAAGCGACATCCCGGGCAGTTGTGCCCGGGTATCGGCCCAAAGCCATTCGGTAAAGGGACGTGTGCTCAGCCGCGCCCCGATCCGCAGACCGGTGGCGATAAGCAATGGCAGCACCAGTGCCGCCCCAAGCATAAGTCCGGACAAAAAAACAAACCCTGCAAGAAGACCTTGAAAGAGAGCGATGATCGCAATCCCAGCGAGTATGCATAGGGCACCTGCGCAGGCCGCCGCCTTATGCGACCTGATTGCTTGCTGCCCGCGGGCCTGGGGTGCGGGTGCGGCCAGCAGGGGCATCCGCCATAAGTCGTATAGCGCCTGCGCCCCGGCCAGAAACGTCCCGCTGCAGGCCATTGCCAGCCCGGATAAGACCCACTCCAGGCGCAAGCCGAGGCTGCCGTCCACCGCGGCGCCGTACAGCCCGGCTAGTGTGGCCTGAACATCCGGCAGCAGCGCCGCAGCGACCAGATAGCCGCCGGCCAGCCCGGCAGTACCGGAAATCAACGCGACAACCGCAAGCTCTGCTGCAATCAGCACCACCAGAACCCGCATAGGAACACCCAGCCCGCGCAGGGTCCGGATCATGCCCCGGCGCTGCTCCAGGCTGAGACTGATGGTCCCTTGAACGATGAACAGCCCGACAGCAAAGGATAACAGGCCGAAGGCCGTCAGGTTGAGGTGGAAACTGTCAGTAAGCCGGGCCGTGTCTGCTGCTGCACTGCGGGCTGGAATGCGGATCAGGCCGGGAGCAAGATGTTGAAGTGGTGTCAGGCCGGAAACCTGATCCGGCAGAATGAGCAGGTAGCTGAGACTGTCCGGCTGGCGCAGCAGGCGGCTGGCCAAACTGATGTCAGCAATCAGCACGCCGGGCGGCAATCTGTCCGTTTCGGTTATCGGGTGCTCGCTTTGCGCCGCAGCAAGCACCCGCGCAGTTTCTGGATGCGCAAAGAACCGGCCGGGCGGCAATAACGCATCCAATGCAGGTACGCTGTCCTGCTCCGCTGCCTCGGCCAGGGCTGGAACCAGCGGATGGCTTAGCAGGTCTATACCCATGATATCAAAGCTTTGCCGCTTAAACCTGACAGTGCCCTCCAGCACCGGTGTCAGCTGCCAGCCCGACCGGCGCAAGCTGGCGTACTGCTGCAGCGTGATTGTGCCGCCTTCCGGCGCCAGCCGGTCCGCAGCTGTTGTGCCAAGCTGCTCCGCGGCCCGGGCGTAGCTGGCGCGGGCTTCACCGTTGATTGCCTGAACGGCAGACCAAAGCCCCGTTGCCAGGGCCAGCCCAGCCATCAGCGTCGCCAGTTGCAGAGGATGCCGGCGCCAGTGCGACAGGATTGCACTCAGCGCGGAGCGGATCATACGGTTTGGCCAAGCTGCAGATGAAGACGCTGGTCCAGCATCCCGGCAATGGCGTTGGAATGCGTGACCAGAAACAGGGCCGCGCCGCTTTCCCGGACCAGTTCCAGCATTAGGTCCATCACCGCCGAACTGGCAGTTTCATCCAGGTTCCCGGTCGGCTCGTCCGCCAGCAGCAATTTGGGGCGCAGGGCCAGGGCACGGCCAATGGCAACCCGCTGTTGTTGCCCGCCCGAGAGTTGCTCGGGGTAGCGATCGAGAAGACCGGTCAGGCCAAGGCGGTCCACCAGAACATGCCCCCAATCCGGGTCCCACCGGTTTCCCAACCGTGCATGCAACGAGATATTCTGCCGAATTCTGAGTGAAGGAATTAGATTAAACTGCTGAAAAACCAGTGAAACATCGCGCCTCCTGAGGGCCGCGCGCTGCCGGTCCCTGAGATTGGAAAGCCGGGTGCCTGCAATTTCAATTTCGCCGCTGTCAAATTGATCCAACGCGCCGGCCAAGTGCAGCAATGTGCTTTTGCCGGAGCCGCTGTCGCCAGTCAGCGCCAGGCTGCTGCCGGCAGCCAGATCCAGTGACACCCCGCGTAACACAGCGGTTTCCGGTGTCTGTCCCGGATAGCTTTTGGTCACGTTGCGGATCTTCAAAACCATCCTGCGGCCCCCTCCTGCACTTCGGTCTTCAATTCCTGCAACGGCACTCAATACCTCTGCCAGGGAGATGTCCAGTGCGGCACAAAGGCTGGCCCATCCGGCATTTTTATGGTTAAGCGTAGCGGATCGCCTTTATAAGGTACCGCGAAGCCTCCACAAAGCTTATCACCGTCGGGAGTGCGGGAATGACGCTATGGAACCAGTTGCTGTTGGGCTCGATCAATCTGAGTGTCTGTCTGATACTCGAAATCTCGGTTCTGGTTTTTTGCTCGGCTGTGCTGAACAGGTTGTCTGCAGGTTTTGCCAAACCTTATAAGCCTTGGCAGGTCGGTCTCATGCTTGTGGTGGCAATTTTCATCATTCTGGGCGGTCATACGGTGCAGATCTGGATCTGGTCCGCCGCTTTTGTCCTGGTGGGCGCGCTCGGCGATTGGAACACAGCAGTGTATTTCTCTCTGACAACCTACACAACGCTTGGCTACGGCGATGTTGTGCTGGGTCCGGCGCTGCGGATTTTTGCCGCCTTTGGTGCTGTCACCGGACTATTCGCGTTTGGAATCAGCACGGCCTTTCTAGTCAGCGCAATGGGACGGTTGTTTTCCCTGAACGGTGAAGCACATAGCGTAAAAGATTAAAGCACAGGGGCCAGCAGGCGTGTCACGGGTGCCAGCAATCGAATAGGCCAAGCCTGCTGGTCCAGCGGCTGTGTAAGTTCGATAGAACGTTGGAAATCCCTGGCCAGCATTTCGGACATTTCATGCGCTGACCGCGAGTCGAAAAACAACGCCATGGTTTCAAAATTCAGCCGGAACGACCGGTAATCAAGATTTGCCGTTCCCGCACCCGAAATCCTGTCATCGATGACAAAACATTTCTGATGCATAAAACCGCCCTGATAGCGCAGGATACGAACGCCTGCCTCCCGCAGTTCGTCAAAAAATGCGAAACCCGCAAGCCAAGGCAGGTGGTGATCAATGGAGTTCGGCAAAAGGATCCGGACATCCAGCCCGCGCAACGCGGCATGTTTCAAGGCGGCAAGCACCTCCTGATCCGGGACCAGGTAAGGGGACGCCATCCAAACCCGTTCCTGTGCTGCGGTGATCACCGAGAAAAACAGCATGGATCCGTTGCCGTTGGTATCGCCGGGACCGGTCGAGACAATCAAGCCAGGCCGGTCTTGCGGTGACAGTTCAGCGTCCCAGTTTAACAGGTCCAGGATTGGCTCTTGCGTGTGCCAGTGCCAATCCTCAGCAAAGGAGAGCTGCAATTGCTGAACAACCGGCCCGGTAAGCCGCACATGCGTGTCCCGCCAGGGTCCCATGACAGGGTTCAGACCCATGTACTCCTCGCCGGCATTCAGGCCGCCGGTAAAACCGGTCCGGCCATCCACAATGACGGTCTTACGGTGGTTCCGGAAATTGATGCGCAGCCGGTGCCAAGGCGGCCGTTGAACTGCGGGATCAATCATGTTCACACCGGCTTCTTCCAGCGCGCGGGCAAATCCGCGGGACAGCTTCCGGCTGCCGATGCTGTCTGTCGTAAACCAAACCGTCACACCGCGTTCAGCGGCTTCTATCAGCTTGGCCTGAAGCTTCCTTCCGACGGTGTCCGCACGCAGAATGTAATATTGCACAAGGATATATTCTTGCGCTTCATCAATCGCTTCGAAGATGGAGGTGAACGTATTTTCACCATCGACCAACAGTTCCAATCCGTTTCCGTGGCAAATGTTCATGCCGGCAATGGCTTCGAAGGGCGCTGCGTTCACTGGCAGCGTTGGCAACTTTCCGGAGCGGGCACTGGTATAGTTCCGGGTGGCAACAACAGCCTGTTCCGCGGCGCGGCGTGCCGTCCAATACCCTTTGAACCGGTGGTGGCCGAAAATCATGTAGGCGGGCAGGGCGGCTATCGGCGCAGCCAGCAGAAAGACGGCCCAGCCAATCGCCCCTTGCGGCGTGCGCGCGGTGCGGGCGGCTTGAAGGGCAGCAAGCCCGGCAGCCGCCCAGGTTGCGGCAATAGTCACGGTGCTGAGAACAATCCAAAACATCTGAAGGTCCTGAGATAGCGCTTTGATTTCAAGTTAGTACTGAATGGCGGTGCCTGCTATAATACCCGGCCGGGCTGCGGCGTGCGGAAATCATGGCATATGACCTTTACCGCTGGCAATTTCTCAATGATTGTGGAACCTTGCCGCTATGCCGATCCTACCGCCCTTTCGCTGCTGGCCTGCAGCCCTGCTGGACGCCGCCCGCCGTTTCAACCGGAAAAACGGCTGGGTGATGAGCAGCCATATCGCCATGTCGATGATGCTGGCGTTGTTCCCGTTTGTTCTGTTTACAGTGGCGCTGGCGGGGACAGTCGCCGGTTTGCTGTCCCAGGACGTCGCCATGGAAACCATGACGGAACAGGTGTTCAGCGTTTGGCCGGACGCGGTGGCCCGGCCGATCCTGACCGAACTGAAGGCAGTGCTGCAGACGTCGAACACCCAGCTTGTCACTCTGGGCGGCCTGTTTGCGCTCTATTTTGCCTCTAACGGTGTCGATGCGGTCCGGGTCGCCCTGGTGCAGGCCTATCATGATACAGATACAAGACCGTTTTGGCGGTCCAGGGCGCTGTGCATCGGGCTGGTCGTTCTGGGCGGGGCAGGTATTCTGGCCGTTACCGTGTTTGAAGTGATATTGCCGCTCTATGTCAGGCACATCGCCGAATTTCTGCCCTTCGACAGTGTTCCGAAAGGCTGGGAGAAGGGCTTGCGGGGCGTTCTGGCACTGGCCCTTCCGACTGGTGCCGTGCTCGCATTTCATGTGCTATTACCGGGCCGTGTGCACCGTTTGCGGCGGATCCTGCCGGGGGCAATACTGACCCTTCTGCTATGGCTGGCCTGCGGCAGCGGCTTTGCGTTTTACGTTGGTTCTTTTGCACAATATTCGGCCACATACGCCGGGCTTGCCGGAGCTATGGCCGCAATGATCTTCCTCTATCTGAATTCGGCCATCCTGATCCTGGGGGCCGAATTCAACGGGGCACTGATCGAGATTGCCAACGGAATGGGCCGGTCGTGAAGCCTGCGGATCTGCAGCAACTGTTTCCGTTTCTTCAGCAATAAGGCAAATTTGCCCCATTTGAGCCCGCTTTGCGGCCAAATCACCTTTTAGGTCTGTAGGAGACTGAGGATCCAGAAGGGGCCATCATGACAAAACTGCAAAGCAAACTTCGCCACACACGCCTGTTTGAACTGATGCGCCGGCGTGAAATGGCCCGACATGCCAGCCTTAAGCTGAGGGTGTCCCGGCTGACCGATGGCGAGGGAGATGAGGCCATCCTGCTGCGCGACCTTGCGGCCCGGTCTCTGACCGCGCCGCACAGCCGCCGCATTTAACGAGGCGTTAGCCCCGGAACCCGGTTGCAACCACAAATTTCTCGGAGCTGTCCGACCGCGAGGAGGGCGGCTTCATGTTGGTCACCTTGGTGAATTTCTGCTTCAACAGCTTCTGCAGCTCTCCTTCGGCACCGCCGGCCAGGACCTTGGCCACAAAGGTTCCGCCCTCTTCCAGCACGTCAAAGGCAAAATAGGCCGCGGTTTCACACAGCGAGATGATCCGCATGTGATCCGTCTGCTTGTGGCCGGAACTGGCCGCCGCCATGTCGGACATCACCACATCGGCCCGGCCCCCCAGCCATTCCTTGACCTGATCATCGGCGCCGTCATCCATGAAATCGAGCTGATGGAACTCGGCACCGGCCAGCGGTTCGACTTCCTGCAGGTCCACGCCGATAATGCGGCCCACGGCTTTGCCCTGTTTCTCGCCCAAGGCATTAATGCGTTTGACCGCAACCTGTGCCCAGCCGCCAGGCGCACAGCCCAGATCGACGATCCGGGCGCCGGGAACCAGAAAGCGGTATTTGTCGTCCAGTTCCATGATTTTGTAGGCCGCACGCCCGCGGTAGCCTTCGGCCTGGGCCCGCTTGACATAAGGATCATTCAGCTGGCGCTGCAGCCAAAGTGTCGAGCTGAGCTTGCGCCCGCGCGCTGATTTTACCTTGACCTTCAGATCGCGCTGACCGCGTCCGGATGTATTCTTACCTGTCGGCGTCTTTGCCATCATCGTCACCATTTGCGCCGGTGCGCGGAATTTCATGAAAACTCCGGCCCGGAAAAATCCAATTTTTCCGACCCCGCCTAATAGGGGCCGTCCTCCAGAACGCCATCCGCGCTCATCTGTGCATAAAGCAGACCCTCGCGCAGGCCGCGGTCCGCAACTGACAGCCGGTCGGTCGGCCAGCAGCGCAGCAATGCCTGCAGGATGGCTGAACCGGACATGATCAGGGCTTGCCGGTCCTCGCCGATGCGGGGATCACGGCGGCGGCCCAGAGGCCCGAGTTCTAGATAACTCCGGATCACTTTGTCAATCTGATCGCTGGTCATCCGCAGCCCGTCCACCTTGGTCCGGTCATATCGTTTCAGCCCCAGATGCGACGCCGCAACCGTTGTGACAGTGCCCGAGGTGCCGACGATCTGAAAACCGGCCCGGGTCTGCTCATCCTTATAAGGCGCAAAATCCGCCAGGTTTTCCTCAAAGAACCAGCTCATCAGCGCAAAGCGGGCGGCGTCGTCCTCCACATCGTTGAATTGATCGCGCAAAGTGGCGACCCCCAGCGGCACGGAAATCCAATCCACCACTTTTGCCGCGGGAAACGGGCTTTCAGTGGAGTTGAACCCGTTATGCAACCGCATGATCGCAGAGGGGCGGTCGCGCCGCGGGACTGACGAGATGTCAATCCACACCAATTCGGTCGAGCCGCCGCCGATATCGACCACCAGCAGCTGATCCGTTTTGGTCGAGACCAGCGGCGCACAGGAAATCACTGCCAGACGTGCTTCTTCTTCCGGCTGGATGATTTCAAGCGTCAGACCAGTTTCCCGCTTCACCTGGCGGATGAATTCGCGGGCGTTCTTTGCCCGGCGGCAGGCCTCGGTCGCCACCAGCCGCATCCGCCTGACCCTGTTGCGTTTCAGTTTCTGCTGGCAGATCCGCAAAGCCTGAATGGTGCGCGCCATCGACGACCGCGACAAGCGTCCGGTCCGCTCCAGTCCGGCGCCGAGCTGCACCGACTTGGAGAAACTGTCGACCACATGGATGCCGCTGCCCTTGGGCTGGGCGATCAGCATGCGACAGCTATTTGTACCCAGATCCAGCGCAGCATAAAGCGCATCAGGATCGGGCCGGGCCGGTGCAGGGGTTTCAACCGCTTTGGGAAACGCGCCCGCACCTTTCGAGCGCCTGGGCGCCATGATTCACGCCCTCCGATTATCGTGTTAACGACAACAATAGGTGCGCCGGTGCAGCGGCGCAAGCGTCAGACGGCAGAAGCGGCGCGATTTCCGGAGCTTCGAGGAAATCTCATAATCCACATGAATATTTTGGCAAGAAACCCCTGTAGCTTTCGCAAGGGCACAAAGCTAGTGTCCCGGCAGCAAAACGTCGCTCAATCCCATCGTGTTGTCGAAAATCGACCAACGTGCGGGCGGCCGCCGCTCTAGAACGTGGTCTATCCAGGCTAGGAGGAATTTAAGGCATGCCCGACGTAACGATCGTATACTGGCGCGATATCCCGGCGCAGGTCATCGTTGGCAAAGGCCGCCGCGGGGCCAAGCGCCAGCTCGAAGAACGGTTCGAGCAGGCCATCGACCGTGCGGCCATGAAAGTGAACGCCAAGGACGCGGACGCCTATCTTGCCGAGTGGCGCAAGGCCGCGCCATATGCCGCCGAAGGTGAAGCGGCTGAGGTCGCCGAAGCCGAGGCAACCCGCCTGGAAACGGAATACGATCAGGACCGCCTGAAAACTCTGATTGCAAATGACGGATGGGCGTGAGCCTGACACCACTATGGGAGGCCGCGATGGCTTTGCTGAACTTTAAGAAACGCGACTCTGGTGCTGGCCAGTCTGTCAGCCCCGAAATGGAAGCCTTTCTGAAGGGCTATTCCATTGAGGTGATGCCGCGTACCGCGACTAAGGTCGACGACTTCCGCGACCTTCTGCCGGCCGGTACCCGTGTCTATGTCGCGCATATCGAGGGCACCCCGATTGAAGACATGGTCGACACCGCCAAGCGCATTGCCGGCGAAGGCTATGATGTGATGCCGCACTTCCCTGCACGTATCATCAAGGACAAGGCGACTCTTGGCGACTGGATCGCCCGTTACCAGGGCGAAGCCGGCGTCAAGCAGGGCCTGATCCTGGCCGGCGGCGTTGCCAAGCCGCATGGCGAGTTCGATTCCTCAATGCAGTTGTTGGAAACCGGCCTGTTCGACGACGCGGGCTTTACCAACTTGCATGTTGCAGGGCATCCTGAGCCAAACCTCGACATCGACCCCAAGGGCGGCCGTGCCAACACCTATGCAGCGCTGGACTGGAAGCAGGAGTTTTCCAAGCGTACCGACGCCGAAATGGCGCTGGCGACCCAGTTCTGTTTTGAGGCGCAGCCGGTGATCAACTGGGTGAACGAACTGAGCGAGCGCGGCATGAACCTGCCGGTACATATCGGCATCGCAGGCCCGGCCAAACTGCAGACGATGATCAAATTCGCCATCGCATGCGGCGTCGGCCCGTCGCTGAAAGTTCTGCAGAAACGTGCCAAGGATGTCTCCAAGCTGCTGCTCCCGCATGAGCCGGGCGAAGTGCTTGCGGAACTGGCGGCGCATAAGGCAGCCAACCCGGATTTCGCTATCGAAAAGGTCCACTTCTTCCCGCTGGGCGGCATCAAGACCAATGCAACCTGGGCCATCAACAACGGCGGCGCCTCGGCGAAGCCGGTCAACTCCTAAGGATCAACAATGACCCGTACAGTCGTAGAATCAAAAACTAAAACCGCGATCCTGGGCTTTGACGAGCCGTTCTGCGTTATTGGAGAGCGCATCAATCCGACTGGCCGCAAAAAATTGGCGGCCGAGCTGGAAGCCGGCGATTTTTCCACTGTCGAGAAAGATGCCGTCGCTCAGGTTCTGGCCGGTGCGACAGTGCTCGATATCAACGCTGGCGTGGTCTACAACTCGAACCCGAACCCGAACGAGACCGAGCCGCCGCTGATGAAAAAGATCGTCGAGCTGGTGCAGGGCCTGGTTGACGTGCCGCTGTGCATCGATTCTTCGGTGCCGGGCGCGCTGGAAGCCGGCCTGGAAATCTGCGAAGGCCGTCCGCTGTTGAACTCGGTCACCGGCGAAGAAGAGCGCCTGGAACAGATCCTGCCGCTGGTCAAAAAGTACAACGTCCCGGTTGTTGCGATCTCCAACGACGACACTGGCATCTCGGAAGATCCCGATGTGCGGTTCGCCGTCGCCAAGAAGATCGTTGAACGCGCTGCTGATTTTGGCATTCCCGCGCATGACATCGTGGTTGACCCGCTGGTGATGCCGGTCGGCGCCATGGCCACCGCCGGCTTGCAGGTGTTTGCCCTGGTCCGCCGTCTGCGCGAAGAGCTGGGTGTGAACACCACTTGCGGTGCATCCAACATCTCCTTTGGCCTGCCGAACCGCCACGGCATCAACAACGCTTTCCTGCCGATGGCAATGGGCGCCGGCATGACCTCGGCGATCATGAACCCGGTAGCGCTGCCCGTCACGCAGAAAAAGATCGCCGAAAAGAAAGCTGAAGTTGAAGCCGCCGGCATCGTCCTGCCCGACGGCATGGAAGACGAAGCATTTGTTCAGATGTTCGGCCTCGGCTCCACCAAGCCGCGCGCCGGTAAGGAAATGGAGGCCATCCGCGCCGCCAACTTCCTGACCAATAACGACCCGCATGGCGGCGAGTGGATCAAGTTCAACAAAGAGCCTGCCAAAGAAGGCGACGAAGGCCGTGGACGTGGCGGCCGGTCTGGTGGCGGCCGCCGCCGCCGCGCCTGAGCCAGGCTGTATAGTCGCGGAATGGCCGGGCAGGGATGCCCGGCCATTTTTTATGTGCTAACGTGTTGGGAACGCTTCGATCTACATGTTATCCGCCGCCAGCAGCAGCAAGGCCTCATCCTGTTCGCCGTGGAATTGCCTGATAAGGTCGCGACGATGAATGCTCATGGCAATCAAGGTTTGAACCATTGTGGTCAACAGGCCAGACGTGCGCGAAAGTTGATCATGTTATCCGAAATTTGTTTTGCCAGTGCGGCATCGCCGCCAATCTTGCGCTGACTCATACCCCAAGGGATATTCCAGGCTAGGGCGTCGAATTTTTCTGCCTGAAGTTTGACGCGATGCAGTGCAGTGCCCTCTTCATCCAAATAGAGCAGGGCATACGAACTGCTGCCGTCCCGCGGACGTTTCGGTCCTGGCCTTCGACCAACTGAACGCGTAGCGCCGTACGGCGTCGTATCCGCCCATCATACAAGCCCCGCCCAGAACGGCGGGACTTCGCCTTTTTTTGGGGAGTGTGAAATGGCCTATCCGGCGACTGGAGCGGGGACGTTTCGGCATAGCCTACGAGAAGAAAGGACCGCAAGGCCGTTGCTGCCGATCTGGGCCGGATTCACACCGCCCTGACGGCAGAATCCGAAACTCCATCAAACACGGGGCTCGTTTCTCGAGGACGAGGCCGCCACCAAGCTGGTCTACCTCGCTATCCGAAAATTTGAGAAGGATGGCCGGAACGTCTGGCAATGGTTCGCGGCCCGCAACCGGTTCGCCATAGTGTCCGGCGATCGCTTCGACGCTTGAGTATCTGAAACCGCATGGGCGGGGCGAGATACACAGATTTCAGGACACTCCCGTACATCTCGCACAATCGCACTCTACCCGGCAAAAGAAACCATTCGATGCTCGTTGCAGGCGTCTGACCGATGGCTGACATCCATAGACCCTTTTTCAGAAATCCCCCGGAGCACATTGCAGGCACACCAGACCTTCGCCGCGCCAGGCCTCGACTACCGAAGTGCGGTCATCGATCACCAGCCAAGGCTTGAAGCCATCCGCTTTCATTTCCTTCAACGCGCGGCGCTTCACCTCCGGGTCGGTGGCATCGTCCTGATCTTCTGCGCGCAAATACATGCCGTCGAACGGCAGATCGTGCTTGCGAAGCCATGCAATCGTGTGCTCGGCCCAGCCCCTGGGCCGCCCGGAACAAATCACAATGGTTTCACCGCTCTCTTTCAACCGGCGCATCAACTTCGCAATCGGGACAATCAAAGCGGCATCTGCCATCGCATGATGAAAATCATCCCAGTGCTTTTCCACGCCATGTACAAGATGGCCAAGTCGTTCCGCGTCGAATTCTGCAAGTGTGCCATCGACATCGAAAACCACACATGGGGTAGCTGCTGCTTGGTTCATACGTTTTTCTCCGATATTTTGTTGCCTGTTCTTTGAAACAGTAGCGGCTTCGCGTTGGGGGGGCGTTGGCCGACGTCGCCTGTCGTCCAGAGCACACGCGCAGCGCGGATTATGCCCGAATGACACACCAGAACCGGCAGCGTTCCCTGCGACGCTGCGCAGATTTCTGCTATTACGGTTTGCACTCGCATCAGAAAATCGGGCCAGCTTTCCCCTTGATCCGGCGTATCTTCTCTGGCCGGCTGTTCATTCAACGGCCGACCTTCGAAAACACCCCAGTCGCGCTCGCGCAATCCGCCGTGCACCTCGAAACGCCGGCGCGGGAACGCAAGCTGAGTGGTGTGCTGGGCCCGTGTCATTGGGCTGCAATAGACCGCAATTGGCTCTGGCCACATCCTCTGGGAGAGGGCGCGTGCCTGATCGCGACCAATCTGGGTTAGCGGCACATCCGTTACCCCGGCGATGATTGCATCCGCATTCGCTGTCGTCTCGCCATGGCGGATCAGGCAAAAGCTATGCGATGGCAAAGGCACGGTGATCATAGGCGCACCCGGTCGTGAAAGAATACCTCTGCGTCGAGCCCCTCAATCAGGTAATCTTCGGGCTGTGTGCAAAAAGCGGGGGCAAAGCGTTTTGCGCCAAGGCGTTTTAGCATCTTCACCTGATCGCGCAGCGGCGGATGCACGTTCCAGCGTTGGAAATACCCGCCCTGAACGCTGCAAATGCCACGCGCATGGGCTGTCATATGGCCGGTGAACACGACATGTGCGTCGCGCCCTAAACGCCCGCTTTCGTTCCACGCACGCACATAGCCCCATGCGGCGCCGCCGTCGGCGTTGGGCGTATCACAGATTAGGAAACGCGCCTGTTCCATCGGGCCACGGTTCAAAAGCGGAGCTATTTCCTGGGCATCGGCACTGACGGCGCCGCTGTTCAGCGCGGCGCGAAGCGTGTCTTGGCATTCAGGGTCAAGCATCACGCTTTCATAGCCGTAGCGGCGGATCAGATGTAACGCCATCTCGCCCGCGCGCCCGGAAGGGGGGACAGGCAAAAGCACCTGACCTTGCACCTGGTCCAGCAACCCATTCAACGCCTCGAACCGATCCGATTGGGGCACATCATCCAGATGATAGGAGCAATCCAAAATGGCTGTCGCTGCGGGGGGCGGCGCATCGAAGGAGAACCAGTCCGACTCCTCTGACCAATCCCCAGAATAGAAAAGACCCTCTCCCAGATCGAAGTGCAGCCAGACCCCCCCCATCGCATGGCCATTGCGCCCGGTGGTCAGCGTCACGCCGCCGAGGGTCGTCTGGCCCTGTTCGGGCAACAGGTGCACCTTGGCCGCGGGGGGGAGCGCCTTGGCCGTTTGTGCCGTGGCATAGATGGGCAGGCCCGCCTCAACGGCATGCGGCGCGCCGCCGATATGATCGATATGATCATGGGTGATGAACACCGCCTCGGCCCCCTCCAGCCAAGCGGGATCGAAATGCGCGTTGGCCTCGGGGCCAAAGCCGCAATCGAGAAGCCAGATCCGATCTTCCACGGTCAATTGCATGCATGCAGGCCCCTTGTCCCCGATGCCGGAAAGTAGTCGTATGCTTTGCATTTAGTCCTCTGAGAAGGCCCAAGGTGTTGTGATTGTCAGACCCAGTTGCGTGCCGACTTCGAAGCGGGCCCGCGTTTCAGCAAACAAGCGGGCGCCGCAGTCAGTCACCGTTTCCAGCAGGTATTTCCCGCCCATATAGGTGACCCGCGCCACCTTGCCGCGCAGATCTCCGGTTTCGGCAATGGTCAAGTTTTCGGGGCGCAGGCACACATGGCTGACCCGCGCCTCTTGGGTCGCGGATTGCACCGCAACCTCTGCCCCCAGTATTCGCGCCTGTTGCGCATCACCGGCCTTTTTGAGCTCCTGCACCGGCAGCACTGCGCCGCGACCGACGAATTCGGCAACAAAACGGTTCTTGGGCCGCTCATACAGGGTTTGCGGCGTATCGAATTGTTGGATGCGCCCTTGATCCATCACCGCAATCCTGTCGGCCATCGCCATGGCTTCGGCCTGGTCATGTGTGACATAGACCATTGTGGCGCCGGTACGTTTATGGAAATCAGTAAAGACGCCCTGCATCGTGGCCCGCAGCGCCACATCAAGATTGGCCAACGGTTCATCCAGCAGTACAGCGCAGGGGTCAGAGACAAGGCAACGTGCCAAAGCCACACGTTGCCTTTGACCGCCCGAAAGATCAGAGGGCATGCGGTCCGCATAGTCACCAAGCCCCGTTGAGGCGAGTGCTGCATCTGTCTGTTTGGCGATCTCCACCTTAGAGAACCTTCGGATCTCAAGCGGGTAGGATACATTGCGCCGCACCGACATATGCGGCCAAAGCGCGTAGGATTGGAAAACAAACCCGATGTTGCGTTCTTCGGGGGCCAGGTTTGCGCCCGTCTCGGCGTTGGCCATTTCGCGCGTTCCGATGCGGATGCACCCGCTGCTGGGCTCTTCGAAGCCTGCTAAGATGCGCAAAAGCGTGGTCTTGCCACAGCCAGACGGCCCCAAAAGCGCGATAAACTCGCCATCGTCAAACCGCGTTGTGATGTCTTGTAGCGCGGGCGTGCCTGCGAATGCCTTGCCAACACAGGACAGGTCTATGTCTGCCATGGGACAACTCCTTTGGGAAAGCGGCGGGAAAACAGTTGGATCAGAGCCATAAGGACCACGACCACAAACACGATGGTCATCGCCATTGCGCTGGCCATGCCGGTTTCGCCGCTGTCATCGAGATTGAAAATCACCACGCCAAGGGTCTCGGTGCCCGAGGACCACAAGAGCGCAGAAACAGTGAGTTCGTTAAACGCGGTGAGAAAGACAAGAATTGTCCCCGCCGCTGCCGCGGGTGCCGAAAGCGGAAAGATTACATCGCGCAAGCGCCGATAAAGCGAGGCCCCAACCGATTGCGCGGCCTCATCCATGCACGGATCAAACTGCTTTAGGCTGGCCTGAACCGGACGGAACATGACGGCAAAGAAACGGGCGATATAGGCCAAAAAGATGATCCAGATGGTGCCGTAAAGCGTTGCCTCGGTGAAAGGTACTTTGATCAGCAGCAGGATCATGGCGATTGACAGGACAACCCCCGGCAGTGCGTAGGGCAGATCAAGCAGGCTGTCGAACAGACGCGCAAGACGCGTCTTGCGCCGCTCCATCAGCCACGCCAAGGGCAGGCAAATCACGATAAGAGCCAGGGACGCGCCCGCAGCCAATGCAAAGGAATTGGCAAAGGCCCGTGATGTTACTGGCTGCCGGAACAGCACCTCATGCCACGATGCAAGGGTCACCGTATCAAGGCGCAGTGGCACCCCATAGGCAGGCACCAATGATGTGGCCAAGAGGCCGAACATCGGCAGGACAAGAATTGCACAGACCACCGCCCATAGAAGGATTTCAACCGGCAGCCGGGCAGCGCCCAATGGCAGGGCCAGCGGCCGGGAGGTGCTGCCTACTAGGTGCAGTTTCTGGCGCGTTTGGAAGAGGCGTTGCAACAAAATTCCCGCCACGGCCACCGCCCCAATAAGCATCGCCAGAACCGAGACTTCGGCCAAGACGGCCGTCCCCATCCCGGCAAGCTTTTGATAGACGAGCGTCGGCAGCGTCGCATATCCTGCGGGAATGCCAAGCATGGCCGGAATGCCAAAATTGCCAAGCGCCGTCACAAAGGTGATGGCCGTGCCCGCGGCCAGACTGGGCAGGGTCAGCGGCATCACCACTTGCCACCACGTGCGCAGCCCTTTTGCGCCGCTGATGCGGGCGGCCTCAACCACGTCTTGCGGGATAGAGCGCAGGCCAGCGCGCAGGGTCAGGAAGATGATCGACATATGCTGGATGCCCAGAAGAAAGATGATCCCCTGCGGCGAATAAAGCGGCTGCGGTGCCCCAAGCGGTGGCGCAACGCCCAGCGATTTCAGCAGAACCGATGACGGCCCCATGATTTGGGTCCAAGACAGTGCCGTGATCTGCGGCGGGATCATCATCGGGATCATCAGGCAAAAGACCAACGCCGCCTTTGCTCGCAGATCAGTCAGCGCTACAAGGAACGCAAAGGCAGAGCCCAGCATCAGCGACACCAAAGTGCCAAAACCAGCTGTGACCAGTGAATGTTTCAGCGCGCTTAAGGTTGAGGGCTGCGCCAGCACATCGCGCATAAGGGTCACGCTGGGGCTGCCTTGGTGGGTAATGCCCTCGACAAAAAGGCGCAGAACCGGGGCGAGCGTCAAGCAGATTGCGACGACCAGAATAGCAGAGAGCAGCCGGGCCTCGGACCGGCTGCCACCGTTTTGTCGGGTGACGCTCATCATTCGGCGCCGAAAAGTTCTGCGAATGTGGCCTTATTGGCCTCGGCGCTTGCAAGGGCGTCGGCGGGATCGAAGGCCATCAGCTTGATATCTTCGCGGGCGGGGAACCCTTCGGGGACGCCCATACCGTCACGGGCAGGGATATAGCCCATATCCAGAACAAGCTTCTGGCCCGTGTCGCTCAGCAGGAAGTCGACGAATTTCTGCGCGCCTTCGACGTTCTTGGCGGTCGACATGATCGCCACTGGCTCTGTCACATAAGAGACGCCCTCTTCAGGAAAGACAAAATCCACGGGCGAGCCGCCGGCTTTGTTGCGGATGGCGAGAAAGTCCACGACCATGCCATAGGGTTTTTCACCCGAAGCCACGGCTTTGAACGTGCCGCCGTTGCCGCCCTGGGCACGCGCATCGTTCGCCGCCAGACCTTCATAGTATTCCCATCCCAGGCTGTCGTCGCCAGTAAGCGTTGCAAGGTGGATCAGCGCTGCCCCGGAATATAGCGGCGAGGGCATGGCGATCTGACCTTTGATCGATGTGTCCGACAGGTCGTTCCAAGAGGTCGGTGCAGTTTCAACGCCCGTGTTGTAGACGATCCCGGTCGTGATCAACTTGGTGGAGTAGTAGTAGCCTTCGGCGGAATAGAGAGCTGCGTCATATTCGGTGGCTTCGGGCGATTGATAGGCGGCAAGAAGACCCTCTTGCGCCATACCCTCCAGTGTGACGGTATCCGCAATCAACAGAACGTCAGGCTGCGGATTACCAGCCTCGATTTCGGCGCGCAGGCGCGCCATAAGCTGTGTCGTGCCATCGCGGACCCAGTCAACTTCGGTGCCGGGGTTGGCGGCGATAAACGCATCGATCGTTAGCTGTGCGTCTGCACTCGGCTGCGAAGTGTATAGCGTGATCGTTTCAGCCATGGCGGTGCTGGCCAAGAGCGCGAAAGCGGTGGATGTGAGTGCGGACTTCATGGGGCTCTCCTGAAGGTTAACTTTCGAACGAAAGAAGTTCACGGTCGCCTTATCCCAGAGAAATCCAACAGTTTTGTAACAGTTGTTTGGAACTTTTATTATATTGCGGGACTTGAGAGACTTCCCTAACGTTTCGATAATTTGCGAACTTTTCGAAGGAAAATGATCGTGCGACGGGATGTTACCCAGCGACGAGATGAGATCATCGCGCTATTGGCTGAAAACGAGGCAATTCCGGCAACCGAACTTTCGGCCCAACTTGCCGTATCGGTTCAGACGATACGCGCAGACTTGCGCGTTCTGGACGAAGCCGGACTTGTGCAGCGCCGCAATGGTAAAGTGCGCCTGCGCCAGCAAAGCGAGAACATCGGCTATCTGCCGCGCGAAGGCATATCGCGGCAGGAAAAACAGCGCATCGCTCTGGCCGTCAAGAACTTGATCCCCGACGGCGCGCGCGTGGCACTGGGCACCGGCACAACGGTGGAAACTTGCGCCCGGTTTCTGGCCTCTCACAAAAACATTTTCGTCGCGTCCAACAGCATCCACGCCGTTTGCGCCTTGCAAAATGCGCCCGGCGTTGCCGTTGAGCTGGCAGGCGGGACCGTCCGGATGCGCGATCTGGACATGATCGGCACGCCCGCACTTGAGTTTTTCGCGAAATACCGTGTGGATTATGCCGTGTTTAGCTGTGGCGGTCTGTCCGGGGCTGGCAGTGTGATGGACTATAACTCTGAGGAAATAACTGCACGCAAGGCTATCGACAGCTGCGGTAAAAAGAGCGTTCTGGTCATGGACAGCACGAAGAACGGGCTGGAATTGGCCTGTCAGAGAGGACATGTCTGGGACTTTGATATCGTGGTGACAGGTGCAACGTTTTCAGCGCCTATTCTACGAAACTGCGCACGGCATGAATGCCAGGTCATCCAAGTATGACAGTGACATTGTTTGGCAAGTATTCAGCGACATTACGATTCATGCCAGTGCCTGATTGATACCCCGGCGAAAGAACCGCCCACCGGCCCATAGGATGTCCCATGCGTGCGCCCGTAAGACGTTCTATGCGGATGTCGCCGAGGGCAGCTGTGGAGAATGTTGTCTGATGAAGGGCTTGGCGAAACGATGCGCACCGGCGCTGCCGCGACCCGTGTTGGAAAACCTCCCAAGGTGGAAGCCGCGGGGGTCTTGGAGCAATCTATCGGGAAAGCGCGGAGCGGGTTTTTGCGACGGTGATGCCCGGCCGCTGGCTGGGCAGGAGCTGGCGGTTGCGGGAGGTTGCAAGTTCGGTGGCGGTCATGATTTCCGGGCCCAGACGGAGCAGTTGATCTCTTGTCAGCGAGCCGATCGCGGCGCCGGGCATGCCGGCAGCTGTCCGCTCGCGCTCAGGGTGCCCTGGAGTTCTTTCCAAACTTCCTCGACGCGACAGGCGGGCGTGTCACCGAGATGGCGTTGCTAAGAAAATGGTGCGAGATCTCCGGACTTGATAACCCGGTCTAAGGCAATGTCCAAAGGGTATTGAGTAACACAAAAGGAGGCAAAGTTCGAACGATTGAGGGGGTCATGGCTGGTACAGCCTGAAAGACCAAAAGGGGTCATAGTACGACATCTTTTGCCAAATTCCTGTCCGGTAAGGGCCGATGCGCTAACCCCTGCGTTTCGCAGTTCGTCTTTGAATATCAGGGGGATAGTGGCGGAGAGACAGGGATTCGAACCCTGGGAACCCGTGAAGGCTCAACGGTTTTCGAGACCGCCCCGTTCGACCACTCCGGCACCTCTCCGCGGGGGTCTGGTGGGGCAGCGTTTAAGGTTGATTCCGAGTTGGCGCAAGTGGGAAATGCGGCTTTGACGAAAAAAGCCGATTTCCCGTTGCCTGCCAAGGGTTTTTGCCTAAATTTGGTTTATGCAGA
The DNA here is from genome assembly GCF_055902035.1 of Leisingera sp. SA215. Taxonomy (NCBI): domain Bacteria; kingdom Pseudomonadati; phylum Pseudomonadota; class Alphaproteobacteria; order Rhodobacterales; family Roseobacteraceae; genus Leisingera; species Leisingera sp. SA215. The sequence continues at coordinate 353,620 of NZ_JBVVXU010000001.1, read as the reverse complement.
TGACCCTCATCCCCCCCGCCGTGCTTTTGCGCCTCCTGGCTTTGCTGTGTTTCGCCGCCGCGGGATTGCCGCAAACCGGACTGGCAGCAGACCGTGAAAGGGTCGAGACATTCCTGCAAATCACCGGCTTTGATGTGGCGCTTGATAGCATAGCCTTATCTGCGTCCAGCGCACCGGACATGCTGGGCGTGGATGCAGGCGCCTTTGGCAGTCAATGGACCGAACTGTCCGGGGATGTCTTTGATACCGCCGAAATGCGCAGCCTGGCGCTGGAGATCCTCGAAAGCACTCTGGACGATGAAGCCCTGGATCATGCGACAGACTTTTACGCCAGCGATTTCGGGCAGCGCTTGGTGCGGGCGGAAAACGCCTCGCATACGGTCAAAGACGACGCGGTGAAGCAATTGGCGGGCAACCGTATTATTTCCGACCTGGTCAAAGCCGGCAGTGAGCGGATTGCGATGTATCAGCGAATGGTATCTGCAATTGATGCCGCTGGCACAGGTGTAAAAGCGCTGCAGCAGATCCAGTTCCGCTTCCTTATGGCTGCTGCTGCTGCCGGGGTAATCGAATTGGAGCTGGATGCTGACGGCCTGCGCGCTCTGATGCAGGCGCAGGAGGGCGAACTGCGCCTAAGCATGCAGGCCTCCAGCCTGGCAGCCTCTGCCTATACCTACCAGGAATTCAGCGATGCAGAGGTTGAGGCTTATGTTATAGCCCTGGAAGAGGCGCCGATGCAGCGGGTTTATGAGCTGCTGAACGCCGTGCAGTATGAGATCACGGCCAACCGGTTCGAGGAGCTGGCGCACCGGATGGCCGACCTGACACCCGGGCAGGATATCTGAACCTGCAAACACTTGCGGCGCAGGTTGTGGAAAACTGTTGACACTTCAGGAGTTCCGAACCATAAGCCCGCATCCCGGCCCGGAATCCGTGCGCCGGGGTTTATTTGTAATACGCCCATCACAGGGGCGCGCTGTTCGAGGCGGCTTTGGCCGGAACGCCCGCAAGGGGGCCGTAGGACGCGGGTAGAAAAGGAAAGACGCATATGTTTGCGGTCCTCAAGACCGGCGGCAAGCAGTACAAGGTTCAGGCGGGCGATATCCTCCGCGTTGAAAAACTTGCTGCAGACGCTGGCGACACCATCCAGTTCGACGAAATCCTGATGCTGGGCGGCGACGCACCTGTTGTCGGCGCTCCGCTGGTGGACGGCGCTGCCGTCAAAGCGGAAGTGATCGACCAGATCAAAGGCGAAAAGCTGATCAACTTCGTCAAGCGCCGCCGGAAGCACTCCTCCAAGCGCACCAAAGGTCACCGTCAGAAGCTGACCCTGGTCCGGATCACCGAGATCCTGGCATCGGGCGCAACCAAAGCTGCTCCGAAAGCCGCTGCAAAAGCTGCTCCTGCCGCTGACGCCGCCGGTTCGGACGACCTGACCCAGCTGACCGGCGTTGGCCCTGCTGCCGCCAAGAAGCTGAACGAAGCCGGCCTGACCAGCTTTGCCCAGATCGCAGCCTTGTCCGAAGACGGTATTGCTGCTATCGAAGCGGTCAAAGTGAAGCCCGAGTGGGTTGAACAGGCCAAAGAGCTGGCTAAAGGCTAAGGAGAGAGAGAATGGCACATAAAAAAGCTGGCGGTTCCTCACGTAACGGCCGCGACTCCGCGGGCCGCCGTCTTGGCGTGAAACTCTTCGGTGGCCAAGCGGCCATCGCAGGCAACATCATCGTGCGTCAGCGCGGCACCAAGTTCTGGCCGGGCGAAAACGTAGGTATTGGCAAAGACCATACTCTGTTTGCCACGTCCGAAGGTGCTGTTACCTTCCGCAAAGGCCTGAAAGGCCGCACCTTTGTATCGGTTCTGCCAGTGGCGGAGGCCGCTGAGTAAGCCGACCCGAAGGGTGATGACATCTTTAGAGGGACCGGCTTCAGGGCCGGTCCCCTTTTCCGTTTTACGGATGCGGGTAAGTGATGTTCACAAAAACGACCAAGGGCGGGGTTTCTGCTGAAAGCCGAAATGCCGCGCACGCCCGGCCAACAGAAAGTTTCACGACAATTGAAGCGACTGCGCCTTGCCGCCCGGGCAGGGCATGCACATTTAAAGATGACCGCCGCAACAACAAGGGCAGTTACAGCCAGAAAGTCTTTGGCAGAGGAGGAGCACATCCATGAACTTGGAACAGATTGTGTGCCAGCAGGTAATCGAAACGGACCGCTTTATTCTGCGGCCCTTGCGAAAATCCGATGCCGGCCTGATTGAACACTACGTCAGCGATGCGCGTGTTGCCCGCATGACCCGTTCGGTGCCGCATCCGCTTCCGCCGGGCGCCGCCGAGGCCTTTGTCGCCCGCGCCATGGCCGAAGAACGGGACGAGGATGTCTGGGCTATTGATGGCACCGCCGAAGGTGAGGCCGAACTGAAAGGCGTGATCGGCCTCAAACGGATGGACCGCAACCAGTCGGAGGTCTCTTACTGGACCGCACCGCCGTTCTGGAATACCGGGCTTGCCTCCGCGGCGGTAAAGGCTTTGGTGGATGCAAATCCGCAAGGCAACGCAGCGATGTTTGCATCGGTGTTTCAGGACAACCCGGCTTCGGCCCGGGTGCTGATCCATTGCGGCTTCGATTATCTCGGGGACGCCGAGAGCTATTCCGTCGCCCGTGATGCCTCGGTCCCAACCTGGACTTACAGCCGAAAACTGTGATTGGCGCGGCGCGCGCTTTGCGGTAAGGCAAACGAAACATTCCCGCCAGAGCCCCGGGGCTTTGGCGGGACACGTGTATTGCGCGGGCGGGCACAGGATCCCGCCGCATTAAGGAGCTGTCATGAAATTCCTCGATCTGACAAAGGTCTATATCCGCTCGGGCGCCGGCGGGAACGGCTGTGTCAGCTTCCGGCGCGAAAAGTATATTGAATACGGCGGGCCGGACGGGGGCGATGGCGGCAAAGGCGGTTCGGTCTGGGCCGAGGTGACCGACGGGCTGAACACCCTCATCGATTTCCGCTATCAGCAGCATTTCTTTGCTAAAAACGGCCAGTCCGGCATGGGCCGTCAGCGTACCGGTAAAGATGGCGACGACATTGTTCTGCGTGTCCCCGTGGGGACCGAGATCATGGACGAGGACCAGGAAACCGTTCTGGCGGACCTCACCGAGGTTGGCCAACGGGTGCTGCTGGCCAAGGGTGGCAACGGCGGCTTTGGCAACCTGCATTTCAAATCGGCCACCAACCAGGCGCCGCGCCGCGCCAACCCCGGCCAGGAGGGAGTCGAGCGCACCATCTGGCTTCGCCTCAAGCTGATTGCCGACGCGGGTCTCCTGGGGCTGCCCAATGCGGGCAAGTCGACCTTCTTGTCGGCAACCTCCAACGCGCGCCCCAAGATTGCGGATTACCCCTTCACCACATTGCACCCGAATCTCGGCGTGGTCGGCATCGACAATACCGAATTTGTGGTTGCCGACATTCCCGGCCTGATCGCAGGCGCACATGAAGGCAAAGGGATCGGCGACCGGTTCCTGGGCCATGTGGAACGCTGCGCGGTGCTGCTGCATCTGGTGGACGGTACTTCCGACACCGTGGTCGAGGATTACCAGACCATCATCGGTGAGCTGGAGGCCTATGGCGGCGTTCTTGCCACCAAGACCCGGATCACTGCGCTGAACAAAGTGGATGCAATCGACCCGGAGGAGCGCGACAAAAAACGCGCTGCGCTGGAACAGGCTGTTGGCGGCCCGGTCATGATGATGTCCGGCGTCAGCCGCGAAGGGCTTAACGAAGTGCTCCGCGCGGTGCGGGCAGAGATCGACGATGACCGCGTCCGCATGAAACCCGCCGAGGAGGAAGCGCCTTGGCGGCCCTGAAGTCGGCGAAACGGATTGTCGTCAAGATCGGCTCGGCGCTGCTGGTTGACCGCGCCACGGGCGATCTGCGCGCAGGCTGGCTGCATTCCCTGGCCAATGATGTCGCCTGGCTGAAGGCGGGCGGCACCGACGTGGTGCTGGTGTCTTCCGGTTCGATTGCCTTGGGCCGGCGTGTGCTGGGACTGCCGCGCGCGGACCTGCCGCTGGAACAATCCCAGGCGGCCGCGGCAGTTGGCCAGATCCGGCTGGCCCGCGCTTATGAGGAGGCATTGGCGCCGCACCGGATCACCACGGCACAGGTTCTGGTGACGCTGGAAGACAGCGAAAACCGCCGCCGCTACCTCAACTCACGTGCCACCTTGGAAACGCTTCTGGGGATGGGCGCGGTGCCGATCGTCAATGAAAACGACACCATCGCCACCGATGAAATCCGCTACGGCGACAACGACCGGCTGGCGGCGCAGGTGGCAGTAACGGTCGGCGCCGATGCCTTGATCCTCCTGTCCGATGTTGACGGTTTCTACAGCGCCAATCCTGCGCTGGACCCCGCGGCCGAACGCTATGACCGGATTGACCGGATCACACCGGAAATTGAGGCGATGGCCGGCGATGGTATCTCTGGCCTGTCCAAAGGCGGGATGATCACCAAACTGCTGGCGGCCAAGATGGCCACTGCTGCCGGCTGCGCCATGGCGATCACCGAAGGTTCTCCTTTGAACCCGCTGAAAACACTTGAAGATGGCGCAGCGTGCACTTGGTTCACCGGACAGGGTGACCCGCAAACCGCGCGCAAACGCTGGATCAGCGCGATGAAGACCCGCGGTGTTCTGACAATCGACGATGGCGCCGCACGCGCGCTGATGTCCGGTAAAAGCCTGCTGCCCGCAGGTGTCCGTCATGTGGAGGGTGACTTTGGCCGCGGCGATCCGCTGGCCATCCTTGGCCCAGACGGGCGCAAACTGGGGCAGGGACTGTCACGCTATACAGCGGACGAGGCCCGCGCCATCCAAGGGCGCCAATCGCAGGAAATCGAGGCCACGCTGGGCTATCCCGGCCGCGCCGCATTGATCCACCGCGATGATATGGCGCTTTGAGCTGACCATCTGATAATCTATTCCAGCCGGCAGGCACCCGACGTGCCACAGAAGGACCGGCAAGGGCGCGAGACACATGAAAGACAATGAAAACATCCCCGCTGTGATGGCGGATCTTGGCAAACGTGCCAAGCAAGCGGCGCAAATCCTGGCAACAGCCAGCGCAGAGCGCAAACATGCCGCTTTGATCGGCGCCGCCGAAGCGGTTTGGAACCGCCGGGCGGAAATCATTGCTGAGAACGCCAAGGACTTGGAGTTCGGCCGCGGCAAGGGACTGTCCGGCGCGATGATGGACCGGCTGATGCTGGACGAGCCCCGCATCCAAGGCATCGTCGACGGTCTGCGCGCGGTGGCAGAACAACGCGATCCTGTGGGGGAGGTGATGGAGGAGTGGGAACAGCCCACCGGCCTCAGAATCCAGCGCGTGCGCACGCCGCTGGGGGTGATCGGCGTGATCTACGAAAGCCGCCCGAATGTGACGGCGGACGCCGGCGCGCTGTGCCTGAAATCGGGCAATGCCGTCATTCTGCGCGGCGGCTCGGAAAGCTTTCATTCCTCCAAGGCAATTCATGCCTGCCTGGCCGAAGGCCTTAAATCCGCCGGTCTGCCCGAAGACGCTGTTCAGCTGGTGCCGACCCGCGACCGGGCCGCGGTGCAGCAGCTGCTGACCATGACCGATTATGTCGACGTCATCGTGCCCCGCGGCGGCAAAGGACTGGTCGGCCTGGTTCAGCGCGAGGCGCGGGTGCCTGTCTTTGCCCATTTGGAAGGCATCGTGCACATCTATCTGGACAAGTCCGCCGATCCGCAAAAGGCGCTGGACGTGGTGCTGAACGCCAAGACCCGCCGCACCGGGATCTGCGGCGCCGCGGAGTGTTTGCTGATCCATCAGGACATCGCGCCGACCTTGGGCAAGGCGGTGCTGGACAGCCTGTCTGCTGCCGGGGTGGAAATCCGTGCCGAAGCGGGCCTGCCGGGACCGGACAGCATGGTCACCGCGAATGACGAGGATTGGGGCAAGGAATATCTGGATTCCATCATCGCCGCGAAACAGGTCGCGGACATTGACGAAGCAATCCAGCACATCCGCACGCATCACTCGCAGCACACCGATTGCATCATCACCGAGGAAGAAGCGGCGGTTCAGAAATTCTTTGCTGAACTCGACAGCGCGATCCTGATGCACAACGCCTCCACCCAGTTCGCCGACGGCGGAGAGTTCGGCATGGGTGCGGAAATCGGTATTGCTACCGGCAAGATGCATGCGCGCGGCCCGGTGGGGGCTACCCAGCTGACCAGCTTCAAATACCTGGTGCGCGGCGACGGGGCCACCCGGGCTTAAGCGGTGGAAAATTCAAAACGCCGGGAAAACTCCCGGCGTTTCTTTGCGAATGATGGTGGATATCAGAACTGCAGCGTGATCTTTTCCAGATTTTGCTCCAGCCGGACGGTACGGTCTGATTCCCTGGCGGCCTCGGGCAGCAGGGCAAATTGCACCAAGGCAGGCGTGATTTCCGCACTTGAATTGCCGCCGCTGACCCGCGCCCACAGCTCATCATCCACGTTCAGCTTGCGGCCTTCGCCCATCACCGTCCATTTGCCGCCGGCACAGAAAATCTTGACCGTTCCACCATAGGGCAGAGCGGATTCCAGGCACAGCGCCGCCAACAGGGACAACCGCGCCTCGCTGCGGGTGCAGCCCTCCAGCGGGGACCATTGGTATTTGATCCGGGCGCCCTTGCTGATGTCCTCCAGCACAGAAACCAACTCGGCACGGCTCATTTGCTGGTCGCCTGCAGCGCCAAAGGCAATACGGAAAAAACGGATGCGCGCATTGGCATTGGCCACACTGTCAGAGATCAGTTCAAGTTCAGGTCCGGACATGCTGCCCGCCATTCCAAGCAGTTCCAAACCGTTGTTGATGGCACCGACGGGGCTGATCAGATCATGACAGATCCGGGACCCTACCAAAGCGGCCAAATTGGCGTTATCTACACCCATAACTTCAACTTCCTCCGAACTGGGCCACCCGCCAATGAATGACCTCAACGCTATTTTAGCCCCCGGCATGTACGTCCGGCACCCGGATCACCCTGAATGGGGTGTTGGGCAGGTGCAGTCAAATGCGGGCGGCAAGATCACCGTGAATTTCCCCGACCAGGGCAAGCTTGTGATTGACGGTGCGCGCGTCTCCCTTATTCCCGTCTTTGATCCATAACGGTTTATGAAGTGTTAACGAACCCCGTCTAATTCGCCTTAAAAGCTGCGCGTTCTTTGCCTTAATAGAAGCATGCGCTCAAGCCTGATCGACGTAATGGTGACCAAATGCAAGACTGCCCCCCGGAATTTTCCGTCAGGATCGCTGAAACAGATGCGGAACTGCGCGCGGCACAGGCCCTGCGGTATGACGTATTTGTGCGGGAGCTTGGCGGCGGCGGCGCGATGGTGGACCATGATGCGGGGCTGGAGCGGGACAGGTTCGACCCGTTTTTTGACCATATGCTGGTGATCGATGACACCACGGGCACGGTGGCCGGTGTCTACCGTCTGCTGCGCGATGATCAGGCCGCCAAGGCTGGACAATTTTATTCCGAGGACGAATATGATCTGACCGTGCTGAAGTCTTCGGGCCGCAGGCTGCTGGAGCTGGGACGCTCTTGTTTGCATGCGGATTACCGCGGCGGCATGGCGATGTTTCACCTCTGGTCCGGACTGGCCGGCTATGTGGAGGCCCACAGAATCGAGGTTCTTTTCGGGGTTGCAAGCTTTCACGGCACCGACCCAGCTGGGCTGGCCGATCCGCTGGCCTTGCTGCACCACAATCACCTTGCCCCGCCCGAACTTCGCGTGCGATCAAAAGCGTTTCAATCCATGAACTTGGTGGCCGCAGATGATCTCGACCGCAAACGTGCGATGGTGGAAACCCCGGCACTGATCAAAGCGTATCTTCGGCTGGGCGGATTTGTGGGCGAGGGCGCCTATATCGATCAGGCTTTCAACACCACCGACGTGTGCCTGATCCTCGACACTGCGCGCATGAACGACCGCCAGCGCAGGATTTATACCGGAGGCAAGGACCGGGGATGAGCATCAGCTGGCAAAGCGAAGAGGCGCCGGATCCAGTCCGGATCGGTACCCTGGGCTGGCTGCTGGTGCTGGTGCGCGGACTGCCGCTGGCGGTGCTGGTTTTTGGCGGTTTGCTGGTTCTGCTGGCCTTGCGGCTGATCGAACGGCCGGTTTTCGGCGTGCAGCGGCCGGTGACGCCGTTCATCACGCAGTTTGTCTGCCGCAACGCCTTTCGCATTCTCGGGATCAGCTTCAGAACCCGTGGGGCGTTGATGCGTCAAAAAGGGGCCGTGGTGGCCAATCATGTCTCCTGGCTGGATATCTTTGCTCTCAATGCGCGTAAGCGGATCTACTTTGTCTCCAAGGCGGAAGTCGCAAAATGGCCGGGGATTGGCTGGCTCGCGCGGGCCACCGGAACAGTTTTCATCGAACGCGATCCCAAAAAGGCCAGGGAACAGGCCGTCCTGTTTGAACAGCGCCTGCTGGCAGGTCACAAGCTGCTGTTTTTCCCCGAGGGCACCTCGACCGATGGTTTGAGAGTTTTGCCCTTTAAAACGACGCTCTTTGCGGCGTTCTTTTCAGAACAACTGCGCGAGGATCTGCACATCCAGCCTGTTTCAGTCTGCTATCATGCGCCGGAAGGCGCTCCGGCCCGGTTTTACGGCTGGTGGGGGGATATGGATTTCGGGCCGCATCTTCTTAAAATCCTGGCAGCCCCGCGGCAGGGCCAGGTGGAACTGATTTACCATCAGCCCTTGAAGGTTGCCGGTTTTGCAGACCGCAAAGCCCTGGCCGCGGCGGCTGGGGCAATAGTAAAAGACGGCCACCGCCGCGCCTTGGGTGGCTGGAAATTGAGGCCGGAAGCCGATTCCGCCTGATCCGCTATTGTCAGCTGACAATTTCTGCTCTATGAGCGCGCCTACGAACCCGCAGGCGGGGTTTGGCCTGATCAGGGGAGACATCCCTGACGGACCCCCGGTTGGAGCATCCGCTCTGAACCCCCGCCGAGGATTGAAACCGGAAAGGATATAATAGCATGGCTCTTCCTGAGTTCACCATGCGTCAGCTGCTCGAAGCTGGCGTTCACTTCGGCCACCAGACCCAGCGCTGGAACCCGCGCATGGCGCCGTTCATCTACGGTGCGCGCAACGGCATCCACATCATGGACCTGACCCAGACTGTTCCGATGCTGGACCAGGCGCTGCAGGTTGTCCGTGACACCGTTGCCAAGGGCGGCCGCGTCCTGTTTGTCGGCACCAAGCGCCAGGCAGCCGGCCCGATTGCCGAAGCGGCTGAAAAGTCGGCTCAGTACTTCATGAACCACCGCTGGCTCGGCGGCACCCTGACAAACTGGAAAACCGTTTCCCAGTCGATCAACCGCCTGAAGGAAATCGACGAGAAGATGTCCTCCGGCGCCGAAGGCCTGACCAAGAAAGAGCGTCTGGGCATGGAGCGCGACCAGGAGAAGCTGGAAGCGTCTCTGGGCGGCATCCGTGAAATGGGCGGCGTGCCGGACCTGCTGTTCGTCATCGACGTGAAAAAAGAAGCGCTGGCCATCGCCGAAGCCAAGAAACTGGGCATTCCGGTTGTGGCTGTTGTCGACACCAACTGCTCCCCCGACGGCGTGGACTTCATCATTCCGGGCAACGACGACGCATCGCGCGCCATTTCGCTGTACTGCGACCTGGTTGCCCGTGCGGCACTGGACGGCATGTCCGCACAGCTGGGTGCCGCAGGCGTTGACCTGGGCGCACTGGAAGACGCGCCGGCCGAAGAAGCTGTGGCTGAAGAAGCCGCCGCTGCTGACGCCTGATCCGTCCCGTCACGGAACTGACATGCGGGGCAGGGTATCACCTGCCCCAAATCTGTTTTTGAATTGAGGAGAGCCTAAGATGGCAATCACTGCTGCTATGGTGAAAGAACTGCGCGAATCCACCGGCGCAGGCATGATGGACGCGAAGAAAGCCCTGGTCGAAAACAACGGCGACATGGAAGCCGCGGTTGACTGGCTGCGCACCAAAGGCCTCGCCAAGGCTGCCAAGAAATCCGGCCGCACCGCCGCAGAAGGCCTGGTTGCCGTGATCGTCGAAGGCAACAAAGGCGTTGCCGTCGAAGTGAACTCGGAAACCGACTTTGTCGGCAAGAACGCCGAATTCCAGGAAATGGTCGGCGGCATTGCTAAAGCAGCCCTGGGTGTTTCCGACGTTGAAGCGCTGAAAGCTGCCGACATGGGCGGCAAGACCGTTGCCGAGACGATCACCGACAAGATCGCCACCATTGGCGAAAACATGTCGGTCCGCCGCATGGCCGCGCTGGAAGGCGAAACCGTTGTGTCCTACGTGCACAACGCCGCTGCTGCAGGCATGGGCAAGATCGGTGTTCTGGTTGCCATGACCGGCGGCGACGCAGCGATCGGCAAACAGATTGCAATGCACATTGCAGCTGCCAACCCCGCGGCACTGTCCGAAGCCGACATGGACGCCGCTGTGGTTGAGAAAGAAAAGCAGGTTCAGATGGACATCGCCCGCGAATCCGGCAAGCCGGAGCAGGTGATTGAAAAGATGATCGTTGGACGGATGAAGAAATTCGTCGCGGAATCGACCCTGCTGAACCAGCAGTTCGTTGTGAACCCGGACCTGACCGTTGAAGCCGCAGCCAAAGAGGCAGGCGCAACCATCACCGGTTTCGCCCGCGTCGAAGTCGGCGAAGGCATCGAAGTCGAAAAAGAAGACTTTGCCGCTGAAGTTGCCAAGGCGGCACAAGGCTGATTTAAGCTGATCCGGGCGGATCAGCTTTCAAGATAAATCTCAGAAACCGGCAGGGTCATCCCTGCCGGTTTTGTTTCGGCCGTATCCCCCCGCACGCGGACAGCGCTGCCGGGCGCTGGCTGCCCAGCGGCTGACATGTACTATCCGTGTTCAGGGCACGGGAGAGCTGCAGCAGGAATGTGAGGGACCCCACTGATGGGGATGGGCGAGGCCCCTCTGTATCCGGAATAGACGCGGATCAATACGCGCCTATCCCTGACCAGGTAGGAGAGCCTTGAAATCGCAAGGGTCGTTACCCATTAGTTCCTTGGCCAAAGCCACCACTCACGGAACAGGGGCAACATGCAGAATATCAACCTATAACGGTAGTATAGGATTCCATACTTCCTACAGCTTAGTAAAGGCGCGGCGGTGTGGAAAACCGGTTGAGTTTCCGCTTCTTGCATACGAACCGGGAGCTGGCGCAGCTTGCCTATTGAGCCGCCAAGGGGCGGCGGCAGCCACGCAGCTGCCTTAGGCATCCATGATATACATCTGATTGTGCAGCGCTGCCTTCAGAACGGCCTGGGCGGTTGTCTCTACCGACAGCGACTCTCTGGCAAGGCGCAGGTGTTTTTCAACCGTCGCAGGTGTAAGCTCCATCAAAAGTGCAATGTCCTGCGTGGTTTTGCCATCGCCAACCCATTGCAAAACCTCCCGCTGCCGTTTGGTAAGGCTGCGGTTCGGCGCTGTATAGGGCAGGGTGAGGATTTTCAGATGGGCCACATTGTTCATCAGCACGATGTCCTCGCCCGACTTTTGCCACAGCGCATCCACCGCTTCCTGACACATGCCGGCTTTTGCAGCCAGCGATATCGCGCCCTTGTAGCGCGGAGACGCAGAGTAGAAACTGACAGTATAGCCGGCATTCATGTCGAGTTTCTGATTGAACTCATGCACCCGCCGGGCTTCCGGTCCAAGGGTACCGCCGGCAATCATGTCCTGCACGATACGCCAGCTGCCAGCGCCTTCATTCTCCAACGCCCAGCGAAGCATCGGCGCGTGGAAATACAGCCCCTGGTGCAGAAAGCCGTTCAGATATTCGCTGTCATGATTGGACAGGATAACAAAATCGTCCGGATCCCCCAGCGAGGTTTCCGTCTTGTACCGGGTATAGCCGTAAATCAGCCGGTCGAAGCCGAACCTGGACATTTGCCGGACATGCCCGTCCCACAGCTCTTCCAGGCTTTGAGCGCCGCAAAGAAAGTTCAGGTATTCATTTACATTCATAAATTTACGGCCTTTTCAAAATGTACTTTCAATGCGTCCAGCGCCAGCAGGTATCCCTGTGCGCCAAAACCGCAAATCTGCCCCAGTGCCGCCTTGGAAATATAGGAGGTGTGCCGGAATGGCTCGCGTGCGTGAATGTTGGAGAGATGCACTTCAACGGCCGGGATCTCTACGGAAATCAAGGCATCCATCAGCGCAATAGACGTATGCGTATAAGCACCGGCGTTCAGGATGATCCCCTGGTACTGCCCCTTGGCCGCATGAATGGCATCAATCAGCGCCCCTTCGTGGTTCGACTGGAAGCAGCTGACCGAGACGCCAAGCTTCTGACCATGTTCGGCACAGGCCTGCTCGACCATCGCCAGGGTGACCGAGCCATAGACGTCCGGCTGCCGGGTGCCAAGCAGGTTGAGGTTGGGGCCGTTCAATACCAGAATGCTCGTCATCGGATCAGTTTCCTTTTCGTCCTTCCCTTTGAAGTACTAAGACAAATTTTCTGCAAATGCGATCATGCAAACGCGCCGGATTTCGAAAAATTCGAAATTTGGAATTTACCGAACCCGCTGAGGCAAGCAATCTCCCGGCACAATCACCGGCCGTCTATTGCTCTCACTTTCGACCACAGGGTGCAGTCATTTTAAGCCCGCAAAGTCATTGGGCGGTGTAGTTTTTGCTGAATAATAACCCAGCACCGGTGCCCCGGAACCTGAAACTCACCGTCATCCGGCTCGTCTCCTTTTGAAACACGGTATACAGTCCCGTTGACTGCATATTCGGGATCAACGAGACAGAGCAAAGCGAGGGCACGGCGATGAAATCAGACCGGCTGGAACCCATCAGGCGCTGGCAGCAACGCTATGTGGATGAGGGGAAGTATCCAGGAAGCTCTCTTTTGATCCGCCGCCGCGGCGAGGAACAGTATTTCCACGCGGCTGGCCTGCGCAACATCGCGGAGGATCTGCCGTTCACCCGTGATACGCTGGTGCGCCTTTACTCGATGACCAAGCCGGTGACCTCTGTGGCCGTGATGTCTCTTTTGGAACAGGGGCTGTTCCATCTGGATGCCCCCGTCAGTGATTTCCTGCCGGAATTCAACGATATGCAGGCGTTGGTGCCCGGGGCCAGCCGGATCAGCCAGACCCGGCCCTGCACTGCTCCGACACTTCATCAGCTGCTGACCCACACCAGCGGGCTGAGTTATCCTTTCAACCCGGGCGTCCTGCCGGAAGCCATGGCCAGGGAGGGTTTGTTGTTCAAGCCGGACCAAGGAACACTGGCCCCGATGGTGGCCCGGCTTGCCCGGCTGCCGCTGGCGTTCGAACCGGGATCCCGCTGGGAGTATTCCGTGTCGACCGATGTGCTGGGCCGCGTTGCCGAAATTGTCTCAGGAAAGCCACTGGACCAGCTCTTGCAAGAGGTGATCTTTGAACCGCTGGGAATGGCGGAGACCGGGTTCCAGCCGGCCAGCGGGGCAGGGAACCGGTTTGCCTCTCTCTATACTCCGCTGGCGGGTGACGCCATGGCGCTGAATTCCGCAGAGACCGGCACGGACAGCCTGCGTCTGACCGACAGTTATCCGCATTCATCCTTCTGGCAGAGTGAAATGCACTCCGGCGGCGGCGGGTTGATCGGCACAATTGACGACTACATGGCATTCACCGAAATGCTCCGGTGCCGCGGCCGCGGCAAGGACGACTTTATAATCAGCCCGCAAACTGCTGATTTCATGATGCAAAACCACCTCGTAAGCGACATTGCTTCGATGGGGCCGCAAAGCTTTGCCGAACAGCCGATGGAGGGCATGGGCTTTGGTCTTGGCGGCGCGGTTGTCCTGAACCCGGCACGGGCGCGGTGCCCCGGCTCCGTCGGCGATTTCAGCTGGGGCGGCATTGCGTCTACGTTCTTCTGGGTGGACCGGCAGCTTGATGTGTCTGTGGTGTTTTTCACCCAGCTGGCGCCTTCCAGTTCGTACCCGGCACGGCCGGAACTCAAAGCACTGGTCCACGGCGCCATTGCAGAATAACTTCCACCTGCAGCGGTTCCAGGTAAGATGACCGTTCTGCATCAGAAAAGACCAACGAAAGTGCTGCAAATGCCGGATACCGCCAAAGTCCTCCTTGATCTGCTGGATCTGGAAGCACTCGATACTAATCTGTACCGCGGGTCCGGTTCCGGCGGCGAAACGCCGACCCGTATCTATGGCGGTCAGGTGATCGCACAGGCGCTGACAGCTGCATATGCAACTGTTTCCGGACGCTTATGCCATTCTCTTCATGCGTATTTCATTCGTCCTGGCGATCCGTCCAGACCGGTTATCTACGAAGTTGACCCGGCCCGGGACGGCCGCAGCTTTACCACCCGGCGGGTGGTGGCGATGCAGAATGGCAAGCAGATCCTGAACCTGGCATGTTCCTTTCATGCGCCGGAACCCGGCTGGGAGTTTCAGCACCAAATGCCGGATGTTCCGGCGCCGGCGGCGCTGGAGCCGCGTGACAAAATTCTCTTGCGCAATGCGTTCCGGGTCGACCCGGCCAAGCGCGGAGAATTCACCAGACCGCGGCCCTTCGAGATCCGCGAAATTGCGCCGCGCGACCCGCTGGAGCCGGAAGAAACCACCGATATCAATCATATGTGGATCAGAATGGAAGCGGCCAAAGGGGCCGGACCTGAGCTGCAGCATATCCTGATGGCTTATGCCTCGGACTTTGGCTTGCTCGGATCATCGATGCGGCCGCATGGGCTGACGTTTCACAAACCCGCCGCCATGACCGCCAGCCTGGATCATGCAATGTGGTTCCACGCAGCAGTCCATTTTGAGAACTGGCATCTTTACACAATGGACGCACCGTTCACAGGCAACGGCCGTGGTTTCAATCGCGGGTCAATATACACAGAGGACGGTCACCTGATTGCCAGCGTTGCCCAAGAGGGTTTGCTGCGCCCGGTAAGTGATTGAAAATTGGAAGTTTTCTGCAAATCCAGATTGATTCAGAATCATCGGACTTTACATAATCTTGATTATGAGACCTTGATATGTACGCGGGGTGGATTCACAAACGAAGTGCAAATTCTGTACGAATACAGAAGCTTGCACGGAGGATGTTGAATGGGACGCTGCTACTCTCACCTGAGTCTGGATGAACGCCGGAAGATTGCCAAGTGGCTTGAAGTCAAAATGCCGATTGCAGAGATGGCAGATTGGTTGGGCCGCTCCGCTTCTACACTCTATCGGGACATTAAGCGGAACCGGTACACCGATGCGGAACTTCCGGAGTTGGACGGATATCACGCCGTAGCGGCTCAAGACATGTACGAGAAGCGCCGCGCGGTCCACCGGAAGATGATCGTATACCCCGAGCTGAAAGCCGCTATCGAAGACCGGCTCAAGGCCGGATGGTCACCGGAGCAGATCGCCGGCCGGATGCGGTTCGAGCGTCATCCGGTCCGGCTCAGCCTCGAGACGATTTACCGGTTTGCCTATTCCAAGGATGGCCGGGCCGAAGCCTTTTACCGGCATCTTCCCGAGCACCGGAAACGCCGCAGACCACGTGGGCACCGCAGGCAAAACCGCACCCGGATCTTCGACAGCCAAAGCCAGTCACGCAGGCCTGAGCGCAGTGCAGCGCGCACGGAATTTGGCCACTGGGAATGCGACCTGATGATGTTCCGCAAGGAACATGGAAAGATCAACGTCACGTCTCTGGTTGAGCGCGTCAGCCGTTACACTGTCGTCATGCGCAACGAAGATCGTCATTCGAAGCCGGTCATGGAAGCTCTGATCAACGGGTTGGCTCCCCTGCCAGCGGACGCGCGCCAGTCGATCACTTTCGACCGCGGCACCGAGTTCTCAGCTTGGCAGCGCCTGAAGGATGGTGTCGGAGCCGTCAGTTGGTTTTGTGCCCCCCAGGCTCCCTGGCAGAAAGGCACAAAAACACCAACAACAGGCTGAGAAAATACCTGCCCCGCTCGACTGAGCCGACGGCGCTGACAAATCGAAATTTAAGGTCGATTTGCCACCGCCTCAATTCCACGCCGGGCAAATGCCTTGGCTATCGGACACCGCCCGAGGTCTTCGAATCCAACCTGATGGAAATCCAGAACCGGTTGGAATAAAACAGGATATCAGAAACTCCACTTCACCGTGAGTTCACAGTTGGCAGTTCCGCCCGCAGTCAAGAAAATGGCTTCCTCTGAGAACAGAGGAAGCCAGTTATCACCGGTCAGGCTCCTTCATTGACTGCCCGAAAGTTTTCTTACCTGGGCCTTCTCGGTGTTCAGAACGGGCGCACCCGTTCCTGATAGCGTTGGAAGCAGTGGCATTGCTCCCAGAATTCGTCTGCGCCACCAAGGAAAATTCAGAGACGCAGACAGTGTCCTTCAGCTGCAGCCGGAGGTCCCGCCGCAGGTGTTGCACTTCATGCAGGTGCCATTGCGCACCAATGTGTAGTTGCCGCATTCGCCGCAAGCTTCGCCCTCGTAGCCTTGCATTTTTGCCTTGGCACGCGCGTCCATGCCGCCGCCGGAATGCGCGCTCGCCTCCCCGGTCTCTGGCACCAGAGTCTGCAGCGCCGCGACGGGATCGGTTCCGGTTGCAGCGCTGCTTGCCTCGGTCTGACCGCCTTGCAACACCACCAGCTCCTGCGGCAGCCGCTTGCGCAGATAGCCGGTCGACGAGATCTGCTTCAACACTTCCAGCGACCGCGAGGCGGCGGTTTCACTCAGCTCGGACAGGTTCGACACGCCGTCTTCCTCGCCGCGGCCCAGGTCGTCGAAGGCTGCGCCTTCGGGCTTCACATGGGCCAGATCTGTCCGGTCCAGATAGCTGACGGCCAGTTCGCGGAACACGTAATCTAGGATCGAGGTCGCGTTCTTGATCGAGTCGTTGCCCTGGACCATGCCGGCGGGCTCAAACTTGGTGAAGGTGAACGCATCCACAAATTCTTCCAGCGGCACCCCGTATTGCAGGCCGACCGATACCGCGATGGCAAAATTGTTCATCATCGCGCGGAAGCCCGCACCTTCCTTGTGCATGTCGATGAAAATTTCGCCCAAGGTTCCGTCAGAGTATTCACCGGTGCGCAAATACACTTTGTGACCGCCGACAACCGCCTTCTGCGTATAGCCCTTGCGGCGCTGGGGCATCTTCTCGCGGTTGCTGCGGACCAGCTCCTTGACCACCACTTTCTCGATGATCTTTTCGGCCAGAACCGCGGCCTTTTCCTGGCTGGAGCCGCTTTCCAGCACCTCTGCCGCCTCATCGTCATCCTCGACCAGCGCCGCTGCCAGAGGCTGGCTCAGCTTGGAGCCATCGCGGTAAAGCGCGTTGGCTTTCACCCCCAGGCTCCAGCTCAGCTCATAGGCTTTCTGGCAGTCCTCGATGGTGGCCGAATTCGGCATGTTGATGGTTTTGGAAATCGCACCGGAGATAAAGCTTTGGGCCGCCGCCATCATGTAGATATGGCTGTCAACACTCAGGAAACGCATGCCTTTTTTGCCACAGGGGTTGGCACAGTCAAAGATTGCATAATGCTCTTCCTGCAGATGCGGTGCGCCTTCCAGCGTCATGGTCCCGCACACGTGGTCATTGGCCGCCTCAATGTCCGCCTTGGTAAATCCCAGGTGGCGAAGCAGGTCAAAGGTCGGATCATTCAGCTTGGGCGCGGGGATGCCCAGAACACCTGTGCAGAAATCCTCGCCCAGGGTCCACTGATTGAACACGAAACGGATGTCAAAGGCCGATTCCAGCGCCGCATCGACTTTGGCCAGCTCATTGGGGCCGAACCCATGGCCGGCCAGCGACGTGTGATTGATGCCCGGCGCGTTGCCAATGGAGCCATGGCCAACTGCGTAAGACACAATTTCCTGGATCTGGGCAGAGCTGTAACCCAGCCCCTCCAGCGCCGCCGGAACTGACCGGTTGATGATTTTGAAGTAACCGCCGCCAGCCAGCTTCTTGAACTTCACCAGGGCAAAGTCAGGCTCGATGCCCGTGGTGTCGCAGTCCATCACCAGGCCGATGGTGCCAGTGGGCGCAATTACTGTGGTCTGCGCATTGCGGTAACCGTGCTTTTCACCCAGCTCCAGCGCCTCGTCCCAGGCGCTGGCGGCCAGATCGGTCAGCAGCACGTCAGGGCAGTTGGTAATGTCCAGCGGAACCGGCGCAACCGACAGCGCCTCGTAACCGTCCGGGTTGCCCTTTGCAGCGTTGCGGTGGTTGCGGATCACGCGCAGCATGTGGTCCGTATTTTTTGCATACCCCGGGAAGGGCCCCAGCTCCGCGGCGATTTCGGCAGAGGTGGCATAGGACACGCCGGTCATCAGCGCGGTCAGCGCACCGCACAGCGCCCTGCCCTCGTCCGAGTCATAGCTGTAGCCCATGTTCATCAACAACCCGCCGATATTGGCATAGCCCAGACCCAGGGTGCGGAAGTCATAAGACCGCTGCGCGATTTCCTTGGACGGGAACTGCGCCATCATCACCGAGATTTCCAGCGTCAGCGTCCACAGGCGGCAGGCGTGCATATAGTCATCGGCCTGAAACTGCCCGTCCTTGAGGAAGCTCAGCAGGTTCAGCGACGCCAGGTTGCAGGCTGTGTCGTCCAGGAACATGTATTCAGAACAAGGGTTTGAGCCGCGAATCTCACCGTCTTCCGGGCAGGTGTGCCATTCGTTCACGGTGTCGTGGAACTGGATACCCGGATCAGCGCAGGCCCAGGCTGCATGGCCCACCTTCTCCCACAGGTCGCGGGCTTTGACCACCTTGGCGATCTTACCATCGGTGCGGTTGACCAGCTGCCAGTCGGCATCTTTTTCCACCGCATGCAAGAAAGCATTGGTGACCCGGATCGAGTTGTTGGAGTTCTGACCCGAGACAGAGCTGTAGGCCTCGGAATCCCAGTCGGTATCATAGGTCGGGAACTCGATCGACGTATGGCCTTGCTTGGCGTAATCCAGCACCCGCTTGACGTAGGTTTCCGGGATCGCCACCTTCTTGGCTTCGCGGATCGCACCCTTCAGCCCGGTGTTGACCGCCGGGTCGTAGGCATCCGCTTCGGCGCCGTCCCAGCTGCGGATGGCCTCAAAGATGCCGTTCAGCATCTTCTCGTGCATCTTGGAGCCGGCCACGATGGAGGCGACTTTCTGCTCCTCCAGCACCTTCCACTCGATGAACTGCTCGATATCAGGGTGATCGGCATCGACGATCACCATTTTTGCTGCCCGGCGGGTTGTACCGCCTGATTTGATGGCGCCCGCTGCACGGTCGCCGATTTTGAGAAAGCCCATCAGGCCCGAAGATTTGCCGCCGCCGGACAGCCGCTCGCCCTCGGCGCGCAGGTGGCTGAAATTGGTGCCGGTGCCGGAGCCGTATTTGAACAGGCGCGCCTCGCGCACCCACAGATCCATGATGCCGCCGTCCTTGACCAGATCATCCGAAACCGACTGGATGAAACAGGCATGCGGCTGGGGATGCTCATAAGCGCTGTCGGATTTGGTCAGCTTGCCGGTCTTGTAGTCGACATAGTGATGGCCCTGGGCCGGGCCGTCGATGCCATAGGCCCAATGCAGGCCGGTGTTGAACCATTGGGGTGAATTCGGAGCGGAACGCTGGGTCGCCAGCATATAGCGCATCTCGTCGTAATAGGCGCGGGCGTCGTCCTCGGAGGAGAAATAGCCGCCCTTCCAGCCCCAATAGGCCCAGGCGCCGGCCAGACGATCGAACACCTGCTTGGAGGAGACTTCGCCGCCCAGCACCGCACCGTCCGCAGGGACCGAACGCCACAGAAACTCGGGAACGCCTTTTTCGCGGACCTTTTTCAACCGCGACGGCACGCCCGCCTTACGGAAATACTTCTGCGCGATGACATCGCTGGCGACCTGGCTCCAGGATGCGGGGATTTCAATATTGTCGAGCCGGAAAACAATGGTGCCGTCCGGGTTGCGGATTTCCGATGTGGCCGAGACAAAGGCCAGATCAGCATAGGCATCCTGTCCGGGTTTTGTGAATTTCCGTTCGATCTTCATGCTCAGCCCCTTTTTAAGCATTCGTCGTTCAATAGTCGCGGTGCTCCAAGCACCCGTCAGGCCCGGCCACGGAACTCACAAACGCCCGTCGCACGCCGCAAATAGCGCACTTGCGGCCCTCGCCGGCCATTCTCACAGGACTGTTTGTTGTTTTCAGCGTTGTTGCTTCGGCTTGGTAGCCCACCAGATCTAGTGCCGTCGCAACCGGTGTCTACTATTTGACGTATTTGGACACAAAGGGTCAACGTTAAATTTACATCTTGGCGACTATCTTTGCTGTTGACGCTTCCAGACGATTGCAGCCTGCGCAGACTGCCATTGATTCATCCACAGGTCCTGTCAGGTTCAGCGTCTTCGGACGGTGCCGCCGCAGGGTTGAATTTCCGTTTTCGGGAGAATGGCTTGCTGCGTTGCAGAGGGGTGAAGGATATCCGGGAGCCTAAATGCCGATGAAAAAACCATAGTCCAGGATCAGGCCCCGGCGCGCTGCACAGGCAAAAAAAGGTCGTTTTGCGGTTCAGCGCCGTGAACCGGTTGCCACAGATTGTCCAGGTAGCCTTTTGATGCCGGCTCAACGGAAAATGGTTAAAACTGTCTTTGCGGCGTGTTCGAGAAGCAACGAAGCCGCAAATCGCGGAATTCGGTTGTCAGCTGCCAAAAGCGGAACACGAATCTTGAACCGGAAGGATCCGGCTAAGATTCGCTGCAAATTTTTAAGAAGTATGGTCGGGGCGGCGAGATTCGAACTCACGACCCCCTGTACCCAAAACAGGTGCGCTACCAGACTGCGCCACGCCCCGGACCGTGCGCCTTCCTATCTCTGCCAAACTGATTTGAAAAGCCCTAACAGGGCCAAACTGCCCCGCTGCGGGAAAAAACTTCATGGCGCATCTGCGAACCCGCAGCGATGCCATAGGCGCGGGCAAGACCGCCGTTGATTTCCAGCACCGCAAAGACGGCGTTGCCGCCTGGAATCGGGGTCAGATCGCCGGGCACGGCGTTCTCGTGCACCGAGGTCACCAGCCCGTGTTCATTCAGAAAAATGATATCGAGGGGGATCAGGGTGTTCTTCATCCAGAACGCCGCGGGCTGCGGGCTGTCATAGACAAACAGCATCCCTGCCCCGCGCGGCAGCTCTTCGCGGAACATCAGCCCTTGGGCGCGCTCCGCCTCTGTATCAGCAATTTCGACGGCAAACCCCGCCTGCCCCCAGTCGCCGCGCAGATCGGCGCGCGCAAGCTGGCACTCAGACGCCAGCGCGGTGCCGGCGGCAACAGACATGCAGACGCCCAAGCTCCATTGAAGCAGGCGCCGCCGCAAGGCCTCAGGTCTCACCGCCGGGGAGCATTGCAGCCTCCCAGGCCAGCACTTCAACCGCCATACGGCCGCGTTTGCCGTCGATCACCCGCATTGCCAAGGCTTCCCCCGGTTGCAGATCCGCCAGCCCGGACTGACGCAGCACTTCGACATGCAGGAAAACATCCTCGCCGCGGCCAAAGACATTGGCAAATCCGAACCCTTTGCCCTTGTCGAACCATTTGACCCGCGCAGGCTCCAGCGGTTCGTTTTTCAGGCTGATCATGTCCAGTTCGGCAAAATCGCTCAGCACCGGGGTATCATCCCGTTCGGGCGGCTGAATGGAGATCACTTCAACGGCTTGAACACCGCGGCCTGTCTGGTGGGTCACGATCTCGATCCTGGCGCCGTCCGCGACTGAGCTCTGGCCGAAATTACGCAATACATTCACATGCAGCAGAATGTCCGCACCACCCTCGTCAGATACGACAAACCCGTACCCTTTGGCTGGATCAAACCACTTAACTTGCCCCTGAATTTGCTGCAAGCTGCTGAGATCTTCTGCCACGAACTTTCCCCACCGCGTTTTTTAATTTTGACTGGAGTCCTGATGCGCCATTCTGACCTTGGATTTCAAGCTAAAAAGATTTGAGATTGTCACGAATCCGCTATTGACGCTAGGTAATCCATTTTCTTTTCCACTTAAGGATTGAGCCGCAGGATTTCCCATTCTGCAGCTGCATTCATGCGGCGCCAGCGAAACCGGTCATGCAGCCGGAATGCGCCATCTGCCCAAAATTCTATTTCAACCGGCACCAGGCGGAAACCGCCCCAGAACGGCGGCCGCTCCGGGTTCGGGCCCTTCATCGCCGTTATCTTGGCCACCTCGGCCATCAGCGTGCCGCGGCTGTCCAGCGGCTGTGATTGCCTTGAGGCCCAGGCCCCCAAGCGGCTTTTGAGCGAACGGGACTTGTAGTATTCATCCGCTTGCGGCCCGTCTTCGCGGCTAACTATGCCGCGCACCCGGATCTGGCGGCGCAGCGACTTCCAATGCATCACAAATGCGGCCTTGCCGGCCTGGTCCAGCTCCTGCGCCTTGGTGCTCTCGTAATTGGTGTAGAACACAAAGGCGCTGTCTTCGATTTCCTTGAGCAGGACCATGCGGCTGTTCGGCAATCCGTCCTCATCCACAGTGGCCAGGGCTATGGCGTTGGGATCGTTGGGTTCGGTCTGTTCTGCCTCCCCCAGCCACGCGCGGGCAATGGCAAACGGATCGTCGCCTGCAAAAATACCTGTACGGTCGGACATCGGGCACCTCTTTGCGGATCTGGCGGCAACCTATGCACCTTCCTGCCGCGCGGCAAGGGCGTGCACCCTTGTCGCCGCCCGCTTGGCATATTAAACACCGCGTAATTAACAGATCACAGGCGGAGAACCTGCATGTCTAATCACCTGATGGCCGGCAAGCGCGGCCTCATCATGGGCCTGGCCAATGACAAATCCATCGCTTGGGGGATTGCCAAGGCCTGCGCCGATGCCGGCGCCGAGCTTGCCTTTTCCTATCAGGGCGACGCATTGAAGAAACGGGTCGACCCGCTGGCGGCGCAGCTGGGCAGCGATATCGTCCTGCCCTGCGACGTCTCGGACGAGGCGTCGATCGATGCCCTGTTTGCCGGGCTGGAAGCCAAATGGGGCAAGCTGGACTTTGTCGTTCACGCCATCGGCTTTTCCGACAAGAACGAGCTGCGCGGCCGCTATGTCGACACCAGCCGCAGCAATTTCCAGATGACCATGGACATCTCGGTCTTCTCGTTCACCGCGGTGGCCAACCGCGCCGAAAAGATGATGAGCGACGGCGGCTCGCTGCTGACCCTGACCTATTACGGTGCCGAGCAAGTGATGCCGCACTATAATGTCATGGGCGTTGCCAAGGCGGCACTGGAAGCCTCGGTCAAATACCTGGCCGAGGATCTGGGCAAGGACGGCATCCGCGTCAATGCAATCTCGGCCGGCCCGATCAAGACCCTGGCCGCCTCCGGCATCGGCGATTTCCGTTACATTATGAAGTGGAACGAGTATAACTCGCCGCTGCGCCGCAACGTGACCACTGATGATGTCGGCAAGTCCGCGCTTTATCTTTTGTCCGACCTCAGCTCGGGCGTGACCGGCGAGAACCTGCATGTGGATGCCGGCTATCACGTCGTCGGGATGAAGGCGGTGGATGCGCCGGACATCTCCAAGTAATTGAATACAGAAAGAAACCCAGGTGCAACTTGGGTTTCAGCAAGCTGACGCGACTTCGCGGGGAGCAAGTAAAATGACCGATCGCCTGCCGCACGAAAAAGGCTTCCACATCAGCTGGGACCAGATCCACCGGGACAGCCGCGCCTTGGCCTGGCGGCTGGACGGCCAAGGCCCCGGCAAAGGCGCCTGGCGCGCCGTGGTGGCGATCACCCGCGGCGGCATGGCGCCGGCGATGATAGTCAGCCGCGAACTGGACATCCGCACCGTGGACACCATCTCGGTGCGTTCCTACCACCATCAATCCCAGGGCGAAGCCGAAGTGCTGAAAGCTCCGGATGCCGGCCTGATGGGGGATGGTGAGGGGATTCTGATCATCGACGATCTGGTCGACAGCGGCAAAACCCTGGAACTGGTGCGCGACATGTACCCCAAGGCGCATTTTGCCACCGTCTATGCCAAGCCCAAGGGGCGGCCGATGGTGGACACCTTCATCACCGAAGTCAGCCAGGACACCTGGATTTTCTTCCCTTGGGACATGGCGCTGCAATATGTGGAGCCCTACCGCGGCAAGGACTGATCCGGCCTGATCGGAATTCCCCGGACAGGCGCGCTGCAAAGCGCGCCTGTCTTTGCTTGCGCAGCTGCGGCTGATGCAGCCGCACCCGTTGGGCAAGCATAACTGCTTGAGAAGCCGGAAACACCGTGCCAGACATGGTCCGGTGCGCGGCCCGCTGCGCCCGCGCATCTTCCTGTCCCGGCGCCCGGAGCCATTCATGCCCCTTCCCCGCACCCAAGCCACCTTTGTCTCGCCGATCGTCGAATCACGCCGCTGGGTGGCCGGCGTTGAATTCCCGCCGGAACGCCCGCTGCTGAACGTCAGCCAGGCCGCGCCGGCAGAAGCGCCGCCCCTGGGGTTGCGCCAGGCACTCGCGGATGCCGCGCTCAACGATGCTGAGGCGCATCTGTACGGGCCTGTTCTGGGCAGTGCCCGCCTGCGCCGGGCGCTGGCGCGGCAAATCTCCGGCCACTACCAGGCGGATGTGCAGGCAGAACAGATTGGCATCACCTCCGGCTGCAACCAGGCTTTTGCCGCCGCGATTGCCGCGCTTTGCGGCGAGACGGATGAGGTGATCATCCCGGTGCCCTGGTACTTCAATCACAAGATGTGGCTGGACATGGCCGGAGTCACCGCGGTGCCGTTGCACGTCGGGGCCGGAATGCTGCCGGACCTTGCTGCCGCTGAGGCGCTGATTACGGACCGCACCCGCGCCATCGTGCTGGTCACCCCCAACAATCCCTGCGGCGTGGAGTACCCCTCCGGGCTGGTGCAGGCCTTCTTTGATCTGGCCCGTGCCAGGGGCATTGCCCTGATCGTGGACGAAACATACCGCGACTTCGACAGCCGCGAAGGCGCCCCGCATGGGCTTTTCCAGCTGGACGGCTGGGACCGGACCCTGATCCACCTTTACTCCTTCTCCAAGGCCTACCGGCTGACCGGCCACCGGGTCGGCGCTGTGGCAGCTTCGCCGGACAGAATGTTCGAAATGGAGAAGTTTCTGGATACTGTCACCATCTGCCCGTCGCAGCTGGGCCAGGCCGGCGCCCTTTGGGGCATTGAAAACCTGCAGGGCTGGCTGGCCGGGGAACGGCGGGAAATCCTCGACCGCCGGGCAGCAATTGAAGACGGGTTTCCGGTTCTGGCCGGCAAGGGCTGGAAGCTGCTCGGATGCGGCGCCTACTTTGCCTATGCCGAACACCCGTTCGATCTGCCGTCAGAGGAGATCGCCAAACGGCTGGTGGCGGAGGCTTCCGTCCTGATGCTGCCGGGCTCCATGTTCATGCCCGCAGACGATCCCGCCGCCGCGCGCCAGTTCCGCATTGCCTTTGCCAATGTGGACCGGGCCGGCATCCGGACGCTGTTTGACAGGCTGGCGGCCTTTAATCCCTGATCACGCAGCAGTTTGATCCGCAACCATCTTGCCCCTCTGCGGGCAGCCGCGTATTCAGTCAGCGGCATTTCCCGCTGCAAGGCGACCCCTTGCACGGCAAAACAATAAAGAGGGCGTCATGGCCGCAGGCATCAAGAAGCTATCCAAAACCTTTGTCTGGATCCTGATGGGGATGCTGATTGTCGGCCTCGCCGGATTTGGCGCGGTGAATTTCACCAGCTCCGCCTCCTCGGTTGCCAGTGCCGGCGGCGAGGAAGTCAGCATCGGCGCTTATGTGCGGGAATTGCAGCGGGAGCAGCGTGCGCTGCAGGCGCAAACCGGCCAGGCCGTTTCCATGGCGCAGCTCAGCGCCTTTGGTCTTGACCGGGTGGTGCTCGGCCGCCTGATCTCGCTGGCAGCTCTCGATCACGAAGCCAAAAACCTGGGCCTGTCGATCGGTGACGAAAACCTGATCGAAGAGCTGGGCGCCATCGATGCCTTTCAAGGTGTGAACGGCGCCTTCGACCGCGAAGCCTATAGTTTTGCCCTGCGGAATGCCGGCCTGTCGGAAAAGGAATTCGAAGACGATCTGCGCCGTGAAGCCGCCCGCACCATCGTCCAGAACGCGATACTCACCGGCACTGAAATGCCACAGGCCCTGACCGAAACCCTGACCGGTTTCATCGGCGCGCGCCGCAGCTTTTCCTATGTGCAGATCAATGCCGAAGACATTGCCCTGACCGCCGGGGTTCCTGCGGACGCCGAGCTGCAAGTCTTCTATAAGGCCGCACAGGACCAGTTCATGCTGCCGGAAACCAAAGTGATCACCTACGCGGCGCTGCGCCCCTCGATGCTGCTGGATGAAGTGGAGATCGACGAGGCCGCATTGCGCCGGCTGTACGATGACCGCGCCAGCCAGTACCAAGTGCCCGAGCGCCGCCTGGTGGAACGCCTGGTGTTTGCCGATGACGATGCCGCGGCCAGCGCCAAGGCACAGCTGGAAACCGGCGGTGCGACCTTCGAAAGCCTGGTCGATGCCCGCGGCCTGTCGCTGCAGGACATCGATATGGGCGACGTCACCAGGGAAGATCTTGGGGCCGCCGCTGCCGAGGTCTTTGCTGCCGAACCCGGCGAAGTGGCCGGCCCCCTGCCCTCTGATCTCGGCCCGGCGCTATACCGTGTGAACGGCCGCCTCGAAGCGCAGACCACCAGCTTTGAACAGGCAATGCCTGACCTGCGCGAGGAACTCGCTTCCGACCGCACCCGCCGTCTGGTGGAGGCCCAGGCCGAAGACATCGACGATCTTCTGGCCGGCGGCGCCACGCTGGAAGAGCTGGCAACCGAAAGCGGGCTGGAGCTGGTGCAGATCCATTGGACGGAAGATACCAGCGACGGCATCGCGGCTTACGAAGGCTTCCGCACCGCCGCCGCCGCCGTCACCGCCGAGGATTTCCCGGCTGTGGACTTCCTCGACGATGGCAGCCTGTTTGCCCTGCGTCTGGACGAGGTCCTGCCGGAACGGCCGGAACCCTTTGCCGAGGCCAGGGACAAGGTGCTGGCGGCGTGGCAGGCCGACCGCCTGACCACTGCGCTGCGCGAGCAGGGCGAAGCGCTGCTGGCCCAGGCAGAAACCGCCGGCAGCTTTGCCGAAGGCGCCGAGGTCAAATCCGAGACCGGCCTGACCCGCACAGCCTACATCGACACGGTGCCCGCAGATCTGATCACCCAGGTGTTCGGGATGGAGATCGGCAGCTTCCGCCTGGTGCAGGATGCGGAGACAGCGGTGGTTGTCCGCCTCGACGGTATCCTGCCGCCGGAAGCCAGCGACGACATGAACCTCCTCACCCAGGCGCTGCAGGCGCAGCTGAACCAGACCCTGGCCCAGGAGCTGTTCCAGGCCTATCTGCAGGACGTTCAGGCCCGCGCCGAACCCCGTGTCGACCAGCAGGCGCTGAACGCAGCGCAGGCGAATTTCCAGTAATCAAGGCAAGCATCCATGGCTCTGACACCCGATTTCGACACATTCTCCAAGGCTTACGAGGCCGGCGAGAACCAGGTCGTCTATACCCGCCTTGCCGCCGACCTCGACACGCCAGTGTCGCTGATGCTCAAGCTGACCGGCGCCCAAAAAGACGCTTTCATGCTGGAATCTGTCACCGGCGGCGAGGTGCGCGGGCGCTATTCGATCATCGGCATGAAGCCGGATCTGGTCTGGCGCTGCCACGGGGAGCAATCCAGCCTCAACCGCTCGGCCCGGTTTGATGCGGATGATTTCACCCCGCAGGACGGCAACCCGATGGATAACCTGCGGGCGCTGATTGCCGACAGCAAAATCGATCTGCCCGACGATCTGCCACAGGCCGCCGCCGGTCTGTTCGGCTATCTCGGCTATGACATGATCCGTCTGGTGGAGCACCTGCCCAACGTAAACCCGGATCCGCTCGGCCTGCCCGACGCGCTGATGCTGCGCCCTTCGGTGATTGCGGTACTGGACGGGGTCAAGGGCGAGGTCACGGTGGTCTCCCCCGTCTGGTCCAGCGACGGCCAGACCGCCAAGGCCGCCTATGCCCAGGCCGCAGAGCGGGTGATGGACGCGGTGCGCGATCTGGAACGCGCGATGCCCGCCGAAAGCCGCGATCTGGGCGATGCCGATGAGGTCGCACCGCCTGCATCGAACTTCACCAAAGACGGCTACATGGCGGCGGTGGAGAAGGCCAAAGACTACATCCGCGCAGGCGACATTTTCCAGGTAGTGCCGGCGCAGCGCTGGACGCAAGCGTTCCGCCAGCCGCCATTCGCGCTCTACCGCAGCTTGCGCCGCACCAACCCCTCGCCTTTCATGTTCTACTTCAACTTCGGCGGTTTTCAGGTGGTGGGCGCCTCGCCGGAAATCCTGGTGCGCGTGTTTGGCCAAGAGGTGACCATCCGCCCCATCGCGGGCACCCGCCCCCGCGGCGCCACGCCGGAAGAGGACAAGGCGCTGGAAGCGGACCTTCTGGCCGACAAGAAGGAGCTGGCAGAACATCTGATGCTGCTGGACCTGGGCCGGAACGATACTGGCCGGGTGGCCAAAATCGGCACCGTGCGCCCGACCGAACAATTCATCATCGAGCGTTACAGCCATGTGATGCACATCGTCTCAAACGTCGTCGGCGAGCTGGCCGAGGACAAGGACGCGCTCGATGCCTTTTTTGCCGGCATGCCCGCAGGCACCGTCTCCGGCGCCCCCAAGGTCCGGGCGATGGAGATCATCGACGAGCTGGAGCCGGAGAAACGCGGCATCTACGGCGGCGGTGTCGGCTATTTCTCTGCCGGCGGCGACATGGACATGTGCATTGCTCTGCGCACCGCCATCGTCAAGGATCAGAACCTCTATATCCAGGCCGGCGGCGGCGTTGTTTATGACAGCGACCCCGAGGCGGAATATATGGAGACCGTCCATAAATCCAATGCGATCCGCCGTGCGGCAGCAGACGCAGCCCGCTTTACCGGCAACGGCAACCGTTAAGAATACAGACGCAGGCGCCTGCCGCTTCATCTTTGTGAAATTACTCCGGCCGGAGGCAACGGCGCCCGCCTTGGGCGCCGTTTCACTTTGCCGGCAGGTTTGCTTCCAGACTGGCCGAGACCGGCGCCAGCGCAATCCGGGCGGCCCGGTCCTGCAGGCCCCAGATCAGCAGCGCCGAAATCGTATCGGGGCGCAACCGTCCCAGCATGATCACCGCGCCCTCCTGCCCGGCCCGGAATGCCGCCTGATCCAGGAACCGCCGGATCGCCCGCGGGTTCTGACCGGCGCCGTCAAAATCGCGGAACACAACACCGGCCGGCACACCGTCGCGCAGCGCCAGTTTCTGCACCGTGTTCAACCCGCTGTCCTGGGTCACCAGCCCGTAGCCTGCCGAGGCCGCAACTGCGGCAACCTGATTTGCCAGCGCCCGGTTGCCCTGCACCCCGGTCCCGATGCCTTCAAGGATCCCCATGGCCTCCGGCAGCTTGCCGCGCCAGATCTCCAGCGCCGTCTCCGCATCCTGCGGCGAGGCCGCGCGCGGCAGATCCGCCAGCATCAGTACTTCAAACCCCGCCGCCCGGCGCGCGGCCATCTTGGAGGCAGCCTGCGGATCTTCCGGATCAATTGCAAAACTCAACGGATAAGGGAACTCCGCCAACGCTTCGGCGCCAACGGCCCCTTCTTCATCGATCAGCACAATCGACATCAGCGGGCGGTTCTCCGGATTGTGAAACGCTTCCGTATGGGCGGTAAACGGCGGCTCGTCCGATACCGCTGCAGCGGCAAACCCGGCTTCCCGGGGCTTGTCCCGATCCGTAAGCGGAACAACCGGCGTGCCGATGCTTGGCGTCAGAACCTCCTGATCCGCCGCCGCAGTTTCCACTTCTGTTCCGCTGTCAGCGCGGCTGCTGCCGCCGTCTTCGCCGGCTTCCGGCAGAACCGGTGACGCACCGATAACCGGCAGCGTGGTTGCCTGCGGCGCGCTGCCGATGTCCGGGGCCAGAACGGCCGAGGATCCAGTCGTTCCCGCTTCGGCCACAATTTGCACAGGGGCTGGTGCATCTTCTTGGGCTTCTGCGGGCACTTCAGGCGCGGGTTCCGGTGCAGGTTCCGTGGCTGCAATAATGGCAGCCTCGGCACCCGGGGCCTGCGGCACAGGCGGCTGAATCGCCTGCAGCTGAGGCGCATCTGTTTGTGGTGCCACACCGGGCGCCTCTGACCTATCCAGGCCGCTGGAGCCCGCGGCCGCAGTTGCCAGCCCGACCTCAGGCTTGGCAGCCGGTGCGGTATCCGCGCCTGCCAGGGCGTTCAGGTCATCGCCGCCACCGGTTTCGGCCGGCGCGGCCGGCTGCGCCTCAACAAGATCCGCATCACGCCCCTGGCTGCTGGCAGGCGCCTCGGCGGCCTTGCTGCCGTCCTTCGGCATGTGCGGAGCGTCGCCCGGATCATGCGCGGCAGGCTCCGGCGCCGCAACGGCAGGCTGTTCCTCGGGCTGCGGCACTGCTGCCGTATCGCGTCCGGTGTCCGGCAATGTCACCGGCAAAGGCACCGACAAAGACAGCATCGCCAGCCCGCCCGCGGCCAGCAATGCCCCGACACTCACGCCGCCCAGAAATCCACGCATGCCTGTTTTGCCTCTCAATCCGTTTTTCCGTGCTGCGCCGTACCAGCGTGCCTGAGCGAACCCTGTTTCTGTTCCCCCGGCAATCGCCTATCCTGCCCTTGACGCTACCCCGTATCCCTGAACATGTATGTTTCAACCACTATACTGCGGCGCGGCCCCGGCCCGCCACCCTTAAAAGAGCCCGCTACGATGCTGCTGCTGATAGACAACTACGATTCCTTTACCTACAACCTCGTCCATTATCTGGGGGAGCTGGGCGCGGAAATGGACGTCCGCCGCAACGACGCCATCAACGTGCAGGAAGCGATGGCAATGAAGCCTTCCGGCATTCTGCTGTCGCCCGGCCCCTGCGACCCGGATCAGGCCGGCATCTGCCTGGCGCTGACCGAAGCCGCGGCCGAAACCCGCACGCCGCTTCTGGGCGTGTGCCTGGGCCATCAGACCATCGGCCAGGCATTCGGCGGCAAGGTGGTCCGCTGTCACGAGATCGTGCACGGTAAGATGGGCAAAATGCACCACAAGGATACCGGCGTTTTCAAGGGCTTGCCGACACCTTTTGAGGCAACCCGCTATCATTCCCTGGTGGTCGAGCGCGACAGCCTGCCGGAGTGCCTGGAAATCACCGCTGAACTGGAAGACGGCACCATCATGGGCCTGCAGCACAAAGACCTGCCGATCCACGGCGTCCAGTTCCACCCGGAATCGATCGCCTCGGAACATGGCCACGCGCTGCTGAAAAACTTTCTCGACGTGATGAAGGTGCCCGCATGAGCGACCGCCTGAAACCGCTTATCGGCGCCGCGGCGGAACGGTCCCTGACCCGCGATGAGGCTGAAACCGCTTTTACCCTGCTGTTTGAGGGCGAAGCCACGCCCAGCCAGATCGGCGGCTTGCTGATGGCGATGCGCACCCGCGGCGAAAGCGTCGATGAATACGCCGCTGCCGCTGCCGTAATGCGTTCCAAATGCAATCCGGTAAAGGCGCCCGCAGGCGCGATCGACATCGTCGGCACTGGCGGTGACGGCAAGAACACCCTCAACATCTCCACCGCCACCGCCTTTGTGACGGCCGGCGCGGGCGTGGTGGTTGCCAAACACGGCAACCGGAACCTCAGCTCTAAATCCGGCACTGCGGACCTGCAGTCCCAGATGGGCATCAAGGTGATGGTTGGGCCGGAAGTGGTTGAAAAGGCCATCAATGAAGCCGGAATCGGCTTCATGATGGCGCCCATGCACCATCCCGCGACGCGCCACGTGATGCCGACCCGCACCGAGCTTGGCACCCGCACCATCTTCAATATTCTCGGCCCCCTCACCAATCCGGCCGGCGTCAAACGCCAGCTCACCGGCGCCTTCAGCCGCGATATGATCCGCCCGATGGCGGAAACGCTAAAAGCTCTCGGGTCTGAGCGCGCCTGGCTGGTGCATGGCTCTGACGGCACGGATGAGCTGACCATCACCGGCATCAGCTGGGTTTCGGCGCTGGAGGAAAACGGCGACATCCGCGATGTCGAACTGCACCCCGAAGATGCCGGCCTGCCAGTGCACCCGTTTGAGGCCATCGTCGGCGGCACGCCCGAGGAAAACGCGCAGGCCTTCCGGGCGCTGCTGGATGGCGCGCCGTCAGCCTACCGCGACGCCGTGCTGCTGAATGCTGCTTCCGCCTTGGTGGTCGCAGGCCATGCCGCAGATCTCAAGGAAGGCGTCGCCAAAGCCGCCGCCTCCATCGACAGCGGTGCTGCCAAATCCAAGGTCGAGGCGCTGGCCCGCATCACCTCTGCTGCATGACCCGCTTGCCACCGGGGCTGGGTGCCTGGTCCAGCCTGCCTTTCTTCACCGGCCATTGGCCCGGACTCTCAGCCGCAATTGCCGAAGATCGCCGCGGAATCCTTCCGCCCGCGCATCAGCGCTTTGCCGCACTGGAACTGACCCAGCCGCAGGACACCCGCGTGGTGATCCTGGGCCAGGATCCGTATCCAACGCCGGGTCACGCCCATGGCCTGGCCTTTTCCGCAGAGCCGCATGTCCACCCGCTCCCGCGCTCTTTGTCCAACATTTACAAAGAGCTGGAAGGCGACCTTGGTGTAACCCGCCCAAATGCAGACCTGCGTGGATGGGCAAAACAGGGCGTTCTGCTGCTGAACACCGCCCTTTCCGTACCCGCAGGCGAGGCGAATGGCCACAAGCACCTGGGCTGGCAGTATCTGGTGCATCAGGTGCTGGAGCTGACATCAAAACGCCCCACGGCCTATATTCTGTGGGGAAATGCAGCACAAAAGCTTGAAAAACATATCAAACCGGGCGATCACCTGATCCTGAAAACTGCCCATCCCTCGCCCCTGTCGGCGCGGCGCGGCTTCTTCGGGTCCCGGCCCTTTTCAAAAGTGAATAATTGGCTCGCTGCCCGCGGTGAAAGCGGCATAGACTGGAACGCATAAACGGAGGCACTGATATGACCCAAAACGTGCTGGACAAGATCAAGGCCTACAAGCTCGAGGAAGTGGCCGCCGGCAAGGCCGCCAAACCGCTGGAGGCAGTCGAGGCTGAGGCGCGCGAAGCCTCCCCGGTGCGCGGCTTTGCCGACAGCCTGATGCAGGCCAACCGCAGCGGCTATGGCCTGATCGCCGAAATCAAGAAAGCCAGCCCCTCCAAAGGTCTGATCCGCCCGGATTTTCATCCGGCCGATTTGGCCAAAGCGTACGAAGACGGCGGGGCCACCTGCCTGTCGGTGCTGACCGACACGCCCAGCTTCCAGGGGGCCAAGGAGTTCCTCACCCAAGCCCGCGACGCCTGCTCCCTGCCCGCGCTGCGCAAGGATTTCATGTACGACACCTATCAGGTGGCCGAAGCCCGCGCGCTGGGTGCTGATTGCATTCTGATCATTCTGGCCTCCGTTTCGGATGCGCAAGCGCAGGAGCTGGAGGAAAGCGCCTTTGACTGGGGCATGGATGTGCTCCTGGAAGTGCATGACGCCGAAGAACTTGAGCGCGCCTGCAATCTGAAGTCGCCCTTGATGGGCATCAACAACCGAAATCTCAAGACGTTTGAAACCACCCTGAACACCACCCGCGAACTCTCGCGCCTGGTGCCTGCGGACCGCACCATCGTCTGCGAAAGCGGGTTGTTCACGCCGGAGGATCTCAGCGATATGGCCCGCTACGGCGCACGGACCTTCCTGATCGGGGAAAGCCTGATGCGCCAGGACGATGTGGCCGGCGCAACCCGTGCGCTGCTCGCCAATCCGCTGATGCCCGGCATGATGTAAGGAGCAGCGCCATGAGCCTCACTCATTTCGACACCAAGGGCGACGCCCATATGGTCGATGTCTCGGACAAGGCGGTAACCTCGCGCATCGCCACCGCCGAAGGAAGCATCACCATGGCGCGGGAAACCTTTGACATCATTGCCGAAGGCCGCGCAAAAAAGGGCGATGTTCTGTCAGTCGCCCGCCTGGCCGGCATTATGGGCGCCAAGAAAACGCCGGATCTGATCCCGCTGTGCCATCCGCTGCCGGTGACCAAGGTCGCGGTGGAGCTGACCCTGGACCCGGACCTGCCCGGCGTGCGGGTTGAGGCGACGGTCAAGACCACTGGCCAGACCGGGGTTGAGATGGAGGCGCTCACCGCCGTCTCCACCGCCGCGCTCACCGTCTATGACATGGCCAAGGCTGTGGACAAGGCAATGGAGATCGGCGGCATCCGCGTTACGCTGAAAGATGGCGGAAAATCAGGCAGGTACGAGGCGTAAATGATCCCGGTCAGCGAAGCCCGCGCACATCTTTTGGCGCTTGTGCAGAAGCTTGGCACCGAACAGGTTCCGCTGGCCAAAGCCGCGGGCCGGGTGCTGGCAGCAGATCTGCAAGCGCGCCGTGATCAGCCGCCGTTCTCAGCCTCCGCAATGGACGGCTACGCCGTGAACGCCGCAGAAGTCGAACTGCACGCCATGTTCAAGGTGATTGGCGAAGCCGCCGCGGGCCACGCTTTTCCGGGCCGTGTGGGCGCCGGCCAGGCGGTGCGCATCTTTACCGGCGCACCGGTGCCTGAAGGCGCAAGTTTCGTTGTTATTCAAGAGGATACAACCAGAAGCGGCAGCCTCATCACCATCACAGATAAACCTGGAAGAAACCCCAACATCCGGCCCCGCGGCGGCGATTTCACCGATGGCCAGACCGTCAGCGCACCTAGGCTGCTTGCGCCCGCGGACATCGCCCTGCTGGCGGCGATGAATATTCCCACGGTCCCCGTCACCCGCCGCCCGGAGGTCGCGCTGATCTCTACAGGCGACGAGCTGGTGATGCCCGGCGGCACGCCCGGCCCGGATCAGATCATCGCCTCCAACACCTTTGGTCTCAAGGCGATGCTCGAAGGACTCGGCGCCCGTGCCCGCATCCTGCCAATCGCCCGCGACACCGAAGCCTCGCTGCGGACTGCCTTTGACCTGGCTGCAGGCGCCGATCTGGTCGTCACCATCGGCGGTGCCTCGGTCGGCGATCACGATCTGGTCGGCCAAGTTGCGCAGGACCTCGGCATGGAGCGCAGCTTTTACAAAATCGCCATGCGGCCCGGCAAACCGCTGATGGCCGGCCGCATGGCCGGCGCCGCCATGGTCGGCCTGCCCGGTAACCCGGTTTCGGCGATGGTCTGCGGCCATGTCTTCCTGACACCGATGATCCGCACCATGCTTGGACTGCCACCGGAAGCGCAGCAGCTGCAGACCGCCACCCTTGCGGCGCCTCTGGCAGAGAACGGCCCGCGGGAACATTACATGCGGGCCAAGGTCGATGGCGGCAGGGTCAGCGCTTTTGACAATCAGGACAGCTCACTGCTTACCATTCTGGCAGATGCCAATGCCCTGCTGGTCCGCCCGCCGAAGGACGGCGCGCGCAGCGCAGGCGATACCGTGCAATACCTGCCTATCTGATCCTGCATTTTCTCTGCAAAAATGCTCCCGCCCCTTTGCCCTGCGGGCGGTTATGCCGCCATAGGGGGGGGGGCACACGCCGCAGGCGCGTTCTGTTTTCATACGGTCAGGTACTGACATGTTGACACAAAACGTGAACATGCGTAGAACAAAAGAAAACCTGAGGCGCGGAGGGAGCGGAGATGCTCACGAAAAAGCAACTTCAACTGCTGGAATTCATTCACAAACGTCTTCAGCGGGACGGCGTGCCGCCCAGTTTCGATGAAATGAAGGTTGAGCTGGATCTGCGGTCGAAATCGGGCATCCACCGGCTGATCACCGCTCTGGAGGAACGCGGCTTTATCCGCCGCCTGCCGCACCGCGCCCGCGCCATTGAGATCCTCCGCCTGCCGGAAAGCCTGGGCGGTGTGCCGGAGCCGCAAAGCTTTGCGCCAACGGTGATTGACGGCGGCCGCCCGCAGCCCGCAACTGCCGCTGCAGAACCGGTGCGCCATGCGGCAGTGGAACTGCCGGTGATGGGCCGCATCGCCGCCGGTGTCCCGATCGAGGCGATCAGCCAGGTGTCGCATCAGGTAGTGGTTCCCGGCGGCATGATTGCACCAAACGGCCAGCATTTCGCGCTGGAGGTAAAGGGCGAGTCGATGATCGAAGCCGGCATCAATGACGGCGACATCGTGGTGATCCGCGAAACCGGCGCTGCAGACAACGGCGATATCGTTGTCGCACTGGTCGAGGGGCACGAGGCCACGCTGAAACGCTATCAGCGCCAGGGCAGCATGATCGCACTGGAAGCCGCCAACCCGGCCTATGAGACCCGGCGCTACCCGGAAGACCAGGTGCAGATCCAAGGCCGGCTGGTTGGGCTGATCCGCAGTTATTGACGGGTTTGCCGGCCAAGAAGCTTCCGAAGGCGGCTGACTTCAGCCCCTTCCGGCCGCCATCCTGTCCACAACCGCTGTCCCGATACGCCGCGGGATGTCTGCAGGCCGCCGGTTGCAGTCACGGCAATGCTGCCCGTTTGCCGCATCACTTCCGGTGTTAGCAGCAGACAGTTTCCCGGCGTCTGCGCCGTGACCGTGGAAATGATAATATCCATGTCTTTACATTTGTTTATCTGCGCAAGTTTACGTTTTCCGGGCGCGTGGAGCAACCGGAACCCCGGTCCCTCCCAGACCGGCAAAGCGCCTGCTTGATCTGTCCAGCGCGCCGCAGCGGCGATCTGGCCTGCCGGGTCGCCGTCATTCTCAAGCCAGATTTTCGCAGTAAACCCCTGCCCCTTGGCCCGCGATAAGGCCCGGCCTTCCGGCGCCATCACGCCAATCAGGCCGCCGGAGTCAGCGATCAGGACAACGGGACGCTCTGCCGCGCTCCACATCAGCATTGCACATGCGGCCGGCAACAGCCCGGCCAGCCGTAGCCGCCCCTGCCAAATTACCGCAAACAGCATGCCCGCAGCAAACAGCGGCAGCACCCAGCCCCCCGGCGCGGGCACATGCGACAGCGCTCCGTCAAACCCCGAGACCCCCCCGGCAACTGCCAGAATCCAGTCCAGCCCCCATTGCATGACAGTCAGTCCGGCCATTTCCAGGCCGAACGGCGCCAGGCACAGCGCCAGCACCGCGGCCGGAATAACGACCGAGCCCATGACCGGCACAGACAACAGGTTCGCCAGCAGCCCGTAATGCGGCACCGTGTTGAAATGCGCCGCTGCAAAGGGGGCTGTTGCCGCCCCGGCCACCGCCGAGGAAATCACCACCGCCAGAACCGGCCGCAGCCATCGCGGCCCCAGCGGCACCTCCTTGTCCCTCAGCGTTGCAAAGACTGCAACCAGCGCTGCGGTTGCGGCAAAACTCATCTGGAAACCGGGGCTTAACAGGCTTTCCGGCCGCCGCAGCAGAACAATCCAAGCGGCAACCGCCACCGCCCGCAGGGTAATCGCACGCCGGTTCAACAGCACGGCAGCAAACATCACCGCCACCATGACAAAGGCCCGCTCGGTTGCCACATTGCCGCCTGACAGCGCAAGATACCCGGCGCCGGCCGCCAAGGCCGCCAAGGCTGCCAGTTTCTTGACCGGCCAGCGCAGGGCCAGCGGCGGGATCAGGTTGACCAAGATCCTCAGCGCCGCAAAGACAAAGCCGGTCAGCAGCCCCATGTGCAACCCGGAAATTGCCAGAAGATGCGCCAGATTGCTTTGCCGCAGCGCGGTCAGGGTCTGCTGCCCGACGCCGCTGCGGTCGCCGGTGGTGATGGCGGCTGCAAACCCGCCTGTTTCCCCGGCTATGCGGTCTTGCAGGCCCTGCGCCACACCCCGGCGCAGCCGTTCCACAGCCAGGCTTTGGCCCGGCTCCTCAGCCAGCAGCACCGGACCCCTTGTGTAGCCCAGGCCGCCCAGTTGCCTGAACCAGGCGTGGCGGCGGAAATCAAACCCGCCGGGCTCGGCTGGACCTTGCGGCGGCAGCAGATGCGCGGTGGTCATGACCCTCGCGCCAGGCGGCGGCACCTGCGCCTGCGCTTTCAACGAAATCCGGACACGGGCCGGCGTGTCTGCGGGCGCCACCCGGTCCAGCCGCACCTGATCCAGGGTCAGCCGCAGGGCATCGGTCGGAGAGCGGTCGACCCCGGCAACCCGCCCCTCCACCGCCCCGTAATAGCGGAAATCCAGGACCGGTGCCGACACAAGATGCGCCCGCGCCCCCGCGAGGCAAAGCCCCGCCGCCGCCAAAGCGGGCCCCCACAGCAGAAAGGCCAGCGGCCGCCGGCCCACGGCACCGGCAGCCATCAGCAGCGCACACAGCGCCAGAGCGGAAAACACGGCGGCGCCGGGCTCCGTCTTTAATGAAAAATAGGCCCCGATCCCGGCTCCGAGGAAAACCGGCGTCCAGGGGAACAGATATCCCCGCTGCGCTTGCAGCAGGTCTGCGATGGCTGCGCTCAGCCGCATGCTTGCCCCCCGCCTTCTGGCCCGGTAGACAGGCGGAAACTCTAAACCTCACTTGGTTTCCAAAAGGTAAATCCTGCTCATGACCCAACCGGTTGTCACCCGTTTCGCGCCTTCTCCCACCGGCTTCCTGCACATCGGCGGCGCCCGAACTGCGCTGTTCAACTGGCTTTACGCCCGCGGCCGCGGCGGCAAGTTCCTGCTGCGCATCGAAGACACCGACCGCGAACGCTCCACGCCTGAGGCAACCGCTGCCATCCTGCAGGGCATGGAATGGCTGGGCCTGGACCACGATGGCGAGGTGATCAGCCAGTTTGAAGGCGCCAGCCGCCACGCCGAAGTGGCCAGGCAGCTGCTGGCCGAGGGCAAGGCATACAAATGTTTTGCCACCCAGGACGAAATCGCCGCTTTCCGCGAGCAGGCCAAGGCTGAGGGCAAATCGACCCTCTACCGCTCGCCCTGGCGCGACGCCGATGACGCCGGCCACCCGGATGCGCCTTATGTGATCCGCATAAAGGCGCCGCAAAGCGGCGTTACCGTTATCAAGGATGAGGTGCAGGGCGACGTCACCATCAGGAACGATCAGCTTGATGACATGATCCTGCTACGTTCCGACGGCACGCCGGTCTACATGCTGGCGGTGGTCGTGGACGACCACGATATGGGCGTCACCCATGTGATCCGCGGCGATGACCACCTGAACAACGCCGCCCGCCAGATGATGATCTATGAGGCGATGGGCTGGGACGTGCCAGTCTGGGCGCATATCCCGCTGATCCACGGGCCGGACGGCAAAAAGCTGAGCAAACGCCATGGTGCATTGGGGGCGCAGGAATACCAGGCGATGGGCTATCCGGCCGCTGGCATGCGCAATTATCTGGCCCGTTTGGGCTGGTCGCACGGCGATGACGAATTTTTTACGGACGATCAGGCCAAACAGTGGTTTAATTTCGACGGTATCGGCAAAAGCCCGGCCCGGTTCGATACCAAGAAGCTGGAGAATCTCAGCGGTCAGCATATCGCCGTTAGCGACGACGCTGCGCTGCGGCACGAAATCTGCGCCTATCTGGCGGCGGCCGGAAAAACAGCCCTGACTGACGCGCAGTCACAGGGTTTGGAAGCGGCGATGTATTGCCTGAAGGATCGGGCACGCACCTTCCCTGAACTGCTTGAAAAAGCCCATTTTGTCCTTGCCTCACGGCCAATTGACCGGGATGCGAAGGCGGAAAAAGCGCTGTCTTCAGTATCCGATGGTATACTGGGCGAATTGACGCCGCAGTTGCAAAATGCTAGCTGGGTCCGTGACGATCTGGAGGCGCTTCTGAACGCATTTGCAGAAGCCCACGATACCAAGTTCGGCAAGCTGGCAGGCCCTTTGCGGGCGGCGCTGGCCGGCCGGGCGGTAACGCCTTCGGTGTTCGACATGATGCTGATTCTGGGCCGGGAGGAAACCCTCGCCCGGCTCAAAGACGCAACAGGCTGAGACCGGCGCTTACTCCCGGGCAAGCCTGTTTAGATATGACAACCCCTGCGCGGAATAGCGCAGGCGCTGCCCCGCATGAGGAGGCCTGCATGGCCGTTCTCGTGCCCGCAACAG
Source organism: Leisingera sp. SA215 (assembly GCF_055902035.1). Lineage (NCBI taxonomy): Bacteria > Pseudomonadati > Pseudomonadota > Alphaproteobacteria > Rhodobacterales > Roseobacteraceae > Leisingera > Leisingera sp. SA215. The sequence goes on along the minus strand of NZ_JBVVXU010000001.1, from coordinate 313,487 downwards.
GAAGGGACACCAATGACCGAGACACAGAAATCTGCCACGCTCAGCCTGAATGGCGAAACTTACGAGCTGCCCATTTTCTCTCCAACGGCAGGGCCCGATGTTCTCGACATCCGCAAGCTCTATGCGAAGGCAGGTGTGTTCACCTACGACCCAGGTTTTACCTCGACCGCCAGCTGCGACAGCACCATCACCTACATCGATGGCGATAAAGGCGAGCTGCTGCACCGCGGCTACCCGATTGACCAGCTGGCATCGAAGTCCCATTACCTCGAGGTCTGCTACCTGCTGCTCTACGGTGAACTGCCGACGGTGAACCAGCTGGAGGATTTCGAGACCCGCGTGACCCGTCACACCATGGTGCATGAGCAGATGCACAACTTCTTCCGCGGGTTCCGCCGCGATGCGCACCCGATGGCGACCCTGGTTGGCGTGGTCGGCGCGATGTCGGCCTTCTACCACGACTCGCTGGACGTCACCGATCCGTGGCAGCGCGAGGTTGCGGCAGTCCGTCTGATCGCCAAACTGCCGACCATTGCCGCGATGGCCTATAAATACTCCATCGGCCAGCCGTTTGTGTATCCCAGGAACGATCTGGATTACGCGGCCAACTTCCTGCACATGTGTTTCTCGGTCCCGGCTGAGGAATACCACGTGAACCCGATCCTGAGCCGGGCAATGGACCGCATCCTGACCCTGCACGCGGACCACGAACAGAACGCCTCGACCTCGACCGTACGCCTGGCCTCCTCCTCGGGCGCAAACCCGTTTGCCTGTATCGCCGCCGGCATTGCCTGCCTCTGGGGACCGGCCCACGGCGGCGCCAATCAGGCCTGCCTGGAAATGCTCAAGGAAATCGGCTCGGTCGACCGCATCCCCGAGTATATCGCACGCGCCAAGGACAAGAACGATCCGTTCCGTCTGATGGGTTTCGGCCACCGTGTGTACAAGAACACCGACCCGCGTGCGACCGTGCTGAAGCAATCCGCGGACGAGGTTCTGGATCTGCTTGGTGTCGAGGACAACCCGCTGCTGCAAGTTGCAAAGGAACTGGAGCAGACCGCGCTGAACGACCCCTACTTCATCGAGAAGAAACTGTTCCCGAACGTCGATTTCTACTCCGGCATCATTCTGGAGGCGATGGGCTTCCCGACCTCGATGTTCACCCCGATCTTTGCGCTGTCGCGCACCGTCGGCTGGATCTCCCAGTGGAAAGAGATGATCGCCGATCCGCAGAACAAAATCGGCCGCCCGCGTCAGTTGTACCTGGGCGAAACCCTGCGCGATTACGTGGATATCGAAAAGCGCTGATCGCCAGTCGAAAGAACGTCCAAACGCCCCGCATCCCGCGGGGCGTTTTTTAGTCCGGTGCAATGATCCGCATTACCTGGCTGCCAATTTCCGGCAAACTTTGCTGAGCCGAATTGAAGCTGATCCGGGCAACAATCCTTCATTTTTTCGGGGATCGTTCGCGCCGGTTGCTCAACGAAAGGTAAAATTTGACTAAACTCTTTCATCTAATTAGTTAAATCTCCATTACTGCCGCCTGCTGGCAGAGACGCCCTGCAGGAGATTTCTTGTTCGGGTATTTTCCAAAAAACGGGATTCACGGAATGGAACTATTGGTTTTGCTGGGTCTGACCATGGCTGTTGGAACCTTTGCTCTTCTCGACGATGATGACGGGAGCGAAAGCCACGAGACATCATCACAAGACCCGCCGGATAATGCCAACGGAAACGGCGCGGCAAGGACTGACACTGATGACGACATCATCGGCAGCCATCTTGACGACAGCATTTTTGCCCGCGGCGGAGACGATGTGGTCGAGGGCCGCGGCGGCGATGACAGGCTTTTCGGCATGGATGGCGTAGACATACTGGTTGGCGGATCAGGCGACGATTTTCTGCGCGGCGGCGCCGGCGATGACTACCTGATTGACAATGAAGGCTCAGACACCCTGAACGGCGACACTGGTGACGACAGGATCATTGCAGTCAGCGGCATCGACGGAGAAGGCATCGTTGAGTTTGCACGCGGTGTGGCTGATGGATCTGTCACGGATGCCAGCGGTCTGGCTGAATTCGTCAATCCTGAAACTGACACTGACGAAGACGCTGACACTGTATCTGCCGGATTTGGAGATGACACGGTCATCGCAGGTGATGGGGATACCATCTCTCTTGGCGAGGGAAGCGATTCACTTGTCATCGGGGATTGGATGAATTCCGGCGATGATCCCGTCAATGTGACCGACTTCGATCCAGCCGAAGACAGGCTTGTCTTCTCTTACGACGGTGACGGCCTGCCGCCCCGGCTATCGGTGCAAGTTATTGGCGATGGCAGCGGTGACGAGGGCCAGGGTTCGGCCCTGCTCTTTGCCGACAATGTATTTGTGGCGAGAATCCCGGGCGCGGGCGGGCTGCTTTCGGTCAGCGACATCTCTATCGTGGACCGTTCATCCAACGGATTGCCGCTGTCCTAAGCAGCCGTTCCGGCCCTCAGCGCCCCTCGAATTTCGCGGGGCGCTTTTCCATAAACGCCGTCACGCCCTCCAGAAAATCCCGGGTCTTGCCGCATTGGCCCTGCAGATGCGCTTCTTCAGACAGCTGCTCGGCCAAACTGCGGCCAAAGCTTTCACGCAGGGCGGATTTGGTGGCCGCAAAGGCCTTGCTGGGGCCTCTGGCCAGAAACTCCGCGCGGGCGCGCCAACGGGCGTCGAACTCCGCATCCGGCACCGCTTCCCAGATCATGCCCCAGTCACTGGCCTGCCGGGCGCTGACACGGTCGGCAAACAGGGCTGCCCCCATCGATTTCGCCAGGCCGATCTGGCGCGGCAGGAACCAGGTGCCGCCGGCGTCCGGGATCAGGCCGATCTTGCTGAAGGCCTGCATGAAAAATGCGCTTTCCGTCGCGATCACCACATCGGCGGCCAGCGCCAGATTGGCCCCTGCCCCGGCAGCGGCACCGTTGACGGCCGCCACCACCGGCACCGGGCAGTCATAAATCGCCTGCAGCATCGGCAGGTATTCGTCGCGCAGCGTGCGCTCCAGATCGAGCTTGCCGCCGCTGCCCGCATCACTCAGGTCCTGGCCCGAGCAAAAGGCATCGCCCGCCCCGGTCAGCACCACGGCCCGCGCTTCACCTGCCGCCATCCGCATCGCATGGGTGATCTCGGACCGCATCCGGCTGTTCAGCGCGTTCTTGCGCGCTTCGCGGTTCAGGGTGACAACCGCCAGCCCGTCCTGCTGGGAAAACAGGATTTCCTTATAGTCCATCAAAGTGCCTCGCCTAGCTTGCATTCAGGGGCCAAAGACGGTTCCGCCTGGCCGTTTGCAGGTATGGTGACGGAAAGCCCGGCTGCCGGAAAGCCGGACCCGGCGTCAATCCTCGAGGATTTTCCGCAGCCGCTCCTGCTCCTCGGCGCTCAGCCCCTGCTCGGCGGCTTTGGGGGCGCGGGCGCGTCCCCGCAGATAGAAAACAGCGATCACCAAAGCGGCCAGCAGCATCAGCGGCGCCGCCGCCCACAGCAGCCAATTGGCGCCGCTGGCGGTGGGCCGCAACAGCACATATTCGCCATAGCGATCCACGATAAAGGCCATGGCCTCGCGGTCGCTGTCGCCAGCCAGCAGCCGCTCGCGCAGCAAAAGGCGCAGGTCGCGGGCCAGTTCGGCATTGGATTCGTCAATGCTTTCATTGCGGCAGACAAGGCAGCGCAGGTCCTTGGACAATTCCCGCGCGCGGACTTCCAGCAGCGGGTCGGCCAGAACCTCATCCGGTTCCACTGCCAAAACCGGCGCAGGCGCAAACACAGTGACGGCCAGCAGCGCCGCCAGGGCCAGGATCAGACGTCGCAATTTCATTCAGCGGGCACTCCTGCAGAGGGCGATTTGCGTGCACCGGCAGCGACACGGAAGCGCCGGTCGCTGAGGCTCAGCAGCCCGCCAAGCGCCATCAGGATCGAGCCGCCCCAGATCCAATTGGCAAGGGGCTTGATGTAGGTGCGCATGGTCCAGCTGCCATCGGCCTGCTGGTCGCCCAGCACCACATAAAGGTCGCGTGCGACACGGTAATCAATGGCGGCCTCGGTGGTGGGCATCCGTGCGACGGGATAGTCGCGTTTCTCCGGGAACAACAGCGCCTCGGGCCGCCCGTTACGGGTCACCTCCACCCGGCCCTTGCTGGAGAAATAGTTCGGTCCCTGCTCGCGGCTGACGTCCTTCAGCACCAGGGTGAAGGCGCCGACGTCGAAGGGTTCGCCGATCCGGGCCACACGGATATCCTCCTGCTCCCAGGCCGTCAGGCCCGCGATGGCAAAGATGGTGATGCCCAAACCGCCATGGGCCACTGCCTTGCCCCAATCGGCCCGCGGCAGCCGCAGCATCCGCTGCAGGCGGCCCGTTTTTCCGCTGCGCAGCCAAAGATCAGCCAGCGCTCCGAATACCATCCAGGAGCCCAGGAACAGGCCCACCGGCCCCAGCGCGGACTTGCCGGTCTGCAGCGCCCAGGCCAGCACACCCAGCGATACCGCCAGCACAAAGACATAGCGCAGCTGCCAGGCTGTGCGCCCGATCCGCCCGCGTTTCCACGGCAGCATGGCGCCAACCGGCATGATCAGCCCCAGCACCACCATGAAGGGGGTGAAGGCCGAATTGAAGAAGGGCGGGCCGACGCTCAGCTTGCGGGCAAAGACCATCTCCGCCACGATCGGCCAGACGGTGCCGAAGAAAACCACAAAGCAACTGACCGCCAGCAGGATATTATTGGCCACCAGCGCGCTTTCGCGGCTGACCACGCCAAAAACGCCCTTGGCCTCCATCGCCTGTGCGCGGGCGGCAAACAGCGTCAGCGCACCGCCGGTGAAGAACGCCAGGATAAACAGGATGAACACGCCCCGTTCCGGGTCATTGGCAAAGGCATGCACACTGGTGATAATCCCCGACCGCACGATAAAGGTGCCGATCAGCGAGAAGCCAAAGGCCAGGATCGCCAGCAGGATGGTCCAGCTTTTCAGCGCTTCGCGTTTCTCGACCACAATGGCGGAATGCAGCAGCGCTGCCGCCAGCAGCCAGGGCATGAAGGAGGCGTTTTCAACCGGGTCCCAGAACCAGAACCCGCCCCAGCCCAGCTCGTAATAGGCCCACCAGGAGCCCAGCCCGATACCGATGGTCAGAAAGATCCAGGCCGCCAGCGTCCAGGGCCGCACCCAGCGGCCCCAGGCGGCATCGATGCGGCCCTCGATCAGGGCGGCAACGGCAAAGGAAAATGTCATGCTCAGCCCGACATAGCCTAGGTAAAGGAACGGCGGATGGAAGGCGAGGCCCGGATCCTGCAGCAGCGGGTTCAGATCCTGGCCGTCGAACGGCGGTACAGTCAAACGCAGGAACGGGTTCGACGTGAACAGGATAAAGGCATAAAACGCCACCCCAATCGCCGCCTGCACCGCCAGCACACGGGCCTTCAATGTGGGCGGCAGCCCGCCGCCAAAGACCGAGGCCATCGCGCCGAACAGAGCGACAATCAGCACCCACAGCAGCATCGAGCCCTCGTGGTTGCCCCAGGTTCCGGAGATCTTGTAGAGCAACGGCTTGGCCGAATGGCTGTTCAGCGTCACCAGCTTCAGCGAGAAATCCGAGGTGATGAAGGCCCAAGTCAGCGCCCCGAAGGCAAAGGCGGTGAACAGGAACTGCGCCTGTGCCGCCGGTTCCGCCACGGCCATCCAGCCGGGCCAGCGTTTATGGGCGCCGATCAAGGGGATGACGGCCTGCACGATCGCAATCATGAAGGCGAGGATAAGGGCGAAGTGGCCAAGCTCTGTAATCATGTGTTTTCCTATACGCCTGTCCGCCGGGCGGGCCAATGGCATTCGCCGCGCCATGCCGCCGCAGCGGGTAAATTGTGATCAGCCGCGGCGGGCTTTCCAGGCTTCCAGCGCCGGATTTTCGTCCGCAGCGGTGGCCTGAAGCCGGGCCGCGGCGTCAGTGCCGGTGGAGGCCGCCGCAGGGGAGTCTGCCTGCAGCCTGTCCAGCGCGGCGATGTTTTCGACGGCCTGCGGCACCCGGGCCATGCTGGCGGCCAGCCCGTGCTGAAAGTCCTGTGCCTTCACCTGGTGCCGCGCTCCGAAGTAGAAGGAGACGATGACGCCCAGCAGCCACCACAACGGTTCCGGCACCAGGGCCAGCCCCTGCATCCGGGCGGCAAACCACACCGGGTCGCTCAGCGCTGACACCATCAGCGCCAGCGTTCCCAGCGCCAGCATCGGACGCGGCAGCCGGTTCAGCCCGTCCATGAACCTGTCGAACCAGCCTTTCGCGGGCTGCTGAAATTCGCCGCCGAACTGGCCAAGCGCTGCAATCCGCACGTCATGTGCGCGGGCGGCACCGGCTTCGGCGTTTTCGCGAAAGATTTCGGCAGTTTCCCGCAGGACATTGCGCTGGCTGCCGAAAACAAACCCCAGAATGTCAGCGATCACCCCCATGCCGCGATCCTTTCCTGAAAGGACTGCCGGTTCAGGCGGTAGCCCGGCGAGAGGAATTCCTCGGCCCGTTTGATCCAGCCGCCTTTGCCGCCTGCGCGGGTGCGGGCGTATTTGCGGCTGGACGGGCGGCGGTCCGCCAGACGAAAGTAATAATTCCGGCGCGCCACCCCGTAAGCATCGCGCAGCGCGGTTGCGCCAATGGCGGCCGCATCGGCGGCGGCGCCTGCTGTCTGCGGCCCGATCGTGCCGTCCACCGCAACGCTGTAGCCCATCTCGCACAGCAAACGCTGCAGGATGCGCACCGCGTTGCTGCCGGCATTCACATACATGTCAAACACCGTCGCCTGCAGGCATTCCGGCAGGGCGGCGATCCGGGGCGCTTCGAAATAATGGCGGATGAAGATTTCAATTGCCTGCGCCCGGCTCAGTGCCCGCACATCGGCCGGATCAACGGTGCCATCGCCGGTCAGATCCAGCCCCAGCCGCCGCAGGGTGCCGATGGTGACCCCGTATTTGGTGGCCCCTCCGGGATCCTCCGGATCATTCACAAAGCCGCCTTCACGCGCCACGATTTGCGCAGCGATTTCCTGTACAGTCTGCATCGCACCTCACCCTTTTTCTGCCGGGTCAATCCAGGGCAATCATCGTGCAAATGCGGAAAGATCTCCTGACAGCAGCGTACGCACCCTGCGCAACACCGCCTCAGGGGCGCTGACGCGCCGCGCACCGCGCGGCGCCCGGCCCAACGCAAAACGCCTCCCCGCGGGGAGGCGCCTTTGGGGCGGGAGCGTTTTGGTTCGGTACCTGTATCAGGTTTCAGGCTCCTGATAGACCCCCTGCGCCTTCAACGCATCCACGACTTCCTTGGGCATATAGGTTTCATCATGTTTTGCCAGAATTTCAGAGGCTTCAAAGACACCGTTCACGTAACGTCCGGTTCCGACCATGCCCTGGTTCTCTTCAAACAGGTCCGGCAGCACACCGGTATAGGCGACCTGCACCGTCGCGCCGCCATCAGTGACGGCAAAGCGCACGGTTTCGCCCTGGCCGCGCAGCAGGCTTCCTTCCTCAACCAGGCCGCCGATGCGGAACACTTCGGAGGGGTCGGGCGGCGCCTCGGCCACCTGGCTGGGCGAGCGGAAATAGTTGATCCCGTCACGCATGGCATAGCCGATCAGGGCAGTTGCAACCACCAGCGCCACTGCGGCAACGGCAATGACCTGGATCCGGCGCTGTTTCTTCAGGTTCTTCATGGTGTCCTCATTTCAGGGCTCCTGATTGCGCGCCCCCCCCGGATCAGGGGAACAGCGGCGCCATCATCAGCCCTTCGGTCTCCGTTTCACCTAACATCAGGTTTGCGTTCTGCAAGGCCTGCCCGCTGCTGCCTTTTGTCAGATTATCCAGCGCGGCAAAGACAATCGCGCGGCCCTCGATCCGGTCCTGCGCCACGCCGATATGGCAGAAGTTCGAGCCGCGCACATGGTGGGTGCTGGGCGCTTCACCGAACGGCAGCAGTTCGATAAACGGCTCATCGGCGTAAGCCTTGGCAAAGGTATCGTGGATCACCTTGGCATCGCCCTTCACATAGACGGTCGCCAGAATGCCCCGGTTGGCGGGCAGCAAATGGGGGGTGAACTGCACCTTCACGGGGCGGCCCGCAATTTTGCTGAATTCCTGATCGAATTCGCCGAGATGCCGGTGGGTGCCGCCGATGGCATAGGCATTGTAGCCCTCGCTCAGCTCCGCATGCAGCAGGTTTTCCTTGAGCGACCGGCCCGCGCCCGACACGGCGCATTTCAGGTCCAGAATGATATCATCCAGATCAATGACGCCGCCTTCGATCAGCGGGCGCAGGGCAAACTGGCCGGTGGCCGCGTTGCAGCCGGTGCCGGCCACCAGCCGGGCCGATTTGATCTCGTCCCGGTAGAACTCGGTGAGGCCGTAGACGGCTTCGGCCTGCTGTTCCAGCGCCGCATGCGGGTTGCCGTACCATTTCTCGTATTCCGCCGGATCGCGCAGCCGGAAGTCCGCTGACAGATCGACGATCTTCAGGGTCTTGGGCAGTGCAGCAATGACGTCCTGGCTGGTCTTGTGCGGCAGGGCGCAGAAACACAGGTCGATGTTCGAGAAATCGATTTCGTCGATCTTGCACAGCGCCGGCAGCTCCATATGGCGCAGATGCGGGAACACCTCGGCCATGGTCATGCCGGCCTTGCGGTCGGCCGAGAGCGCCGCGATGCCGATGTTCGGGTGCTGGTCAATCAACCGCACCAGTTCAGCGCCGGTGTAGCCGGAAGCGCCAAGGATAGCCACTTTATGGGTCATGTCAGACCTCGTCTTTCACTATGATATGCCGGTTCCGCAGCCATCTGCGGAGAGGGATAGGGGAAATGCGCCCGCGCAGATTGCCCTGGAACAAGGTTCCGGGGCGATTGCGGTCAGGCCGGCTGAAAGGTGATTTCCCGTCGGAGAAACTGGGTGGCGCGGTCGCTGACGCGGGCCGGATCTCCGGTGGTGAAATAGCCGCCCGTGCCTGCACCGTACATGTCCGGGTGGCGCTGCAGGTAATCAGCCAGGCTGTCGGCCACCAGATTGCCCTGGCTGTACACCTTGACCTCCTGCCCCAGCGCGGCCTGGAAGGTCTCTTCCATCAGCGGATAATGGGTGCAGCCGAGGATCGCCGCCTCGGGGTGGGGCATTTTGCGCTTCAGCGCATCCACATGGCTGCGCACCAGCGCTTCGGACAGGATCATGTCGCCGTCCTCGATCGCATCGACCACGCCGCCGCAGCTTTGCGCCTCGACATCAACGCCGATCGCGCGGAACGCCAGTTCCCGCTGAAAGGCGCGGCTGGCAACAGTGGCAGGCGTGGCAAACAGCGCCACATGCTGAACCGCAACCTCGCGCGGCGGCGAATTGTCGCCCCACTGCCGCTCGGTCAGCGCCTCGATCAGCGGCACGAAGACACCCAGCACCCGTTTGCCCTTGGGCAGCCCGCCTTCCTGCATCCGGCGCAGCGCCGCCGCCGAGGCGGTGTTGCAGGCCAGGATCACCAGATCGCAGCCCTTGCTCCACATGTCTTCGACCGCCGCTTTGGTCAGCTGATAGACATCCTCGGCGTCGCGCACGCCATAAGGCGCGCGGGCATTGTCGCCGTAATACAGAAAATCCACATCCGGCAGGCGCTTCTGCGCCGCGTCAAGGACGGTCAGCCCGCCCAAACCTGAATCAAAGATGCCAACAGCCATAAAGCTCTCTCACACGCGGTGTTTCTCTTCGAACTCAAACCCGTAAACCTGCGGGTCGAGCGGTACTGGTGACAGCTCATACGTCGCTTTGCGCAAGAAATCCATAAGAGCTTTTGTATCGCCCGCCAGCGGGTCGAGCACCTCGCCGCCAATCGGCGCGCCGATCACCACCTTGACCGGCGTATTGATACGTTTGCGAAATTCCTTGATCAGCAGCCCCATGCGCAAGGTGGCATGCAGATGGCTGGCAATCTGGAACAGGCGCGAAGTATGGCCGTCAAAAAACACCGGCACCACCACGGCATCGGACTTAGCAATCATCCGCGCCGTAAAGCCGCGCCAGCCAGGATCCATCGGCTGGCCCAGGGGGTGCGCCGCAGTGGACACGGTGCCACCGGGAAAGATGCCGATGGCGCCACCCTGCCCCAAGTAGTTTAGTGCTTCCCGCCGGGTTTCCAGGTTGGTGCGCAGCGCCTCCTTCGTATCGGCGAAATCCACTGGCAGGATCACCTTGTTAAGGTCTTCGGCCTTGCGGAACACATGGTTGGCCAGAATGCGGAAATCGCCGCGGGTCTGGGCCAGGATATGGCCCATCATCAGCCCGTCGAGAATGCCATAGGGGTGGTTTGCAATCAGGATAACCGGCTTGTCCTGCGGGATATTGCTCAGCGCTCCGCCTGCCACATCCAGCGTCAGCCCATAGCGGTCCGCCATGACGGACCAGAAGCTGCGGCCCGCGGCCACCTCCTGCTCATAACCGGCAGCGCGGCGGATCAGGCTGAGGCGCCCGGTGGAGTTCTCCATCAGCCGGATCACCGCGCGGCCGGCGCGGGTGGAGGCGGAATGGGCATAGGAAATATCACGGGCTATATGGCGTTGCGCGTGCATCTGTATGGCTTCTCCGTCTTGCATCACCGGCCAGATACGGCCTGGGGCATATTATGCAACGGTTGCGCAACAGGGGCGTGACGAATTGCAGCAAGGGACGGCCGGGGCGCTGCCCCGGACCCCGGAGTAGTTCTGACCAGAAAGAAGCAGAGCGGAGGAGGAATGGCAAACGCCGTGCGTCAGCGCGGCGCCGGGCCCAACCGGGAGGGGCCATCCTGCGGATGGTCCGGAGCGGGCGGGAGTGCCCCGCCCTGCCCTTGTGATTATTCCGCGGCCTCTTTGATCGGCACGCCGCCCTGGCGCAGCGCGGCCAGCAGCTCCTCGCGGCGTTTTGCGGCCTTCTGCTCATTCGCCATCTTCACCGGGCCGAAACCGCGGATCGAAAGCGGCAGTTCAGCCAATGCCGTCAGCGGCTCCAGGATCCCGGGCGCTGCTTTGGGCAGCCATTCCTTCATGTCAGCCTCATATTGCTTGATCAGCGCGCGCTCCATCTTGCGCTCGGCGGTATAGCCAAAGATGTCAAGCGGCGTGCCGCGCAAGCGTTTCAGCTTGGCCAGCAAACGGAAGCCGCGCTCCATGCCGGCGCCGAACCTGCGCTTTTTCGGGCGGCCGTTGGGATCGGTGCCGCTCAGCATCGGCGGCGCCAGGTGGTAGGAGAGTTTCAGATCGCCCTCAAACTCTGCTTCCGCCTTGGCGCGGCTGTCCAGCAGCAGGCGGGCGACCTCGTATTCGTCCTTGTAGGACAGCAGCTTGTGATAGCCCTTTGCCACCGCCTCTTTCAGAGCGGGATCACTGATGCCCTCCAGCAGCCTGGCATAGCGTTTGGCCAGGCCGTTGCCCTGATAGGCCACCAGCTGATCGGCGCGGAAGGCGATTTTCTCGTCCAGCGTCTTCGGCTTGTCCACCACCGTTGGCTGGATCAGCTTTGCCGCCTCTTCCGGGTGCAGCACTGCCCAGCGGCCGATGTCAAAGGCACGTTTGTTCCGGTCCACCGCGGCGCCGTTCATTTCAATCGCCTGTTCGATAGCCGCGTGGCTGACCGGCACCAGGCCGCGCTGCCAGGCGCCGCCGAACACCATCATGTTGGAAAAGATCGAGTCGCCCATGGTGGCGCGCGCCAGCTCCGAGGCATCGAACAGATCCACCCGGTCGCGCAGCCGCGCCTGCAGCGCCACCTGCAGCCGGTCTGTGGGAATGGCAAACTCGGTGTTGCGGGTGAAATCGCCGGTGATGATCTCGTGGCTGTTCACCACCGCGCCGGTGCTGCCGGTGGAGGTCAGGCCCAGGGTCTTGGCGCCGGCGCTGACCACCAGGTCACCGCCGATCAGCGCATGCGCCTCGCCGGTGGCGACGCGGATCGCCGAAATATCCTCGGGTGTCTGTGCAATCCGGCAGTGGATATGCACTGCACCGCCTTTTTGGGCGAGACCGGCCATTTCCATCAGCCCGGCGCCCAGCCCGTCGATCTGCGCCGCCTGTGCCAGCACCGCACCGATGGTCACCACGCCGGTGCCGCCGACACCGGTGATCACCACGTTGTGGGTGCCGTCAATGGCGGGCAGCTGCGGCTTGGGCAGATGCGGCAGGTCGATATCCGCCGTCGCCTCCTTGCGGATCTTCGCGCCTTCCACCGTCACAAAGGACGGGCAGAACCCGTTCACGCAAGAGAAATCCTTGTTGCAGGAGGACTGGTCGATCGCCCGTTTGCGGCCGAGTTCGGTGTCTTTGGGCACGATGGACACACAGTTCGACTGCACCCCGCAATCGCCGCAGCCCTCGCAGACATCGGTGTTGATGAACACCCGCTGGTCCGGGTCCGGAAACTGGCCCTTCTTGCGGCGGCGGCGTTTCTCGGCGGCGCAGGTCTGGATGTAGATGATAGCTGAGACGCCCTCGACCTGTTCGAACTCGCGCTGGATCTTCATCATCTCGGCGCGTTCGTGCATCCGCATGCCCGCTGGAAACAGCGCGGCGTCCACATCCTCTTTTTCGTCATAGACCACGGCGATGGTCTTGACGCCCATTGCGGTCAGCTCATGCGCGATCTGCTGCGCGGTGAGGCCGCCCTCGGCAGCTTGCCCGCCGGTCATCGCAACCGCATCATTATAAAGGATCTTGTAGGTGATGTTGGTCCCCTCGGCGAGCGCGGCACGGATCGCCTGCACGCCAGAGTGGTTATAGGTGCCGTCGCCAAGGTTCTGGAACACATGCTTGCGGTTTGAGAACGGCGCCTCGCCGACCCAGTTGACACCCTCGCCGCCCATATGGGTAAAACCGGTTGTCTCGCGGTCCATCCACTGCACCATGAAGTGGCAGCCGATGCCGGCATAGGCGCGCGAGCCCTCCGGCAGTTTGGTGGAGGAATTGTGCGGGCAGCCCGAGCAGAAGTAGGGCAGACGGGTGGCGATTTCCTCGGCATTGTCGGCGCGGCGGGCTTCGGACAGACCTTCCAGGCCTGCGCGGATAGCCTCGGTCTCGCGGCCTTCCTCGATCAGGATACCGCCCAGTTTTTCGGCAATCATGATCGGGTCAAGCGCATAGCGTGTCGGGAACAGCTCCTCGCGGTGCAGGCTTCCGGCACCGCCTTTGTACCAGCCATAGACCCGGCGGCCCCGGCGGTCGTCAAAGATCGCTTCCTTGATCTGGATCTCGATCAGCTTGCGTTTTTCCTCGACCACGACAATCAGGTCCAGATCTTCGGCCCAGTCGTGAAAGCCCTTCATGTCCATCGGCCAGGTCTGGCCCACCTTATAGGTGGTCAGCCCGAGGCGTTCGGCCATGGTCTCGTCGATGTTCAGCAGTTTCAGCGCGTGCACCAGGTCGAGCCAGTTCTTGCCCGCGGCAACGAACCCGATCTTGGCACCGGGCTTGCCCCACATGCGTTTGTCCATCTTGTTGGCGTGGGAAAACGCCTCGGCCGCAAAGCGCTTGTAGTCGATAATGCGGTCTTCCTGGCGGAAACGGTCGTCGTCCAGGCGGATGTTCAATCCGTCTGCCGGCATGTCGAAGTCCGGGGTCACCAGCTGCATCCGCTCCGGGCGGGCATCGACAACCGAGGTCACCTCGATGGTGTCCTTCATGGTCTTGAGACCGGTCCACAGGCCAGAGAACCGGCTGAGCGCGTAGCCGTAAATGCCGTAATCCAGGATTTCCTGCACCCCGGCCGGGCTGACGATGGGCAGGTAGCAGTCCAGCAGCGACCATTCCGACTGGTGCAGCACGGTGGAGCTTTCGCCGGTGTGGTCGTCGCCCATCGCCAGCAGAACGCCGCCGTGCTTGGACGAGCCGGCCATATTGGCGTGGCGGATCGCATCGCCGGAGCGGTCCACGCCCGGCCCCTTGCCGTACCACAGGCCGAACACGCCGTCGTATTTGCCTTCGCCGCGGACCTCGGCCTGCTGCGCGCCCCACAGGGCGGTTACCGCCAGGTCCTCGTTCAGACCGTACTGAAAGGTGATATCCGCCGCCTTCAGATGTTTCTCGGCCTTGCTCATTTGCAGGTCGACTGCCCCCAGGGGCGAGCCGCGGTAGCCGGTGACAAGTCCGGCGGTATTCAGACCTGCCGCCTGGTCGCGGTGCTTTTGCATCAGCATCAGCCGCACCAGCGCCTGGGTGCCGTTCAGCAGCACCGGCGATTTCGTCAGGTCGTATTTGTCATTGAGTGAGATTTTCGGCGTGCTCATCATGGCCTCCTCAACCGGGATTAGCTTGCACTTTATGGCCCTGAGAATAGGTCATAACTACTGACCTGAATAGCCGCTTTTTTTTCGTTTTTGCTCGCTTGCGCCACGAAAACTGATACATAACTAAGATTTCATACGGTCGGCCCCAAACGCACAGAAAGTAACGCATATGGATTGGGATAAGCTCAGAATATTTCACGCGGTGGCCGATGCGGGCAGCCTGACCCATGCCGGTGACAGGCTGAATCTGTCGCAATCGGCGGTCAGCCGCCAGATCCGGGCGCTGGAGGAGGCCTTGAATACGACGCTGTTCCACCGGCATGCGCGCGGACTGATTCTCACCGAACAGGGAGAGCTGCTGTTTGACGCCACCCAATCCATGTCCACACGGCTTGAAGCCGCCTCTGCCCGCATCCGCGACAGCGAGGAGGAAGTGTTCGGCGAACTGCGGGTCACCACCACGGTCGGGTTCGGCACCCTGTGGCTGGCGCCGCGGCTGACTAAACTGTATGAGCAATACCCCAATCTGAAAATCGACCTGATGCTGGAGGAACGTGTTCTGGACCTGCCCATGCGCGAGGCTGATGTGGCCATCCGCATGAAGGAGCCCAGCCAGGCCGATCTGGTGCGCAAGCGGCTGATGACCGTGCGGATGGGGCTATATGCCTCGCCGGCCTATCTGAAAAAGCGCGGCCCCCTGGAAACCTCTGAAGACATCTCCCGGCACCGGCTGATCTGCCAGAACCAGCGCTCTGCCCAAGTGGGCTCCGCTGCCGTGCTGGGCAAAAAGCTGATGGCGCTGAACCCGGGGTCGCTGCTGACCGTCAACAACTATTTCGGCGTGTTGCAGAGCGTTCTGTACAATCTGGGTGTCGGCATTCTGCCGGATTATGTCACCGAGGAATTCCCGCAGCTGGTCGAATTGCTGCCGGAAGATGATCAGCACAGCGTTCCGGTCTACCTCGCCTATCCCGAAGAACTGCGCCATTCGCAGCGTGTCGGCGCGTTCCGCGACTTCGTGCAATCCGAAATCATGGCGCACCGGAAACATATGAAAGAGCTGGGCAAACTCTGACCCGCGCCAGCACATCAGCGGAACGGATTTGCACTGTATGGCCGGGGTTTGGCCCGTTTTGGATAGTTCGAACCGGAGCAGCCCCCAAGCCATGCAATTTCCGCATAGCAGCTTTGACCCTTGTTTAGCGTCAATCCCCTTGAAGGGGCAGGCCCGGCACCCTAAATGAAGGTCATGGAGGCGGCGGCTTCGCCCCCCCTCCATACCTCCCTGTTGGACTTCGGCCGAGCTTAGTGCTCGGCCTTTTTTTTTGGCCTAACGCCATGGCATCACGCCACAATCAGGCAACCGCCGCAAATGCTGCCAGCGGCGCCCCGCCCCCGCAGGATACGCCGCTGGCCCGCAATGCCCGGCACATTCTCTCTACCTGCACTGCAGCATATTTGGCGTGCTTTTTTGCCCGGTTTGCAGCCGCAGCATTCGTAATGCTTGCATTTTAACCATTCTGGTCTGCGCCGGCCGCTTTCGGCGGCGCTTTCAAAAGCCTGAAGCCCGGCGCCGCGGCCCCCATCCCGCGGCGCCGGGGCTGCCCCGCAGCGCTTCTGCCGCGGATTCGTTTGATTCCACTTTCCCCGCGCTTCGCCTTGCCCTAAAAGGCGCGCAATCGCAGCCATTGGGGACGTTTACGGATGCAGGAACCCGCCATCACGCCTGAACTGATTGCCAATCACGGGCTGAAGCCCGAGGAATACGATCTGATCCTGGAAATCATCGGGCGCGAGCCGACTTTCACCGAGCTGGGCATCTTCTCAGCGATGTGGAACGAGCACTGCTCTTATAAATCCTCCAAGAAATGGCTGCGCACCCTGCCGACCGACGGCCCGCAGGTGATCTGCGGCCCCGGTGAAAACGCCGGCATCGTGGATATCGGCGACGGCGACGCCGTGGTCTTCAAGATGGAAAGCCACAATCACCCCTCTTACATCGAACCCTACCAGGGGGCGGCAACCGGGGTTGGCGGCATTCTGCGCGACGTCTTCACCATGGGCGCGCGGCCCATCGCTTCGATGAACTCGCTGTCCTTCGGCGAGCCCTCGCACCCCAAGACCCGCCAGCTTGTCAACGGCGTGGTCGAAGGCATCGGCGGCTACGGCAATTGTTTCGGCGTTCCCTGCGCCGGCGGCGAAGTCCGCTTTCATCCGGCCTATAACGGCAACTGCCTGGTCAACGCCTTTGCGGCAGGCCTGGCCAAGACCGATGGCATTTTCTACTCGGCCGCATCGGGCGTTGGCATGCCGGTGGTGTACCTTGGCGCCAAAACCGGCCGTGACGGCGTCGGCGGCGCCACCATGGCGTCTGCTGAATTCGATGACACCATCGAGGAAAAGCGCCCCACCGTGCAGGTCGGCGACCCGTTCACCGAAAAGCGCCTGATGGAAGCCACGCTGGAGCTGATGCAGACCGGTGCCGTGATCTCGATCCAGGACATGGGGGCTGCCGGCCTCACCTGCTCGGCCGTGGAAATGGGCGACAAGGGCAAGCTGGGCGTCAAGCTGAACCTCGAAGACGTGCCGCAGCGCGAAGAGAATATGACAGCCTATGAAATGATGCTGTCGGAATCTCAGGAACGGATGCTGATGGTGCTGAAGCCCGAACTGGAAGCAGACGCCCGCGCCGTGTTCGAAAAATGGGACCTGGATTTTGCCATCGTTGGCGAAACCATTGCCGAGGACCGCTTCCTGATCCTGCACAACGGTGACGTGAAAGCGGATCTGGTGCTGTCGAAACTGGCCTCCACCGCGCCGGAATACGACCGCCCCTGGGTGCCGACCCCGGCGGCTGAGCCGCTGACCGACGCCGATGTGCCCACCATTGACCCGATCGACGGGCTGAAGGCGCTGCTCGCCTCGCCGAACTATGCCGGCAAGCAGTGGGTTTACGAGCAGTACGACACCACCGTGATGGGCGACACCCAGCGCCGCCCCGGCGCCGGCTCCGGCATCGTCCGGGTGCATGGCACCGGCAAGAAGCTGGCCTTCACCTCCGACGTGACCCCGCGCTACGTCAAGGCGAACCCGTTCGAGGGCGGCAAACAGGCGGTGGCCGAGGCCTATCGCAACCTGACAGCTGTGGGCGCCAAGCCGCTGGCAACAACCGACAACCTGAACTTCGGCAACCCCGAAAAGCCCGAAATCATGGGCCAGTTCGTCGGCGCCATCAAAGGCATCGGCGAGGCCGTGGCCGCGCTGGATATGCCGATCGTTTCCGGCAATGTCTCGCTCTACAATGAAACCGACGGCAAAGGCATCCTGCCGACCCCGACCATTGGCGCCGTTGGCTTGATTGCCGCGGGCGAAGAGCCGATCACCGGCGAGGTCCGCGACGGCCATGTCGCTTTGCTGGTCGGTGAAACCATTGGCCATCTGGGCCAGTCGGCGCTGCTGGCCGAGGTCTTCAACCGCGAGGACGGCGACGCCCCGGCAGTTGATCTGGAAGCCGAAAAGCGCAACGGCGAATTTATCCGCGCCAACCGCGAGCTGATCAAAGCCTGCACCGATCTGGCCGATGGCGGCCTTGCGCTGGCGGCGTTTGAGATGGCGGAAGCGGCCGGCGTTGGCGTGCAGATCGACGCAGGCGATACCCCGACCGTGTTTGGCGAGGATCAGGCCCGCTACCTGGTCGCCTGCAACTTTGACCAGGCCGAAGCGCTGATGCTGGCCGCAGGCCAGGCCGGCGTGTCGCTGGCCACTGTCGGCAAATTCGGCGGTGACATGGTCAAGATCGGCGGTTCCGAGGCGCCGCTGGCCGAGCTGAAGGAGATCTTCCGCTCCAGCTTTGCCGCTGCGGTCGCCTGATCTAAACGAGCCGCGCTGCCTTTGCCGGGCACCGCGGCAAAGTGAAGCGCAAGGGTGGGATGGCGCAGCCGTCCCGCCCTTTCTTTTAAACCGGGGACCGGCCTTTGACCCTTCCTGAGCTGACAGAGGACTGCAGCCGTTGCGCCGCCCTGTGCTGTCTCGCCTATCCTTTTCAGGCGCATGAAGACTTTGGCCTGCTCAAAGACGCGGACACGCCCTGCCCCAACCTTGGCCCGGATTTCCGCTGCACGATCCACGAGGATCTGAAGCCGCGCGGCTTTGGCGGCTGCGTGGCCTATTCCTGCGCCGGCGCCGGCCAGCGGGTGACGCAAGTGTTGTTCGGCGGCGAAACCTGGCGCGATGATCCTGACCTGCTGCCGCATATGACCTATGCCCTGCGGGTGCTGCGGCCGATCCACGAGGCGCTGCTGGTGCTGCAGGAGGCCGCCGCGCTGCCCCTGCCAGTGGCGCTGCAAACCCGCTGCGCAGACCTGGCCGCATCGCTTTGCCCGGAAGACCCGGACTCGGTCTGGGACTTTGAGGAAGACAGCGTGCAGGACGCCCTTGCCGCGCTGCCGGATTTTGTGGAAAGTCTGGCGCCCTTTGCGCAGGACGGCAGTTAATCCTGCTTGCAGAGGCCCCGGCGGCCGCCTACATTTTTACCAAACAAGACAAAGGACTTCTCCGGATGCCCATGCAAGCCCACGAAATCGAAGAACTGCTGCGCGAAAGCTTTCCCGACGCTGAAATCCAGGTGGCCGGTACCGACGGCGTGCATATGTCGGCGATGGTCGTCGACGAAAGCTTCCGCGGCAAGAACCGCGTCCAGCAGCAGCGCGCCGTCTATGCCGCGCTGAAAGGCAAGATGGACGGCCCCGACGGCGAACTGCACGCGCTGGCGCTGACCACAAAAGCGCCGGAATAATCCGCCCGGGCTGGCTGCTAGTGTCGGCAGGAAATCAAGTTTCTCCGGCTGCGGCTCTTTTATTGCAGCCCTTTGTGGCATATCTCGCGCTCAACGACTTTCTGCCGGTCCCCCCACGGCGGCACGACCAAAAGGACATGAACCAATGACCGACGCAAAAAACCGCATCGACGAAACCGTCAAAGCCAACGACGTGGTGCTCTTCATGAAAGGCACCAAGGAAATGCCCCAATGCGGCTTCTCCTCGCGTGTGGCAGGCGTTTTGAACTACATCGGCGTGGACTACACCGATGTGAACGTGCTGGCGGACGAAGACATCCGTTCCGGCATCAAGGAATACTCCGACTGGCCGACCATCCCGCAGCTTTACATCAAGGGTGAGTTTGTCGGCGGCTGCGACATCATCACCGAGATGACCCTGTCAGGCGAGCTGGACGGCATGTTCGATCAAAACGGCATTGCCTTCAACAAAGATGCCGCCGACAAGATCCGCGAAGCTAACGGCTGAAGGCTGAAGGCTGAAGGCTCTTTTCATCACAAAGGCCTGCCGCATCCTGTTGCGGCAGGCCTTTTATGTTTGGTGACGGGTGCGGGATTTTACGCCGCGTCGATCAGCATCAGGTCATCGGCGGTAAAACTTCCGCCGCCCCCTGCGCAGACTCAGGCCATTGTCAAACGGGCCAATGTCAAACGGGCCAATCTCAAACCGCAGGCTGGGCCTTTTCTTCGATTTCCTGCGCCAGCGCCTCGGTCCGGGCGGCCAGTTCGGCCAGGCTCTCGGTGACCTGCGGCGGCACGATCGGAACTTCGATCCGCTCGGGTTCCGGTGCCGGCATGGCGCGCAGATCCGCCAGTTCCTGGTCGCGTTCGGCCAGCACGGCCTCAACCTCCTTGATCCGGTCCTCGACCGCGGCAGTCTTGTCGGCCAGCATCAGGCCGGCCATCAGCAGCATCCGCGCTTCGGGCATCCGGCCGATCTGGTCCGACAGCACCTGCGCTTCGTTATCCAGCATTTTGGCGGCAGAATGCAGGTAGCTTTCCTCGCCCTCCTGGCAGGAGACCTCAAAGCCGCGGCCGCCGATCATTATGGTCACTTCCGGCATCAGACTTCCTCCCCTTCCGGCAGGTTGCGGGCATTGGCCAATAGCGGCTCCAGCTTGGCCAGCACCGCGTTGACCTGGGCCTGGTCACTGGCCTGGGCTGCGCGCAGGCCTTCGATCTCGGCTTCCATTGCGGTGTTGATCAGCCCGGCATCGCCCAGGCTCCGGGCGTTGGCGTCGCGCAGCGCGGTGTTCGAGGCGCGCAGCTCCTCGTTGGCCTGGCGCAACAGCTGCAGTTCGGTGTCGAGCCGCAGCAGGGTTTCATTCTGGCGTTCAATCTCCGTGCCCATGTCCTGGGCCGGGGCCGCATCCGCCGGTGCTGCCGCAGAAACCGATGCCTCTTCCATCTGGGCCATCAGCCTGGCATTGGCAGCCTGGGCTTGCGCAAGCTGCTCCTCCAGCGCTCCCTTGTCGCTGGCGGCGGTATTGGCCGCGGCCTCCAGTTCGGCTTTGAGACGCGCAACTTCGCTGCGCAGGGCTTCCTTTTCCGCCGGATCCCCGGCTTCGTTGCGCAACAGCTGCAGTTCGGCTTCCATCGCCGCCACATCTTCGCTTCGGGCAGGTGCCTGGTTGCCAGCCTCCTGCAGCCGTGCGCGCAGCACCCTCACCCGCTCTTCCAGCTGCGCATTGGCAAGCTTTTCTTCTTCCAGAGCCTGTTCAATTTCAGCCGTTGCCGCACCAGCCGCCGCTGCCTCTGCCGCTCTGGCG
Source organism: Leisingera sp. SA215 (assembly GCF_055902035.1). NCBI lineage: Bacteria > Pseudomonadati > Pseudomonadota > Alphaproteobacteria > Rhodobacterales > Roseobacteraceae > Leisingera > Leisingera sp. SA215. Next base: position 292,592 of record NZ_JBVVXU010000001.1, on the reverse strand, counting down.
GCCTCCGCCGCGGCCTCAACGGCCTTGGCCTTATCCGCGTCGCGCGCGTCCTGCAGTGCGGCCGAGCCGGCGCTGATACGCTCAAGCGCAGCCTGAATGCGGCCTTGCAATTCTTCAATCTGGTTCATGCCTGTCCCTCACCCGTCCACATCAGTGCCATATTCTTTCCGGCGCCCGCGCGAATCGCGCATCTGCCGCCGACATGGGCCAGTTCTTCCCTTTCAGGGATAAAACACCCCCCCTTGTCTTTCAACCACTTGACGCGCCAACTTCGCGCAACATAGCAGAGTTGCGCGCAACCATGCTTGATCTTTGCGGCATCGCTGTTATTGAGCGCAGCAATTGCCTGTTAACGCCAAAGGACGATCCAAGTGGACCTGACAGCCCTGCGCACCGCCAATCCCGACCATTGGAACAAGGCCGCCGCCATCCGCGCGCTGGCTCTGGACGCCGTCGCCGCCGCCAATTCCGGCCACACCGGCATGCCGATCGGCATGGCCGACGTGGCGACCGTGCTGTTTGAAAAGCACCTCAAATTCGATGCCTCCAACCCGCAGTGGCCGGACCGCGACCGCTTCATCCTGTCGGCGGGCCACGGCTCGATGCTGATTTATGCGCTGCTCTATCTGTCCGGCGACAAACAGGTGACGCTTGATCAGATCAAGAACTTCCGCCAGACCGGCGCGATCACCGCGGGCCATCCGGAAAACTTCCTGATCGACGCGGTCGAGGTCACCACCGGCCCGCTCGGCCAGGGCCTCTCCAACGCTGTCGGCTTCGCCATGGCCGAGGAAATGCAGCGCGCCCATTACGGCAAGAAGGTCGTCGATCACCACACATATGTGATCGCAGGCGACGGCTGCCTGATGGAAGGCATCAGCCAGGAGGCCATCGGCCTGGCCGGCCGCCACCAGCTGGGCAAGCTGATCGTGTTCTGGGACAACAACAACATCACCATCGACGGCAAGGTTGATCTGTCCGACCGCACCAATCAGGTGCAGCGCTTCAAGGCCTCGGGCTGGCAGGTGCTGGAAATCGACGGCCACGACCCCAAGGCCATCGACGAGGCGATCATTGCCGCCAAGAAGTCCAAGAAACCCTCGATGATTGCCTGCAAGACCCATATTGCCCTGGGCCATGCCGCGCAGGACACCTCCAAAGGCCACGGCGCGCTGACCGACCAGGACCAGCTGCAGGCGGCCAAGGATGCCTATGGCTGGACCAGCGGCCCGTTCGAAGTGCCGGCGGATATCAAATCCCAGTGGGAAGAAATCGGCGCCCGCGGCAAGACCGAGCGCGAAGCCTGGGAAGCCCGCTTTGCCGAGCTGTCCTCGCAAAAACAGGACCGTTTCAACCGCGCCTACAGCCGGGACACCCCCAAGAAGCTGTCCGCCACCATCAAGGCGCTGAAAAAGCAGGCGTCCGAGACCCAGCCCAAGGTTGCCACCCGCAAGTCTTCGGAAATGGCGCTGGAAGTGATCAACCCGATCATGCCGGAAACCGTGGGCGGCTCTGCTGACCTGACCGGATCCAACAACACCAAGACCGGCGATCTGGGCATGTTCGACACCGACAACCGCAAAGGGCGTTACGTCTATTGGGGTATCCGCGAGCACGGCATGGCCGCGGCGATGAACGGCATGGTGCTGCACGGCGGCATGCGCGCTTACGGCGGCACCTTCTTCTGCTTCACCGACTACGCCCGCCCGGCGATGCGCCTGGCCGCCCTGTCGAAGATCCCGACCGTGTTTGTGATGACCCATGATTCAATCGGCGTCGGCGAAGACGGCCCGACCCATCAGCCGGTCGAACACCTGGCGATCTGCCGCGCGACCCCGAACACCTATGTGTTCCGCCCCGCCGACACCGTGGAAACCGCCGAGGCCTGGGAAATTGCCCTCACCGCCAAGGAAACCCCGTCGGTGATGACCCTGACCCGTCAGAACCTGCCGACCGTCCGGACCGAGCACAAGCTCAGCAACATGGTTGAAAAAGGCGCCTATGTGCTGGCCGAGGCCGAGAACAAACGCCAGGTGATCCTGATCGCCACCGGTTCCGAGGTTTCCGTCGCGATGGACGCCAAGGCCAAGCTGGAGGCCGAGGGCATCGGCACCCGCGTCGTCTCCATGCCCTGCATGGAGCTGTTTGCACAGCAGGACGAAGCCTACCGCCGCAAGGTCCTGCCCGCAGGCCCGGTCCGCGTCGGCATCGAGGCGGCTGTGCGCGACGGCGGCTGGGACCGCTGGCTCTTGGGCGAGCGCGGCCAGGAGAAGAAAGCCGGTTTCGTCGGCATGGACCGCTTCGGCGCCTCTGCTCCGGCAGGCGAACTGTTCGAGCGCTTTGGCATCACCGCCGAGGGCACAGTAGCCAAGGTGAAAGAGCTGCTGGGCTGAGGCAAACACGCTTCACGCACCGAAAGAATTTCTTCATGGGCGCCTCCGGGCGCCCATTTTCATTTCGCCGTCTATTGGGTTTTGGCTTCCTTCAGCACGTGAAATTCAGGTGACTCCAAAACCTGGGTATTGTTTCCCACCAGGTCAAAAGGCGTTTCCCCCATGTCATTTGTGGCGCCTGGATCAGCGCCGGCCTCCAGCAGAACGCGGATGATTTCGGGCCGTCCCCATTTTGCGACCCCATGCAGCGGTGTCCAGTTGTTGGCGGTCCGTGCATTCGGATCGGCGCCAGCCTTTAGCAATACGACAACATTCTCAGGACTGCCGGCGGCGGTGACAAAGTGGATCGGTTTGCGGTCAAGACTGTCAGGTGCCGAAACATCAGCGCCCGCGGCGATCAGGGCGCGGATCGTATCCGCTCTGGCGCCCCCAGCGAAATGCAACGGCGACCGTCCCATTGGATCCTTGCCGTTCACATCTTCACCTTCGGCAACCAGCTGCTCAACCGAGGCCGGAGTTGCAGTCTCGTAAAACTCCGCATTGCAGAGAACCCCGCAGGGTCCGGCGGCGAAAGCCGGCAAGGCGGTGGCGCTAAAGACAAAAACACTCAGCATCAAATTTCTCACAGCAGGCCCTCTCCCGACACAGATAGCAGAACAGCAGCGGATCAGGCTGCGAACCGCCTCCGGTATGACCCGCTGTCTGTCTGTTATTTGATCCTGCAAGGGTTACGAGAGGGTAAACGCCGGGCCGGATGCGGATTAAGAACGGTCTGCCTTTTGGCCTGCAATTCCCCGCCATGCAGGGGCAACCACCTTGGTCGCCAGCGGAATCAGCAGCAGCCCCAGCACAACGCCGAACACCCCGTCCATCGCCGCCTTGGCGCTCCACTCGGCAAAGCCGGTCCAGGCCGCAGGCACCGCGTGGCCTACCGCATAGGCCCAATCGTGGATGTGATGCCCCAGCCAGCCAAAGCCCAGCACCTCCAGCCCGTGAATGATAATCGAGCCGCCGACCCAGAGCATCGCGGCAGTGCCGACCACCGACAGGATCTTCATCAGCACCGGCATGAACTTCACCAGACCGCGCCCCAGCCCGCGCCCCGGAGAGGTCCGCGCGTTCTGCGCCAGGTACAGCCCGACATCATCCATCTTCACGATCAGCGCGACCGAGCCGTAAACCGCCAGCGTCACCCCGATGGCCACCACCGCCAGGGTCGCCGCCTGCATCCAGACATTCGGCGCCTCAATGGCGGCCAGCGCGATGGTCATGATCTCCGCCGACAGGATGAAATCGGTCTTGATCGCGCCCTTGATCTTCTCTTCCTCCAGATGGCCGGGGTCCTTGATGCTCATATCCTCGTCAATGGCGTGGCTCGCGTGCGGGAACAGCACGTGAAAGATCTTCTCGGCCCCCTCGAAACACAGGTAGCACCCGCCCAGCATCAGCAGTGGCGTAATGAGCCACGGCGCAAAGTTGGCCAGCAGCATCGCCACCGGCAGCAGCAGGATCAGCTTGTTGAACAGCGAGCCGCGGGTGATGCGCCAGATGATCGGCAGCTCCCGCGCAGGCTCAAAACCCTGCAGGTATTTGGGTGTCACCGCGGCATCGTCGATGATCACGCCGGCCGTCTTGGCTCCGGCCTTGCCCGCCGCCGCCGCCACATCATCGACCGAGGCCGCCGCCACCTTGGCAATCCCCGCCACATCGTCCAGTAGCGCCAGCAAACCGCTCATGCCAAATCCCTTAATCCCTGTCCGCCTATGGCTGGCAATCTGCCCGCTTCCGGCCCCCGCCGCAAGCGTTAGCGCCACCGCATCCGCGGCCGGTTCTCCGTTAACGCCACCGGCGGGAGCCGTTAGCGCCACCGGTGGAATTTTGCGCTAACAGTTTCATTTAATGCCGCTTTTACCTCTTTAGACCACATCTGCACCGGTCTATATGGCGGGCAAAGGTTTTTGCTCGCTTGGAGACGTAACTCATGACCATCAAAGTCGGGATCAACGGTTTTGGCCGCATCGGCCGCTGCACCCTGTCGCATATCGCAGCCTCGGGCCGCGACGACATCGAAGTGATCAAGGTGAACGCCACCGGCCCGCTGGACACCGCAGCGCATCTGATCAAATACGACTCTGTGCATGGCCGTTTCCCCGGCGAGGTCACCATCGGCGACGGCACCATGAACCTGGGCCGCGGCGACATGCAGATGTTCTCGACCTACGACATGGGTGAGCTGGACTGGTCGGGTTGCGACGTGGTGCTGGAATGCACCGGCAAGTTCAACGACGGCGAAAAGGCCAAGGCGCATCTGGAGCGCGGCGCCAAGAAAGTGCTGCTGTCCGCCCCCGGCAAAAATGTCGACAAGACCATCGTGTTCGGCGTCAATGACGACCAGCTGACCGCGGCGGACACGATGATCTCCAACGGCTCCTGCACCACCAACTGCCTGGCGCCGCTGGCCAAGGTGCTGGACGAGGCGTTCGGCATCGAGCACGGCATCATGACCACCATCCACGCCTACACCGGCGACCAGCCGACCCTGGATCGCCGCCACAAGGACCTGTACCGCGCCCGCGCCGCCGCCATGTCGATGATCCCGACCTCGACCGGTGCTGCCAAGGCCCTGGGGGAAGTGCTGCCGAACCTGAAAGGCCGTCTGGACGGCTCCGCGATCCGCGTGCCGACCCCGAATGTCTCCGCCGTGGACCTGACCTTCCGCGCCGGCCGCGACGTGACCGCCGAGCAGGTCAACGCCGCCGTCAAGGAAGCCGCCGAAGGCCCGATGAAGGGTGTTCTGGGCTATGAGCCGGCGCCGCTGGTCTCCGTCGACTTCAACCACTCGCCGGAAAGCTCGATCTTTGCACCGGACCAGACCCGGGTTTTGGACAGCCGCCTGGTTCGGGTGCTGGCCTGGTACGACAACGAATGGGGCTTCTCGGTCCGCATGGCCGATGTCGCCGTTGCCATGGGGAAACTGGGTTAAGGCAGACCGGGGCCGGCCGCGGCCTGACCTCTTGAGACTTCACGTCCGCTCAGGTTATCTGGGCGGGCGTTTTCAATTGCGGCGGAGCCCCGATGACCAACCGGATTGCCATTTCCCTCGGGGTGTTCCTGATCGCCGCCGCGGTGATCGACATCGCCATGTTCGGCGATCTGCACATGATCTTCCTGGGCAAGAAACTGTTTGCCCTGATCGACTGGATCGCTTTCTGGCGCTGACCCCCGCAGCCGCACCTGCTGCGCCGGTGCGTTTCAAATCTTTCTCTCGATGAAGCACCGCCCGCGCACGCTGCGCACCGCCGGCAGCACAAAGCCGGGCGCAGGCCCGGCTTTGCTGGTATTCAAATCCGCATCGCGCCTCAGGCGGTTTTGCCCAGACGCTCCATCAGCTTGTCTTTGACCAGCGGGGTGACGAATTTCGACACGTCACCGTCCAGCCGGGCGATTTCCTTAACCAGTTTCGAGGCAATCGCCTGGTGCCGCGCCTCGGCCATCAGGAACACCGTCTCGATCGAGCTGTCCAACGCCCGGTTCATGCCGACCATCTGAAACTCATACTCAAAATCGGCAACCGCCCGCAGACCGCGCACGATGATCTGGGCGCCGACGTCGCGGGCGCAGTCGATCAGCAGGTTTTCAAACGGATGCGCGACAATCTCGGTCCCGGTTTCGGTGCTCAGCTTGGCGCATTCCGCTTCAATCATGCCAACCCGTTCTTCCAGGTTGAACAAAGGCCCCTTGTCGCGGTTTATCGCCACGCCGATGACCAGCTTGTCCACCATCGCACTGGCGCGGCGGATAATGTCGATATGCCCGATAGTGATCGGGTCAAAGGTACCGGGATACAGACCCACACGCATCGGCGGCCTCCTGCCTTGTCAAAATTTCTGCGCAGGCAAACATATTTGCTGCCCTCATTGCAAGAGGGCAGAAATACGGACCCCGCCCCGCGGCTCAGTGCCCCATGATCATGTCCTGCAAGGCGTTCTTCTCCATCGCCACCTGTGCAAGCTGCGCTTTCACTGCATCCCCGAGGGTTATGATTCCAATGAGTTTCCCATCCTCGACCACCGGCATGTGGCGGAACCGCCCATCGGTCATCTGCTTCAGGATCTGCCCCACATTGGATTGGCTGGTGCAGGTGACCAGCTCGCGCGTCATATAGCCGCTGACCGGCTTGTCCAGGCAGCTGGACCCCGCTTTGGCCAATTCCCGCACAATGTCGCGTTCGGAGAGGATGCCGTCCGGGTATTCGCCGTCAGCTGAAACCACCACGGTGCCGAAACGGTTCTCCGACATGACTTTTGCAGCTTCGGCAACGCTTGCATGCAGCGAGACGGTGACCACACCGGAACCGGCCTTGGACTTCAAAATCTCCTGAACAAGCATGCTGCGCACCTCCGTAACTTTATTGCGGTATAATTAAGTGTGCCGCAACGCAGCTTCAAGTCAAGGCTTCCAGCCGGGCAACCTCGTCGCGGATGCCTTTAGACAACGCATGGGCAAACCGGTTCAGCCGCTCGCTGCGCTGGTCGCCCTGGTGCCGCACCAGATGGAAACTGCGGCTGAGGCTGACCTTATCGGTCAGGATCTTGCGCAGCATCCGGTGGGCCGGCAGGCTGAAATCATGGGCGATGCAGACCGCCGTGCCCTGCGCCGCCATCTTGATCTGCACCGACACGGAATTCGACGCCAGCGCCACCCGCTCCACCCCGATGTCATTGAGGTAATCCAGTTCCTTGTCGAAGATCATGTCCGGGATATAGCCGATCATCTTATGGCCTTTCAAATCCTCCAGCTTTTCGATCGGCGGGCGATCTTTCAGGTAATGGCGCGAGGCGACCAAATGCAGACGGTAATCGCAGATCTTCTGCACCAGCAGCTTGCCCGCTGTCGGCGCGCTGACCGTCACCGCCATATCCGCTTCCCGGCGGCTGAGGTTGATCACCCGCGGCAGGGCCACGATCTGGATATCCAGATCCGGGTTGTCTTCGGCAATCTGGGCACAGACCTGCGGCAGCAGGTAGTTGGCCGCCCCGTCCGGCGCGCCGATGCGGATCTGGCCGGACATCGTGTCGCTGGGGCCGCTCAGCGCCTCGGTGCCGGCGCGCATCGCCTGTTCTGCCGCTTCGGCATGGGCCAGCAGCCGGTCGCCTGCTGCACTCAGCGCATAGCCCTGCGGCGATTTTACAAACAGCGGCGTTTCCAATGCGGCCTCGAACCGTGCCACCCGCCGCCCCACCGTCGCCGGGTCCATTTTGAGGGTGCGGCCGGCGCCCGACAGGCTCGCCTCCCGGGCCACCGCCAAAAACACTTTCATATCATCCCACTGCGGATCCATCGGGCCGGGTCCTCCGTCTTGCCGTTAACGTTGCGTTAACGTTTTGCGTTCCTGCAAAGCCTCTTTGAAATCTTTCCCCTTTTCCGATGATTTTTGCAAGCCTAGGATGGATGCAACTTGAACAGAGGAGGATCCGATGAAAGAACTCGGCCACTTTATCAACGGCGCACTGGTCTCCGGCACTTCGGGCCGCTTTGACGATATCTTCAACCCCGCAACCGGCGAAGTGCAGTATCTGTGCCCGATGGCCAGCGCTGCGGAAACTACAGAGATCATCGAAAAGGCCGCCGCCGCGCAGCCGGCCTGGGGCGCCACCAACCCGCAGAAACGCGCCCGGGTGATGATGGCCATGGTTGGCCTGATGAACCGCGACATGGACAAGCTCGCCGAGGCGCTGAGCCGCGAGCACGGCAAGACCATCCCCGACGCCAAGGGCGACCTGCAGCGCGGCCTGGAAGTGATCGAATACTGCGTTGGTGCGCCGCAGATGCTGAAGGGTGAATTCACCGACAGCGCCGGCCCCGGCATCGACATGTATTCGATGCGTCAGCCGCTGGGAGTTGTCGGCTCGATCATGCCGTTCAACTTCCCCGCGATGATGCCGCTGTGGCACGTCGGTCCGGCCCTGGCCTGCGGCAACGCCGTGGTTCTGAAGCCGTCCGAGCGCGACCCCTCTGTGCCGCTGATGCTGGCCGAGCTGTTTGTCGAGGCCGGCCTGCCCGAAGGCGTGTTCCAGGTGGTGAACGGCGACCGCGAAGCGGTTGACACCATTCTGGACAGCGAGATCATTCAGGGCGTGTCTTTTGTGGGATCCACCCCGATCGCCCAGTACATCTATTCCCGCGCCACCGCCAACGGCAAACGGGCGCAGTGTTTCGGCGGCGCCAAGAACCACATGATCGTGATGCCCGACGCCGATCTTGACCAGGCCGCCGACGCGCTGGTCGGTGCAGGCTTCGGCGCGGCCGGCGAACGCTGCATGGCGATCTCGGTTGCGGTGCCGGTGGGCGAAGAAACCGCCGACAAGCTGATCGAAAAGCTGATCCCCCGCATCGAGAAGCTGAAAGTCGGCCCTTACACCGCAGGCGACGACGTGGATCTTGGCCCGGTCGTGACCGCAGCCTCCAAAGAGCGGATCCTGGGTCTGATCCAGTCCGGCGTTGATCAAGGCGCGGAACTGGTGGTCGACAACCGCGACTTCAAACTGCAGGGCTACGAGGACGGCTTCTTTGTCGGTGCGCATCTGTTCGACCGGGTGACCCCGGACATGGACATTTACAAGCAGGAGATCTTCGGCCCAGTGCTTTCCACAGTCCGTGCAGGCACTTACGAGGAAGCCTTGAAGCTGGCGATGGATCACGAATACGGCAACGGCACGGCGATCTTTACCCGCGACGGCGACACTGCCCGCGACTTCGCCAGCCGCGTGAACATCGGCATGGTGGGCATCAACGTGCCGATTCCGGTGCCGCTGGCCTATCACACCTTCGGCGGCTGGAAGAAATCGATGTTCGGCGACCTGAACCAGCACGGCCCCGACAGCTTCAAGTTCTACACCCGCACCAAGACGGTGACCTCCCGCTGGCCCTCGGGCATCAAGGAAGGCGGCGAGTTCAACTTCAAGGCGATGGACTAACCGCTTGCTCTGAAACCACTATCAAGACCCCGGCAGCGCCGGGGTCTTGTCATTTCCGGCTGCAGACCGGCCTTTGCCGCCCCCAAGCCGACTGCTGCCAAAGCCCCACGGCGGCGGGGCTTTTGTTTGAAATCGTCCTTTTTTTACTTGCTCCGCGCGGCTGGTAGTCTATCCGGTCGATAACAGAACTATAACGGCAGGCGAATGAGCATTCCCAATTCCACCGAGCAGGCGGCGACGGCCACGAAATCAGCACGTGATTGGGTCAAGATCCTGGCTCAATACCGGGACCCGAACCCCTGGCGCAGCGCCTTTGAACTGGCGGTCACGGTGGTGCCTTTTGTGCTATTGTGGGGGCTGGCCTGGTGGTCGCTGTCGGTCAGCTACTGGCTGACACTGGCAATCTCGGTGCTGATTGCGGCCTTTCTGTTGCGGCTGTTCACCATCCAGCACGACTGCGGCCATGGCTCTTTCTTCGCCAACCGCCATGTCAGCGACTGGGTGGGGCGGATCATCGGGGTGCTGACGCTGACACCCTATGATGTCTGGCGCCGCACCCATTCGATCCACCACAGCACCCATGGCAACCTGGGCAAGCGCGGCATGGGCGACATTCACACCATGACGGTGGCCGAATACCGCGCCGAGGGGCGCTGGGGCCGGCTGATGTACCGGTTATACCGCCATCCGGTCACCCTGTTCGCAATCGGGCCCGGCTATCTGTTCTTTTTTCAGAACCGCCTGCCCTATGGGCTGATGAACCAGAGCCGCTACTGGATCAGCGCCATGGGCACCAATCTGACCATCGTGGCGGCGCTTGCCGTAATCTGGTATTTCGGCGGGCTGATGCCGCTGCTGCTGATCTTCCTGCCTGCGACCCTGATTGCTGCCACCGCCGGGCTGTGGCTGTTCTATGTGCAGCACCAGTTTGAGACCACCCAATGGGAAAGCGAGGAAGAGTGGCAGCTGCATGACGCCGCTTTGCACGGCAGCTCGCATTATGTTCTGCCGCCGGTGCTGCAATGGCTCAGCGCCAATATCGGCATTCACCATGTGCACCACTTGTACAGCCGCATCCCGTTCTACCGCCTTCCGCAAGTGCTGCGCGACCATGCGGAACTGGCTGAAGGCAACCGGATGACCATCCGGGAAAGCCTGGCCAATGCGCGGCTGCATCTGTGGGACGAAGACAGCAAGCGCCTGTTGTCCTTCGCCCAGGCCCGGCCGCTTTACTCCTGACGCCGCATAGGGCGGTGGTTCGGGCGGCGGCCTTCCGCCGTCCACCGCTCACAAGCTTGTGAGGCACCGCGATTCCGCATTCCAGCCCCTAGCAAAACCTGTGCATCTGCATATTTTGACGCAGAGTTTCCGAGCAGAACGGTTGAGAAAAAATGACCATATTCAAGATCACCCGCCGCGCCACCCTGATGGGCCTTGGCGCCTCATTGGCCACGCCGTCCCTCTTGCGGGCGCAATCGACAGACGCTTTTCCGCAGGACGAACCGGCCATCCGCGAAGAACTGCCGGTGCAGCGCAACGTATCCGCCTTCACCCAGCAGGACTGGCGGGATCATTTCGATACGCTTGGCGGCGGCTGTCTGCTGGCCGATATCAGCTCCCGCGCGCTGCACTATTGGGGGCCGGACGATGAGACCTACAGGCTGTTCCCCTCGTCGGTGCCGATGTCCGAGGATCTGACCAAACGCGGCTACACCAAAGTGGTGCGCAAGCGGGAGAACCCAAGCTGGACACCGACTCAGAACATGCGCGAACGCGACCCCAGCCTGCCCCGGCGCATCGAGGGCGGCGTGCCGGGCAACCCGCTGGGCACCCGCGCGATGTATCTGGACTGGCCGGCCTATCTGGTGCATGGCACCCATGACACCCGCAAGATCGGACGGCAAAGCTCCTCCGGCTGCATCGGACTCTATAACCAGCACGTCGAAGAACTGTATGAGCTGGTGAAAATCGGCACCCAGGTGCGGATTCTGTAGTTCCAAGCCAGCTCCGGCTGCTGCAGCCGGAAGATCCGGTTCAAAACTTGCAAGACAACTTGCAAGACAAACGGAGCGCGGATTCAGCTGCGCTCCGTTGCGTTCTGAAACCTGGTATCAGGTCAGGCTGATGTGATCCGGCTTCAGACCCGCATTAAAGCGTTCAACAGTCTTTTCCATCAGCGCTTCAAAATTCCGGGTGAATTTCTCCGTGTCATACAGCGGACCGGTTGCAATGCCGCTTTTCACCCGTGCCTTCACGTCTGCCAGATAGGCCGGATCGCGCGCCAGCTTAAGCGCAAGCGCCTGGTATTTCTGCGGCGTGCTGGCGACAAGTTCCTCCATGCCGACATTGTGCAGCAGGCTGGAGGCAACGCGTGCGGCAAATTGTTTGCCGATCTTGGTGACAACCGGCACCCCGGCCCACAGCGCGTCGCTTGCTGTGGTGTGGGCGTTTACCGCAAAGGTGTCGAGGAAGACATCGGCCAGCGGCAGACGGGCCAAGTGGTCTTTCTGGTCTGCAAATCCGGCAAAGATGATCCGGTCGGATTTGATACCGCGCCGCTTTGCTTCTCTGATGATGTTGGTCCGGATGGCATCTTCGTTGCCGTAGAACCAAAGGACACTGTCCGGCACCATTTTCAGAAGCTTCATCCAGATGTCGAATTCATCCGGTGACACTTTGTAGGCATTGTTGAAAGAACAGAACACAAACGCGTCTTCCGGCAGACCGGCATCTGCACGGGACGGTTTGTTTTCCGAGGCGGAGCGCCTGTCGTCATTTGCCTGATAGCAGTCCGGCATATAAAGGATTTTCTCGGTATAGAATTTCCGCATCGGACCCGGGATCGTGACCGGATCAGCCACCATGTAATCCATCTCCTTGACACCGCTGGTGCCCGGATAGCCCAGATAAGCCACATGTACCGGGGCCAGCCGGTTGTTGAAGATATTCAGCCGGTTATCCTTCGTGTAACCCTTCAGATCCACGGCGATATCAAGCCCGTCCTCGCGCGCGATTGCCGCGATCTCGTCATTTTCCTTGTCAGCGACCTGCTTGTACACATCCGCTGCGTTTTCAGCCCTCTGCCGCCCTTCCTGGTCATTTGCCTGACCATAGTCGTAGATAAAGACTTCAAACCGGTCACGGTCATGCATTTCCAGCAGACGTCCCATCAGGAACATCGTGGCATGATTGAAAAAGTCGTTCGAAAAATACCCGAGCCGTAATTTTCTGCCGATTGCCCGAGGCCGGGCAAACTCCACCTCTGACGCAGTTGTTTTATGCGTTTGCGCGGCTTTGATGGAAAATTTCTTCTGCAATTCGGGATCGTCTGCGACAGTCAAAAAAGCAAACGGATCGACAACCACATCTGTTTCTTTGAACAGCTTCAGCCTTTTCTCCCGGTTGCCCAGATCGCTCCAATCGCACCGCCTTCGCTGCAGAAACAGCATCCTTGATAGCGCGGTAGCATTATTGGGATTAAAACGGACAGCCGCCTCAAAATAGTTGATTGCCTCTTCGTCCTGATGAATGCGCATCAGATAGCTGCCGATGTACGACAGGCTGTTTGAGTTCGAAGGGACGAGCCGGAGAGCATCAAGATGCACAAGCAGCGCCTTGCTGTGCTGGTTTGTCAGTTCCAGCACCTCGCCAAGCGCAGCATGGATCATGCGGTTCTTGTCATCCAGCTCCAACGCCTGACGCAGCAGATATTCGGCATCTGTGAACTGCCGTTTCAAAACAAGATTCCGCGCCCGGCCGTGCAGCACCAAGGCCTGTTCCTGAGGTGTTCCAGTCTTTTGGCGCACCATTCCGTGCCGCAGGCCAAGGGCAAGGTCCGCACGCGCGTTGGCGGACAGAACCTCAGGAAGGATATTCTCCGTTTTGGCGGTAGCTTCGGAAGCAAGAAAATGCTGAGCGCCTGAATTCGACACTGATTGAACTCCTTTTTGGATACGTCCTGCAGGATTCACCTGCACGCCGGCTGTTTGAGACAGAGTGTCGCCGAAGTTTCTTAATTTTCTCCTCATCAGCGCCGCCGGCCCTCCTGCGCCCGGCAGCAATCCTGCACGGCGGCTTTGCATTTGCGCAGCTTGCCTCAGCTCCGCGCGCCCGCTATTAAATAAACAACTGTTCAATTCATCTGAGCGACGGGAGGAGCTGCTTATGGATTTCGCACTGACTGAGGAACAGCAGGCCATATTCGACATGGCCCATGCATTCGGCCAGGAAAACATCGCGCCGCATTCCCGGCAGTGGGAAAAAGACGGCACCATCCCCAAATCCCTGTGGCCGCGGCTGGCAGAGCTTGGCTTCGGCGGGCTGTATGTCTCCGAGCAATACGGCGGTTCCGGCCTCAGCCGTCTTGATGCCACTCTGGTGTTCGAGGCGCTGGCGATGGCGGACCCGGCAATCGGCTCGTTCCTGTCCATTCACAACATGTGCGGCGGCATGATCGACAAGTTCGGCTCGGACGAGACCAAACAGAAGTGGCTGCCCGCGCTTTGCGCGATGGACAAGATCTTCTCCTATTGCCTGACCGAACCTGGTTCCGGCTCGGATGCGGCAGCGCTGAAAACCCGCGCCGAGCGGACCAATGACGGCTACACGCTGAACGGCACCAAGGCGTTCATCTCCGGCGGCTCCTACTCCGACGCCTATGTGGTGATGTGCCGCACCGGCGCGGACGGCCCCAAGGGGATCTCCACCGTGGTGGTCGAGGACGGCGCCCCGGGTCTGTCGTTCGGTGCGCTGGAGGACAAGATGGGTTGGAAGGCGCAGCCCACATCGCAGGTTCAATTCGACGACTGCCATATCCCGGCAGACAACCTGATCGGCGAGGAAGGCCGCGGTTTCTCCTACGCGATGGCAGGCCTCGACGGCGGACGGCTGAACATTTCGGCAGGTGCCCTAGGCGGCGCCCAGACGGCGTTGGACCAGACCGTGCAATACATGTCCGAGCGCAAGGCGTTCGGTAAATCCATCGACCAGTTCCAGGCGCTGCAGTTCCGGCTGGCGGAATACGAGACCAAACTGCAGGCCGCCCGCACCTTCCTGCGCCAGGCGGCGTGGAAACTGGACACCGGCGCCCATGACGCCGGCAAGTTCTGCGCCATGGCCAAGCTGATGGTCACCGACACCGCCTTTGACGTTGCCAACGGCTGCCTGCAGCTGCACGGCGGCTATGGCTATCTGGCTGACTACGGCGTCGAAAAGATCGTCCGCGACCTGCGGGTGCATCAGATCCTGGAAGGCACCAACGAGATCATGCGCCTGATCGTCGCGCGCCAGCTGATTGCAGGGTAACCTGTACCCAGATGCCCTGCCGAGGCGCATAAACCTGATGGAGCCCCTAGGATGAGTGATATCCATATCCGCAAATCCGGCCAGGCCGGCCGTATCACCTTCACCCGCCCCAAGGCGCTGAACGCGATGAGCTATGAGATGTGCATGGCGATCGACGCCGCCATGCGCAACTGGGCAACGGATGCCAGCGTCAAGCTGGTGGTGATCGACGCCGAAGGCGATAAGGCGTTTTGCGCCGGCGGTGACATTGCCGAGCTTTATGACACCGGCACCAAGGGCGACTACTCCTATGGCCGCAGGTTCTGGCGCGATGAATACCGGCTGAACGCGCTGATTTTTGAATACAAGAAGCCGGTGATCAGCTTCATGCAGGGTTTCACCATGGGCGGCGGGGTCGGCATCGGCTGCCACGGCACCCACCGGGTTGTTGGAGAGACCAGCCAGATCGCCATGCCCGAGGTGGGCATCGGCCTGGTGCCGGATGTGGGCGGCTCGCTGATGCTGGCGCTGGCGCCGGACCACCTGGGCGAATACCTTGGTATGACCGCGGCCCGCATGGGAGCGGAAGATGCAATCCTTGCGGGCTTTGCCGACCATTTTGTGCCGCAGGAAAACTGGCCCGCGCTGATCGCCGCGCTGGAGGAAACCGGCAGTGCCAAGCTGGTGGAGGATGCCGCCCGGGCCGCGCCGGAGGGCAAGCTGCGCGCAGTCCGCGGCGACACCGCCAAGCACTTCGGCAAGCACAGCCTGGAGGCTATCCTGGAAGGCCTGCAGGCCGAGGACAGCGAATTTGCCGCGGCCGCGCTGAAATCGCTGAAGCGGAACTCGCCGCTGTCGATGGCCTGCACATTGGAAATGCTGCGCCGCCTGCGTGCCGATGGCCCGGCCATCCGCCGGGCGCTGGACCTGGAATACCGCTACACATTCCGCGCCATGGAAAAGAGCGATTTCCTGGAAGGCATCCGGGCCCAGATCATTGACAAGGACCGCAATCCGCAGTGGCAATACGCAGGCCAGCCGGTACCGGCACAGGCGGTTGCGGACATGCTGGCGCCGCTCGGCGCGGATGCGCTGACATTTGAGGAGGAACTCGCATGAAAATCGGATTTATCGGGCTTGGCAATATGGGCGGGCCGATGGCTGCCAATCTGGCGAAGGCCGGCCATCAGGTCACCGGCTTCGACATGGCCGACGTCAGCATCGACGGCGTGACCATGGCCGCGTCCGGCCCCGAGGCCGCAGCAGGCGCCGATGCCGTCATCACCATGCTGCCCAACGGCGCCATCCTGCGCCTTGTTGCCGCTGAAGTCATTCCGGCGATGACCAAAGGTGCTGCCTTTATCGATTGCTCCACCGTGGATGTGGACTCTGCCCGTGCGGTGGCCGAACAGGCCAAAGCCGCAGGGCTTCTGTCCGTCGACGCCCCCGTCTCCGGCGGCATCGGCGGCGCGGCCGGCGGCACGCTCACCTTCATGGCCGGCGGTTCGGCTGACGCCTTCGCGGCCGCGGAACCGCTGTTCGATATCATGGGCCAAAAGGCGGTGCATTGCGGCGCGGCCGGCGCCGGCCAGGCTGCCAAGATCTGCAACAACATGATCCTCGGCGTCACCATGATCGCCACCTGCGAGGCCTTTGCGCTGGCCGACAAGCTGGGCCTCGACCGCCAGAAGATGTTCGACGTGGTCTCGACCTCCTCCGGCTACAGCTGGTCGATGAACGCCTACTGCCCGGCCCCCGGCGTCGGCCCGCAGTCGCCCGCCGACAACGGCTATCAGCCTGGGTTCGCGGCTGAACTGATGCTCAAGGATCTGGGCCTCAGCCAGCAGGCAGCAGAAAGCGCGGATGCCGACACCCCGATGGGCGAACTGGCGATGGCGCTTTACAAGCGCTTCGTCGAAGAGGAAGACGGCAAGGGCATGGATTTCTCCGCCATGCTGCCCCGGTTTGAAAAGCGCAGCCGCGACGGCTGAGACCAGCGCCCTCACCGCGCTGAAATCCAGCACCTCTCAGGCGGCCTGTCCCGGGCCGCCTCCCCGCCCGGCCCTGCCCCTCTAAAATTTGAATAAACTTCAGGATTTCGACGCCAGCTTGCCACAATTCCGTCCCAGTTCCCCAGCAATCCGTTAAGGGAATATTAATCTTTGCTCACTGGGGGGCTGTCCGACATGGCCACGGCGACGGAACTGAACATCAACTCCTCCGCGACAGCCACCCAGATGGCTGAGGAAATCTTTGGCGGCGGCGTCACTGTGACCAGCGCCAGCTACAGCGGCGACAGACTGTCCTCCGGCATCTATTCCGGCGCCGATACCACCATCCCCGGCGTGGCACCCGCGGAGTCCGGCGTGATCCTGTCAACCGGCTATGCGCGCGACTTTACCAACAGCAGCGGCACCGCCAACACAAACGTCCGCAGCAACACCAGCAGCAATACCACCGGCGTCAACAATGACGCCGATTTCAACGCCCTGGCCGGGGCCGCCACCCGCGACGCCTCTTTCCTGGAAATCGATTTCACCCCGGACGGCGATCTTCTGACCATCGACTTTGTGCTGTCCTCCGAGGAATACCCCGAGTTCGCCACCTCGCAATATAATGACGTGGTCGGTGTCTGGGTGAACGGGGTCGAGGCGCAGGTCTCCATCGGCGACGGCACTGCCTCGATCGGCAATATCAACGATGGCACCGAAAACATCTATGTCGACAACACCGGTGATCAGTACAACACCGAAATGGACGGGTTCACCATCACCCTGACCTTTGCCGCCCCGGTGAATGCAGGCCAGATAAACACCCTCAAGATCGGCGTCGCCGATACCGTGGACAGCAGTTATGATACCAACCTGCTGATTGCCGGCGGGTCGGTGCAAACAGCCGTGGTCGCGCAGGATGACCACGAAGACATCGCCATCAACAAGACCCGTGTGGTGGATGTTCTGGACAATGACAGCATCTCCACCGGCGGCACGCTGACGATCACCCATATCAACGATCAGGCGGTTTCAGCCGGCGGCACCGTCACCCTGGCCACCGGCCAGCAGATCACCCTCAATGCCGACGGCACACTGACCGTGGCCACGGACGGCGACCTGGAAACCGTCTATTTCAATTACACAGCGGACACTGGCCTGGGCAATTCGGACACCGGCCTGGTCGAGATCAACCAGACAGTGCCCTGTTTCCTGCGCGGCACCATGATCCGGGTGCCCGGCGGCGAGATCCCGGTTGAGGATCTGCGCCCCGGCATGAAGGTTCTGACCTACGACAACGGGCCTCAGACCCTGCAATGGACCGGCAGCCGGACGGTTGCATGCACGCCGCAAACCGCTCCGATCCGTTTTGCCAGGGGCAGCTGCGGCAACACCCGCGACCTCTATGTGTCGCCGCAGCACCGGATGCTGGTAAGGGGCCACAAGGCCGAGCTGCTGTTCGGCCAGGACGAGGTTCTGGTCAAGGCCAAGGATCTGGTGAACGACAGCACCATCCGCCCCGCGCTGGACATGCAGGCAGCGCAATATGTCCACCTGCTGTTCGGCCGCCACCAGCTTGTCTGGGCCGACGGCGCCCTCAGCGAAAGCTACCAGCCCGGCCCGCAAACAGCCGCAGGGTTTGATTCCGGAACGCTGGCGGAAATCCGCGATTTGTTTCCGGACCTCTGCACCAAAACCGGGCGCGGTTACGGAACTGCCGTGCGGCTGGCCCTGCGCAGCCATGAAGCGCGGGTTCTTGCCGCTGGGTGAGCGGCCGCAGGCGGGCCGCCGCCGCTTGGTTTACAGCACTCTTGGATTTTGCGCCCGGCCCGTTATGCCGAAGACGACCAAGAAAGGAGCCGCCGTAAATGGTACGCCGTTATATTGTTTCCATCGTTGTTCTCGCCGCCGCCTGCGCAGTGGCTATTCCGCTTGCTGCCGGCAATGGCCAGGACAAGGCGGAAAAGGCACTCCTGCACTGCCCGGCCGGCCTGGCCAAGACCTCCTCGCGCTGCGTGCCGCCGGGTCAAGCCAAGAAGTTCTACCGCCGCGGCGACCATATTCTGGACGAATATATCTGGATCGGGGACCCCGGCGAATGGGCCCCGGACCCTTACGGCAGCTATGTCCGGGCCGGCGGCTATGTCTACCAGGTGAACCGCGAGACCCAGAAGGTTCTGCGCCTGATCGGCGCGGTGGCAAAACTGGAAGACTGACCGCTTGCGCCGTCATCTGACGGCCGCCCGAAGCCGCGCCGCCGCCCGAACAGGGCGGCCCGGCGCTGCCGCGGTTTCTTTCTGGCCGGAAATACTCCGGGGTGAATTGGCCGAAGGCCAAAAGGGGCAGCGCCCCTCTCCATCCAAACTGGCGGCGCAGCGCCCCTGCCGCTTACTCCGCCGCCACTTTCCGGGTCTGCAGCATGTCCTTCAGATAGCGCCCGGTGTGGCTGCGCGGCTCATCCGCCACGGCTTCGGGCGTGCCCGCGGCAACAATCTCGCCGCCGCCGTCACCGCCTTCGGGGCCGATGTCGATAATCCAGTCGGACGTTTTAACCACATCCAGATTGTGTTCGATCACCACCACCGAGTTGCCCTGCTCGACCAGCTCATGCAGCACTTCCAGCAGCTTTTTCACATCTTCGAAATGCAGCCCCGTGGTCGGCTCGTCCAGAATATACAACGTCCGCCCGGTCGAGCGTTTCGCCAGCTCCTTGGACAGTTTCACCCGCTGCGCCTCGCCGCCCGACAGCGTGGTCGCCTGCTGGCCCACCTTGATATAGCCCAGGCCCACCCGCATCAGCGCATCCATCTTGTCACGGATCGCGGGCACCGCCTGAAAGAACTCCTGCGCATCCTCCACCGTCATGTCCAGCACATCTGCGATGCTCTTGCCCTTGAACTTGATCTCCAGCGTCTCGCGGTTATAGCGCGCGCCCTTGCAGGTCTCGCAGGTTACATAGACGTCGGGCAGGAAATGCATCTCGATCTTGATGACGCCATCGCCCTGGCAGGCCTCGCAGCGGCCGCCCTTGACGTTGAACGAGAACCGCCCCGGCTTGTACCCCCGCGTCTTCGCCTCCGGCAGCCCCGCGAACCAGTCGCGGATCGGGGTGAAGGCGCCGGTATAGGTCGCCGGATTCGACCGCGGCGTGCGCCCGATCGGGCGCTGGTCGATGTCGATCACCTTGTCCAGATGCTCCAGCCCCTTGATGCTTTCGCAGGGTGCCGGGGTCTGCCGCGCGCCGTTCAGCCGCATCGAGGCGGTCTTGAACAGCGTCTCGATGGTCAGCGTCGACTTGCCGCCGCCGGACACGCCTGTCACGCAGACAAACTTGCCCAGCGGGAACTCCGCCGTTACTTCTTTCAGGTTGTTGCCGGTGGCCTTCACCACCTTGATCTTCTTCTTGTTGCCCTTGCGCCGCTTGGGTGGCACCGCAATCGCGCGGGTGCCTGACAAATACTGCCCGGTGATCGAGCCGGCATCGGCGGCAATCGCCTGCGGCGTGCCGTGGCTGACCACCTCGCCGCCATGCACCCCGGCACCGGGGCCAATGTCGAACACGTAATCCGCCTGCCGGATCATGTCCTCGTCATGCTCCACCACGATCACCGTATTGCCCTGGTCGCGCAGGTTCTTCAGGGTGCCGATCAGCCGGTCGTTGTCGCGCTGGTGCAACCCGATAGAGGGCTCGTCCAGCACATACAATACCCCGGTCAGGCCCGAGCCGATCTGCGACGCCAGCCGGATCCGCTGGCTCTCGCCGCCGGACAGGGTGCCGGAATTGCGGCTCAGGGTCAGATACTCCAGCCCCACGTTGTTCAGAAATCCCAGCCGTTCGCGGATCTCCTTGACGATGGCCCGCGCGATCTCCTGCTTCTGCGGGCTCAGGTGGTTCGGAACATCCTCGATCCAGGCCAGCGCCTCGCGGATCGACAGCTGCACCACCTGGCCGACATGCACGCCCGCGATCTTTACTGCCAGCGCCTCGTCGCGCAGCCGGTAGCCCTCGCAATGGTGGCAGTGCCGGTTGTTCTGGTAGCGCTCGAATTCCTCGCGGATCCAGTTCGAATCCGTCTCGCGGTAGCGCCGCTCCATATTCGGGATCACGCCCTCAAAGGAGCGCTCCACCTGATACACCCGCCCGCCCTCATCATAGCGGAACATGATCTCTTCCTCGCCGGAGCCATAGAGGAACACTTGCTGCACCTTCTCGGGCAGATCTTTCCAGACTGTGTTCTTGTCGAACTGGTAGTGTTTGGCGATGGCCTCGATGGTCTGCAGGAAATAGGGCGATTTGCCCTTGCGCCAGGGCGCCAGCGCGCCGTCATAAACCTTCAGGCTCTGATCCGGCACCACCAGCCGCTCGTCAAAGAACAGCTCCACCCCCAAACCGTCGCATTCCGGGCAGGCCCCGAACGGCGCGTTGAAGGAAAACAGCCGCGGCTCGATCTCCGGGATGGTGAAGCCGCTGACCGGACAGGCAAAGTTTTCGGAAAAAGTAATCCGCTCCGGATCGCCCTCCCGCGGCGCGGTTTCCAGAATCGCGATGCCATCGGCCAGATCCAGCGCCGTGCGCAAGGAATCCGCCAGCCGGGTCTCCATGCCCTCGCGCACCACCAGCCGGTCGACAACAACGTCGATGTCATGGCGGAACTTCTTGTCCAGCACGGGCGGCTCATCGAGCTCATAGAACGCCCCGTCCACCTTCACCCGCTGAAAGCCCTGCTTGCGCAGTTCCAGGAATTCCTTCTTGTACTCGCCCTTGCGGTCGCGGACGATTGGCGCCAGCAGATAGCCGCGGGTGCCCTCCTCCATCTCCATGATCCGGTCGACCATGTCCTGCACCTGCTGCGCCTCAATCGGCTTGCCGGTGGCGGGGGAATAGGGCGTGCCTGCCCGGGCGAACAGCAGCCGCATATAGTCATAGATCTCGGTCACCGTGCCAACGGTGGAGCGCGGGTTCTTCGAGGTGGTCTTCTGCTCAATCGAGATGGCCGGGGACAGACCGCTGATATGGTCCACATCCGGCTTTTCCATCATGTCCAGGAATTGCCGGGCATAGGCGCTGAGAGATTCCACATAGCGGCGCTGGCCTTCGGCATAGATGGTGTCAAACGCCAGTGACGACTTTCCCGAGCCGGAAAGGCCGGTGATCACCACCAGCTCATCACGCGGAATATCGACGTCGATGTTCTTCAGGTTATGCTCGCGCGCGCCGCGCACTTCGATCGATTTCAGCTCAGCCATAATGCCCCCGTACCCGCGCCTGCCAAACCAGCAGCAAACGCCCGCCCTACAGATAGGGAATGCACCGGGAAACGCCAAGCCCTTAAAGAGAACATAGCGCGAACGGGATAAACTTTGCTGACAGCAGCTGGCAGCAGGCGGCACCGGACCCGGATCAAACCGGAAAACCGGCGTTGGCCGGACCGGCTTCCGCAAGGACTCCGGCGCGCCGCTTGCGGCGCCATGCCCAACGGGAGACGGTGCCCGCAACGGGGACCGGTGACCGGCGGGAGCGCCGCCTCATGCCATCGCCCGCCGCCGCGCTGACAGCAGACCATGCACCGCAGCACCGCTCAGGAACAGCACCAGCAGAACAGCCATCATGCCGCCAAAGCCGCCGCCGGACAGGGCCAGCACCATCAGCGGGGTTCCGATTGTGTTGCCCAGATTGCCCATCTGCGCCATCGCGCCGCTGGATTGCGCCCGCGCCGCGGCACTTTCGTTCAGCTGCGGCACCGCGGCAAAAGATCCGCCCTGCACCAGCCCCATGCCCCCCGCCATGGCAATGCAGGCGGCCGGCGTGCCGGGCATGGCCCACAGCCACAGGGCGGCGGCGGCGCAGGCCAGGAACCCCAGCTGCGCCAGCCGCACCGCCGGCAGAAACCGCAGCAGATACACCCCCAGCGTCATCGACACCGCAATGCTGGCCAGCGGCATTGCCCCCAGCACAACGGCGCGGATGTCCGCGGCGATATAAGGCGGGATCACCGTCAGCACCGCCACAAAACAGCAGGTGTAAAACAGCCAGCCCGCGGCCGGCGCCGAAACCCAAGGCGAGCGGTAGACCGGCAGATGCAGCGCCGGCAATTGCCGCAACCGCGGCAGCGGCGCCCTGTGCGGAACCGGCACATCGCGCAAGGCAAAGCCCAGCAGCAGCGCCAGCCCCGCCATGACCGCCGCATGGGCGCCAAACAGCGCCGGCAGCCCCCAGGCACGGGCCAGCGGCACGCCGATCCAGGCCAGCAGGGTAAAGGCCACGGCAAAGAAGGTGCTCCACAGGGTCATGGCCAGCCCCCGCCTCCGGTCCGAACTCAGCTGCGCTATCAGCACCGGCCCGGCCACCACGATGCCCAGATGCGACAGCCCCTCGGCCACGCGGGACGCCAGAAACAGGCCGAACGGCAGATGCAGCGCCTGCAGGGCAGATACCGCGGCCCCCGTCCACAGCGCCCAGACCAGCGTGCGGCGGTAGCCAAAGGCGGCCGCATACAGCCCCGCAACCGCCCCCAGCAAAATACCCAGCGTCCCAACCAGAGACACCGAAAAGCTGAGCGCGTTGCCCGCCTGCGGATACAGCTCGCCCATCCGGCCGAAAATCACCGAGATCTTGCCGTATTGCGCGGCAGCCCCCAGCCCCGCGCCCCAGACCGCCAGGATCAGCCCCCAGCGGGTGCTTCCGGATGCCGTCATGGCAGCTGCCCCTGTTGTTTCCCTTGTGCCGTATCTGGTTACCCCGGACCACGCCCGCAGGCCAGAGCCCGGCGGTCCAAGAAACCGGCCGCCCAAGAAAAAGGCGGCCCGTCACAGGCCGCCTGTCAAACTTCCGCTGCGCGGGCAGCTTACATATGGATCACCCGGTCATAGGCATCCAGCACCGATTCATGCATCATCTCGGACAGCGTCGGATGCGGGAACACGGTGTTCATCAGGTCTTCCTCGGTGGTCTCCAGCTGGCGGCCCACCACATAGCCCTGGATCAGCTCGGTCACCTCGGCGCCCACCATATGGGCGCCCAGCAGCTCGCCGGTCTTGGCGTCAAAGATGGTTTTCACCATGCCCTCGGCCTCTCCCAGCGCAATCGCCTTGCCATTGCCGATAAAGGGGAAGCGGCCGACCTTGATGTCGTAGCCCAGCTCCTTGGCCTTGGCCTCGGTATAGCCGACGCTTGCGACTTGCGGCTGGCAATAGGTGCAGCCGGCAATGCTCTCGGGTTTCACCGGATGCGCGTGTTTGCCCGCGATCAGCTCGGCCACCATCACGCCTTCGTGCGACGCCTTATGCGCCAGCCAGGGCGCGCCGGCGATGTCGCCGATGGCAAAAAGCCCATCAACCCCGGTGCGGCAGTATTCATCCGTCACCACATGGGTGCGGTCAACCTTAACGCCCAGTTCCTCCAGCCCCAGCCCCTCGACATTGCCGACGATGCCCACGGCCGAGATCACGGTGTCGAAGTCGTGCTTCTCGACCTTGCCGCCCACTTCGATATGGGCCGTGACCTTGCCCTTGCCGCGGTCCAGCTGCTTGACCATGGCTTTTTCCATGATCTTCATGCCCTGTTTGACAAAGGCCTTCTTGGCAAAGGCCGAGATCTCCGCGTCTTCCACCGGCAGCACCCGGTCCATCACCTCGACCACTGTGGTGTCGGCGCCCAGCGTGTTGTAAAAGCTGGCAAATTCAATGCCGATCGCACCAGATCCGATGACCAGCAGCTTTTTCGGCATCCGGACGGGCTGCAGCGCGTGTTTGTAGGTCCAGACCAGATCTCCATCCGCCTCCAGCCCCGGCAGTTCGCGCGCCCGCGCGCCGGTAGCCAGCACGATGTGCTTGCCTGCCAGCTCCTGCGTGCCCTTATCGGTTTTCACCGACACCTTGCCCTTGGCCGGGATCGACGCCTCGCCCATGACCACGGCAATCTTGTTTTTCTTCATCAGATGGCCAATGCCCGAAGACAGCTGCTTGGCCACCCCGCGCGAGCGTTTCACCACCGCGTCCAGGTCATAGCCGATGTTCTCGGCCTTCAGGCCGAAATCCTTGGCCCGCTCCATCAGATGGAACACCTCGGAAGAGCGCAGCAGCGCCTTGGTCGGGATACAGCCCCAGTTCAGGCAAATGCCGCCCATGTGTTCGCGTTCGACAATACAGGTCTTCAGCCCCAGCTGTGCTGCACGGATGGCGGCAACATAGCCTCCCGGTCCGGCGCCGATTACGATCACGTCATAGGTTTCTGCGGCCATGGTTGTTCCTCGCCAAACTGGATCAAAAACTAGTTTACCATTAAACTAATTATTTTCGCACTGCAATCATCCTTTGCCGCGGCGAAGCGGCTTTGCAAAAACAGCGCCACGCCGCCGGATCAGGCTATGCCGCAGGCACAGATCCCGCCAGTATATTTTTTTCCTTTTCCGGGAAACCGCAGCGGCCCGGCAGAAGCCGGCGGTGTGCAATAGAAAACGCCGCCCCCTTGCAGGACGCGGCGTTTTCAATCGGATCGGTTCAGGTCTGCCGAGGAGGGCTCAGCCGGCCGCTTGCACCCGCCGCACGGTCTCGCCATAGCCGCCCGCCATCACGTAATCCAGCTCCGGCGCGGTGCTGGCGCGGCGCAGCGCCTCGTTGCGGTAGGGGAAGCGGCCGAACTGGCGGATCACCTCGCGGTGGGCGCGGGCGTGCAGCAGGTTGCTGGTGCCGGTCCTGGGCATCCGCTCCAGCATCAGCCGGATGCAGCGCTCCTGGTCGCAAAGGTTCTCGGAATGCATCAGCGGCAGATAGAAGAACTGCCGTGCCGGCTCGTCGATCTTCTTGTCCCAGTTCTTGTTGATCGCCACCTTGGCCGCCGACAGCGCCGCCCGGTCGCTGGCGAATGCCTTGCCTTCGCCGCGGAACATATTGCGGGGAAACTGGTCCATCAGGAGGATATAGGCCAGGGTGCCGCTGGGGTAGGTCAGCCAGAAGGAGAATCTGCCTTCGCAGGCCTCCTCCCAGGTCTTTTGAAACTTCGTGCGGATCTCCTGATCCAGCGCGTCATCCTGCAGATACCATCCTTTTTCCCCAACCTTGTCGAGCCAGAACGCAAGTATCTCTTCGGGACCAGTCATCGGTCGTAACTCCAAGTTTTTCCTGACCCTAACTTCAGGCCATTTTACATACCCTTTACAAGTAACCTTGGGTCACAAATTGCGACAGGCAAGCCCTCTGTGTGAAATAATCCTCACTATTCCGGCTGGTTAGCGCAATCAATTCTCCTCGGCGGCGGTTTCCTGCTCTTCCAGCTCGGTCTCGATGGCATATTCCTGGGCAAACTCGACCGCCACAGGCGTCGAGCTCGGGTACATCGGCGCAAAGCTCCCGGTCTCGTCAACCGGCGTCGCAGCGCGCTGCGTCATGCGGTAGGCCGCATAGACCGCCATCAGGAACATCAGCGCCGCAATCAGCACGAAAAAGCCAGCCGGGCCGAACACCGCGTCGCTCATCAGCCAGCCGGTGATCATCGGGCCGGCAATGGCGCCCAGCCCGTTGATGAACACCAGCCCGCCTGATGCCGCTGCCATGTCCTCATGCTCGAGGTAGTCGTTGGTATAGGCGATCAGCAGCGAATAAAGCGGGTTGGACAGCCCGCCGATGATAAAGGCGGAAACCAGCAGCATCTTGAAATCGGTGCCGTAGATAAAGCCCACGACAGCGCCGCAGCCGCCCGCGGCAGCCACCATCAGGATCAGCAGCCGCCGGTCCATCCGGTCCGAGATCCAGCCCAGCGGATACTGCAGGATGGTGGCGCCGATATAGAAGGTTGCGATGAACAGCGACAGGTTGCCCAGGCTCAGGCCCGCAGCTGCGCCGTAGACCGAGCTCATCCCGAACTGGGCGGAAAACACGCCGCCCAGAATGAACATGCCGACACAGCCCAACGGCGAAATCCGCATGATCTCGCGCAGGGTCATGGGTTTGGTGGTATCAAACGCCGGGGTCGGCGAAATCGACAGCAGAATCGGCGCAAAGGAGATTGAAACCAGGATCGAGGCGATGATGAACGCCTCGTAACCGGCAGGATCGCCGACCTGAATCAGCCCCTGCGCAGCGATGATGCCGACCATCTGCACGATCATGTAAAGCGACAGCGCCTTGCCGCGGTTGGAGTTGTCGGCGGAATTGTTCAGCCAGCTTTCCGCGGTCACATACACACCGGAAAAGCAAAAGCCGATGATCACCCGGCCCAGGCCCCAGGCAATGGTGCTGGGCAGCACCGGATACAGGATCATAACGGCCGAAATGAATGAGGCCAGCGCCGCAAACACCCGCACATGGCCGACCCGGCGGATCATCTCCGGCGCCAGCCGCGAGCCGCCCAGGAAGCCGACGAAATAGGCCGCCATCACGATCGACATCTCGAAGGTGGAAAACCCTTCCAGCTCGCCGCGCACCCCCAGCATGGTGCCCTGCAGCCCGTTGCCGACCATCAGCAGCATCATACCCAAGAGCAGCGCCCATGCGCTCGACAGCACCTGCAGCATTTCATGCCTCCTTTGAAAGCAAAGCAGCCCTCCACAAGGGACGGGCTGCCATCACATTTGAATGTTATGTCCGGGCGATCAAGGCTCGGTTGGCCGGTTTCGCTGATTCAGGTTTCAATTTCATGACCCGGATTGCACGGTCCGGGGCCATGGCTGCGGCGCTTGTCTACGACTTTTCGCCGCTTTTCTGAGGTGTATCCGCCTTCGCCGGGATCAAAAGCGACGCGTCGCCATAAGAAAAGAACCGGTAGCGGTTGCCGACGGCGTGGTCATAGATCCGGCGGATCTCCTCCTGCCCCATCAGCGCCGACACCAGCATCAAAAGGGTCGATTTCGGCAGGTGGAAATTGGTCATCAGCGCATCCGCCACCTGAAATCCGAACCCCGGATAGATGAAGATATCGGTATCGCCTTCCCAGGGGTGGATCTGGCCGTCCTTCGCCGCACTTTCGATCAGCCGCAGCGCGGTGGTGCCGACCGGGATCACCCGCCCGCCAGCGGCCTTGGTGGCAGCAATTTCCGCCGCCGCCTCATCGCTCACCCTGCCCCATTCGGCGTGCATCCGGTGGGTGGTCACATCCTCGACCTTGACCGGCAGGAAGGTGCCCGCGCCCACATGCAGGGTGACATAGGATACCTCCACCCCGCGCGCCTTCAGCGCCGTCAGCAGCGGTGCATCGAAATGCAGCGACGCGGTCGGGGCCGCCACCGCGCCGCTGTTGCGGGCCCAGACGGTCTGGTAATCGGTCTTGTCCTGCTCATCCGCCGCGCGTTTCGCCGCGATATAGGGCGGCAGCGGCATCGCGCCGGCCTCGGCCAGCGCCGCATCAAACCCGGTGCCGCTCAGATTGAAACGCAGATGCCCCTGGCCTTCGGAAACCGCCTCCAGCGTGGCCCTCAGATCAGCGGAGAACACAATCTCTTCCCCCGGCTTGATCTTTTTCAGCGGTTTCAGCAAAGCGGCCCAGGTGCCATCGGCGCGCGGCTCCAGCAGCGTCGCCTCGATCCTGGCCGCCACAGCGCCTTGCGCGCTGTCCCGGTGGCGCAGCCCGCTCAGCCGCGCCGGGATCACCTTGGTGTCGTTCAGCACCAGCCGGTCGCCGGGGTTCAGCCAGCGCACCAGATCGGTCACCTGCCCGTCATGCAAATCCCCGCCGGCAGCCACCAGCAGCCGCGCTGCGCTGCGCGGATTGGCAGGCCGGGTGGCGATCAGATCGTCGGGCAGGTCAAAGTCGAAATCACTCAGTTTCATGTCGCGCGCTATAGGCTGTGCTGCAGGGGAAATCTACGGTGTTTTTTGCCGTTTGTCAGGGTCACTTGTCGGCGCCCCGCGGTGTCTGGATCTGCTTGCGCTCTTCTTGCGCGGCGTCTTCTTCAGCCGTGAAGGCGCGCTGCTGGCCTGGCACCTTCGGTGCCGGCCCGCGGAAAATCTCGCGCAGGAACCCTGGCGCCAGCCCCGCCAGCGGGTTGACCGCGACCGCAGGATCATCCGCCGTGCCGCGCAGGGTGAAGGTGAAACCGATCAGCCCCTCGCCGTCGCGGGGCGACAGCACCCGCCCGATGGCGTTCAGCAGATACACCGGAGATATCACCCCGCGCATGTTCAGACGGCGGCTGTTCAGATCATAATTGCCATCCAGCGACAGCCCCATCGACGGGCCCACCGCGCTGCTTTGATGCAGGATCAGATGCGAGGCGCCCAGCCGGAACCGCCCTTGCATGCTGGTGAACAGGATGCCCTGGCCGGTCATCTCATCCAGCAGCCCGACCAGGCTGATCGCATTCAGGATCGCCGCCATCGACGGCGCGTTCTGCACCCGGATATTGCGCACATTGACAGTGCCGTCATATTCGCCCGGCTTGCCGGCCGGGATCAGCGTCATGTCAAAACTGCCGCTGCGGCCATGCTCGAACATCCCGGCCGAGCGGAACACCCCGCCCGCGTCATTGGCCCGGATCCGGGCCGCCGTGCCGCCGTTCTGCGGCACCACAGTGCCCGCCACCGGGGTCTGGCCGTTCAGCCGGGCGGTGAATTCGCCGTTCATGCCGCCTTGTGTTGAAAACCGGCCCTGGAAATTCTGCAGCCCGATACCGTCTGTCACCTGCAGGTTCTGCAGCCGCAGGGTGATCGGGCCCGAAGCGCCGCTGCCGCCGTTGCTGCCGCCGCTGGCTGAGGTTGCCGAAAACGGCGAACGGTTCAGATCCAGCCGGCCGCCGGTCACCTCGATCGCGGGCGGCGCGGCACCGCGTCCCCGGAACGTCACAGACCCGCGGAACCAGTCTCCCGCCCGGGCTGAGGAGAACACCGCCTGATCCAGCCCGCCGCCTTCGCGCGTGGCCACCTGGCCGGTGGCGGCCAGCCCCGGCGCCTGCAACTGCAGCTGCTCTACCGTGGCGGTCCCGCCCAGCAGCGCCGTCACCGACAGCTCGCCCTTTGCCGCCTCGCCCTTGCGCCAGCTGATCTGCGGGATCCGCAGGCCAAGCCCGGCCAGATCCGACTGCAGCTCCAGCCGCGGCGGCGCCCCCGGGGACAGATCCACCGAATACCGTCCCTGCCCCGTGCCAAAGACCGCCCCGGGCGGCAGGCCAAGGTTGAACGCCTCCACTGCCTGCGCCGACAGTTCGATGGTACCCTCCACCTGGCTGTCCGGCGGCGCGTCCTTGCCGATCCGCTGCTGCCAGGCGGCCGTCAGCGGCACCCCCGACAGGCTGCCCTTGCCGCTGATCCGGACCTGGCTCTGATTGCCCGTCACCTCCAGCTCCGCTGCAGCCGCCACATGGCCGGGAACCAGCGCGCGGCTCTCCACCGCGCGGATCCTGCCCTGATAGTGATACAGGATCTCGTCCACCGGCACCCGTTTTTGCAGCGGCAGCGCCAGCGTGCCCGTCGCCTCCACCTGCCCCTCGGCCAGATCCACCGGCAGGCTGGCCTTGTCCATCACCCGCAGCGGTTCCCGGTTCAGCAGCGACAGCGCCGCCGTCGCCGAGCCGCGCGCCATGATCCGGGCAATGCCGGGGGTGCCGTCCTTGGCCGACACATCCGGAATGATGAACGAGGTTCCGGCAACCTCCACCGCGCCGCCCTGGTCTGCCGTCACCGTGCCGCCAGAGGCCGTCACCACAAAGCGCTCCCCGTACAGGCTCAGCTGCCCCGCGGCCCTGCGCACCGGCGGCATGAACTTCTGAAACACCACCTCGGCGCCGTCAAAGGCCAGGTCCAGGCTGACAAAGGGCTTGCCGCTGCCGCGCCCGCGCATGTGGAACCCGGCATTGCGCACCGCTCCGTCCCGCAGGTTTTCCCGCACCCAAAGACGCGGATTCGGCGCCAGCGGTTCCGGCCACAGCTCCTTGACCCGCTGAACGGAAACCTGATCGACGCTGCCGTTCAGATCATA
Source organism: Leisingera sp. SA215 (assembly GCF_055902035.1). NCBI lineage: Bacteria > Pseudomonadati > Pseudomonadota > Alphaproteobacteria > Rhodobacterales > Roseobacteraceae > Leisingera > Leisingera sp. SA215. The sequence continues at coordinate 262,042 of NZ_JBVVXU010000001.1, read as the reverse complement.
GTCCCAGCCCTCGGGGCCAACGCCGATATCGCCGTCGAAATGAATGCGGCTGTCCCCGTCGCGCACCAGCATCTCGCCCAGCCGCAGCCGGAACGGGTTGAGGCTCAGATCAAAATCCGCATCAACGCCGGGAAATTTGACGGGCGTTTCAAACAGCCGGCGCGGGTTCAGTTCCAGATCGGAAAACCGCAGCTGCCCCACCAGCCCGGTCAGCTGCCCGTTTTGCACCCCGGCCAGGCGCGCCTGCCCCTGCATCACCCCGGAGCCCCAGCCGCTCTGCACGCTCAGCTCCGAGAACTTCAGCAGCTGCTGCGCCGGGTAATAGGTGAAATAGCTGCGCGCGCCGGTGATCGGCACCGGCCGGGTCTGGGCGGCCGGCTGGATCGCGCCTTCGCCGATGCGCAGGCTGGCCTGCACCGGAGCAATCCCGCCGTCGCTGAACACCTCGCCGCGCAGCGACCCCGAAATCGGCGCCCGCAGCACCCCCAGCCAGCCAAGCGCCGGGCTTTGCAGGGCGATATCCTCGCTGGCGATGTCCGACACCAGTACCCCGAACTCCGCGCCCGGGCTACCGATCTCCGAGGTGTAATTCGCCTCCACCGTGCCGACATCGCCGCGCCCGCTCAGGACCGAAAACACCGCCGACAGGGACACCGTGCTGCCGGCGCGTTTCAATCCGATCCGGCCGCCGTCCAGTGTCCAGCCGCGGCCCAGCCGGTCGTCGGTGTAGGACAGCGTCAGGGCGCTGGTCTCGATGCCGGCAAGGGCGGCCAGCACCGGCTTTTGCAGCTGGCTCTCCCATTGCGCGATCAGCTCCGCCAGGGTGTCCGCCTGCCGCGACGGCAACCCGCCGCTGGCAAAACTGATCGCAAAAGAACCGTCCTTGTTGCGCCGCAGGGCCGCGAACAACCCGCTGAGCGAAATCCGCTTGGGTTGCAGCTTGCCGCGCAGCAGCGGCCGCATCGCCAGGCTGGCCTGGGCGTCGGCGAGCTGCGCAAACAGGCTGCCATCCGGGTGCCGCAGCACCACATCTTTCAGGCTCAGCCGCGGCCGCAAACCCTCGTTCACCACCACATGAATGGCGCCGAATTCGATCTGCAGCCCGTTCAGATGCCGCTCGATCCGGGTTTCCACCCGGCTCCGCACCCACTCCGGCGCATCCAGCCGGGTGCCGATCCCGAAATAGACCGCAGCGGCGGCCAGAAAACTCAGCAGCGCCAGCATCCAGATGCAACCGCGCAGCAGCCGCCAGCGGCGGCGCACAGGCCGCGCAGCAGCCGCCTGCCCCGGTTCTGCCCCCGGTTCCACACCTGGTTCCACGCCCGGCTCCGGCCCGCGCGCAGCCAGCACGTCAGGACCCGCCCCGGGCCCCGGCACCGGCACCGCCTTGGCGGCAGCGCTGTTATTGTCGCCGGCAGGTTTGATCTCAGCTTTCCCTTTGCTGCTCATGGGTTATGTTTGCCGCGCAGTGATTTGCGCAAATGACCGGAGACAGGCCAATGCTCGACGTATCAGATCCCGCCCCTTCCTTTACCCTGCCCCGCGGTGGCGGCGGTGAGGTCGCATTGACCAGCCTCCAGGGTGCGCCTGTGGTGCTGTTTTTCTATCCCCGCGATAATACCCCCGGCTGCACCAAAGAATCCATCGGCTTTTCCGAGGCATTGCAGGCCTTTGCCGATGCAGGCGCTCACGTTTTCGGGATTTCCAAGGACAGCCTGAAGAAGCATGAGAATTTCACCGCCAAACATGGCCTGACAACGCCGCTCCTGTCCGATTCCGGCAGCACTGTCTGCGAGGACTACGGCGTCTGGAAGGAGAAGACCATGTATGGCAAAAAACACTGGGGCATTGAACGCTCCACTTTTCTGATCGGTGCCGATGGCCGCATCGCCCGCATCTGGCGCAAGGTCAAGGTCGACGGTCACGTCGCCGAGGTGCTGGAGGCCGTCCGGGCGCTCTGATCCGGCACTCCCGCCCGCTCTGGCAGCTCTTTGGCAAGAGCTGCCGCCCCGGTTGGGCCCGGCGCCGCCCTGCCGGGGCGGCGCGCAGCGCGCGGATCGCGCGCTGCCATGCCCAACGCCGCCAGGGGGATCAGCCCGCTGATCCGACGCGGCGGCGGGAGCGCGCCTGCATTGCGCGCTGGACTCCGGCGGCAAAATCAGGTGAACCCGGCAGACCCCGCTGAGAGAGGAGACCCGCATGACCGATCAGCCCCTGTCGCTTGCCGAACGCGCCGCCGAAGTTCTGACCACCGCGGACGGCCGGGAAAAGACTGCGCTGTCGCGCCGCCATGCGGCCGAATGGGCCGCCTGGCGCGCCGGCACCGCGCCGGAAATCCCTGTCGGCACCGCATCGCCGCCCCTGCACCCGGCCCGCCCGGACCGGCCGGCGCTGCTGCATCCGCGCGATGTGCCCAAACGCAAACCCGGCTCCGAGGCCGGGCGGATTGCCCTGCTGCATGCCGTCGCCCATATCGAGCTCAACGCCGTGGACCTGCACTGGGACCTCATCGCGCGGTTTTCACATGTGCCGATGCCGATGGGGTTCTTTGACGACTGGGTCCAGGCTGCGGATGAAGAATCCAAGCATTTCAACCTGATGTGCGACTGTCTTGAAGCCCTTGGCAGCCACTACGGCGCCCTGCCTGCCCATGCCGGCATGTGGCGCGCAGCCGAGGACACAGCAGGCGACCTGATGGGCCGCCTGGCCGTGGTGCCAATGGTGCTGGAGGCGCGCGGACTGGACGTCACCCCCGGCATGATCGGGGTGTTCCGCAAGGCCGGCATCACCCAGGCCGTGCAGGCTCTGGAGGTGATCTATGCCGAGGAGGTCAGCCATGTCGCCTATGGTTCCAAATGGTTCAACTTCCTCTGCGGCCGGGACAACCTGGATCCCAAGGAGGTGTTCCACGCATTGGTGCGCAAGTATTTCCATGGCCCTCTCAAACCGCCGTTCAACGAGGAAAAACGCGCCGATGCCGGCCTGCCGCCGGATTTCTACTGGCCGCTCGCCGATCAGGTGAAACCGCTGCCAGGCTGGTAGACCGCTGCCCGCCCTTGGCAGCCGGAGCGCAGGGCAGCCTTTACCTGAGCGCCGCCGAAGCCTAGACTGGAAAGTCCCGGACCCCCGGATGGACCCATGTTCGAGAACGACTTTCCACTGCTGAGCACCGCCAGCCTGGTTGCGCTGATCCTGCACAAGGCCGCCGCCGGGCCGGTCTCCCTCGACAGTTGCGATGCCGCCCTCGCCGCCCTGTTTCAGCAAGCTGATGAGAAACCGGGCCTGCCGCCGGCAGAGCTGCGCGACCGGCTGGCCGGCCATCTGTCGGACCTGGAGACCGCCCGCATTCTTGAACCGGCGCAGAACGGCAGCTGGCAGCTGACCCGCCGCGGCAGGCAGGCGCTGCGGCAGCACCCCGAAGGCCTCGACCAGACCGACCTTGCCAGATATCCGGAATTCGCCGCCCACCTGCGCGACACCGCCCACCACGCCTGCGGCATGGACCCGCGGCAGGACCGGTTTGACGAGGGCTTTCAGGCCTGCATGAACGGCCAGCCCTTCACCGCCAACCCCTATGCCTTTGATAACGCCGATCATCAGGCCTGGGAAAGCGGCTGGACCGAAGCGCAGGAGGACCGCCAGGGCTGACCGCCGCGCGCGCCCGGCCTGCTGCGGCCCGTCTCCATTTCGGCAAATTTCCGCCTATCTTTCCCCCGGACCGGCGCGTTCGGGGCCTGTTGGGTCAACAGGCTTGCCCAACCGGTCCGCCCTGTCTATTCACTTCGCCCAAGGTCCCGGCACGCCCTGCGGCGCCGGGGCGGGACCGGGACAGGACTGGACAGGGAACGGACATTGCGCACACGGCTTGCGATCAGAATTCACAGTTTTCTTGAACGCCGCTTCCCCGAGCGGCGGGTGTTCCTGAAATCCGACAGCGACACCCGCTTCATCCGGCTGCGGTCCGAAACCCAGCTGGTTGCCGTGACCGGCATCACCCTGTTTGTCGCCTGGACCATCGTTGCCACGGCCATCGTTCTGATGGACACCATCGGCGCCGGCAACTTCCGTGAACTGGCCAAGCGCGATCAGCAGACCTACCGCGAGCGGCTCAACGCGATCTCTGCCGAACGCGACAACCGCGCCGAAGAGGCGCTGGCGGCGCAGGAGCGCTTTAATGCCGCGCTGACCCAAATTTCGATGATGCAGTCGGAACTGCTGGCCTCGGAAACCCGCCGCCGCGAGCTGGAAACCGGCATCGAGGTGATCCAGTCCACCCTGCGCGACACCATGCGCGAGCGCGATACCGCCCGGAACTCCCTGGCCCAGCTCAAGGCGGACACCCGGGACGAAAACACGGCCCATGCGGCGATGGCCAGCGCCTCGGCGCAGATGGACCTGCTGGCCGGGGTGCTGTCGGACACCGCGGCGGAACGCGACCAGATCATGGCCGATGCCCGCGACGCCATCGGCCAGCGCGACGAACTGGAACTGGAACTGCAGCTGATGGACGAGCGCAACAGCCAGATCTTCCGCCAGCTGGAGGAGGCCGTCACCGTCTCCGTCACCCCGCTCGACAAGATGTTCCGCAACGCCGGCATGCCGCCCGAGCGGATCCTGGAACAGGTGCGCCGCGGCTACAACGGCCAGGGCGGGCCGCTGACCCCTTTGGCGATGTCGACCCGCGGTGAGGCCCCCACAGCCGAGGCACTGCGGGCCAACAGCATCCTGGCCAAACTGGACCAGCTGAACCTCTACCGCCTGGCCGCCCAGCAGGCGCCGTTTGCGACGCCGGTGAACCTGGGCCAGGTGCGGCAGTCCTCGGGCTTCGGCTACCGCCGCGATCCCAAGACCGGCGGCCGCCGCCTGCACAAGGGGTCGGATTTCGCCGGTCGCACCGGCACCGACATCTTTGCCACTGCCGATGGCGTGGTCACCCATGCGGGCTGGCAATCCGGTTATGGCCGGCTGGTCACCATCCGCCATGCCTTTGGCATCGAAACGAAATATGCCCATAACTCGAAACTCCGCGTGAAGGTCGGCCAAAGGGTCTCGCGCGGGGATCACATTGCTGATATGGGTAACACCGGACGGTCCACCGGGACCCACCTCCATTACGAGGTCAGGGTCAACGGGCAACCAGTAAACCCCATGATCTACATCAAGGCTGCGAGAAATGTTTTCTAAGAGCAAAATCAACGAGCCCGGGCCGAAGCAGGCCGAAGCAACCCCGGCACCTTCTGCTGCGCCGGCGGCTCCGGTCAGCGACTACAAGGCCAGCGCGCCCAAGGCCAAGCCCGCCGCATCGCTGCTGAGCTCGGACCTGCACATCACCGGCAACGTCAAAACCACCGGCGACATCCAGGTCGAAGGCACCGTCGAAGGCGACATCCGCGCGCATCTTCTGACGGTTGGCGAAACCGCCACCATCAAGGGGGAAGTCACCGCCGATGACGTCGTCATCAACGGCCGCATCGTTGGCCGCGTGCGCGGTCTCAAGGTGCGCCTGACCGCCACCGCCCGCGTCGAAGGCGACATCATTCACAAGACCATCGCGATTGAAAGCGGCGCCCATTTCGAAGGCTCCGTGCAGCGCCAGGACGACCCGCTGAACCCGGGCGGCCGCAAATCCGCCCCTGCCGCGGCCCCTGCCGCCGCCGCCCCCTCCGCCGCCGTGCAGGCCGCAACCGCCGCGCATAAAGCCGAGGGCTGAGCCGCCTTCCCTGCCGGATCCGGCAGCAAACATCCAAAGCCGCGGGCCGACGCCTGCGGCTTTTTCCGTTTCCGGGAGCGGTGTTGCCATGGCTCCCTCCCGCTCAGGTGTCCTGTATTCCTTACCTTGCAGCCAGAAGTTGCCGCCGGTAAGAAATGCCTGACCTTCCGGCTGCCACAGCAGCCCGCAGCACAAAACTCAGGACATTTTTCATATGGCAACAGTTATCCTCAATGATCCGAGCGGAAGATGGTCGCTCAATGACCTGAATTCGCGGGATTTTGCCAACGCAAGCATCACAACGCAAACTTCGAACCTGATTGTCTTTACCGGCACAAACGGCGCTGGTTTCAGCTTGACCGGCGATTTTTCCGCCGCCTCGCCCTACGCCTGGACGCTAAAGTCGCTCAGCATCACATCCAACGGCGCGCAGGTTCTTTCGTTCTCCGGCTTTTCGATGAACTTCTACACTTTTGCGTCAACCAGCGGCGCCCGTCTGGAAGCGTCGCTTCTCTCCGGCAGCGATACAATCACCTCCAACATGGCCGAGGGCCAGCGCTGGTTGACGCATGGTGGCAACGATACGGTCAAACTCGGAACCGGCGATGATACACTCTATGGCGGCAGCGGCACCGACCGCCTGATTATTGCGGACACCTTCGGCAATGCGTCGCTGTCCTCCGGCTACAGCACGGTCACCATCAGCTCGGGCGATGGCCGCGACATTGTCTCGTCGATCGAACAGCTTGAATTTTCCAACCGGACCTTTGCCTTGACTGCCGGCAGCTACAGCGGCAATTCCCTGACCGGAGACCATTCTGCCGGGCTGTCCAGCGACCTGATTTTGGGCGGTGCCGGCAATGACAGCTTGTCCGGGCTGTCCGGCGGCGATCTGTTGCTTGGCGAAGATGGCAGTGACCGCCTGCTCGGCGGGGCCGGCCGCGACACCCTCAACGGCGGCGATGGCGATGACGCCCTCCTGGGCGACAGCGGGCGGGACCAGCTGATCGGCGGCAACGGCAATGACCTTTTGAATGGCGGCAGACACGGCGACAGGCTGCTGGGCGAAGGCGGTAATGACACGCTGAAGGGCGGCGGCGGCAAGGACGTCCTTATCGGCAATTCGGGCAACGACCTGCTGGCCGGCGGCAGCAGCGGCGATACCCTGCGGGGCGAGTCCGGCCGCGACACGCTGCTGGGCCACAAGGGCGACGACATGCTCACGGGCGGCAAACATGCGGATGTCTTCGTCTTCCACAAGGGCCACGGTAATGACACCATCAGTGACTTCACCGCCGGAGAAGACCACATCGCCATCGGCCGCGGTGCCAACCGCCTGAGCCGGCTGGAGTTCGACAGCCAGGGCGATGACGTCCTGGTCACCTTTGCCAATGTCACCATTCTGGTGGAAGACATCACCGTGGCGCAGCTGCAGGACGCGGACAACTTCCTGTTCTGACCTGCGCAATCTATGACCAGTTCAAGGTGCGCCCCGCCGGCGCGCCGTTGTTATTTCAGCATCCACTGCCCGTCCGGCCAGAACGCGTGAAAGGCAAAGGCGAACATCACGTCATGCGCCACATCGCGCCCGGCACCGTCCCGCACCCGCACCGAACCGATATCCCGGCCCTTGGCCAGCGCGCCCGCATCCAGCGCCGACGCCTGCCCGGCCCGCCAGCTCAGCACCACATCAGCCTCGCGGATCTCGCCTGCTTCTGCCAGCCGCGCCAGCGGCCAGGCCCGGCTGCCGACCCGCACCACCCGGTCCAACGGCGCCAGCCCGTGCGGCGGCGGGGTGCCATCATACAGGAACGGCCAGTCCGACGTGTCGTACCCCCGGTAGGGGTTCTGCCCGTAACGCCGGTTATAGGCCGGCTGCGCCATCACCAGCCCATCCGGGTTGCGCGCCTTGAACTCTTGCCAGCTTTCGACCCAGCTGGGCAGGCTGGCCAGCTGCTGTCCGCTCATCTCGCCGGCAATGCCGGCGCCGATCGCCTGCTGCCACCAGCTTTGGGTTTCGCGGTCATACATCACCATATCGGAATAGCGCAGCTTGCCGGTAACCCCGAAGCTCAGCACCCCGGCCCGGGTGCGCCGGTCAAAGGTCATCGCGGAATTGCACAAGGGGCAATAGGTCACCGCCACCGGCACCCCGGCCACCTCGTCATTCACGATTTCATGCCAGGTCAGATAGCGCAGCGGATAGGCCCGCGCCCGGGCACCGCCGATCTCCAGCGCGATCACCGGCTCCCGCGGCTGCAGCCGCCGGTCCTTAGCCGCCGCTGTGAACTGCGGCGCATCCAGCGCCGGAATGCCGTCCTTGGGCACCCCGCCGGAACGGATCTGGCCCCAATCCGCGATCTTTGTCCGGTTGAAATCGGTTTCCGGCCATTCCCGCTGCCACCGCGCGGGGTCCGCCTGCACCATCCAGGGCAGCAAAACAGCCGCACTCAACAAAAAACGTCTCAACATAACAAACTCCCCGCCGGGCCCCAGTATTGGCACCTTGCCGGGCCTGACCAGAGCGAGACACAGGCTTGTGACCTGATGTCATGGACCTGGCACAGCGCAGGGCTGCAACGGCACAGGCCCGCCCCCGGATACCGGGAACGGGCCTGTGACTTTCCAGAAAACCGGCGGTCCTTATTCGGTCACAGTGACCTTGGACATGGCGTCGGGCTTACCGGTCACCGAGCCATTCTGCCCTGTGCCGCGCTTGATCGCGTCAACCACATCCATGCCTTCGGTCACCTTGCCGACAACCGTGTACTGGCCGTTCAGGAAATGACCCGCATCAAACATGATGAAGAACTGCGAATTGGCGCTGTTCGGGTTTTGCGAGCGCGCCATGCCCACCACGCCGCGGTCAAACGGCAGGTCGGAGAACTCGGCCGGCAGGTCCGGACGGCCGGAACCGCCGCGCCCGGCCGCGCTCATGTCGCCGCCGGCCTTGCCGAACTCGACATCGCCGGTCTGCGCCATGAAGCCTTCGATCACCCGGTGAAACACCACACCGTCATACTGGCCTTCGGCGGCCAGCGCAGTGATCTGTTCCACATGCTTGGGGGCCACATCCTCAAACAGGTCGATCCTGATGGTGCCGTTGGCGTCGCCCTCGACCTGAACCTCAAGACCGGTGGCAAAGGCAGGCCCAGCCGCCAGCAGGGCCAGCGCTGTCAGCGCCTTACGCATCCGCAGCAACCTTGACCGAGATCATCCGGTCCGGGTTCGCAGGCGGCTCGCCCTTGGTGATCGCGTCCACATGCTCCATGCCCTCGATGACACGGCCGTAAACGGTGTACTGGCCGTTCAGGAAGTGGTTGTCCTTGAAGTTGATGAAGAACTGCGAGTTGGCAGAATCCGGGCTCGCAGACCGGGCCGCGCCCAGGGTGCCGCGGTCATGCGGCAGCTTGGAAAACTCGGCCGGCAGGTTCGGCAGGTCGGAGCCGCCTGTGCCCGCCATGCGGATGTTGAACCCGTCTTCCATGTCGCCATTGGCCACGTCGCCGGTCTGCGCCATGAACCCGTCGATCACCCGGTGAAAGCAGACGTTGTCGTATTCGCCGGCCCGGGCCAGCTCTTTCATCCGCTCAGCATGTTTCGGCGCCACATCGGGCAGCAGCTCAATCACAACATTGCCGTCTTTCAGTTCGATGATGACGGTGTTTTCGGGATCTTTAATCTCGGCCATGAGGCTCTCCTGTCGTCGAAATTTGCACCGATAATTAAGGCCAGCGCCCGGAAATGCCAAGGGAGCATTGACTGATCCGCAAAAACCCCCGAAACAGCGGCCGGATTTACCTGCATTTTCACCATAAGGGGTCTCGCTGATGGGCTGGAAAACACTCGACGACATGGATCTGAACGGCAAGCGCGTGCTGCTGCGCGTCGACATCAACGTGCCGATCGTCGACGGGGTTGTCACCGACTCCACCCGGATCCGCCGCATCGCCCCCTCGGTGCGCGATATTCTGGCCGCCGGCGGCAAGCCGATCCTGCTGGCCCACTTCGGCCGTCCCGGCGGCGAGCGCCGCGAGAACCTGTCGCTGAACCAGCTGGTGCCAACGCTGGAACGCGCCTTTGAAACCCGGGTTCTGTTTGCCGCCGATTGCATCGGTGCCGGCGCCGAGGCCGCCGCGGACGCGCTGCAGCCCGGCGAGGTGCTGCTGCTGGAAAACACCCGCTTTCACGCCGCCGAGACCAAGAACGACCCCGAACTGGCCGCCGGCATGGCGCGTCTGGGCGAGGTTTACTGCAACGATGCCTTCTCTGCCGCCCACCGCGCGCATTCCTCCACCGAAGCCATCGCCCGGCTGCTGCCCGCCTGCGCCGGCCGCCTGATGCAGGCCGAGCTGCAGGCGCTGGAAAGCGCCCTGGGTCAGCCGCAGCGCCCCGTCACCGCAGTTGTCGGCGGCGCCAAGGTCTCGACCAAGCTGGATCTGCTGGGCAACCTGATCGAGAAGGTGGATCATTTGGTGATCGGCGGCGGCATGGCCAACACCTTCCTGGTCGCCAAGGGCCTGCCGGTCGGCATCTCGCTGGCCGAACGCATCATGAAGGACACCGCAGCCGAAATCCTCGCCAAGGCCGAGGCCGCGGGCTGCGAAATCATCCTGCCCTCCGACATCGTGGTGGCGAAGAAATTCGAAGCCCACGCCGAGCACCAGATCCTGCCCGCCGATGAATGCCCCGAGGATGGCATGATCCTGGATGCAGGCCCCGACAGCCTGGCCCGGATCAACGCGGTGTTCGAGGCCAGCAAGACGCTGATCTGGAACGGCCCCCTTGGCGCCTTCGAGCTGGAACCCTTTGACACTGCCACCAACGCCGCCGCACTGAAAGCAGCCGCGCTGACCCGCGCCGGCCAGCTGATCTCGGTGGCCGGCGGCGGCGACACCGTGGCGGCCTTGAACGCCTCCGGCGCTGCAGGTGATTTCACCTATATCTCCACCGCCGGCGGCGCCTTCCTGGAATGGATGGAAGGCAAGGTCCTTCCCGGCGTCGCGGCGCTGGACCAGTAAAAAACAACGCCCGCCCGGTCAGCCGGGCGGGCCATCCGCGTGTTCCAGACCCGAGTTTCAGGCCCGAGTTCCAGTCCTCTGTTTCCGGCCCGGGCGCGCGCGCCTGACCCGCGCCGGGCACAGCCCTCCCGCCCCGCCCGTTCCACGCCGCGCTCAGAAAAATCCCCCTGTGGACAGTTTTGGGATTCACAAGCCGATTCGGTTGTGGCATAACAGGGGCAGACGCCGGGAAACGGCGCAAAATCAAAAACTTGAGCAGTAACATACAGGCACCTCCAAAGTGACCCGAAGCAATCGCCCGTCGCTGGGCGCCATCGCCTTCTTTGCCACCGCTTTCGCGCTCAGCGCGTATTTCACCTTTGCGGCCGTGCAGGGCGACTTCGGTCTGTTCCGGAGGGTCGAGATCCAAGCCGAAGCAGAAGAACTGCGGCTGGATCTCGACCGCCTTCAGTCCCGGATCAGCAGCATGGAAAACCTGACCAGCCGCCTGTCCGACGACTATCTTGACCTTGACCTGCTGGATGAACAGGCCCGCTCGGTGCTTGGCCTTGTCCGTGCCGACGAGATTGTCATCCGCTAAGGGCACACGGCCCTCCCCGGCAGGTCCGCCACAACAGCCCAACTTCCTCTGTGCCCCCTCCCCGTCTCCGGCAGCAATGCGGCTAGGAAAATTACCGCTTTTCCTGACCGGTATAATTTTGCAGACTTCCGCTGCTGCAGTTTCGCCGGACCACCTTCCGCACCAGGGGCGGCGTGGCATTTTTGCGCTGCCCGGGCGGATTTTCACACCGCGGAACCCCCGCAGCAGAATAGCACTATCCAGCCGGGCCAAAACCGGATACTAATTGGTTTAACACTAAACTATCTAGCCTGCAGGGGGAGCCTACCACCATGGCCGCTAGGAAAAGCGCAAAGAAACCAAACGTTTCTGCCGAAGAGCTGACCAAGTACTATCGTGAGATGCTGCTGATCCGCCGATTCGAGGAAAAATCGGGCCAGCTATACGGCATGGGCCTGATCGGTGGCTTCTGCCACCTCTACATCGGTCAGGAAGCTGTTGTTGTCGGCCTTGAGGCCACCGCCGAGGAAGGCGACAAGCGCATCACCTCCTACCGCGACCACGGCCATATGCTGGCCTGCGGCATGGATCCCGACGGCGTCATGGCCGAGCTGACCGGCCGCGAAGGCGGCTATTCCAAGGGCAAGGGCGGCTCCATGCACATGTTCTCGAAAGAGAAGCATTTCTATGGCGGCCACGGCATCGTCGGCGCCCAGGTGCCGCTCGGCGCCGGCCTCGCCTTTGCCGACAAATACAAGGGCAACGGCCGCGTCACCTTCACCTATTTCGGCGACGGTGCGGCCAACCAGGGCCAGGTCTACGAGACCTTCAACATGGCCGCCCTGTGGAAACTGCCAGTGGTCTTCGTCATTGAAAACAACCAATACGCCATGGGCACCTCGCAGCAGCGCTCCACCTCCAGCGCTGAAATCTGGGAACGCGGCAAGGCATTCGGCATTCCCGGCGAGGCGGTCGACGGCATGAACGTGATGTCGGTCAAAGAGGCCGGCGAGCGCGCCGTCTCCCACTGCCGCAACGGCGACGGCCCCTATATCCTGGAAGTCAAAACCTACCGCTACCGCGGCCACTCGATGTCGGACCCGGCCAAATACCGGACCCGCGAAGAGGTCCAGAAAATGCGCGAGGAGCGCGACCCGATCGAGCAGGTCCGCGAAATGCTGCTGACCGGCAAGCACGCCACCGAAGACGACCTCAAGGCGATCGACAAGGAGATCAAGGAGATCGTCAGCAAATCTGCGGATTTCGCCAAGGACAGCCCGGAACCCGCGCTCGACGAGCTTTGGACCGACATTTACGCCGACGAAGTCCCGCAAGAGACCGCCTGAGGGGAAGAACAGAATATGGCAACCGAAATTCTTATGCCCGCCCTGTCGCCGACCATGGAAGAAGGCACGCTCGCCAAATGGCTGGTCAAGGAAGGCGATACCGTGAACTCCGGCGATATCATGGCCGAGATCGAAACCGACAAGGCCACGATGGAGTTTGAAGCCGTCGACGAAGGCATCGTCGGCAAGATCCTGATCGGTGAAGGCACCGAAGGCGTCAAGGTGAACACTCCGATCGCAGTGCTGGTCGAGGACGGCGAAAGCGCCGATGATTACGAGGCCGGCAGCGCCAAGGAAGAGCCCCCCGCTGCGGAAGCGCCCGCCGCCGAACCCGCCGCCGCCGCGCCGCAAAAGGAACCCGCCGTTCCCGCCCGCGTGCTGGAACCGGACTACCCGGAAGGCACCGAAATGGTGCAGACCACGGTCCGCGAAGCCCTGCGCGACGCCATGGCCGAGGAAATGCGCCGCGACGAGGATGTGTTCCTGATGGGCGAGGAAGTCGCCGAATATCAGGGCGCCTACAAAATCTCCCAAGGCCTGCTGGACGAATTCGGCGCCAAGCGCGTCATCGACACGCCGATCACCGAGCACGGCTTTGCCGGCATCGCCACCGGCGCGGCCTTCGCGGGTTTGCGCCCGATTGTCGAATTCATGACATTCAACTTCGCCATGCAGGCGATTGACCAGATCATCAACTCGGCGGCCAAGACGCTGTATATGTCCGGCGGCCAGATGGGCGCTCCGATGGTGTTCCGCGGCCCCAATGGCGCGGCCGCCCGCGTCGGCGCCCAGCACTCCCAGGATTATGCCGCCTGGTACATGCAGATCCCGGGATTGAAGGTGGTGATGCCCTACTCCGCGTCTGACGCCAAGGGCCTGATGAAAGCGGCGATCCGCGATCCCAACCCGGTGATCTTTCTCGAGAACGAAATCCTCTATGGCCGCGCCTTCGACGTGCCCAAGCTGGATGATTACACCGTTCCCCTCGGCAAGGCCCGGATCTGGCGGGAAGGCACCGACGCGACCATCGTCTCCTTCGGCATCGGCATGACCTATGCGCTGGAAGCGGCTGACAAACTGGCGCAGGACGGCATCTCGGCCGAGGTCATCGACCTGCGCACCATCCGCCCGATGGACCTGCCCACGGTGATCGCTTCGGTTCAAAAGACCAACCGCCTGGTCACGGTCGAGGAAGGCTGGCCGCAAGGTTCGGTCGGCAGCTACATCGCCTCGGAAGTGATGCAGCAGGCCTTCGACTACCTCGATGCGCCGGTCATCACCTGCACCGGCAAGGACGTGCCGATGCCTTATGCCGCCAACCTGGAACGCCACGCGCTGATCACCACCGACGAGGTGGTCGAAGCCGTGAAGCAAGTGACCTACCGGTAAGGAGCCTCAAGATGCCCACTGAAATCCTGATGCCCGCCCTGTCCCCCACGATGGAGGAAGGCACCCTTGCCAAATGGCTGGTCAAGGAAGGCGATACTGTGTCTTCCGGCGACCTGCTGGCCGAGATTGAAACCGACAAGGCCACCATGGAATTCGAAGCCGTGGACGAAGGCGTGGTCGGCAAGATCCTGATCTCCGAAGGCTCCGAGGGTGTGAAGGTCAACACCCCGATTGCGGTGCTGCTGGAAGACGGCGAAAGCGCCGATGACATCCAGGCCTCCGGGACATCCGGCGGCGATGCTGCCCCGGCCAAGGAAGACGCCCCGGCGGCATCCGAAGCCTCCGCCTCCGCCCCCAAGGAAGCAGTCAAAGCCGCCCCCGCCGCGCCGCAGGGCGCCGACGGCAGCCGGATCTTTGCCTCGCCCTTGGCGCGCCGCATTGCCGCGGACAAGGGGCTGGACCTGAGCCAGATCACCGGCTCCGGTCCCAAAGGCCGCATCGTCAAGGCCGACGTCGAAAGCGCCAAACCGCAGGCTGCAGCCGCTGCCGCAAAAGCCGGTGCCGCACCCGCCGCCGCCGCCCCGGCTGCCGCAGCACCGGCAACCGGCCCCTCGGCAGACATGGTTGCGCGGATGTACGAAGGCCGCGAGTTTGAGGAAGTCAAACTGGACGGCATGCGCAAAACCATCGCTGCCCGCCTCACCGAGGCCAAGCAGACGGTGCCGCATTTCTACCTGCGCCGTGACATCCAGCTGGATGCGCTGCTGAAATTCCGCGGTGAGCTGAACAAGCAGCTGGAAGGCCGCGGTGTAAAGCTCTCGGTCAACGACTTCATCATCAAGGCCTGCGCCCTGGCGCTGCAATCGGTGCCGGATGCCAATGCCGTCTGGGCCGGAGACCGGGTGCTGAAGATGAAAGCCTCGGATGTGGCCGTTGCTGTTGCCATCGAAGGCGGGCTGTTCACCCCGGTTCTGCAGGACAGCGACACGAAATCTCTGTCTGCGCTCTCCTCCGAGATGAAGGACCTGGCCAAACGCGCCCGCGACCGCAAGCTTGCGCCGCATGAATACCAGGGCGGCAGCTTTGCGGTCTCCAACCTCGGCATGTTCGGTATCGACAATTTCGATGCCATCGTGAACCCGCCGCATGCCGGCATCCTGGCCGTAGGCGCCGGCGTCAAAAAACCCATCGTCGGCAAGGATGGCGAACTGGCCGTGGCCACCGTGATGTCCGTTACCCTGTCGGTCGACCACCGGGTGATCGATGGTGCCCTTGGCGCTGAACTCCTGAACGCGATCAAGGACAACCTGGAAAATCCGATGGTGATGCTGGCCTGATCCGCGTCCAGCGCAAGACAGGAAAAAGCCCCGGCCCGGCGCTGACGCATTCCGTATGGTGGGACACGCTAACAACAAACCCTGTCGCGCAAGTCGCGGCAGGGTTTCGTTTTTGAATGGAAAAATGACGTGCAAATGCCGGTGTAGAAACGCGAAAATCCCTCGAAAATTTTCTCGGGCACCGCAAACGGTCACTCAATGCGAGAAACGTTTGAACGAACCAAACATTTTCGCTTCTGATTTTCAAAATCAGAGCCAATATCCCCCGGTCACAAGCTTGATGTTCGCAGTGGTGCGGAATCCACGGATTTTCTTCCGTGACCGCTCCAAATTGCGCGCGGTTTCTGCTTTTTGGCCGGAAATATCGACTCGACGCGGAACCGCGCAGATCTGAGGTTCCGATGACAGGCTTGGCTACATTCAAATTCAAACTCTCGCAACTTTACCCGGGCTCAGGCGAGCACAAGCTCAACACCTGCGGTAGTCCGGACTGCTCCAACTTCGGTCAGCCATTGACGGAGCGCGCGGAGCGGCGGGAACTCTGGCGATCAAAGCGGCCGGACCTCACTCCAGAACAGCTCAAGCTCTATCAGACCAATGGTCCCGGCGCTTACAAGCTGGCTGGCTCCAAGGCGAAGCATCTTCGCGTTTCCAGCGCATTCCAGTTCGAGGGCAATCCTCACGAGTGGTCTGATCAGCGGACCCTTCGGTGCCTCGGTCAGACACGGGATGGCTCACCATGCAATTCAGGTTTCTCACGCCTCTCCCCGGCCCATCTGGCGCAAGAGGTCGACCGGTAGCGGAACTACACTGGCGTCCTCGACGGACCTTCGTGCGGCGCTTGCGGGGTGCGCCTTCTCGACAAACCTGACGAGTTTGCACTGAATGGCGCTTATGAAAGAACAAAGGACCGGGACGGCAAGCCTGCGAAAAGAAACGCTGCTCCAGAATCCATTCGGGTGACTTCATCATTCATCGCGGGTTGCTTGCCTACATAGCCGAAAAGACTGAACACACCCGCCGCGGAGGGAAGCCAGATCAACGCCTCAGGATAATCTTTTCCAACGGCATGGAAAATGCCCCCTTTGTCTCCTCTCTGCGCAAAGCCCTCGCGGCAGATAAAACCGCCCGCTATATTCACAGGCCAGGCCTTGGCCCTCTCGACCCAGAATGGGAAGAGGATGCTTTGGAACTGACCGGCACCATTTATGCGGCGCGCAGCAAGTCAGAGCGCCCAGAAAAAAAGAGGTCCGCCACATCCTGCACAAGATCGGTGTCACGTCTCAGGACGTTCGGCGCCGGGTGGCAGACGCGCGCAATGATGCAACCTTTCTACTTGCCGATGTAGATATCGTTGCAACCTACGAACTGCCGAATCTTTCCCGAATGAAGATTGAAGACCTGCTTCACAGGTTCTTTGATGCTGCCCGTCTTTCCGGCCTGACCATAACAGACCGCTTTGGGAAGCGGAGAGCAGCAACCAGGCGAAACAGCCGAAAGTTTCGGGACTGGAGCCTCTTCCGCAAACGGAGATCATAAGTGCATGTGGTGATTAATAAAAAACTGCGCCCCAAAGAGAAGCGCAGCAATGCCTGCGTTTTGCAGACGGTTTAAGTTGGCCTCGGCCAGTGTCCCACCGCACGGAATGCGTCAGCTCGGCGCCGGGGCTTTTTCTGTATCGGCCTGTTCTGTACCGGTCTGTTCTGTATCGGCCGGCGGCCCGCAGCCGCCTGCCGTGCCGCCTGAAGGACGGGCCTTCAAACACCCGCTTCATCTTTCCGGAAATACTCAAACTCCCGGGCCGGACCCAGGCGGCTCACTCCGCGGCCGAAGACCCCGCCGGCACCACCTGGTCCATATTGACCGAGGGCTGATCACACCCCGCTTCGCCAACAATCCTGGCCGGCACGCCCGCCACCGTGGTGCAGGGCGGCACCTCCTCCAGCACCACCGATCCGGCGGCAATCCGGCTGCAATGGCCGACTTTGATATTGCCCAGAACCTTGGCGCCGGCCCCGATCAGCACACCGTCGCCGATCTTGGGATGGCGGTCCTGCTCTTCCTTGCCGGTGCCGCCCAGGGTCACCGAATGCAGCATCGACACATTGTCGCCGACCACCGCGGTCTCGCCGATGACGATGGAATGGGCGTGGTCGATCATGATCCCCTTGCCGATGCGGGCGCCAGGGTGGATGTCGATGCCGAAGATTTCCGAGGTGCGCATCTGGAAGAAATAGGCCAGGTCCTTCTGGCCCTGGTCCCACAGCCAATGGCTGACCCGGTAGGCCTGCACCGCCTGGAACCCCTTGAAATAGAGGATCGGCTGCAGCAGCCGGTGGCTGGCCGGGTCGCGCTCGTTGATCGCCATCAGGTCGGCGCGCGCCGCCTCCAGCAGGCCCGGGCTTTCGGCATAGGCGTCATCGACGATTTCGCGCAGCACCATCATCGACATCTCGTTCGAGCAGAGCTTGGCCGCAATCCGGTAGGACAGCGCCTTCTCCAGCGTCTTGTGATGCAGGATACAGGCGTGAATCAGCCCGCCCATCAGCGGCTGGGTGGCGACGGCCTCCTCAGCTTCGCGGGTGATGCGGTCCCATACGGGATCCACCGGAGTAACGGCTTGCTGTGTTTTGGCCATGGATCTGCTCCCTTTCTCCGCTCAGACTACCCATCTAAGGTTCTTTTCAGCAAACGCAAACCCGTGATGGAGGATATTTTCGAATTGAATGAGTCCGCTCAGTCGGCGCCACGCCCAACAGCCGGCCGGGCAGCTGCCCTGCCCCGGTCAGCGGGCGGGAGCCGCCCCGCAGACCTCAACCGCTGCCGCCAGTTCGCGCAGCACCAGCCGGGTGCAGCGCAGATACTCCGGATTCTCCAGACATGATTCATCCGCCAGTGCAAACCGGCGCGCTGCCGCACTGAGACTCCCGTCGCCCCAGCGCGGATGCAGTCGGCCAAACAGCGCCGTATGCGCCGCAGCCTCTGCCGCGCCGCCAAAAATCCGGCGGCACAGGCGCAAGCGGTCCCCGTCGCTTGCCGCCAGCAAGGCCCGTGCCACAGCGGCAACATCGCCAGGCAGAACCGGGTGCATCATCCCAGCACAGCCCGCGCCGCCGGCCCGGCGCCGAACCGCGCCGACCGCTGCGCCACTTCCAGAATGTCACCGGCCAGCACGCCGTCCTCGGCTTGCGCTGCCGCAGGATAAAACCACTCCGGCGCCGCGGCGGCCGCCTCCCGCAGCACCGTGCCGCCGCGCATCACCCGGATGCGGTAGGATTCCGCCGCCTCTCCCAGCGGCACGTCCTCCAGCTCCCAGCTGTCGCCCTCGATCCTTGTGCGGCGCACCCAGGCGGCGCTGATGTCCGCGCCCAGGTCTCCGTCCAGCCGCAAATGCACCGGCGCATAGGGTCGCAACCCGATGCCGTCAAAGCTCTCCTGCAAATGCACATAAGACGGATCCTCCAGCGCCCGCCGGGCCGGGCCGATCCGGTAATGCCGCAGCCTGCGGCGCTGGTCCGGCGCCAGGTCCATCTGCACCGGCGAACCATCCAGCAACACCACATACGACCCGGCAGGCCAGACCGCAGGCATCAGCGCATCCGTGCCCTGCTGGCCCCGCAAACGGCCGCGCAGAAGGTAGGTCTGCGGCGCGATCAGCTCGGCCTCGCGGAACTGGAACAGCTCCCAATTTCCCGCTGTGCCATCACCGATCGCGGCGGCATTGGCACCATTCAGAACCGCCTCAAGACCGCGGCTCTCCATCCCGCCCGAGATCAGCTTCACCTGCAAATCCGCCCCCAGATCCCAACGGCCCGCACCCGCGGCCAGCAGCGGCGTTTCTGTCACCCCGGCCACCTGCCGTGCGGCAACCACCTGTTCCAGCTCGTAATTCTCATCCTCCCCGGATCCGTAAACCGCCACGCTGCCGGGCCAGGCTTCTGCCGTCACCGCCAGATGCGGCGCATGCGGCACCTCGTCGCCGCGCATCAGGGGCAGATCCAAGAACAAGGGCAGCACCGGCCCGGGGGCTGCAAAGGCATTGACCCCCGGCAGCTCCTCCGCCACCGCGGCCAGGTCATAGACGCCGGGCTCAATCCGCACCGCCTCCACCATCTGCGCCTCGGCCTGCTCCACCCGGTCAATCCGGTACAGCTGCTCGCCGCCCTGCAACGGCAAGGAGACCACATCCCCGGCCCCCAGATGCAGCATCGAGGGCGGCAGCGCAAACCGCGCCATGTCGCGCGAAATCCGCGCCTCGGCCAGCCAGCGGCTGACCACCTGCCGTGCCTCGGCGCGGGTCAGCGCCAGCGGCAGCTCGTTCTGGCTGACAGAATGGGTGGCCTCATCCGGCAGCACCGCTTCAACCGAGCCCGCCGCATGATCGCCGCCCCATTCGGTGAACCGCAGCCGCACCCGGCCTGCCAGCTCGGCCGCGCCGGCCCGGCTCAGCTCAGTGGTGCCATCCAGCTCATCGCTTTCGGCCAGATGCTCCAGCGCCAGAATCTCGGCCCCGCTGCCCTTGCGCATCCGGAACATCAGCAGCCCGTCGCGCTCCACCGCGTCAAACCCGTGCCGCAGCATCAGGGGCTGCAGCACCGCGCGGGCAACGCTTACATCCGGGTTCACAAGCCCGTGCACCACGCCATAGAGCTGCGACACATCAATGTCATAGAGGCCGGCGCGGTGGCAGACCTCCTCCACCACCGAAGCCAGCGTGCGCTGCCCGGCGCGCCCGTTCAGCCAATGGCCGCGCAGGTAGTTTTCACCGTCGTTCCAGATCTCCAACCGGCTCGGAAAGGCCGGAAACGGCCGCGCGTCCCAGGCCCAGACATAGGCGTTGGCCATATCCAGCATCCGTCCCTCGTATTCCTCCGACAGCGGGTTATTGGCGGCCTCCCCCCAATAGCCGAGAACGGCGCGCAGATAGGCGATTTGCATCAAATCGTCCCGCAACCCGTTGGAATGGCGCGGCAGTTTTGATTCCGAGCTTTTCGGGTCCAGAAACTTGTTCGGCTGGTTGCTGCCCTTGTCGATGGCGGCGCAGCCCAGTTCAGTGAACCAGACCGGCTTTGACTGCGGCACCCAGGGCGTGGGCGCGGCCTGCCGCACCCCGCCGATCCGCTCGTGATGCGTGTTGGTCCACCAGCTGCGGATATCCTTGTAGCGCCAGATCCAGGGTTCCTGATGGGCGCCGTCGGTGATCTCTGTCCGGATCTGCGCGCCGCGCGCTTCGGCTGAGTGGTAATACCAGTCAAACCCCTCGCCGCCCGCCACATTGCTGCGCAGGTAGCCGCGGTCATAGACCGCCGGCACGCCGGATTGCGCGTCCAGATGGTCCTCCCCCTCGCGCCAGTCGCTAAGCGGCATGTAATTGTCGATGCCGATGAAATCGGTGTTGGCGTCCGCCCATAGCGGATCCAGATGAAAATACCGGTCGCCTTCGGGCGATTGATAGCCCCAGTACTCCGACCAGTCGGCGGCATAGCCGATCTTGGTCTCCGCCCCCAGCAGGTTGCGCGCTTGCGCCGCCAGCGCCCGCAAGGCGGCCACCGCCGGAAAGCCGCTGGCGCCGCGGATCTGGGTCAGTGCCCGCATCTCCGAGCTGATGCAAAAGGCCTCCACCCCGCCCGCCGCCGCACAAAGCGCCGCATTGTGCAGAATAAACCGGCTGAGGCTCCATTCGTCCGGTCCGGTATAGGCAACGCTGCCGTCGCCCACTGCAAAATCCGCCGCGGTGACGCTGCCAAAGAAATCCGCGACCTCGGCATCCGCAGCCGCGGTGCCATCAGGGGAGCCGGGTTGGCCCGGCGCCGCTGACAGGGTGATCCGCCCGCGCCAGGGCAGATGCGGCTGGCTGGCGCCGCCGGTCCAGGGATCGGGCAAGGCGTTGCCCTCTGCCTGATCCATCAGGATGAAAGGATAAAACATCACCCTGAGGCCGCGCGCCTGCATCTCGCGGATCGACTGCACCACCGAAGCATCCGCCGGCGTGCCGCCGTAAAGCGGGGCGCCGTCCTGCTTCAGCACTTCATCTGCGGTGTTCCGGTCAAGCCCGCTGACTGTCCACGGCATATCTCCCTCGGCAGTCTTATGTTCCGCCTTCGGTTTCAGCCTGCAGGCGCCGCAGCGCAGATCATCGCCGAACCAGGACACAATCAGCGAGGCGGCACCGCAGGATGGCAGCTCGGCCTCCAGCGCGTTCAGCGAGGTCTTGAGGTCGCTCAGCCCCGAGGGCGTATGCTGGTTCGCCGGTTTCGACGATCCCGGCCCGCCGCCGTAAAACACCGGATCCGCCGCCAGCGCATATTCACCGGTGCCCGGCATCAGCGCCACCCCCTGCACCAGGCGGCCCAGATCCTGCGCATGGGTGCTGCTGGCGGGCTGTTCGGGCCGCAGCACATCGAAGGAGAACTGCGGCACCCGGTTGCCAAAGCGCGCAAGGTCGAGGTTTTCCATCACCACATAGGCGGTGCCACGGTAGGCCGGCACCCGGCCTGCGCCTTCAACCGCTTCCATCACCGGATCCGGCAGCTGGTCCATGCTGCCGGTATAGACGGTCATATTCAGATCCTTCGGCGCCACTTCCTCGCCATCGGCCCAGACACGCGAGACATTCGCGATTTCGCCTTCGCACAGCGCAATCGCCAGCGACACGGAATAGCTGTAGCTGGTCACCTGCGGCTGGCTGGGCCGTCCCTTGCCGCCGCCGCCGCTGACCGAAGAGGTTTCCAGAAACTGCGAGCTCCAGATCATCTGGCCGCCCAGCCGCATCCGGCCATAGACCTGCGCCACCGGCGCGCCTTCGCTGGCCTGGGTCAGGCGGAAACGGTCGATCTTGCCGGTCTCCACCGGGTCGGCGCCGCTGCCCAGGAGCCGTTCATCGAACATCCGGCCCAGGGTGGCGCCCACCGCACGGCCAATGACGGCCGAAGACAGCCCCGCAACGGTGCCGCCGATTGTGCCGCCGATGGCAGCACCGGCAGCAGAAAGAAGAATGGTTGCCATCAGATCAGCTCCTTCGGGAATTGAAACCGCGCCACGATGCGGCGCTGCCAGGGCGGGCTCAGCGGGCTTTCGACAACCCCGCGGCCCGCATAGGCGTGGATGAAGGCAGGGCCTGCACCAAGAAGGTCCCGCCCGGCGGCCCTTGCTTCTTTTCCGCCAGCCGCTGACTGCACCCCCAGGTGCTTGGCCACCGACCCGTCGCGCATCCGGAACAGGATCACATCGCCGGGGGCGGCATCGCCCAGAGGTTTCGCCAGCAAATGCCGGGCCGCGGCCTGCCACAGCGCCTCCGCCCCCTGCGGTTCGGACCAGTCCATCGTATAGGCCGGCGGTGCCTCGGGCTCGGCCCCGTGCAGCTCGCGCCACAGGCCCCGGATCAGCCCCAGGCAATCGCAGCCCGCGCCCTTGCACGCGGCCTGATGCACATAGGGCGTGCCGATCCAGCCCCGCGCTGCGGAAACCACCCGGCTCACCTGCGGCTTCCCCCGGTGTTCACACCGGACTGCCGCGGCACCGCGATCAGCCAGTCATCGCCCGGAATATCCGGGAAGCCCTGAAAGTTCAGCAGGTTGTTGAATTTCAGCCGGCAGGTCTCCAGGCGCTTGTCGCAGCCTGCCTCAAGCCGGACCCTGTCGCCCGGCCTCACCGCCGCACGGACCGGTTCCCACAGGGTGATCCGGCGCCCCCCGGCGCTGCTCTGGTCCGCCTTCACGGCGGCCCACAGACCCTCTGCGGCTCCGCTCAGCACCGTCAGCCGCCCGCCGGTGAACCAATCCGCCTCAAACCCCGGCAAAGCCTCCCAGCCGAACACCTCGTTGCGCGCGACCTCAACGGCTTCCAGCTCAACGGCATAACCCGGCGTCTGCAGGTCGAACCGGCAGGCCGCATCGCCCAGCACCGCGGTGCAGGGTTTCTGATAGATCCGCCCCAGCGGCTGGTTCAGCGCCTCCGCAAGCCCGCGCAGCTCTGCCTCAAACGCGCCGCCGGCGCGGCGGATTTCACCGATCGAGCCGCGGAACTGCAGCCAGCGCATCGAAACATCGCGCCAGTTGACCAGCCAGCAGCGGACCCCGGCGCCATCGAACCGGCCGGCCTCGATATCCTCTTCGCGCACGGCGGCGTCGCTCAGCACCCCCAGCGCCTCGGTGTTGTCAACCGACAGGCCGGTGGCTTGGCTCACCGCCCGCGCCGTCAGCCCGCTGCCGGGCTGAAACTCCACCCCGTCAAAGCTCAGCACACAGTCATGATCGGTAAATCCCAGCACGGTGCCGTCGCGCCGTTCCAGCGCCCAGGCCCGGCTGAGCGTGGTGATCCCGCTTTGAAGATGGGCGTGCAAACTGTTGGAAAGACGGCTCATACCCGAACCTCCACCACCGGCACCGCAGGCGCCTCACCGGCTTGAAAAGACGCCACGCTGGTCTGGATGCTGCCGGTGTCAAACCGCACCGGCACGTCGAATTCGAACCCCGCCCGGATGTTCAGGCCGATCTCCGGCGGATGCGCCAGGGTGATCATCCCGGTGGCGGTGTCCAGCTCATAGTCCACGCTTTCGCGCAGCTCGTCCTGTTCGATGCCGACCCGCACGGAGCCCGCCACCGGCTTGGCAATCGGGCGCTGATAGGTGAACGCGCCCGAGCGGTAGGTCTTGGCCAGCTGGAACCTCACGGTGCTGCCGTCGCCGGTGGCAATCACCTGATCGCGGAAATCCGGATCGGCGCTGGGCCGGGCGGATTTGTAATCGCTCCAGTCCTTCCAGCGAAAGCCGTAAAGCTGCCCTTGGCGGGCCTCGAAAAAGGCGATCAGCAGCTCGATATCCTCCAGCGCGCGCAGGCCAAGCCCGGCGTCATAGCGGCGGCGGGAATGCGCCCAGGGGGTGTTGCGCTCCTCGAACCCGTTGGCCAGGGTCACCACATCGGTGCGCCGTTCCGGACCGCCGGCGGAGCCGAAGCTGAGCGAGGCGGGAAATCTGACTTCGTGAAAATTCATGGACTTACCCTCCGTCCTTAACGGTTTCTGCCGCCGCGCGACAGGGCGCGGGACAGCTGTGCGGCGATCTGGCTGCGGCTGCGTTCAAAGCCTTTGACGTCGGGGGTGGTGACATGCATCACCACAGTGACCCCGCCGCCCTGGCTGCGCACGCCCAGCGAGCCGTCGGCGCCGCGGGTCAGCGGCAGGATCGCCTCCGGCCCGGCTTCGCCCATCAGCCCGGTGGCCCCGCGCATGGGAAAGGCCGTGGGTCCAGTGACAACGCCGCCCTTGGCAAACGGCATCACCTTGCCCTGGCTGAAGGCGGCGCCATCGGCAAATGGCAGGATGTTCCCGATAAGCGAGGCAAGCCCGCCGGTCAGCAGCCCGGCCGCATGGTTGGCCACCGGCTTCATCGCGGCGTTGTAGGTGGTGCGGACCATCGAACGCGCCAGCGTGTCCATCGCCTCCGACAGGTTGCCGCCGTCAAACACCAGCCCGTCAAAAGCACGCCGCAAGCCCTTGGAAAGGCTGCGATCCAGGATCTGCGCGTCGCGTCCGGTTTCGGAAAACCCGTCCTTGACCCGGCCCAGCACCTCGGCAAAGGCCGCCGCCATGCCGGAGGCGCCGTCAAGCGCTTCCCCCAGCGCCTCGCCCTGCAATTCCAGTTCCGCCATTGATGATGAGTCAGCCATCTGTTGTCTCCTTGTCCTGTGGACGCGCGATGTCCGGAAAGGCCTGCATCATCGCCGCCAGCCGGTCGCGGCCCATGGGCTGCGGCGCTGCGGCCCCGCCCAGCATCAGCCGCAGTTCTGCCGGGGTCAGCTGCCAGAAATCGCGCGGCAGCAGCTTCAGCCCGGCCATCCCGGCGCGCATCAGCGCGGGCCAGTCGAGCGTGCTCATAGGCTGTCCGGCACGGTGAAGCTGCGCACCAGCAGGTCTGCCGCCACCCGCGCCGCCTGCAGCGGACCGCCGGAGATTGCGGCAGATGCCAGATCTTCGCGGCTCAGCTGATACCCGCCGCCCTGCAGCCCGGCCGCCAGCAGCGCCAGCACGTCGCGGGCCGAGAACCGGCCCTGTTCGAACCGCTGCACCAGATCCACCAGCGTGCCTTCCTCCAGCGCGGCCTCAAGCCCCGCCAGCGCGCCAAGGGTCAGCTTCAGCGCGTAAGGGCTTCCATTAACTATTAATTCCGCCTCTCCGGCCTGCGGGTTCACCATCGTTCAAACCGCCGTAAAGCTAAGGGCACCGGCGCTGGCCAGTGACAGCTCATAGGTGGCTTCGCCGTTGTGGCTGCCGGCATATTCCAGCGCGGTCACCTGAAAGGCGCCCTGCACGATGCCGAAATCGGGAATGATGATCTGGAAGTCCGGTGTCAGCCCGTCAAAGAACAGCTGCCTTGCGCGTTCGTCGGTTGCCACGTCGCGGAAAATGCCGGAACCGGAGATACTGGCCGAGCGCACCCCGGCGCCGGCCAGCAGCTCGCGCCAGCCGCCCTGGCTTTCGAGGCTGGTCACATCGACGCTTTCGGCGTTGAAGCTGATCCGTGTGGCGCGCAGGCCCGCGATGGTCTCGAACAGGCCGGCGCCGTTCATGTCCACTTTGACCAAAAGGTCCTTGCCGTTTTGAATTGTCATGGGGGTTCTCCCTGCTTTTCACTGGGGTTGAGAAATGTGCTGCGGCCTAGACGTCATCCACCCGCGCCCTGAAGCGCAGGATGATCTGCCTGCCCCCGGTCGTCAGCCGCTCCGCCTTGGCGCGGTCGAACCACAGGCCTGTCAGCCGACCGCGGGGCAGCGGCACCGCGGCACCGACCAGTGCGTCGCAGACGGCAGCAGCGGCAGCCTTGGCGCCGGCAAAACCGGCCATGTCGGTGGTGACGGTGACAAAAAACCGGTGCTCGGCGCCGCCTGCTGTGTTGTCGGAGCGGTCCAGCACCTCCTCCGATCCCAAAGCCACATAGGTCTGCGGCAAGGGGCCTGCGGGGATTGCGTCATAGATCGCGCTGCCGACCAGCGCGGTCAGCGCAGCATCGGCGGACAGATGGGTGTAGACCGCGGATTGCAGCCCGCCTGCGATGGCATAGGTCATCCGCTTACCTCCTCAACCGCGAAACAGGTGAGGTAGCGGGTGTCAGGATCGGATTCCGCAACTGCGTCAATGCGGTAAAGCCTGTTGCTGTCGCGGAATCGCTGATCAGGTCGGGGCCTTGATGCAAAGCCTTCCGGTGCAGCGCGCAGGGTAATCCGGTACTTTTGCAAAGACAGGCTGTCGCCGGCCAGTCGCCCGGAGAGCGGTGTCACCTCGGCCCAAAGCGTGCCAAGCGCCAGCCAGGTTTCAATGAAGCCGCCTGCACCGTCGGCCTCGCGCTGGGGGTCTTCCAGCACCAGCTTGCGGGTGAGTTTCGGGGGGTGTTTCATGCCAGGCCTCCCAGGGTCAGCCGCAGGCTGCGGTAGCGTTCGATCAGGCTGGTGACGCCAAAGGGCATGCAGCCGCCGTGCAGGCCGGTGTCGGCCCGGTATTCGTAATAATGCGCGGCCAGCAGCATCACCGCCTGGCCCAGATCGGCAGGCAGGCCGCCCCAATCAGAGGCCATGCCGGCCTGCAGTGAAATCCGCGCCAGACCGCCGGTGGGAATGGGTGGCAGCAGGCTGCCGGCCGGGCACAGGCGCGGGCGCTGGCCATCCCGCTCCAGGTGATAGAGGGAGGCGTCCAGAACCGTCTCACCGCCGCCTGCGTCGCGCATCGCAACGGCGGTCACCGCCCGCACCGGCGCAATCGGCAGGATCATCCGGGCACGGTCGCGCCAATGGCGGATTTCCAGCTCAAAATCGCGGGTTATCAGCGCCTTGCCGGTCCTTCCTTCAATCGCAGCCAGGGCGGCGCGCAGAAAGCCGATCAGCACCTCGTCCTGCAGGCTGTCCTCGCCAAAACCGGTGCCCAGGCGCAGATGCGCCTTGAACGGGGCCAGCGGCAGGGCGGCCTCGGGCACGGGGGTCAGTTCGCTCAGCATCATCATCTCACTCCTGCGGGCCATCCCCTGCTGCGGCCCTGATCTGCTGTCCGGGTAGGGTTCGGCAGGCATGCACCGTCCCTTGCCGCTCGGACGGAGGGGAGCAGCTGGACGGCAAAGGATTGTGGGGTGCATGCCCGCCGGCGGACCGGTCTGCCGGCCCGCCATCAGCGCAACGTGTCAGGTCACGCCGAATTTCATCAGCTTGATCGCGGCAAAATCGCTGACGTCGCCGCCAACCCGCTTGGTGGCGTAGAACAGCACATGCGGCTTGGCGCTGAACGGGTCGCGCAGCACCCGCAGGTCCGGGCGTTCGGCAATGGTGTAACCGGCGCGGAAATCGCCAAAAGCGATGGAATAGCTGTTGGACCCCGGGTCCGGCATGTCCTCGGCGATCAGCACCGGATAGCCCATCAGCCGTGCGGGTTCACCTGCGGCCAGACCGTCGGACCACAGGAACCGGCCATCGGCGTCCTTCAGTTTCCGCAGCATTCCCGCGGTCTTGGAGTTCAGAATGAAAGTCGCATTGGCGCGGTACTCCGCCCCCAGCGCATAGACCAGATCAATGATCGCATCGCCGCTGCCAACCTCGGCGTCGGTGCCGGAGGCGACATAGCCGAGGTTGCCCCAGCTCCAGCTGCCGTTGCTGGCAACCGGGTGGAACAGGAAGCCCTTGGGCTTGTCGATACCGTCGCCGTTGATGAAAGCCTCGGCCTCGGAGCGGGCGAACTTATCAGCGATGCGGCCGGCCAGCCAGCCTTCGATATCAAAGGCGCTGTCGTCGAGCAGCCGCTGCGACGCCTTGGGCAAGGCGCTCAGCTCATGCAGCGCGATGGTGATGCGGTCGATGCTGCCGGTGCCGGTCTCGGCGGCCGGGCCGGCTTCGGTGGCCCAGCCGGCGCCCATTTCGCTGTGGTCGATCAGCACGTCATAAGAAGACGCCTCCACATGCACCACCGAGGCCACCGCGCGGATCGAAGCGGAGGAGTTCAGCACCGATTTCACGGTCTCGGCGGTCTGCGGATCGACCAGGTAGCCGCCATCGCCGCCCACGGCGGTGGACATCGCCTTGCCTTCCAGCTCGAGGCCGCGCAGGCCGTCGTCGTCGCCGCTGCGCAGGTAGGCGTTGAACGCCTTCTGATGCGGCGCGCCCGCGTCCTGGCCAGCTGCCAGATGGGGGCGGTTCTGAGAGATTGTTTTACGGTCCAGCATGGTCACTCGCTCTTCTGCCTGTTTCAGCCTTGATTGCACGTCGTCCTGAAACCCCTTGAATTCATGAAGAAAGCCGGTGACGGCCTGTTTCACTTCATGCGCCAGGGGCGCTGCGTCCCCGGTGTTTGCCGGGAGGTCTTGGTTGCTCATGATGTCTGTCCTGCCTTGAGGTCACGGGTGATCTGACGCAGGCCTGCGGCCAGCGTGCGAAGGGCATCCGCCTCTGCCTCCGGAGCGGAGGATTTACCTGCCACCCGCGCTGCGGGCAGCATCGGGAAGGTGACCAGCGACACCTCCCACAGCTCCACCTGGGTCAGATGGCGGCTGCCGTCCCGGGTGCGGGCGGATTTCACGGTCCGGTAGCCGATTGACAACCCGTCGATGGCGCCAGCCTCGATCAGCGCCGCGGCCTCGGCGCCCTTGGGGGTGGCGGTCAGGATCCGGCCCTTGACGTACAAGCCGCGGGCGTCCTCGCGCACCTCGTCCCAGACGCCGATCGGCTGGGCGGGATCGTGCTGCCACAGCATCTTGACCGTGCGGCCCTGATCCTGAAGCGCCTTCAGCGAGGCGGCATAGGCGCCGCGCTCGACCACATCGCCACCCTGATCGGTCTGACCGAACAGGCTGGCGTAGCCGGTGATCTGGCTCGCGTCCTTCAGCGAGAGATCCTCGCCGAAGCGCGTGAATTTATGTTCAAGCTGGGGAGGTCCCTGCATGATGTCTGCCTCGCAAGTTATTGTTGTTACGGCAATTGTACCGTCAGGAAAGATTGAAAAGCCTGCGCCAGAATCACCGCGGCGACGCCGTAGACGGTGAGCCAGAGGCGTTTTTCCAGCCGCTCCATCATCTGCTCGATCCGGTCGAGGCGGCGGTTGACTGCCTCGTGCTGGATCTGGGCCACCCGCTCATGGGCGGACAGGCGCAAACCCGGTGAACAGTCGAAAGCGTGCATCGGGTGTTCAGTCATCCTGCCCGCCCTCCTGCTGCGGCGCGGCCGGAGAGTCTGCGGGAAGCCCCAGCAGGCGCCGCTTTTCCTCGGTGGTGAGGAAATCGGCGGAGGCCACCCGGCGCCATTGCGCCTCGCGCTCGGCGGCCAAGGCTGGCAACTGGTCGAGGTCGGGTTTCAGGGTCAGCGCCTCGCCGGTCCAGCCTGCCAGCCAGTCGGCAAGCGCAGCCGCGGCCTTGGCGGCCAGCGGCAGCACGGTCAGCCGGTAGAAGGCGCGGTGGGCCTCCTGGTAGTTGGCGTAAGTTGCATCGCCCGGAATGCCGAGCAGCATCGGCGGCACCCCATAGGCCAGCGCAATTTCGCGGGCGGCGGTGTCCTTGGTTTTCTGGAATTCCATGTCGGAGGGCGACAAGCCCATCGGTTTCCAGTCCAGTCCGCCCTCCAGCACCATCGGTCGGCCGGCGTTCTTGGCGCCCTGAAAATTTGATTGAATCTCGTCGCTTAGGATGCGGAATTGTTCCTCGGACATGCGGCCGTGGCCGTCGGACCCGTTCCAGACCAGCGCGCCGGAGGGGCGGGCTGCGTTGTCCAAAAGCGCCTTGGACCAGCGCGAGGCCGCATTGTGAACATCAATCGCCATGGCCGCCGCCTGCAGCGATGACAACCCGTAGTGGTCGTCCTGCGGGTGGAAGCTCTTTATATGGCAGACCGGTGATTGCGCGCCGTCCGCGGTGAACCGGTGCTTGCGTCCGGCAACCGAATATTCGAACCCGGCGGGCCAGCCGTCCGGGCCGGGCACAACGCGCATCCGGTCGGACCGCAGCACGTGCAATTCAGCCGGGGCGCCTGCGCCTGCCGCGACCGCCTCGATATAAGCGTTGCCGGAGAGCAGCAGGTGGCCATAAAGCGCCTCCAGCAGTTCGGCCTGGCTTTGCGCCGGATTGGGGCGGGCCAGCAGCGCCAGCCAGGGGTGGCTGTCATAGCGCCGGCGGCTGTCCTGCAGCACCAGCGGCACGGCCGCGGCGGCCTCGGCGATCATCCGGATCACCCGGTGGCCGACCGGATTGCCGGCAAAACCGCTGCGGGTCAGGGAAACGCTGTCCCGCGGGCTCCAGGCGGTGCGGCCGGCCCCCTGCCAGGAGACCACGCGGGCGGTCTGGCTGGCCTTCTGTTCCAGGGCGGTTTCCGGGGGTTCGGGCTTGTTGCGCCGCAGCAGGTCAAAGACCATTGTCCGCTCCTCAAGTTGCTGTGTGGGGCGCTGCCTGCCGCTGGGGCCGGTGCGCCTTTGCTGAGGATCATTAGTGACAGAGAGGCCTGAAGATTTGGCCGGCGGTGCGTACGCAGGGGGCGCAACACCCCAGGTTAAGCACCTGTAATAAAAGGAAATGGCAGCGTTGCATGCTGCCATTCTCCCATCTTCATTTTCAATTGCATCGTCTGCCCGAAGGCCGGGCAGCGCCCGTCCGCCGCCCCTGGCGGGCGCTGCCCTGGGCGCATTACAGCACCCTGATCTGCGGCATCCTCAGGCTGGCTGCCGGCTGGATAATCAGCTCATGCAGGGCCCAGACCAGCGCATCCAGCCGGTCGGGTGAGCCGCTGCCCTGATACCCTTGCGGGGTCATCAGGCACATCTGGTCCTCCAGCTCCCCCAGCCCCGGCAGGTGTTTGACGCGGCCCTGCTCATACAACGCCGCGACAGGTTCGGCGCGGGCGGATTTGCCTTTGCGCGCATGCAAAGCCCGGAACGGCACCAGCGGGTCGGCCTGGCGCAGCACCGTCTCCACCAGGGCGCCGCCCTGGTTGACCTCGGCCACCACCCGTTCGGCGCCAAAGGCATCGCGGGCGGCAATCACCGCCTGCGCCCAGGCCAGCGGGCCGGCGCCCTGCACGGTGCGGTCGGCCAGCACATAGGCGCGCCAGTCCTGCGGTTTGCCCTGAGTGACCGCGCCCGCCGCCACGATGCCGCAGGCGTCCGAGGATTTTCCGGAACTGACTGCCGGATCCACCGCCACCACCACCCGGTCGAGCGGCGGCGCGTCAGTCACCTGCGCCGCCGCCAGCGCGGCAGTGGACCAGAGCGCGCCCGGAACATCGGCCAGCATCACCCCGTCCAGCTCCTGCCGGCCCAGGCGGGTGCCGGCGTAGCGCGCCCGCATCTCCTCCAGGAACGACGGCGCCAGATTGGCGCGGTTGGCCTCGGTCGGGGCGTGGGTCTGCACGGTGCTGGGCGACGCCAGCAGCTGCTTCAGTGCCGGAGCATTGCGCGGCGTGGTGGTGACGCAGACGCGCGGGTCCCGGCCCAGCCGCAGGGCGAATTGCAGCATGTCCCAGCTTTCCTGCCCCTTCTTCCACTTGGCCAGTTCATCCGCCCAGGCGGCATCGAACTGGGGGCCGCGCAGGGCCTCGGGGTCGTGGGCGGAAAATGCCTGCGCCTCGGCGCCGTTGGGCCAGATCAGCTTGCGCTCGGAGGCTTTCCACTTGGGGCGGCGGTCGGGCGGCGAGCAGGCCAGGATGCCGCTGTCGCCGTGGATCATCACGTCGCGCACCTGGTCATAGGTTTCGGCCACCAGCGCGATGCGGCGGGCGGTGCCGGGATCATCCGGCCGTGGCCCTTCGGCGCGCGACCGGATCCATTCGGCCCCTGCCCGGGTCTTGCCCGCGCCGCGGCCGCCCAGGATCACCCAGGCGCGCCAACCGCCCGGCGGCGGGCGCTGGTGGTCCAGCGCCCAGATGCCGAACAGATGCGGCAGCGCGCACAGCGACTTGCGGTCCAGCTCATTCAAGAACCAGTTCTGGAGCGAGGGCGGCGCGCAGGCCAGAAAGTCCGCGCTCGACAGCTGCGCGCGCCGCGACGAGATCGAGTTCGTGTTCGGATTTGAGCATGCGGGCGAATTCGGTGCTTTGTTCTGCAAGGAGTCTCTCCACTTTCTGGCAATCGCGGATCAGCTGTTCCAGCTTGCTGACCTGTCCCTTGGCGCCGGTGGTTTCATCGGCGCCTGTGGTTTCGAGCTGCTCCCGCAGCGCCTCTGCCTGGTTTCGCAGTCGGTGAATGCTCTCCTGCAGGGATCGCAAAAGATCGGCGGTGTAGTGCACCTGCCGGGTCAGGACGGCGGCGCCGTCCTGGTCTGTTGGGTGATCTGTCATGAATTTGTCTGCCTCATGCGTTTTTTGTCCGCACAAGAGAAAGAACGACGGCCACCGGCGGAGGGGTCCGGGGCCGTCCATGTTCCTTCCAGCTGCAATGCAACTTATACGTGAAAATAGTGCGTTTGTCAAGAATTCCGGCCGCAGCAGCGTACGGTGAGAACGCAACGGGCTGCTGCTGGCACGCGCTGTTTCACCTCGCTGGGAGTTGCGGCCTCCTCTGCATTCACAGTTGAAACCGGCGTGTCCCAAAGAGCGGCCCAAAGGCTTGCGGACGAAAATGGGCACCCGAAAAACCGCCCTTTCCGCTAAAAATCCTGTACCTCGTTTTCCCGTTCAGGATTGCCGCCGCTGCATCGCGCGAAGACGGCACCCGCAAGCATCAGACAAAGCTGACCTGGCCCTCTGCCAGAGCGAGGCCCGGTTTGCGGGGGGAGCTGAGCGGTCTGTTGCAAGCGTGTGATTTGCCGGTAGCCCGGTCAAACCCCATGCTGATAGGTCACTATGCCGTCGCAGATCGTCGTCATGGCCCTTGCAGCCGTCACGTTGCCGGGCGCAAGTTGTGTCAGGTCATGGCTCATAATCGCAACATCAGCCGCCATGCCGGCTGCCAGCTTGCCTTTTCTATCCTCGTTGAATTCGGACCAGGCATTGCCGCACGTATAGCTGGCCAGCGTGTCGTGCAGCGTCTGGGTCTGATCGGCCCAGCCCCCGCCCAGATCCAGCGGTGCGATTGCGGCTTTGACATTTGCCATCACGGTCACCGGGATCACGGGCCAGTCTGTGGAAAAGATGACCCTGGCCCCAGCGTCACGTATGGTCTGCCAGGCATAGGCCCCGGCAATCTGGTCCGGGTGCAGATACGGCCCGACCCCGCCGGGCGGAAAGATATGACCGGTCGGCGCGTGGCCCGGTTGCAGGGAGGCAACGATGCCCAACGCCGCAAGCCGGGGTATATCGTCCGGATGGATCACTTCGATATGTTCGATCCGGTGGCGGCTGTCGCGCGTTCCATTGGCCTTTGCAGCCGCCTCGAAAGCGTCGATCGTGCGCCTGACACCAGCATCGCCGATGGCGTGGACGGCGATCTGGAACCCCAAACGGTCCGCTTCGGCACAGCAGGCAACAAAGTGTTCCTGTGTGAAAACCTCATCGCCTGAATTGCCGTTTGCGCCCAGCTCACCGGGGTAAGGGCGCAGCATCAGCGCAGTGCCGCTCTCGACCACACCGTCAATGAACATCTTGACGTGGCTGCAGGCGATCTTTCCGCTTTGGAAATCATCCCGCATCGCCGGTGCTTCCGCGGTCATCCGTTCCAGCGGATCGGTTCCTTTCATATGAAACGGCACACGGCAGCGGCACAGCAGGCGGCCTTCGGCTTCCAGTTCGGACAACAGCTCCAACTGATACCTGTTGCCGTCCATCAGATGCAGACCTGTAATGCCTTGCGCGGCGCAATGCGCAAGCCCCTTGGCAAGAACGTCCTTGTCGATCCGGCGCTGATCCGCTGTTGCAGGGGGCACGGGGTCCTTGCCCGTTGTCAGGCCCAGCATCTCCCGGCCGCCGTGGCGCGTCAGGCGCAGCACCGGCTCATAGGCGCCGGGCTCCAGCAGCTCGCCAGTGGCAAGACCGTCCTCGCCCATCACGATTTCGGAGCCTGCATCGGTTGATCCGCCTTGCAGAAGGCCTGCAGCCTTCAGGGCGGCCGTATTCGCCCAGATCGTGTGGTGGTCCGGCGCGAACATGGCCAGCGGGCGGTCGCTGAGAATCCGGTCGAGGTCGTGGCGGGTGGGCGTCTTTCCCGTGCCCAGAATGCCGTAGTCGGCCATCACGCAAAACACCAGGGCATCGTCCGGATTGGCCTGGGCGTAGGGGCGTATGCCGGCCCGCATCGCGGGCAAACCTGTGACGCCGTAAAGGTTCAGGCAATCCAGTTCAACCGATCCGCCAAACAGATGGACATGGCTGTCGATGAACCCGGGAAGCACAGTCGCGCCGCCCGCGTCGATCATCCGGGGCTCAGGGCCGGCCAGGGGTAGAATGGCGGCATCAGCCCCGACGGCCGTGATCCTGCTGCCTGCAATCGCAAGCGCCTGTGCGGTTGGCATCCCGTCATCAAAGGTCATAAGGACGCCGTTGTGGATGATAATCGAAGGGGTCATGGGATGTCCTGATGCCGCGGGATCGGACCCGGCAAGGCGGGGCCGCAGTTTAAGTCGAGCGTTTCCTTCTGTAGGTCGGTCCGGATTGCAGTGTAAAGCTTTGCCGCCGCAGGCGGGCCTGTGCCGGCCAGGCAAGCCGCGTCTTTCAGCGCATCCGGAATCGCGGCTTAGGGGGGGCGGCCGTCCACTGTGGCAGTCCCGGTCCCGGCCAGACCAGCGATCATGCCGCCGTCAATCCTGCCCTTCCAAGCGCCGGCATGCCTTCAGAACCGCTCTGCGTGTTTCTTCAGGCTGCTGATTGACCGCCTCGGCAAGGCGGTGCAGTTGGTGACGCAGCCCGTGCAGCTGGTCAAGCAGCGACAGGATAGTCGGCACTGTATCCACGGGCAGCGACATTTCCTTGCGCAGGTCGCAGATCAGCCGGATCCGGGCGATGTCGAGCTCATCGAAAAACGGGCCGCCGTCGCCCCGTGCCGGTTTGATCCAACCCGCCCGGACCCATGACCGAAGCTCCCGGAGCTGAAGCCTGCGAACCGTGGCAACCACGTCATGTTCTCTCAGCCGCATCACACACTCCCCATGTTCTTGCGCGGATCCTGTCCGGCGGTTTCACGCCAGCGGCGGGCAAGATCTTCCATCCCGCTGCCGATCTTGTCCGGCAGCACAATCATCAGTCGGACATATTGGTCGCCCGCCGGTCCTTTGCCGGGCTGGACACCCTTTCCTTTCAACCGCAGCCTCTGGCCGCTGGACGCTCCCTTGGGCAAGTTCATCGATACCGGCCCCGATAGCGTCGGAACCTCGACCCTGCCGCCCAGAACAGCCTCATCGAAGGTGATCGGCAGGTCGATCGCGATATCGTTGCCGTCGCGTGTGAAGAGCCGGTGCGGCTTGACGGAAATCTGGACATAGGCATCGCCCGCCGGGCCGCCGCCACTGCCCGGTTGCCCCTTGCCGCGCAGGCGCAGGGTCTGACCGTCGCGGACACCGGCAGGGATCGTCAGATCGATGGTCTGGCCATCCGGCAGCGGCACCGTCCGTTTTGCACCGCGGGCAGCATCGAGAAATTCGACGTCGAGATGATAGCGCAGATCGGCCCCGCGTGCCGCGAAGCCCTGTGCCGAACCGGGGCCCGCCCGCTCCTGTCCCCGGCCCTGCCCCCGCCGCCCGAAGAGATCTGCGAAAATGTCCGACACATCCTCGAAATCGTTGAAAGCCGCCGAGGATTGATACCGGCCTTCGGGGTCCGCACCGGCATATTGGCGGTAGAATTGACGCTCCGGCCTGTCCTGGCCGCTGGCGTCGATTTCGCCCGCGTCGTAGCGGCGGCGCTTTTCCTTGTCGCCGAGGATGTCATAAGCCGCGCCCACCTTCAGAAACTCGGCGGCTTTGTCCTTGTCGCCGGGCGACAGATCGGGGTGCAGTTCTTTCGCCAGTTTGCGGTAGGCCTTCTTGATTTCGGCCTGGGTGGCATCTTTGGAGACGCCGAGGATGTCATATGGGCTGTCGCTCATAATTTTTTGTTCCCGTACGGATCATTCGGCCGGCCAGCGCCGGACTTGGCTCCAGCCCGGCTTGCGCCGGGCATGGCATCGGTGGTTTCCTGCACTTGCATGGCCTCATGAAGTGCCAAACAGACGCGCGGTTCCGGCGTCCCGATGCGTTGCTTCTGCTTTCGGCGTCACCGCGGGATCTGTGACCTCAGGCGGGACGTCATCCGTGTGCGCGCCAGCGCCGGTTTTCGTGCCGGTCCCGGACATCGTACCATCCTTTCAGGACATTCGCGAGAACCAGGCAGCCGGGATGGCCCGGGTCTTGCGGCGGTGGGCGGCAGGCCTTTCGGGATCGGATGAGAAAAGGGGCATGGGCAAAACCCATGGTCTTCGTTCATGCCGGGGCGCTTGATTTCCACCTCGGCACTGCCGCCGGATTCCGGAATACCGGGGCTCGGGCCGGACACGCCGGCCGGGCTGGTCCGGCCGGTCCCGCAAAAAAAGGGCGCCAAGCGGCGCCCTTCGCAGTTTCCACCCTAACCCGCAGCGTCAGTTGTTCTGCTGCTGGGCTTCGATTTCGCGCCATTTGGCGACGTTGCGGTTGTGTTCATCCAGCGTCTCGGCAAAGGCATGGCCGCCGGTGCCGTCAGCCACAAAGAACACATAATCCGTGGTCTCCGGGTTCACCGCGGCCTCAAGGCTGGCCATCCCCGGGTTGGCGATGGGCGTCGGTGGCAGGCCCTCGATCACATAGGTGTTCCAGGGGGTGGCTTTGCGCAGCTCGCTTTGGCGCAACCCGCGGCCCAGGGTTCCCTCGCCCTTGGTGACGCCATAGATCACCGTCGGGTCCGTCTGCAGCCGCATGCCGCGATTGAGGCGGTTTGTGAAGACCGAAGCGACCAGGCCGCGCTCCTCAGCCACGCCGGTTTCCTTCTCGATGACCGAGGCAAGGATCAGCATTTCCTCAGGCGTCGTGACGGCGGCGTCTGCCGAGCGGCCTTCCCAGGCGGCGTTGATGCGCAGTTGCTGGCGCTGCTGCATCTCGGCCAGAACGGCAGCGCGTCCGGTGCCCGGTGTGACCTCGTAGCTGTCGGGCGCCAGCAGGCCCTCGCCCGGGCGTTCGCCGGGGTCGCCCTCGAGCACATCGATGGATTTCAGCGCCTCGACCACCTGCCAGCTGGTCACCCCTTCGGCCAGCGCGATACGGTAGCGGGTGTCGGCCTCCTGGCGGGTTTCGGTGTACTCGGCCGGGACCTCATCCTCGCCGAGGATGAAGTCCGCCTTTTCCTCGAACGTGCTGGTGGCCGGATCCAGCTCCCGCACCACGGTCTGGGTGCGGGTCACGCCGACGCGGTAGACGATCTCGGTGCCGCAGGTGGAGGCGCCGGAGGTGGTGACCCGGCCGACAATCTCCTCCATCGAGGATCCCGGCTCCACCAGGAAGCTGCCGGCCTTCAGCTGGCCGGTTTTCTCGCTGTATTTGGCGCCGAGACGGAAGATGGTGCCGGATGCAACCGCGCCCTGGGTTTCCAGGTCGCGGCTGACCCGCGCCATGTTCGAGCCCCGCTCGACACGCAGGCAGATCGCCGTCTCCAGCGGGCCTTCAGCGGTGTATTGGGATTTGCCCCACAGGATCAGACCGCCCAGCAGGAACAAAACCGCAATGAGCACTGTCAGCATGTTGGAGGCGAGGCTGCGCCACATCAGCCGGCCTTTCCGAAGATCACCGAAGCGTTGGTGCCGCCGAACCCAAAGGAGTTCGACAGGGCCACCTCCACCTTGCGCGGCCGTTTGGCGTTGGGGGCCAGGTCGATCGGGGTCTCAACGGCTGGGTTGTCCAGATTGATGGTCGGGGGGGCAACCTGATCGCGGATCGCCAGGATCGAGAAGATCGCCTCGATCGCGCCGGCCGCGCCCAGAAGATGCCCGGTGGCCGATTTGGTCGAAGACATGGTGACATTGGCGGCGTGATCGCCCAGCAGCCGTTCGACAGCGCCCAGTTCAATGGTGTCGGCCATGGTCGAGGTGCCATGGGCATTGATGTAGTCGATCGCCGAAGGCTCCAGCCCGGCATTGGCCAGCGCCGCCTTCATCGAGCGTTCGCCGCCTTCGCCGTCCTCGGACGGGGCGGTGATGTGATAGGCGTCGCCCGACAGGCCGTAGCCCAGCACCTCGGCGTAAATTTTGGCGCCGCGGGCCTTGGCGTGCTCATAGTCCTCCAGCACCACGATGCCGGCGCCCTCGCCCATCACAAACCCGTCACGGTCGGTGTCATAGGGGCGCGACGCCGCCTTGGGATCATCGGCGCGTTTGGTCGACAGCGCTTTGCAGGCGTTGAAACCGGCAATGCCGATCTCGCAGATGGCCGCTTCGGCGCCGCCTGCGATCATCACGTCGGCGTCGCCGGATTTGATCAGCCGCGCCGCGTCGCCAATGGCGTGGGCGCCGGTCGAGCAGGCGGTCACCACCGAGTGGTTCGGACCCTTGAAGCCAAAGCGGATCGAGACCTGGCCCGAGATCAGGTTGATCAGCGCGCCGGGGATAAAGAAGGGAGACACCCGGCGGGGGCCTTTTTCCTTGATCATCACGGCGGTGTCCGCGATCGACGACAGGCCGCCGATGCCGGAGCCGATCATCACGCCGGTGCGCAGGCGGCTTTCCTCGTCCTCAGGGGTCCAGCCGGCGTCGCGCACGGCCATATCGGCGGCGGCGATGCCATAGAGGATGAAGTCATCAATCTTCTTCTGGTCTTTCTTGATCACCCAGTCATCCGGGTTGAACGTCCCGCCGGAGCCATCGCCGCGCGGAACTTCGCAGGCATAGGTGGTGGTGACGCCGCTTGCTTCGGCATCAAACAGGGTGATGGGGCCTGCACCCGACTGGCCGTCCAGCAACCGGGACCAGGATTCTTCGACTCCGCTGGCCAGCGGTGTAACCAGGCCCAGTCCGGTGACAACTACTCGACGCATTCCTTGCTCTCCTTTGCCTCGGCAATCCGTCCGTTCAAATAGCTTGGAAAGGCGGCTGGGTGCAAGAGCGGGCTGATCCGCAGTGCCGCCGGGCGCAATGCGGGTTTTACGGGGAAATTGCGGAAGTGGCATCAATTGTTAATAAGTATACCTTAGGTTGAGGGCGACCATAACAACTGAACTCGGCATCCGTCCTCGTGGATTGCCAGAACCGGGCTGGAGGTTTGGGCAAAATTGCCTCCAGCCCGCCTTTTTATCCCCGCCATCCAGACAGAGGATTGCTGAGCAGCCGTTGCGGGTGCCGCAATCAGAGACCCTGCGTTCCCTGGCCTTTCAAGGCGGCACCGCCTGGCCCGGTTGCAGATTGCGGCTCCCGGCGCGGCCGGCTGTTGTGCAGATCCGGGCGCCCGCCCGGCGCCCGGACACCGGCAGTTTCCCGCCATCGGCAACCACCGGAGCCTAGACTGGCGGACCCGGTCCAGCTGCCATGCGCCCGGCTTCTTCGGAACAGACCTGCGACTGCTGCCTGCACCGGGGGCCAGGCGCCCTGCCTGCTTGGCCGCCATAAAAGTCAGCCTGCGTTAACGGCGCATTTGCATCTTTAGGTCATAATTTCAATCCAAAGGTATAGAGGAACGGCTTCGCCATGCGCCAATGGCTCCTGATAACTGCTCTTTTACTGGTGACTGGCCTGCTGCCGGAACCCGCTGCGGCCAGTTGCGCTGTGCATCGGGATTTGTCGAACCTGAACCGGGCGTCCAAGGGGTTCCTCTCCTATCTCAGCTCCGGTCAGGGTGCATATTATGTGCAGCATCTGCGGAGCTGGATCAGCACAAACCCGCCCGCGCCGATGCGGCAGCGGATGAGAGCGGTTGGCATTCAGTCCGTCGCTGACAGCATGGGCGAGCTTTTGCAGCAGCAGCAGCTGCTGCTGCAGATCCTCTCCAGTCAGGGCCGGGCCGTGGCGTTGGAAACCGCGCGCCATATGGGAACCCCGGCGCTGGCGGCGGATTTCAGCACCCATGTCGAAGCCTTGCCCTGCGACCAGGTGAAGGAAAGCGGAACCGGCAGCAAGCTGGTTGCTGTGGCCGCGGGAGACGAACGGCAGCGGCAGCAAATCCGCAATGCGGCAATTGCCTGGGTGTCCTTTTTGGTTCTGGGCGGCAGTGCGCTGTATTTTCTCGACCGGATCGGCATCCGCAAAATCCGCCGCACCAAACGCTATCCCTGCGCGGTTCCCTGCGTCTTGCAGACGGGCGGGCGGACAGTTCAAGCCCATCTGGTCGATCTGAGCCGTGCCGGCGCCAAGGTGCGCCCCGACGGCCCTTGTGAAATCTCGGATCCGGTAACGCTGAGTTTTGGCGGATATACCATAGATGCCCAAGTCCGCTGGCAGACCGCCGGCTATTTCGGCGTCCAGTTTTCCAAGGATTTCAACTTCTTGCAATTGCACCGTCTGCTGGAGGCCTTCCCGCTTCAGGGCAAAGGGCTGCGCGAAGAGGCGCGGCTCGGGGTTTAACAGCCGCGGCGTGCATGTTGCGTGGTCAAGCTGATCCAGCACGGCCAAATCGCGCTTGATAATCCGCTTCGGATGCTGCCGGCCTGCACAGGGCGCGTAAACCGCGTGTGTTCTGAGCCGCCTTGCCACGGTGCATTTGCGCATTTGACACCATCAGAGTCAGGAATAAGTCAAACTGCCAGGGCACGCCGCACTTGGCAGGGGATACTGGTTTTATGTTAATTTCACTACACGCGTAAGAAGTATAAACACTATCATATTACCCTCTAGACAGATTCACTCTTTGGAAGCGCGGCAACACGTCCTTTGCCGGCCGGAAAGGTCCTGTATTGAGGTACTGGCCATTGATGATAGCTGCACTGTTTGCCCCGGCTGCACTCTGCGGCAGTGCAATTACGGCTGCCGCATCTTCCAAGGCGACCTGCCAGCTGCAGTCCGATCTGGTGAATTTCCAGCATGAGGCCCGCGGATTTCTGGAGCATCTGCAAACCGGGCAGCACCCGCATCAGCCGATGCGGCTGCTGCAGTGGATGGAAGATCATCCGGTGGAGGCCTTACAGATACGGATGCGGCGGCTGGGCATGCAGTCTTTTGAGCTGCTGACCATTCGGCTGATTACTCAGCAAGAGCGTCTTCTGGAAGAGTACCGGCTGCACGGCCAGCAAAAAGCAGGGGCCAGCGCGCTGCGGTTTGGCACATCCGCCCTGCTGGACGACTATGCCAGCCGGATCATCCCGCTGCCGTGCAACTATGATCCGCAACAGAACGTAGAGGGCAGCACTGCGGCCGGCATGGGCCGTTTGCCAGCGCTGTCGCCGGAAACCACGGTGATAAGTTCGCTGCTTTTCATTTTGCTGCTCAGCGGGGCCGGCTTGCTCCTGGCACAGCAGCTCGCCCGCAGGCACCGGCGCCGGCAGTACCGCCACCCCTGCTCGCTGCCGTGCAATTTGCTCTCCGGTCAGACGCTGTTGCAGGCGAAACTGGTCGATATCAGCCAGATGGGCGCCAAAGTGAGAGTCTGGAACAACCAGGAAAAAACCCTAAGCACACTTTCCGGGGATCTCACAGCAGCCCTGCCCGGAATCGGATCAGCCGGCGCGCAGATCACGTGGAAGAACGCCAACTACCTGGGCCTGAAATTCACCACACCGCTGACGGGCGAAGAGCTGCAGACCCTGCTTGCCTGGCCGCCCGCCAAACAGCTGCAGCAGACGCAGGCTGTCAAACCGGCCTGACCGCTGGATGCTGTGCCCCGTCCTGCTGGCAAAGGGCCGGCAACCCGGCCCGGGCCGGAACAGGAATGCCTGCGGGCAACAGCCCGCAGGCATTCTTTTCCTTTACTGGAACTCGGCTACCGGCTCGGGTTCCGGCCGGGCCACTTCCAGAATTTTCTGGACGGTCACCGTCTTGCGGAACAGGGCACGGCCAACCATCGCACCGGAAATGTTGTAGATGTATTTCAGGCGCGAAATATCATCGGCGCTGCGCACCACGCCGCTGGCAATCACCGGCGTGCGGGCATCCGCGGCAAGGCCGGAGATCAGGCCAAGCTGCGCTTCGACATCGGTCATGTCGCTGTCAATGTCGGTGACAATGATCCCCGCCAGAGGCAGCGTGTCGAATGCGGCGATGAAGTCCTTGGGGGTGATCGCACCGGAGTGGCGCCAGCCGTCGGTCATCACCTGGCCCTGATAGATGTCCACCGCCAGCACGATCTGGTCCGGGTGGTGGGTGATCAGCTCCTTGACCATATGCGGATCGCGCGCGGCCAGGGTGCCGATGACGATACGCCCTGCCCCCTTGTCGATCCAGTGCTCGATATGCTCGCGCGACCGCATGCCGCCGCCCAGCTGCACCGGAATGCCGGCGCCGCGGATGATTTCGGTGATCAGCGCCTCGTTGCTGTGATCGCCTTTAATCGCGTTGAAGTCGGTGACATGCATCCATTCCGCCCCGGCAGCGGCAAAGCCTTTGGCCGTTTCCACCGGATCCACATGCCAGATCAAAGGCTCATCCAGGCGGCCCTTTTCGAGGCTCACGCAGCGGCCGTTCAGAATCTCCATTGTGGGGTAAATCATCATGATGCCCATCTCCTAAGTGTTGCCTCTTGCGATGAGATTAGCACGGATCGCCGCGGCCGGAATGACGTTTCATGACAATTTATGCAACAATTGCGGCGCGTTGGCGGGGCTTTTTGGTAGCGCAAACAAACCCCTGGCCCGACTCGCCGAAAAACGGGAATCGGACGCCGGCCCGGCAAACGGAAACGGCGCCTTCCCCGATGGGAAGACGCCGCCTGGTCCGGTATCCCGAAAGCGTGGCTTAGGACGCTTCGGAGATGAATTTGACTGCGTCGCCGAAGGTCTGGATGGTTTCGGCAGCGTCGTCCGGGATCTCGATGCCGAACTCTTCTTCAAACGCCATCACCAGTTCCACGGTGTCCAGGCTGTCTGCGCCCAGATCGTCGATGAAGGAGGCGTTTTCGGTGACCTTGTCTTCTTCTACACCCAGGTGCTCAACAACGATCTTTTTTACGCGGTCTGCGACGTCGCTCATGTCTATTCCTCGTCTTTCAGGGCACTCTGCCCAGTTCTGCCCTTGCCCGTGCGGGCGGCGTGGTTTTTGCCCGGAGCGGGCGGTGTAGCCCCCGGCAGGCGGGGGCAGTGCGGCGTTTCCGTTAGGAAAAACCAGCGCGGATATGGGCCGCCTATAACATAGACCGCGGCCAAGGCAAACGGTTTCGCTTGGTCACGGCGGCGGCGGCAGCCGGCATCGCACGGCTATGAAGCGTGCAGATGGCGCCGCAATCAAGGGCTTGCAAGGGCGCGGCAGAATATTTTTCGCAATTCGAATGTTTTTCAGATGCTTGCCGGGGAAAGCTGATCACGAGCGCCCGCCGCGGCCGCCCCCCAAAAACCCCGCAGCCGCGCTGCGGGGTCTGGTGCTGCAGAGGCTGTCGCCGCGGTCAGATCATCGCCATACCGCCATTCACATGCAGCGTGGTGCCGGTGACATAGCCCGCTTCCTGGCTGGCCAGATACAGCACGGCCGAGGCGATTTCCTTCGATTCCCCCATGCGGCCGGCCGGGATCTGGGTCAGGATCGCCTCTTTCTGGGTATCGTTCAGCTTTTCGGTCATTGCGGTGGCGATGAAGCCCGGGGCAACCGCATTCACCGTGATGCCGCGGTTGGCGACCTCATAGGCCAGCGATTTCGACATGCCCACCATGCCGGCCTTGGAGGCGGCATAGTTGCCCTGGCCGGGGTTGCCGGTGGCGCCCACGACCGAGGAGATGTTGATGATGCGGCCCCAGCGCGCCTTCATCATGCCGCGCAGCACGCCGCGGCACAGGCGCATGGTCGAGGTAAGGTTCACGTTCAGCACGCTTTCCCATTCCTCGTCTTTCATGCGCATGAACAGGTTGTCGCGGGTAATGCCGGCAT
Source organism: Leisingera sp. SA215 (assembly GCF_055902035.1). Lineage (NCBI taxonomy): Bacteria > Pseudomonadati > Pseudomonadota > Alphaproteobacteria > Rhodobacterales > Roseobacteraceae > Leisingera > Leisingera sp. SA215. Next base: position 217,808 of record NZ_JBVVXU010000001.1, on the reverse strand, counting down.
TGTTGACCAGGATATCAACCGAACCCATGGCCTCGGCAGCGGCCTTGGGCAGCGCTTCAACCGAGTCCTTGTCGGAGAGGTTGCAGGTGATCACATGGGCCCGCTCGCCCAGCTCGGAAGCCAGCGCCTGCAGCGGCTCTTCGCGGGTGCCGGACAGCACCACGGTAGCGCCCGCACCGTGCAGCGCGCGGGCGATGTCGCCGCCAATGCCGCCCGAGGCGCCGGTGACGAGAGCGTTCTTGCCAGTCAGATCAAACATGTTCTTGTCCTTTATGTCTGAACCCCGGCGCAGCAATCCTGCACCGGGAAAATAGGATTATGCCTCGGAGGTGGCTTTGGCGTCTTCGGGGGTGCCCACCTGGCGGCTGGCCAGGGTCCGGTCGATCTTGCGGATCATGCCGGACAGCGCCTTGCCTGCGCCGATTTCCCAGAATTCGGTCACGCCTTTGGCGGCCATTGCCTGCACGCTTTCGCGCCAGCGCACCGAGCCGGTCACCTGCTCCACCAGCAAGGCGCGGATTTCATCCGGGCTGGTCACCGCATCCGCGCGCACATTGGCAATCAGCGGCACCGCGGGGGATTTGATCTCAACACCAGCCAGCGCTTCGGCCATGGCGTCGGCGGCGGGCTGCATCAGGGCGCAGTGGAACGGGGCGCTGACCGGCAGCATCACCGCGCGTTTGGCGCCCTTTTCCTTGGCGATCACCGCGGCGCGCTCAACTGCGGCCTTGGTGCCGGAAACCACCACCTGGGTCGGGTCATTGTCGTTCGCCGCCTGGCAGACATCGCCCTGCGCGGCCTCTGCCGCGACGGCGCGCACAATTTCAAGGTCCAGGCCGAGGATCGCCGCCATGGCGCCCTCGCCCACCGGCACAGCGCTTTGCATCGCCAGGCCGCGGGTGCGCAGAAGGCGCGCGGTGTCGGCCACCGAAATCGACCCGGCAGCCGCCAGCGCCGAATATTCACCCAGGGAATGGCCCGCCACGAAGGAGGCTTTTTCAATGGTGACGCCTTCGGCCTCCAAGGCGCGCATGGCGGCCATTGAAGCGGCCATCAGGGCGGGCTGGGCGTTCTGAGTCAGGGTCAGGGTTTCAATGTCCCCCTCCCAGATCAGCCGGCTCAGCGTTTCACCCAATGCGTCATCCACCTCGTCAAAGATGGCCTTGGCCGCCGGATAGGCATCGGCCAGCGCCTTGCCCATACCGATGGTCTGGGCACCCTGTCCCGGGAACACAAATGCGATCGTCATTGAAGACCTCGTCTGTTTAAGCGTTTTGCCTGATGTAACGGGCCTTGTCCTCACGTACAAGCAAAGCTGCACTTCGCGCACCAATCCTGTGCGCGGATGAAGGGCGCGCGAATATTGCACCCGGCAAAGGTGTTGTTACCTTGAAGGCAACGCATGAACACAAAAAGGACCGGCAGCCCTATGCCCCGCCAGAACACCTTTCAAAGCTATGGCAGCATCGCCAAGACCTTCCACTGGCTGACCGCGCTGCTGATCTTCTCGGCCTTTCCGCTGGGCTATTTCGCCAACGGGCTGGCGCAGGAGATCCAAAGCCCGGGGTTTGACGGCAGCCAGGCGGTGATCGCACGGGCCACGCTGCTGTTTTCGCTGCACAAGACGCTGGGCGTCACCGTGTTCTTTACCGCGCTGTTGCGGATCCTGTGGGCGCTGAGCCAGCCGAAGCCCGGCCTGCTGCACCCGGACCGCAGGGCCGAGGCGCTGGCGGCGGAGATGGTGCATTGGCTGCTCTACGGCTCGCTGGTGGCGGTGCCGCTGTCGGGCTGGATCCATCACGCCGCGACCACCGGCTTTGCGCCGATCTGGTGGCCGTTCGGGCAGAGCCTGCCGTTTGTGCCGAAGTCCGAGGCGGCGGCCGCTTTCTTTGGCGGCGTGCACTGGGTGCTGGTCTGGACGCTGGGGGCCTCGCTGGCGCTGCATGTTGCCGGGGCGCTGAAGCATCATGTGATCGACCGCGACGCCACATTGCGCCGGATGCTGCCGGGCCGCGCAGACCTGCCGCAGCCGCCCGCGCAAACCCACAGCCTGGTGCCTTTGCTGGCGGCGCTGGCGGTCTGGGCCGGTGCCTTGAGCGGTGGCGCAATGATCGGTGTCTATGGCGGCCAGGATCAAAGCCAGGCCAAGGAACGGGAATCGGGGGCGGAGGGCACCGTTGCCCCTGTCGTGGCTGCGGGCCCTGCGGCCGGGGGCGGCTGGACTGTGCAGACCGGCACCCTGGGCCTGTCCGTCACCCAGATGGGCAGCGTCGTTTCCGGAAGCTTCGGCGAGTGGGATGCGGTGATCAGCTTTGAAGAACCTGCCGCGCCGGGTCCGGCAGGAAATGTGGAAGTGACCGTATCGATTCCCTCGCTGGAACTGGGGTCGGTTGCCGGTCAGGCGATGGGGGCGGATTATTTTGACAGCTCCAACTTCCCGGCCGCCCTGTTCAAGGCGGATATCGAAAAGCTGGCTGAGGGGTATCAGGCGGCGGGCACCCTGACCATCAAGGGCCAGACAGTGCCGGTCACCCTGCCCTTTGATCTGGAGCTGGAGGGGAACACCGCAAAGATGGCTGGAATGCTGACCCTGAACCGGCTTGATTTCGGCATTGGCAAAAGCCTGCCGGATGAAAGCTCGCTGGGGTTTGCCGTGGAGGTGCCGGTGGAACTGGAGGCGGTCCGGGCGGACTGATCCGCACCGCCGGCGCGCTCCCGCGCCTGGCGGTGATCAGCGGGCTGATCCCTTTTCCAGCCTTGGGCCGGGCGCCGCGCTGACGCGCGGCGCTGCGGCGTTCTGCAGCGGCCTGGCGCTGCGCAGCAGGTTTTGCCGCATCCGGTTGTCACAGTCAGTGGCCGTTTCAGTGCCGGTGTCAGTGACGGTGCCGGTAATAGCCGCCGTGGCGGGAGCGGTGGCGGTGTATGCCGCGGTCATGGGTCCGGAGGCGGCCCGCGTAATGGCCGTGGCCGCGATAAGGCCGGTAATAGCTGCGCGGCTGATACGACTGGGTATAGCCGCGGTGGCGGTCATTGCGGTCATTCAGGGTTTTGACGATGAGACCGAGAGCGATCAGCCCGGCAATGGCGCGGGCCGCATCGCGGCCTGAATCATGGGCGGCAGCCGGCCTTGCGAATGCCAGATTGGCAGCGAGCGCTAACGCCGCACCGGCTGACACGAAGTAGCCCAGGCGAAACATGATGCCTCCTTTCATAAGCGGCCGGAGGGGCCGGTTCAAGCCTGCCGCAGCGGCCGGGAAAACACCAATGAACTCCGGTCACGCTTTGGGGAGGCGCCGCACCGGACCCATGGCCGGCCTGGCGAAAGGCATGGTGGCCGGTTTGGCGGCGGGGCAACAAAAAAAACCGCCAGCCCCGGGGGAGCTGGCGGCACGTCTTTCAAAGCGGCGGCTGAGCCTTAGCTGTCGGCCTTCATCGCTTCGACCGAGATTTTGATGTTCACCTCGTCGCTGACGAAAGGCGCGAACTGGCCCAGGTTGTAGTCCGTGCGCAGCACCGTAGTGGTGGCGTCGAACCCGGCCCAGGGCTTTTTCGCCATCGGGTGCTCGCCGGCCTTGTTCAGCTTGGCATCCAGCACCACGGATTTGGTTACGCCGTTGAGGGTCAGATCACCGGTGATATTCGCGGTGTTATCGCCGGTCACCTCGATCGCAGTGGAGGTGAAGCTGACGGTCTCGTCCTCGGTTGCCTCGAAGAAATCCTTGGTCATGAAGTGGTCGAACCGGGCCTGCCAGCCGGTGAACATCATGCTGAGCGGCATGGTCACCGACACGCTGGAGGCCGCCGGATCTTCCTGGTCGAACATGATCTCGCCCTCGAAGCCTGCGAACATGCCGTAAGTGGTCGAATAGCCCAGGTGATTGTAATCGAACAGGATCTGGCTGTGGGCGGCATCCAGCACGTATTTCTCGGGGGCTGCGGCAGCGCCGGTTGCGGCAGCGGCAACCAGGGCGGCAGCGAACAGGGTCGTTTTCATGAGGAAAGCTCCGTCAGAATAAATCATTGGGCAAAAGATGCGGCGCATGCCCCCGAAAGGGAAGCCCGCAAATACCAACACTACCTGTGAACGGGCGAACACAAAACCCGCCGGACAGGCCGGCGCTATGGCCTCGCGCAATCGTGAATGCGGGTCAGGTCAGGATCCGCACCGCGCCGCTGAGCTGGTCGCGCAGCTGGCTGCGCATTGCGGCGGAACCGATGGGCAGCTCGATCAGCAGGCTGCCGTCGGTCTCGTGCAATTGCACCGACACCGCCGTCAGCCGCGCCCCGCCCAAGGTGTCATAGCTGCGGCGCAAGACGGTGCGGGAACGGCCCCGGCTGCCGGTCTGCAGCAGCCGCAGCTCGCGGCGCACCGGGTCAAAGCACGCCTCTGGCCGGTTGCCGGGATCATGCGCCGTCATCAGCACCAGCCCGGTCAGAAGAAACACCACCGAGATGCCGAACCGGATCAGGTTCATGTCTGGATCTGCGCCAGCACCCGGAACCAGCCACAGACCGGTGGAGCTGAGGATCATTGCCGCCCCCAGCATCCGCAGAAGGGCAACACGCAGCTTCCAGTTTGCTTCCAGCCGCAGGCGCAGCGGCATCGCGCGTGCCATGGCATCAAAGCCATAGGCCATATGGGCGCGGGTCAACTGCGGCGGGGTTTGATCTGTCACTGCCATAAGACTGCCCTTTCTGAAGCTGGCCTTTCTGAAGCTGCCCGTTCCGGGTGCTCCGGTGCCGCGGCTGGTCTCCGCGTTAAGGCTTCGTTAAGAAGTGAAGACCTGTTTTGAGGCCTGAATGCGGCGGGCTTGCGGAATTGCGGCGGCGGCGGCGGGCGGCCGTGTGGAACCGCCCTTTTGCCTTGCTCTTTCGGCCGCAGCCTGTATAGGAGGCCCTGCTTCCGCGACATTTTCGATCCGCGCAGCCTCTCGTGACCAGGCAGCGGAAGCTTTGATGCCCGGTCTATGAAATGCGCCTAGACACAAACAGGAGTTCGCATGCCACTCTATGAGCATGTCATGATTGCGCGTCAGGACCTGTCCAACTCGCAAGCTGAAGGCCTCATCGAACATTTCGGTGCTGTTCTGTCCGACAACGGCGGCAAGCTGGTCGAGCAGGAGTACTGGGGCGTCAAAACGATGGCCTACAAGATCAACAAGAACCGCAAGGGGCACTACTCCTTCCTGAAGACCGACGCACCGTCGGCCGCCGTTCAGGAAATGGAACGCCTGATGCGTCTGCATGATGACGTGATGCGCGTCCTGACCATCAAGGTCGACGAGCATGGCGAGGGCCCTTCGGTCCAGATGCAGAAGCGCGACGAACGCGACACCCGTCGCGAACGCCGCTGATCCTAGCTTGAGAAAAGGACGCTAAATCATGGCAGCCAAACCGTTTTTCCGCCGCCGCAAGGTTTGCCCGTTCTCGGGCGACAACGCGCCGAAGATCGACTACAAAGACACCCGTCTGCTGCAGCGCTACATCTCTGAGCGCGGCAAGATCGTGCCTTCGCGCATCACCGCCGTTTCGGCCAAGAAGCAGCGTGAGCTGGCCCGTGCGATCAAGCGCGCCCGCTTCCTCGCCCTGCTGCCCTACGCTGTGAAGTAAGGAGATAAGCACATGCAAGTTATCCTTCTTGAACGCGTTGCAAAGCTGGGCCAGATGGGCGACGTCGTTGACGTGAAGCCCGGGTTCGCCCGCAACTTCCTGCTGCCGCAGGGCAAGGCGAAAACCGCTTCCGAAGCCAACATCGCATCTTTCGAGGACCAGAAAGCGCAGCTGGAAGCGCGCAACCTGGAAACCAAGAAAGAGGCCGAGGCTCTGGCAGCAAAGCTGGACGGCCAGCAGTTCATCGTGATTCGCTCCGCATCGGACGCGGGCGCGCTGTACGGCTCGGTCACCCCGCGCGACGCAGCCGATGCCGCAACCGCGGACGGTTTCTCCGTTGACAAGAAACAGGTCGCCCTGATCGCTCCGATCAAATACCTCGGCCTGCACACTGTCTCCGTGAAACTGCACCCGGAAGTCGAAGCTGTTATCAGCCTGAACGTTGCCCGCTCGGCTGAAGAAGCTGAACTGCAGGCATCGGGTAAATCGATCCAGGAGATGGCCGCCGAAGAGGAAGCCGCTGCTGAATACGAGATCTCCGAACTGTTCGACGATATCGGTTCCGCTGCGTCTGACGACGATGACGGCGCGCCGGTTGCCGATGCCGCCGGCGAAGAAACCAACTGATCCAGCCGGATCAGGAAAATCCGGAAAAGGCCGCTCGATTGAGCGGCCTTTTTCTTTTCTGCCTCAACGGTTGGACAACCCGATCTAAGTTGCAGGCGCATGCACCTGCCCCATATCCGGAACGATCGAGGATACGGGCAGCCATTACCCGATGATCCTCAACTGCCCGCAGCACTGCGGCCTCCCGGTGATCTGCGGGTCCGCCACCCTGTGCGTTACCGCAGGTGCAACGGTGTTCACATTGACAGTCCGGAGAGTATAGGGGCCGCGTAAAAGTTGGGAAACAGCCGCGGCCCCCTCTGCCCGATTTGGTCAGCAGCCCCGCAGGCGTAAGGGGCTAACTGCCCTGAGGGTTGTTTCTGCCTCAATGAACATCCCCAATATGTTGTAGGAAACCATATTTAACAAATGTCTAATGATTAAAGTTTGATCCAGTCGGATGCGGGCAGCGCAGGCCCGGTTGTGCGGTCGAAATCCAATGGAATTGGCGGTTCCCTGCCGGTCGGCCGCGCGGCGCCGTTGCAGCCCGCGGCGATGCGGGTAAGCTGCAGCCGAGCAACCACTTTCGGAGGCCGCATGACGCGCCGTAACATTCTGATATCAATTTTGGCCGCCGCGGTTCTGACGGCTTGCGCAGGCACGGTATCGCCGCCCGAGGCGGCCCGGCAGACGCCGCCGCTCTATCCCAATGAAACGCCCGAACTGCGGCAGAAAATCAATTATTGGGCCGATCATTACGAGGTGCCGCGCAGCCTGGTGCACCGGCTGGCAGTGCGCGAAAGCACCCACCGGCCGCATGCGGTGAACCAGCCCTATTACGGGCTGCTGCAGATCCTCCCTGCCACCGCGCGCTCGATGGGGTTCCGGGGCAAGCCCAAGGAGCTGCTGAATGCCGATACCAACCTGCAATATTCCGTCAAATATCTGCGCGGCGCCTGGCTGATCGCCGACGGCAGCCAGGCCCAGGCCGTCAAGCATTACTCCCGCGGCTATTACCACGAGGCCAAGCGCCGCGGCATGCTCAAGGAAACCGGCCTGCGGCCCTGATTTCCCGGTGCAGCATGCGGCGGCAGCGCCCGGCAGGGCGCTTCCCGGCCCAACGGGACGCGGTGCCTGTCACAGACAGGCATCAAGGACAGGCGGGAGCCTGCCGCCGTGAAACAGCCGGAGTTTTCGCAGGATTCTAACGGACTGCCGTTCTACTGATGGCATGCTGTTCCTGCTGTTCCTGCTGTACCTCCCGCAGCGGGATGGCTGGCCGTCTATCCATTCCTTTATAATCGCTGGATCGGGTCCTGCTGCGGCGCCTGGCCGAACGAAAAAGGCCGCCCCAAGGGCGGCCTTTCCGTAACGCTGAGGGCAAAAGAGGATTATTCCTCGTCCAGCGCCTCGACAGCTTTCTGCAGATCTTCCTTGGAGATTTCTTTCTCGGTGACTTTCGCCTGCTCGATGATGTGGTCGACAACCTTGTCCTCGAACAGCGGCGCCCGCAGCTGCTGCTGCATCTGAGCGTTCTGCTGGATGAATTCAAAGAACTGACGTTCCTGGCCCGGATACTGACGCGCCTGCGCCATGATCGCCTGGGTCATTTCGGCGTCGGTCACTTCAACTTCGGCTTTCTGGCCCAGCTCGGCCAGCAGCAGGCCCAGGCGCACCCGGCGCTCGGCCAGGGCGTTGTGCTCGTCGGTGGTCTCGATCTCGGGGTGATCGTGGCCTTCGACTTCCGGGTTTTCCTCGTGCCACAGCTGATGCGCGATCTGCTTGGCTTCGGCCTCGACCAGCGACGGCGGCAGGTCGAAGGAGACCAGAGTGTCCAGCTTGTCCAGCAGCGCACGCTTCATCACCGCGCGGGCAGCACCGGCGTATTCGGCTTCAAGACGCTCGGTGATCTGGGCTTTCAGCGCGTCCAGGTCGTCCGCACCGAATTTGGTGGCCAGCTCGTCGTTGATCTCGGCCGCTTTCGGGGCTTTCACCTCTTTTACGGTGCAGGAGAACACGGCTTCTTTACCGGCCAGGTGCTCGGCGCCGTATTCTTCCGGGAAGGACACGGTCACGTCTTTTTCTTCACCGCCTTTGGCGCCGATCAGCTGCTCTTCAAAGCCAGGGATGAAGGAGTTGGAGCCAAGGGTCAGCGGGTAGTCGTCGCCTGCGCCGCCTTCAAAGGCTTCGCCGTCGATCCGGCCGACAAAGTCGATCACAACCTGGTCGCCGTCTTCCGCAGCCGCACCGTCTTCGCGGGCTTCGAATTCCTTGGCGGTGTCGGCCAGGCTGGTCAGCGCTTCGGTGACAGCTTCTTCTTCAGCCTTCACAACCAGCTTTTCCAGCTCAACGCCGGAGAAGTCGACTTCGGGGATTTCCGGCAGTGCCTCATAGGACATCTCGACGTTAACGTCGTCGCCTTCTTTCCATTCGTCGTTGGTCATCTTCACGTCAGGCTGCTGCGCCGGGCGGTCGCCGCTGTCCTCGAAGTGCTTGTTCATGGCGCCGTCGACGGCTTCCTGCATGGCTTCGCCGATCAGGCGCTGGCCGAACTGCTTTTTCAGCAGCGCCATCGGCACTTTGCCCTTGCGGAAACCTTTCATTTCGACTTCCGGCTGCGCTTCGACGAGCTTTTCGTTGACCTTCTCGTCCAGCTCGGCAGCCGTGACGGTGATGGCGTAGCCGCGTTTCAGACCTTCGTTCAGCGTCTCGGTGACCTGCATCCTATACCCCATAGAGATTCGGGGCGCGTGCGCGCAGGCGCCCCCAGACAATTTGCGGTCTTCTATTTCCCCCGGCGCCCCGGCGCAAGAGGCATTGCCGGTTTCGAGCGCAATCGCGCGGATTTCCGGGCCGCGCAAAGAAAAACACGCCCGCAAAGGGGCGTGTTTCCGTTCTGAAACCGAGGGAGGGAAGGTCAGAACTTCCAGCGTGCGCCGGCCAGGATCACATTGGCGTCCTGATAGGTTGCAGCGCTGGTATCAGCATAGGAATAGTCACGGTAAGCCAGATAGGTTTCGACGTTCAGCGCGTCGATCTTCTGGACCGCGGCCACTCCCCAGGACTCGGCGCTGTCACCGGCGGTGACCATGTCCGAACCATCGTAGTAGTCGACCGAGAACGCGGTGGAGCCGGCTGCGATCAGATCCGCCTTATACCCCAGCTTGGCATAAGCATAGGTGCCTGCAATGTCGCGCTCGCCTGCGGCGACGTTCAGCGACAGGCCGGTGGCCTTGTGCAGCACGGCAAAGGAGCCGGAGATGTCGCGGCGGTCAGCCTTGCCGGTCTCTTCGGTCCAGGCCGCACCGATGCCGGTGTCGATGGCAAAGCCGGCCGCGTCGTCGTTGGCCCAGCGGACGGCAACGTCATAGCTTTCGCGGTCGTTTGCGTCCTTCAGGATATCGGTGCCGTAAGAGGTCGACAGGGTGAAGCCCGCCAGCTCCGGCGTGTCGTAACGGACGCGGCCCAGGCGGCTGCCGTCCAGGTCGGTGAAGGCATCGCCGATATCAACGCCGCTCAGGGCGCCGCCGCTGGTGCGGAACGCATATCCGCCGGCCGAATCCGCCACCGAGTTGGACGCGCCAAGGCCGGTGCCCGAGAAGTCGGCGCCGGTGATGCCATCGGTTGCCATCGAGCCCTGACCTGCCGAGAAGCGGCCGTAGCGGGCGGTGTCGAACTGGAAGTCGACATGGCGGATGTTGGTGCGGTCCCAGCTGACGTTGTCGCCGGTGGACAGCTGGTTCACGCCGTCCGAGCTGCGGAAGCCGAAGGCGGTCTCGAAGTTGAAGCGCAGGGTGTTGTCGCCATAGGCCTGCTCCAGCCAGAAGCCGATCCGCGAGTTGGACGCGGCATTGTCGGTCAGGCGGTTGAAGTCTTCCTGGCCGTCATCGAACGACTGGAAGGTGGGGTTGAACTGACCGTACCAGCGGAAACTGCCGCCGGTGTCATTGGTGTAAGTGGGTCCCGCAAAAGCCGGGGCTGCCAGAGCGGCGGCCAGCGAGGCAGCGCCTGCGCGCGCTGCAAATTTTGTGCTCATAATCCTCGAGTCTCCTGTTCCGTCTGCAGCACGTCTCTCCATCCCTGAGACTGCTGCCTGAACCAGGGGCTATCACGTGATTTTTCGTCTATTCAGGGTTGAAAACTCAAACTCAGACCAGGGAAAATTGATAGGCGGATTTCCGCCTATCCACATTCGCATCTTGCAAGAAACCGCTTACGGACAATGCGTTAGGTGATGAAGGTCACATTCAGCCGCGCGCCGGACTCAGAGGGGGCATGCAATTTCTGCAACCCTGCGCATACGCTCAGCAGTATGGTCATTTTTGCACAGACCGGCGCCGCGGACAGCGGCAGAAACCGCCGCGGTCACCCGCGGCGTTTCAGTGCGCTGCACCGCGCAGGGTCAGAATTTCCAGCGCGCGCCCAGAACCCAGGTGGTCAGATCCTGATAGGTCGCTGCCGCGTCCTCATATTCATACATCTGATAGGTGAGGTAGATATCGGTATTAAGGTTTTCGACCTTCTGGACCGCCCCGATCCCCCAGCCCTTGGCGCTGGACCCGGTGACATTGAAATCCTCGCCGTCATAATAATGCACGCCGACACCGGTTTTGCCCCAGTTGAACCACTGATCTTCATAGCCGATCTTGGCGTAGTAATAGCTTGGGTCGCTGGCGCCGGCTGCGTCATCGTCCCGGGTGCCGCCCGCAACTGTGAAGCTGAGGCCATTGTCCAGAAGCACCGAGGCCGCGCCCAGTACATCCGACCGTTCAGCCCCGGCATTGTCGCGCACCTGATACGCCAATGAGGCGCTGAAGGCTGTTGAGCCGTAGTCCTGCCCGTAAAACAGGCCAATGTCATAATAATCCGCATCATCCGCTGAAGAGAGAACATTCTTCCCCCAGGCAACCCCGGCAGAGAAGCCGTTGAAGTCCGGTGTGTCATAGCGGATCCGGCCCCGGCGGGAGCCATCGAGATTGTCATAAGCGCTGGCCACGGCCGGCCCGCTCAGCGCTCCGGCTGTGTCCCGGATCAGAAATCCGGCATTGGCATCAGCGGTATAAGAATACAGTGCAGTGCCGACATAAGACAGGTCCGTCTCAGCCGCCCCGTCGGCGACCATACTGCCCTGCCCTGCGGAAAACTTGCCCCAGCTCCCCTCCAGCCAGAAATCCACGTGGCGCAGGTCGGCCCGGGTCCAGCCGCTGTAGTTCGATCCGAACTGGTTCACTTCCGTTGAATTCGGAAAGCCAAGCCCGGTTTCGAACCGGAACCCGAAGGTATTGCTGCCGAACGGCTGCATCAGCCGCAGCCCGACCCTGGAGCGGGACAGATCATTGTCCAGCACATTTGTTTCGCTCTGCTGGCCGTCGTCGACAGAAATGATGGCCGGGTTCAAATGACCGTAAATCTCGACGGAGCCGCCGGAATTGCCGGAGTATTTCAGTTCCGCTGAAGCCGGCTGCCCCGCGACGCACAGCCCGGCCGCAGCCGCTGCTGAAAGTGAAAGAAGATGTCTCACGACAACCCTCCCTTGCATCTGATAACTGGTGAACACACTAGCAGCCGCTGCCCGCGGCCTGCCCGAAGCAAGTATATCACATTCCTTGCCGAACCGGCGGGAAATCCCCGACCGGAAGCGCAATAATATCGCAGTCAGGTTCTCCCGCTTGTAAGCGGAAACATTCGCGTTTGAACGCTGAAGATGTGAATGGTGCGGGGGAGGCGACTTGCCCCCCACGCCTTGCGGCGCCAGAAGCTAAATTCACGAAAATGGCTTGTTTTCAGTGGGTTTGGGCCAGAAATTTTACAAGACATTATCAGAACAAAGCACGAAACAGTAAAATGGAAAATCGCCGGCGGCCAACCCTTGAGAAAAACTTAAGTTGTGAACTTGATTTCCGGCTGGCGAACGTGCAGCACTTTCACTGTTTGAAGACTGACAGGCCTGATCCAGCCTGCCGATATGCCCAGCTTACCCAGCTTGGTCCGAACGCCGTGATCACGTACTCGCCATCAACTGGACGAGGTGCGCTGGCGTTTGGAAAACTTGCATTTGTTCCTTGCCACGCCTTTCGATCCCGCGGATGCCCGTGCGGAAGAGAAGATACGGAATTACGTATAAGGAGCGTGCAATGCCCCCCTCTCCACTTTCCTTAACAGTGCTCGTCACAGAGCCCCTTACGCCTGCGGCGACTTTCGAGGCGCGTCTTTTCGGCCCACATGCAGTGTCTCACACGGCATTGACCCGTTCACTGCAGTCAAGAAAGCGGACCCGCTTGTGACGCAGTGATCATCCGGCATGGCAGAGGATTTACCTCTGCTTCATCACATTCAACTTTTTGCAGTGAGTAGTTACAAATGTCTGATTTTGTTGTTTTTGCCACTTGGGAAAGTGTCTGGAGCAGTTTCTCCAGCGACACCCAAACATTCACAGGCGCACGTGATGCGATCATCGGAGATGAGAACTCGACGGTCGACGTCGGCGCGTCTACCGAGTTCACTTTTACCGGCATCCCATCCGGCTCTACAGCCTATGATGGCCCTTTCTCAATGTATGTCTTCACATTAAGTACCGGTGGCCAAGCCGTGTGGATGTCGGGCGTCGGAGCCTCAGGCGGAATTGTCGTGCCGCTCGACGCCACGGCGTACAACGCATTTATGGACGGCACGGCTTATACCGTTGCATCCGGTTCGTCCGTAAGCCAGTATGCCTATTCCAGCTTCTACATGCCAGCAACGAACAGCTCTCCCACCGGTTCTGTTTCGATTTCGGGGACGGCATCCGAAGACCAAACCCTGACCGCATCCAACACAATCGCCGACCCTGATGGCTTGGGCTCCATCTCCTACCAGTGGCAGCGCGACGGGGTGAACATTTCCGGGGCCACCGGCGGCACCTATACGCTGACCCAGGACGATGTCGGCGCGGTGATTACCGTTGCCGCCAGCTACACCGACGGCGGCGGCACCGCAGAAAGCGTGATCAGCGCCGGGACGTCCGCTGTGACCAACGTCAATGACGATCCGACCGGCAGCGTCACCATCTCCGGCACCGCGGGTGAGGACCAGACCCTCACCGCCGCCAACACGCTGGCCGATGAAGACGGGCTGGGCGCAATCACCTATCAGTGGCAGCGCGGCGGCGTTGACATCGCCGGGGCCACCGGCGGCACCTACACGCTGACCCAGGACGATGTCGGCGCGGTGATTACCGTTGCCGCCAGCTACACCGACAGCGAAGGCACCGCAGAAAGCGTGATCAGCGCCGGGACGTCCGCCGTGACCAACGTCAATGACGATCCGACCGGCAGCGTCACCATCTCCGGCACCGCGGGTGAGGACCAGACCCTCACCGCCGCCAACACCCTGGCCGATGAGGACGGGCTGGGCGCAATCACCTATCAGTGGCAGCGCGGCGGCGTTGACATCGCCGGGGCCACCGGCGGCACCTACACGCTGACCCAGGACGATGTCGGCGCGGTGATTACCGTTGCCGCCAGCTACACCGACAGCGAAGGCACCGCCGAAGCCGTGACCAGCGCCGGGACCGCCGCTGTGAGCAACGTCAACGACGATCCGACCGGCAGTGTCACCATCTCCGGCACCGCCGCCGAAGGGCAGACCCTGACAGCTGCCAACACCCTGGCCGATGAGGACGGGCTGGGCGCAATCACCTATCAGTGGCAGCGCGACGGCGTTGACATCGCCGGGGCCACCGGCGGCACCTACACGCTGACCCAGGACGATGTCGGCGCGGTGATTACCGTTGCCGCCAGCTACACCGACAGCGAGGGCACCGCAGAAAGCGTGATCAGCGCCGGGACCGCCACTGTGAGCAACGTCAACGACGATCCGACCGGCAGCGTCACCATCTCCGGCACCGCCGCCGAAGGGCAGACCCTGACAGCTGCCAACACCCTGGCCGATGAGGACGGGCTGGGCGCAATCACCTATCAGTGGCAGCGCGACGGGGTGAACATCTCCGGCGCCACCGGCAGCACCCATACGCTGACCCAGAAGGATGTCGGCGCGGTGATCACCGCTGTCGCCAGCTACACCGACAGCGAGGGCACCGCCGAAAGCATGACCAGCGCCGGGACGCGGACTGTGACCAACGTCAATGCCAGGCCAAACGGCAGCGTCACTATCTCCGGCACCGCCGCCGAGGACCAAGAGCTGTCCGTCTCAAACACTCTCTCCGACAAGGACGGGATCGGTGCAATCACCTACCAGTGGCAGCGGGATGGCGCGGACATCGCCGGTGCCACCGGCGGCGTCTATACGCTGGCCCAGGACGATGTCGGGGCCATAATCACGGTTGAAGCCAGCTACACCGATCGCGAAGGAACCAGCGAAAGCGTGACCAGCGCCGGGACCTCGGCCGTGACCAACGTCAATGACGGCCCGGCAGGCAGCATCACCATTTCCGGCACCTTGGAGTTGGGGGAAACACTGACTGCCACAATCCCCGCAGACCTCGACCCTGATGGCGTCGACCTGGCGGCTTTGAGCTGGCAGTGGCTGCGCAATGGTGCAGTGATAGAAGGCGCCCTATCCAGCCAGTACGAATTGACAGAAGCGGACATCCACAGCCAACTCTCTGTGCGCATTAACTACACTGACGCAGGCGGCACGGCCGAGACCCTCCTGAGCTCTGCCACGGGCAAGATCCGCTATGGCGATTATGAGCTTGGGGGCACTTCCGGAGACGATGAAATACGTGGCCGTTACGGCAATGATGTGCTGTCGGGCGGCGCCGGAGAAGACAGCATCATCGGCGGCTGGGGCCATGATTCCCTAGAGGGAAATTCCGGCTTCGACAGCCTGCGAGGATGGCGCGGTGACGATTTTCTGGCCGGTGGCCGGGATGACGATTTTCTCTATGGCGGGAAAGGCGCTGACACCCTTAATGGAGGGCACGGAAACGACCAGCTTTACGGCCGCCGGGGTGATGATGCTCTCTCAGGCAGGAGTGGCCGGGACACGCTCAAGGGCGGCTTGGGTGACGACCTTCTTACCGGCGGGCTTGGAGCCGATACCTTTGTCTTCGGCCGCAATCATGGAAATGACACGGTCACGGATTTCGGATTTGGTGCTGATGTCATAGAAATCACCCGCGGCGCAGGCTCATTGCAGCAGATCGGTTTCACTCAATCCGGGGATGACGTGGTGATGACCTTCGCGTCCACCGCAGTTCTGTTCGAGAACATCAGTGTCTTCGAACTGAACGACGCAGATCATTTCCTGTTCACCTGAACGAAAAGTTTGCCCAAACAAAAAACGCCTGAGCTTGTTGTCAGATGCCGTAATCGGGCCCGGCTCGAATCTTCGGCGTCGTGAGTTGTACGGCTGGGCTATGTGAGGTGCCGTTGCCCCTGGCATGCTGTGCGGCGTGTCAACGGGGTCGTGCTGTGAGGCGCGGCCCCAGAAATCCTGGCAAAAGAAGGGGCAACGGCGTGAATGTGTATATCGGTTTGGATGTTGCTCTGGCAAGCACCGCGATCTGCGTGGTGCCGGCCCAAGGGAAGGTGATCACGGAAACAGCCGCCGTGCGCGAACCGGACTAACTGGTGGCGGTGTTGAGGGCAATTCCGAGGAGCTTGGTCGGGGCGGGTCTTGAAGCCGGGCCGCTGTCGCAATGGCTGTATCAGCATTTGACCGAGGCGGGATTTGCTGCCGTCCCAATGGAGACCCGGCAGGAGAAGGGCGCGCTGAAGGCGATGCCGATCACGACGGGCTGGCGGGATGCCGAAGGTATCGCGCGGCTCTTGCAGATGGGGTGGTTCCGGCCAGTACATTGCAAATCAATGCCGCCGCAGGAGATGCGCGCCCTGCTGTCCTCTCGCAAGGCGATCCAGCAAGCCGTTATGAATCTCGAGCTGTCGATCAATGGTGTGCTGCGCAACTTCGGGCTCAAGATGGGATGTGTTGCCAAAGTGCGCTTCGAGCAACGGGTGCAGGAGCTGGCCGACGGCAATAGCATGCTGGAAGCTGCCGTACCCCCGATCCTGACAGCGCGGCGTGCGCTTGGTCAGGAAATGGCGGTGTTGGAGAAACTCCTGCGCGATCATGCCAAGTCCGATCCGGTGTGCCGCCAACTGATGCTCATGCCCGGTGTCGGCGCTCTTGTGGCTCTGACGGTCAAGGCAGCCATCGACGCCCCCGATCGCTTTCGATCCTCCCGCGACGTCGGCCCATGGGTTGGCTTGACCCCGAGGCGCGAGCAGCCGGGGGAGCGCGGCATCCTGGGCGTAATCTCCCGGGCCGGCGATGCGCGGCTTCGTACGGCGCTCTACCAAGCGGCCACGGTGATGCTGAACCGTGCCCGTCCAAGTTGGCTGCCTGCCTGGGCATTGACTATCGCCAAGCGACACGGGAAGAAGTGCGCAACGGTTGCGCTGGCGCGCCGCATCGGGATGGTCCTGCACCGCATGTGGCGCGACGGCACAGAATTCTGCTTCACGCGCGCCGAGGCTATGACAGCCGCCGCATAGGGTCCGCGCAGTTGCACCGCCTATTCCCCATTAATTGTTGAAACAACAAAGAGAGACTGGCCGCGCCTGAGGGCGCTGATTCACCGTGGTCCCAGACCGGGACGCGGTCCCCGATGATGCCGGATGAACCCTAGTCACCAGACGACTGTCTGAGGATGTTCTTCAGATAGGCACGCGGGTACCGTTCTTGGACTTGGCATACCACTTCCACCGGCTGTGGAGCGTTCACCGGGCTTACGCCGCCCGCTGGGGCGACGGTCCCGCCTCACAGTGCGGCCCTTAGGGTTCGGGGACATCTCGCCAGCGCAACCCATTGCGATTGATAAAAATAATTCCGCTCAGCACCCCTTTATCATCGACCCGAGGCTTGCCGTGCAACTGTGGAGAAAACGGGGCAAGCCTGGCCATCTGCTCGTCGGTCAGCCAATAAAAGCCGCTCATGTCACCGCTCCATTTCCGAGCTTTGAACCACGCAGCGCTGTGAAAATCAATGCATCCTGACCCTATGCGCCAGAGAGCAAAAGGATAAATCTCAAGTGAATGATCGATAAACACTTCCTATGATGTCGCGCCGGTGCAAACCGATTGGCTGTGCAAAATTGTGGGTCATTGGCATAAATTAAAGCGCCCGCCGCGCATACGCGCAGAAATCCGGCGAGTCACATGCAAGCCGGTGTCATTAAGTTTTACCGAAATGCTGTCAGCAGGCCGGTACTTTTGTGCGTCCTGCCGTTATCGGGCACAACTCTATGCTGCGTCCCCAACACTCACGAAAACTTCTTCTGCGACTTGCCTCTGTAAGCCCGGGTCCCGGCCTTGCCCGCCGTGGAGCGGCCCCGGGATTTTACGGCAGCGTCAGAGGCGGCCTGCACCGCCGCTTGCCGCGCCAGCGGATCGTCCGATATGGCCAGATCCACCGCCTCCAGCCGCTTGACCTCGTCACGCAAACGCGCGGCTTCCTCAAATTCGAGATTTTCGGCGGCTTTGCGCATCTGGTCGCGCAATCCGTTCAGATGCGCCTCCAGATTGGCGCCGTGCATCGGTTTGTCGATCTGAGCGGTGACGCGGTTCATGTCAACGTCGCCCTCGTAAAGTCCAGCCAGAACATCCTCGACGTTTTTCTTGACGGTTTCCGGGGTGATGCCGTGTTCCGTGTTATAGGCGATCTGCTTTTCGCGGCGGCGGTTGGTTTCCCCCAAGGCGCGCTCCATCGAGCCGGTGATGCGGTCGGCATACATGATGACGCGGCCCTCGGCGTTGCGCGCGGCGCGGCCGATGGTCTGGATCAGCGAGGTCTCCGAGCGCAGGAAGCCCTCCTTGTCGGCGTCCAGAATGGCGACCAGGCCGCATTCGGGAATATCCAGCCCCTCGCGCAGCAGGTTGATGCCGATCAGCACGTCAAAGGCGCCAAGACGCAGATCACGCAGGATTTCGATGCGCTCCAGCGTGTCGATGTCTGAGTGCATATAGCGGACCTTGATCCCCTGTTCATGCAGGTATTCGGTCAGATCCTCGGCCATGCGTTTGGTCAGCGTGGTCACAAGGGTGCGGAAGCCGTTGGCGGTGACGCGGCGCACCTCGTCCAGCAAATCGTCCACCTGCATGTCAACCGGGCGGATTTCGACCTGCGGGTCCAACAGGCCGGTGGGGCGGATCACCTGTTCGGCAAAGACGCCGCTGGATTGCTCCAGCTCCCATTTTGACGGCGTGGCGGAGACAAAGACCGACTGCGGGCGCATCGCATCCCATTCTTCGAATTTCAGCGGGCGGTTGTCCATGCAGGACGGCAGCCGGAACCCATGTTCGGCCAGGGTGAATTTTCGCCGGTGGTCGCCCTTGTACATGCCGCCGATCTGCGGGACGGAAACGTGGGATTCATCAGCAAAGACAATGGCGTTGTCAGGGATGAATTCAAACAGGGTCGGAGGCGGCTCGCCCGGGGCGCGGCCCGTCAGGTAGCGGGAGTAATTCTCGATCCCGTTGCAATGGCCGGTCGCCTCCAGCATCTCGATGTCGAAGTTGCAGCGTTGCTCCAGCCGCTGGGCTTCCAAAAGCCTGCCCTCTCCGACCAACTGCTCGAGCCGCATTTTCAGCTCCTGCTTGATCGAGATGACGGCCTGGTTCAGCGTCGGTTTCGGCGTCACATAGTGGGAGTTCGCATAAACGCGGATCTGATCGAAACTGCCGGTCTTTTCGCCGGTCAGCGGGTCGAACTCGGTGATCGCCTCCAGTTCCTCGCCGAAGAAGGAGAGTTTCCAGGCGCGGTCCTCCAGGTGGGCTGGGAAGATTTCCAGCGTGTCGCCGCGCACCCGGAAGGAGCCGCGCTGGAACGCCTGATCGTTGCGCTTGTACTGCTGGGCCACCAGATCGGCCATGATCTGGCGCTGGTCGTAGATTTCACCGGCTTTCAGGTCCTGGGTCATCGCTGAATAGGTCTCAACCGAGCCGATGCCGTAAATACAGCTTACGGATGCGATGATAATGACGTCGTCACGTTCGAGCAAAGCGCGGGTGGCTGAGTGTCGCATCCGGTCGATCTGCTCGTTGATCTGGCTTTCCTTCTCGATGTAGGTATCCGAGCGCGGCACATAGGCCTCGGGCTGGTAGTAGTCGTAGAAAGAGACGAAATATTCGACCGAGTTCTCCGGGAAAAAACCCTTGAATTCGCCATAAAGCTGGGCCGCCAGCGTTTTGTTGGGGGCCAGGATAATGGCGGGGCGCTGGGTCTCCTCGATCACCTTTGCCATGGTGAAGGTCTTGCCGGTGCCGGTGGCACCCAGAAGGACCTGGTTACGCTCGCCGTCAAGCACGCCCTCAGACAGTTCCTTGATTGCGGTGGGCTGGTCGCCGGCGGGCTGAAACGGGGTATGCATCGCAAACCGCTTGCCGCCTTCCAGCTTGGGCCGCTGCTGCGGTGCCCGCTGTGTCATCATCGGCATGGTCTTATCGGAATGGGCATAGGGCATCAGGCGACTCCGTTGGCGGCTGGCGCTGATTTTGGTCTGTTTTTGTTCTTGTGCAAGAGGGTGGCGCAGGCTTTCGCCCGATTGCCTCCGGTTTTTTGTCAGCTGCGGGCGGGCTGCAGGAGCTTGCCGAGCAGCTCTGCCAGCCTCTGTGCCTCAACCGGGCTGAAACGGCTGCCGACGGCCTGCTGCATGGCATCGCAGTAAACCGCCCAGATCCGGCTGCGCATTGCGGAACCCTCCGGCGTGATCACCAGGATCTGGCCGCGGCCGTCGCCGTCACAGGTCCGGCGATCCAAAAGACCGGCCTTGGCCAACCGTTCCACCAGGCGCGAGACGCCATATTGCGGCAGCAGCAGTTTTTCCTGCAACTCATAGGGGCGCAGGCCGGTCTCTGCGGCGCGGTCCAGCTCACGCAGGAGGTCGTACCAGTCCAGACTGGGCAAGCCTGCCTGTTTCAACGCGGCCTCCACTGTGCCCAGGATGGATTTATGCGCCCGCGCCAGAGGCAGCCAGATATCGAAGGGATCAGGAGAACTCATTCCAACAAGGTAAATGCACATGCATTGACATGCAAGCGAGCCCGCCCCACCTAACTTACATGCATATGCATCTAATGGAGACTCCCATGAGCGACTTGCATCTGATCAGCCATCACCTGTGCCCCTATGTGCAGCGGGCGGTAATTGTGCTGGACGAAAAAGCCATCCCCCACCGCCGCACCTATATCGATCTGGCAGACAAGCCAGGCTGGTTCCGGACATTGTCGCCTCTGGGCCGTGTGCCCGTGCTCCTGACCGGCGGACGGGTCTTGTTCGAAAGCCAGGTGATCGCGGAGTATCTGGATGAGGTGACAGCCGGCTCGCTGCATCCTGCTGATCCGCTGGAACGCGCGCGGCACCGGGCCTGGATCGCATTCGGATCGGACACGCTGGCGGCGATCGGCACCCTCTATAACGCGCCGGACGAAGCAGCCTTCACTCGTGCTGCCGAGGTTCTGCGCGGCAGGCTGGAACGGATCGCGCCTGAAGTCGAAGGGCCGCTTTTTGCCGGTGATACCTTCCATATGGTAGATGGGGTCTGGGGCACCGTCTTCCGCTACTTCGACGCTTTCAATGTGATCGGGGACTTCGCGCTGATACCGGAGACGGGGCGTTTGGACACCTGGCGGGCTGCCGTCATGACACGGCCTTCGGTGCAGGCGGCACCGCCGGAGGGCTATCCGGCGCGGTTGATGGCATTCCTCTGTGTCCGTCAGTCCCATTTGGGAGAACTGGCGCGCACTGCCTGCCGCGGGGCTGGAAAGCCGCTTTAATGCTGCGCAATTGGCATCTTGCCGCTGAACTGCATCCGGCGCATAAATGCGCAGGATTTAAGACTCAAGCGGGAGACAGCCCATGCAAGCGCGGATTTACCGGCCGGCACGCAACGCCATGACCTCGGGCATGGCCAAAACCCGGAAATGGGTTCTGGAATTTGCTCCGGCCAGCGCACGGGAAGTAGATCCGCTAATGGGCTGGACCTCTTCCAGCGACACCCAGGCCCAGGTCCGCTTGCGCTTTGACAGCAAGGAAGCGGCCCTGGAGTATGCCAAGGATAAAAACATCAAAGCCCAGGTGATCGAGCCCAAGGAGCGCAAACTCAATATCCGCCCGGGCGGCTACGGCGACAATTTCGCCACCAACCGCCGCGGCCCCTGGACCCACTGAAACTGTTGTAAATCGGGGCAAAGTTGTCTCGGAACCGGGGCAAGGATGTCGCGGAGGCTTGATGTGATCAAGATATGGGCCGCCCAATGGGCGCCCATACTATTTGTCGAAGCGAGCCATTCTGGTCGGAGCGGTAGCTCCTGTGGCTCATCAAGAAGCTTCAGTTCAGCGCCTTTTCCAGCGCGACCCGCAAGCGTGTCGTCAGCTCATCGCCCTGACCGTTAACTCGCTCATCGTAGTAGACACGATGGATGTTGAACGAGGCGGCACTTGCCACCAAAGGCGAAATTGCCGCGATATCGAGATACTCTCCCCCAACCTTAACATTGATCTGCTGCGCGTCGCCATTTTCAAATTTTGGCTTGTAGATCGGTCGATTGTAGGTGTCGTGATAGCATCCGCGCAATACTGCATCTTCCGAAGTAAGGACCTCACTACAAGCTTGATCGCAAGCTTCTTCAATTCTTTTTACTCGATCGTGTGCATGCATTTTTTTGGATGCGCCCGAACGCGCAATTTGCTCATCCGCAAGTTTCCAAGCATCGACCATTGGCGGGATTTTACGCTCAAAGAAATCGTTCGCGGTTACCCGAACCGTTTCATCTGGTGCATTTCGGAAGAGATGGAGCGCGCCCCAGAAAAGAGTGTCGTCGAGAGATAGTGCGTTTTCGAGATCGCTTGGCTCCGATATGAACCGCGCAAGCGGGTGAGAGCTACTGATACCGGCGTCGGCTTCTCGGCCGTCTTCGACAAGCTCAAAGACTTGACACAGCAGTTTTGAAAATAGGAATTCAAGACCGCGAGTCTTCTTGTGGAGGTAAATTGTCGGATACAGTTGAAACAGCGTTACCGTGAATTGCTCCATGGAAATGTAGGCCTTGCTGTCCACGAACAGAAATTGCCCTTTCGGCCCGCTCCCCACCTGGAGATTTCTCATTAGCCAATTTAGATCAATCCCGCCTGATGACACGCCAGCAAAGTACGGATCGCGCACCGCGTAGTCTAATCTGTCGGCGTCCAACTGGCTTGAGACGATGGAAGTGTAAATGCAGCTTTTATCCTTCTTGTCGATCATGTCGGCAACGAGCTGAGGGAATTCATCCCCGCCGATGCTGACGAGTTTTGCTTGAATAGAAGAAGAGGTCAGAATTCGGCTGGTGACCCTCTCATGGTCAGCTGCTTCTTTAATGCCTTGAGCCGACACACTGTCGGTTTCGGCAAGATATAATTTTGCGGCATTTTCGAATGCATGGCTGAACATTCCGTGACCGACATCGTGCAATAGCGCTGCTGCCAAGCAAGCTTGGCCCTTTTGGGACCATTTACCCCGCTTTACTTCCGGCTCGACGACCTTCAGTATACGCTTTGCCACGGCGTAAACTCCGAGAGAATGCGCAAACCGAGAATGGGTCGCCGAAGGGAAAACAAAGTCCGAAAATCCAAGCTGCTTTACACGGCGCAATCTTTGAAAGAACTGATCTGAAAGCATGTCCTTAAGGGAGTTTTCGAAATCTCCTTCGAATTCGACCGCAACATGTATCGGGTCCTTGATCATTTAATTTTAGCCAAATCTATACCTTTCCAATGCTCTCGCGTCTCACAATCAGGGGCATCACAGGCCTTCAACCTGAATACCGTTTTCCGCCAACCAAGTCTTTCGCCAGCGCCAATCTGGCAGATGTTGTTCCACTTTTATCCAGAAATTTGCTGAATGGTCTGGGTGATGAGCATGTGCCAATTCATGCACCACAACGTATTGGGCAATTCTTGGAGGCAGAAGGATTGCCTTCCAGTGAAAAGAAACACGACCGTCCGTACCGAAAGACCCCCATCTGAAGCCAAGATCTTGAACTTTGACCTCCTGCACAGTCACACCCATGCGGTTGGAAAGCTCTGCAACCTGCTTCTCGAACCACTGTTGGGCTCGTCGCGTATACCATGAGACAAAAATGCCCCGCCCCCGGTGGATAGAGCTTCGCCGAAGGCAGAAACGGCCGTTCTTCAGGGAGAGGTCTACCAGCTGGTTATCGACAAGCCTCAGCCGGTGGCTCCGGCCAAGGTACAAGAAGCCTTCACCCTCGACGAATTCCTTCCTTGGGGCGCGTTGCTGGAGCCTTGCTTTCTCTTCAACCTTGGTATGGATCCATACCAGCTTCTCCTCCACGAAGCTGACCAGTTGATCAGCGGCAACACTCGAAGGTGCAACAATCGACAGGTCGCCGGAACGTTCCACAGTGATCTGCATGGTTTTGCGTCGATCACTACGATGGACATTGAAGGTAAGACCATCGATCTCCAGTCTATGCTCGCTCATTCGAGCTGGCTTTCCACCGCTCCGAATTGGCGTCATAGGCAGCTTGGACATCAGGCTGCTCTCAGTTTGTCGTCGTTGGCTTTCGCCTGCTGCATCAGCTGATCTGCAAGGGCTTCCGCCTCGTCGACGGCGAACCCGTGAATTTGCGCGTCGAAGATGATCTCGAAGATCTCCGATCTGAGATTTTCCTGATCTGCCATCTTGAAGCTGTTCCACAATGAGCGATTTGCACAGACTTCCTCAATAATGCGATCCACAACATTTCGTGTCACCTCGTGCAAAGCTCGAAGCTGGTCAGCCGAGGTGTTTTCATCTGCAGAACTCGCCGCCAGGACGGTACGGAGGAAGGGACGGTAAATTTCGGGGATATCCGGCGTGGCTTCATCATGATCGCTGGCTTCGCCACGAAGCTCGTCAATGATGGCTTGCAACTGTTCGATGATCTGATCCCACTGCTGGCCAAAGCCATTCAGAATGTCGTTCAGTCGTTCCGACATTTTCCTGAAACGGACCGGGTCCGTTTCGAGGTTTTTGCGTATATGAGAGCGGATCGCGTGCTCCATCTCCGATGCCTTGGCTCGGCCGCCTCCGGCTTGTCCAACCTGATTGTAGAATTCTGCATCTGTAAGCTGAACAGGCGGGATCTTCGGGTCAATGCCGAGCGAAATGACGTGATCGTCAATCAGCTTCCGCACTTTGGCACCGATATCCGCGCCGATGACCGGGATGTCGCGATACCGATTGCGGGCGCGTGCCTGCAAATATGCAAGTCTCTTGGCGTCCTGGACGAAGGGCAAACCTTCTGGGCGAGGAAGGATGATCTCAAGTGATTTCAGGAAATCCTTGAGCTTGACGGTAAACTCCGCTCTGGCTTTCTCCGTAGAGAGCACCTGTAGGCAATCCTCGTCGTGCGAAATGTCATCCAAGCCGGCGCTTCGGAAAATGTCCACGACGCGAATATGCCTATCCTGAAGCACTGGAATTTGGTCATTCAGGCTGACCAGGGCGCCATCGATATCTTCATCGGAATAGGCCGCCAAGGCAGCTTTCAGATGATGGGCCACGCCGAAATAGTCGACCACGATGCCGCATGTCTTTCCGAAGCCTGTCCTGTTGACCCGGGCGATCGCCTGCAACAATTCGGCCTCACGGATGGAACGGTCGAGATACATCACGCCTTCGATGGGAGCATCGAAGCCGGTAAGCAGCATCGACTTGACGATCAGGAAGGTCAGTGGATCCGATTTGGTCGCATCCTTATGAAACAAGGGCTTCTTGAAGCGCTTTATGCGTGTTTCTTGTGCCGCCCCTTCAGTCCATTGCTTCCATGAGGCATCATCGTTGTTACCCCCCGACATGATCGCGGCGAACTCGATCTTCTCGAACGTGTCCCGATACCGCCAGGCCTGCACCAACGCCTGAAGCTTCTCTGACTTGGTGCAAAGCTCTGCGTCATCCATCGCCTTGTCACGGTCCGACAAAGCCGCTGCCTCTACCATCAACTCATCGCGGGCGACAAGGAACGCGGCTTGATACCGGACAACGGCGGTCCGGCTGGAGGCCACCACTTGTGCCTTGTATCCATTTGGCAAGAGGTTGGTCACGTAGTGCCGCAGCATGTCGCGCGCCTTCTCGGCGATCAGCGCCGGCGCCTCGAGAATGTGGCCCTTGGTTGCGTATTTCTTTCGGATCGCTTCCAGCTCTTCATCCGTGCGGCCGCGGAACATGTCCTCGAACAGTCCGTCCAGAGTCGCACCGTCCTTCACCGCACCCTCGGCTGTACGGCCCTCGTAGAGAACCGGCACGGTCGCACCATCTGCCTCGGCTTCCTTAATCGTGTACTTGTCAATGAACTCGCCAAAGATCTGGGTGGTCCGCTTCTTCTCGCCCATGACAATCGGCGTGCCGGTAAAGCCGATCCGTGCGCAGTTCGGCAAGGCCGCCATCAGGTTCGCATGCAAGTCACCCGCCTGGGTCCGGTGCGCCTCGTCCACGACAACGACGATTGTCTCATCCTCATTCAGCACCTCGAAGGCTGGTCCCTTGGTGACTTCGGCCACGTCCTTGTCCGTCCGGTACTTCTGGATGGTGGCAAAGACGAGACCTGGCCCCTTGCGCTTGGACAGCTTCTTCAGCGACCCGTTGCTCGTCGCCATCTCGACCACATCGCCCGACAGCGTCGCCGTCTCCGACAACTGCCGCTGCAGGTCTTTACGGTCGGTGACCATGATCACCTTGAACTTCCGCAACGCCAGATCCGTCCGCATCTTGCGGATCATGAACACCATGGTCAGGGTCTTGCCCGAACCCTGCGTGTGCCAGACAATGCCGCCACGGCGGTCATACTCTCCATTCTGCACCCGCGTCTTGCCGCTGCGCAGCCGTTCTAGCGCGCGGTTCACCGCGCGGTATTGCTGGTATCGGCAGACGGTCTTGATGGTCTGGCCGCCCACGTTCATGAACAGCAGGTAATGCCGCAAGATATCCAGCAGATGCGCAGGGCGCAGCATCCCCGCGACAAGGCGCTCCTGCTTAGACAGGCCCTTCTTGCCCAGTGCCGCGATCACGTCGTCTTCGGAGCCCGAGCCATCCGGCCCTACCACTGTCTTCCACTGGCCATAATGCTCCAGCCCCGCACCGATGCAGCCCACGCGGGCCTGGTCGCGCCTCTTTAACGCTCGAAGCATTTCTGTGCTGGCTCGTGCGCTGGGTTGTGGACGCCTATCACACCAGGAAACATGACGGGATTGGCATGACCCCAGCCAAGGCGTGGGAAAAGGCGCGCAAGGAATGTCCCCCCAGGTCGCTGACGAGCGCCGAAATGCGCGAGGTCTTCGGCGTGAGAGCACGCCGCAAGCTGTCCCGGAAAGGCGTTCGGGTTCGCCACATCGACTACCAGTCTGACGCGCTCATGACGATGTTCCTGCGGGAGAAGGTAGATGACGTCGAGATCCTGCGCTGGGACGGGGATATCGGTGCCATCTCCATACGCGCGGACAGCGGCCCCTGGCTGACCGTGCCGGCATGCAATGAGAAGTGGATCGGTAAGACTGACTTCGATCTGATCGCCGAACTGGCCGAAGAGGCCGATGAGGACGATGAGGACGACGTTGAGAAGCGCAAGCGCAGGAACTGGATCAACAGTGCCAATCGCGAGTCTTATCGCCTGAAGCGCCTGCTCGGGCTCATCACTCTGCCGAAAACCACAGACGACCTCAACTATGAGACCCAGCGCTTCATGCGCCATGCGGACACGACAGAGCGGCGCCGCAAGGCCGGGAAGCACCGCGACCTGATGGGCGATCTCGATGACGCGCCCGACACCGATACCGCCAGCTACAGCGATCAATCGGACACCACACCTGCCTCTTCGCCGAAATTCTCGAAGGAAGGATCCAGGCATTCCGAAACCCCGATCGGACAGGAATCGGATCCATCGTTGTCGACGTCGCCTCCCTGGTCGCCGCGAAAACCGCCTCCTGAACACGTATCGCAGATCTGGAGATCAAGCCCGCTTCGGCGGGCTTTTCCTTTTTAATTTCCTAGGCTTCGCACGATCTTACCCCGATTTTCGCGAGATCCTTGCTCCAAGGTCGGAATGGTCGAAATTAAACCATTGGAATCATGATGCTTTTCTAGCATCACGGAGACAACTTTGCCCCGATTTACAGAAACTGTGTAAATCGGGGCAAAGTTGTCTCGGAATTGGAAAAAACATCCCGCGAAGCCAATCACTGATCAATATATATGGCGCCCAATGGGCGCCTTTTCTATATCTTGATCCAGTCAATGATGGCCGACCAAGTATGCAGGGCATCTATCCAAGAAGGGGCTATTTGGCCCTGAAGCGTGCCATGCCCGGGAGTGAACAGAACAAAAGTTTAGCTTCGTCAATGCGCCCCCAGAAGAACTCGCCACCCAGGCTTTCTAGCTTTCCGTAGGATCTGTGCTTGAATTGCTGCTCGACCTCTTCTGCGCCGCTTATGTCGGGATAGGCCTGGGAGGTCATCTTAACTATCCACTTACCCGGTGCTGCCGGAGGAATGCCTGGATTCAGCTCAACGCACCGGCGATCGGGATGGTTGGATACCCCGATCTTGAGCGCAACTGACTTATCCCCGAGCGCTTTCTTCCGGCCGACAAAGGCATGGCTGCCTCCCTCGTAGGTGGCGAGGTAAAGATAGGTTTCACCGTCCTGATAAACCGAGGTTCGCGTTCCCGCCCGGCCAGCAAACGCCCGGGATGGGCGAAAAGCTTCAGCAAACGGAATGATGGGCGCATCTGCATCTTCAAGCGGTGGCTCTCCATATACGTTGACTTCGCGGACCTTGAACTTCAGGGCCTCGACGATTTCATCGTCATCCAACTCCGCGCCGTGAACGGCCAATGCCTGACCTACCTTCGGATCGTAGGAGTTAAATGCGATCCTGCCGATCATCATTTTCTCCTCTACCCGCCAAGCACGGCGGATGGGAATGCCATAGATCCAGCGATCTGCCCAACCGTTGTCGCGCTTGCGCTGCATGCCCAATTCCGACGGCTTTTCGATGTCCCGGTTAGGTTTCGTCTCGATTTCGACGAAACCCAATACGTAGGACCGCAGGGCTTTTTCTGTCTCGGCAGGCCGCTACAACGCCTGAAACAGTAAAGGCGATTGTTGATCAACAGATCTCGGAAACCGCCGCCCGCGCCGTCAAGGGGGCAACGGAAAGCTATTCGAAATTCGGACGTGAGTTGGAAAAGCACCTCGCGGAAGCCCTTTCCGCCCATAACCTGAACCTGCCCAGCTACAACACTATGATCTGCGCCATGGTCCAGAAGCAGGTTAAGGCGCTCACCACTGGGATAATCGCTGGCAGACTACAGCAAGACCTTGAGAAGATTTTGAGCATTGCGCCAAAGAGCATCAAGCTTTCTGAGATCGTAGAAGAAATGCGCCAACCCCACGAGGGCGATGGGAGCGATGGCGTCGTTGTAACTTGCACAGTCGAGCACTTCCCCGAAAAGGACAGCGACTTCTGAGGACCTCGATGGAAGATCTACCTGGATGACAGAAACCACTACGTGGAGTCGGACAAAGGCATGTGCGACGTTGTTACCGAAGTGCGGCACGGCATCAAGCAGGATTGCGGTCAGGACAATAACGAGATTTCCACCGGCACCATCAGTGAGATCCGCGAATACTCAGGCGTAATCACCAGCAAGGGCGGAAAGTCCGGTTTCACAATGAGGCGCCCCTATGGCCTCACCGCAAAACTTCTCTCCATGTATGCAGCTGAAACCATGATCGAAGTGGATGAAGGCGACGTCGTTACGTCGGTCGGTGACTACTGATTTCTTTACCTGCCCCCGGCAGCGTTGGGGGCAGTGATGAAAACCAAGAGGTTCAATCATGAAATCAATGCGCATACTGATCGGCTGCGAAACCTCCAGCATCACCCGCCGTGCCGTTTCCGACCGTGACCATGACGTCTGGTCCTGCGACATCGAGGCCGCAGAGGACGGATCGAACGGGCACAAGACGCTTGAGATGGTCAAGAAGAACCGGAATCAAGCAAACCAGAAGCGTCTATCGCAGTCCGCACAGGCCCGCAGGACCAGAGCATGAACAGAACGAGAAAACGGGGAACTCTCTCAGCCCCGCTTTGTCGGGCTGGTTTATTCCTTTGAAATCAATGTGGTGCGGGTGAAGGGACTTGAACCCCCACGCCTTGCGGCGCCAGAACCTAAATCTGGTGCGTCTACCAATTCCGCCACACCCGCACGTACACAAAGCACCGCTTTGCGTGCTGCGGTGATTATCAAAGGACAACGGGGGATGCGAGCGGAAAACGCTCCTCTGGATGCCCAGTGCAAAACAGCAACAATCCGTCCGCATAATTGCAACAATGCGCAGGCTTTTGCCGGAAAAGGCTGGGCCTGGAATCCGGTTCCGGCATAGATTCACTCAAAAAGTCTGAGGCAGACAGAGCGAGTAACAAACATGAAACCGTTCGGCAATGCGGGCTTGCGCGCGCAACTGGCGAGGCGTGGCCAGGCACACCCCCGGCGGCTGTATCAAGGCAGCCAGAACATCAGCCTGCTACGCGGCACGATTGTGCTGACCCGCGAGGGCGAGCGCCCGGCAGAGGAGCTCAAGGCTGGCACCAGCCTCATCACCCGCACCCAAGGCATGGCCCAGGTGGATGCGATCCGAACCCGCCGCGCCATGCTGCAAGCCGTTTACATATCGGCCGGCTCGCTTGGCGACATCCGCGCCGACTGCGATCTGACCGTCCCCTGGGACCAGCGTATCCTGGTGCGCGACTGGCGCGCCAAGGCAATGTTCGGCCAGCCGCAGGCTGTGGTGCCGGCCTATGAGCTGGTGGACGGCGAATTCATCCGCGATCTGGGATTGCAGATGATGGATCTGACGATTCTGGAATTTTCCCGCCCGCATGTGATCTATGCCGGCGGCCTGGAGCTGGCCGCAGCCGCCGCGCCAGAAGAAGATTTGCGGCCGGCGGCCTGAACCGGGCCGTTACAGCCCCAGCCTGCGGAACACGGCGGGGATCTGCTCCGGCAGATCCTCGGCAATCAGGCCGGGACCGAATTCCAGCGCGCATTCCACATGTATATAAGCGGCAGTCTCTGCCGCCTGCATCGGGGAGAACCCGCGCGCCATCAGCCCGGTGATGAAGCCTGCCAGCACGTCGCCCGATCCGGCAGTCGCCAACCAGGGCGCAGAGCGGCCGTAGTGGGCGGAGTTGACCGAACAGCGTCCGTCCGGCGCGGCAATCACCGTGTCCGGCCCTTTGAACAGCACCACACAGCCCGCGCGCTTGGCGGCCTCGCGGGTGGCGTCCACCTTGGAATAGGCCGGGCCGGTGGTGGCGGGCGCGTTCAGTTTTTCGGCCAGGTCCGGAAACAGTCTGGCAAACTCGCCGCCATGCGGGGTGATTATGCAGTTTTCATGCAGCGCCCCGAACAGCACTTCCGGCTTCATCTCAAACCTGGTGAGCGCATCTGCATCCAGCACGGTTGCCCGTTTTTCCTTTAGTGTGGCGAACACCATCGCCTGGGTATCCGCCCCGCGCCCCATGCCGGGGCCAAGGCAGATTGCGCTGAGCCGGTCGTCCTCCAGCAGTTCCGCCAGCCCATGCGCCCCGTCGATCTGGCGCAGCATGATGGCGGTGAGGTTGGCAGCATTTTCAAACATCGCCGAGCGCGGCGAGCCAACCGTGACCAGCCCCGCCCCGATCCGCAAAGCACCGCGGGCGGCCAGCCGGGCAGCACCGGTTTTGCCATGGCCGCCGGAGAGGACAAGGGCGTGGCCGTGGGAGTATTTGTGGTGCCCGCCCCGCTTCCTTATCAAGTTTGGCTCCGCTGACTTCGCAACACCGCCAAGTTCAGCGCTTTGGCCTGTTTCCAGGCCAATGCTCTTCACCACAACCTTGCCTGACTGCTGCGGGCCATCTGCCAGGGCGTGCGCCAACTTCTTACTGTGAAAAGTCACTGTTAAATCAGCCCGAATTTCCTCAAAGTCGGAGGGCGGCGTGCCGCTGTGCAATAGTTCGCCAGAATCCGTGCAGATACCGCTGGGTAAATCAATTGAGACCACGCGGGGAGAAGGAAAACCGCCTTTTTCAAGGCTATCCTGCAGACGCCACCCGGTTGTCTGGCTTACCCGGCCGAACGCGTTAAAATTCTCAACGGGCCGAGTTAGGCCAGTGCCAAACAACGCATCAACAAGAAGGGTGTTTGCGCGGTATTCCGCAGCATCAAGCGCAAATGCGTTCTCTCCAACATCAATGTATGGAGCAACTGCACCAAGTTTCCGCCACCGCTCATAATTCTCCTTAGCATCCGGCGGCAGCTTGTCCGGGTCGCCGTAGAGGAACACTTCGACCTCCCAGTCCCGCTCCTTCAGCAACCGCGCCACAACAAAGCCGTCGCCGCCGTTGTTGCCCGGCCCGCACAGAACCAATGCCCTGCGCGGCTCTTCATCTTTCGCCAAATACTCCGGAGGTGCGGGGGCCGGCCCCCGCTGACTTGCCAGTTCCGGCCACTCCTCGAAAATGGCCTCAACCACCCCCTGCCCGGCCCGCTCCATTAGTTCGAGGCCGGTCACTTCGCCGGACTCGATGGCGGCCTGTTCAATGGCCCGCATCTGGGCTGCAGTCAGAAGTTCGGTCATCTTTTGCTCTTCCCCGATTCAATTTTGCGCAATCCTTGAGCGCAATGCTTATTTTTTAGGCAGTAGCGATCAATTCCTGGCCACAATTGCCGCAGCTGCAAGGCCATGCATTGCTGCCTTCATTTAGAAGTGAAATGACACCCCCAACAAGCTTGCGAGGAGCCATGCCGATGAAAAAGATCGAAGCCATCATCAAGCCATTTAAACTGGATGAGGTGAAGGAAGCGTTGCAGGACGTCGGCGTGCAGGGCCTTTCAGTGATCGAGGTCAAAGGCTTTGGCCGTCAGAAGGGCCACACCGAACTGTACCGCGGTGCGGAATATGTGGTCGACTTCCTGCCCAAAGTGAAGGTTGAAGTGGTGCTGGACGACGATCAGGTCGACCAAGCAATCGAAGCCATCGTCGACGCCGCCAAGACCGACAAGATCGGCGACGGCAAGATCTTTGTCTCGCCCGTCGAGCAAGCAATCCGCATCCGTACCGGCGAGACCGGCCCGGACGCATTGTAAGATCACCCAAAAAATCTCAAAGACATCTCTAAAGAAGGACCAAGGGAATGAGCGTAGACGCAGTTCTCAAGACTCTCCGTGAAGACGACGTCGCCTATGTCGACATCCGTTTCACCGACGTGCGCGGCCGCCTGCAGCATGTGACCGTGGACGTGGACCTGGTTGACGAAGACTTCCTGGAAGAAGGCTTCATGTTCGACGGCTCCTCGATCGCCGGCTGGAAGTCGATTGAAAACTCCGACATGAAACTGATGGCTGACACCACGTCCGCCTATATCGATCCGTTTTATGCCGAGAAAACCCTCTGCCTGCATTGCTCGATCGTTGAGCCCGACACCGGCGAAGCCTATGAGCGCGACCCGCGCGGCACCGCCCAGAAGGCCGAAGCTTACCTGAAGTCCTCCGGCATCGGCGATGTGGCCTATATGGGTCCGGAAGCGGAATTTTTTCTGTTTGACGACGTGCGTTACTCCAACACCATCAACAAGGTGTCCTATGAAGTAGACGCAACCGACGGCTCCTGGAACACCGATGCCGAATTCGAAATGGGCAACATGGGCCACCGCCCGGGCCTGAAGGGCGGCTACTTCCCGGTCAACCCGACCGACGAAGCGCAGGACCTGCGTTCGGAAATGCTGTCGACCATGAAGCGCCTGGGCATGAAGGTCGACAAGCACCACCACGAAGTAGCGTCCTGCCAGCACGAGCTGGGCCTGATCTTCGACAGCCTGACCAAACAGGCCGACGAGCTGCAGAAATACAAATACGTGATCCACAACGTGGCCCACGCCTATGGCAAATCCGCGACTTTCATGCCGAAGCCGATCTATGGCGACAATGGTTCGGGCATGCATGTGAACATGTCGATCTGGAAGGACGGCAAGCCGCTGTTTGCCGGCGACAAATACGCCGACCTCAGCCAGGAAGCGTTGTATTTCATCGGTGGCATCCTGAAGCATTCCAAGACCCTGAATGCCTTCACCAACCCGTCCACCAACTCCTACAAGCGCCTGATCCCGGGCTTTGAAGCCCCGGTTCTGCGCGCCTATTCCGCCCGCAACCGCTCCGGCTGCGTGCGGATCCCGTGGACCGAAAGCCCGAAAGCCAAGCGTGTCGAGGCCCGTTTCCCCGATCCGGCGGCCAACCCCTACCTGTGCTTTGCCGCGCTGCTGATGGCCGGCCTGGACGGCATCCGCAACAAGATCGACCCGGGCGAAGCCATGGACAAGAACCTGTACGATCTGCCGGCCGAAGAGCTGGAAGGCATCCCGACCGTCTGCGGCAGCCTGCGCGAAGCTGTTGACGCGCTGGCCGCCGACCACGACTTCCTGCTGCAGGGCGACGTGTTCACCAAGGACCAGATCGACGGCTATATCGAGCTGAAGATGGAAGAGGTGCACAAATACGAGCACACCCCGCATCCGGTCGAATTCGGCATGTACTACAGCTGCTAAGGTGCAGAGCCATGAATTTGAAAGGGCGTCCCTCGGGGCGCCCTTTTTCTCATTCACGGGGCGCGTTCGGCTGACAGGCGTTCCGGCTTTCGGTTCTCCCGCAGGCAGGGCGGCTTTTTCTTGCCCTTGTTTTGCGGCTGCTGTATTCCGGCCCGCTCCCCGCCTGTGAAAGGAGCCTTTTCCATGACTGCCCCCAACACCCTTGGTATCGATTTCGGCACCTCCAATTCAGCAGCGGGGATTGCCGTGGCAGGCCGGCCATGGCTGGTTGAGATGGAACCGGGTGAACAAACCCTGCCCACTGCAGTGTTTTTTGACGAAGGCAGCCGCAGAATGCGGATCGGCCACAGCGCGACACGCGCACTGATCAGCGGGGACGAGGGGCGTTTCATGCGGGCCTTGAAAAGCCTGCTGGGCACCCCGCTGCTGCATGAGGAACGACGGCTAGGCGGCGAGCGGATCAGTTTCGGAACCCTCATTGCCCGCTTTCTGGAAGAGATGAAACGGCGCGCCGAGACAGCCACGCATATGGAGTTCACCCATGCGCTGTCCGGCCGGCCGGTGCGGTTTCATTCCAAAGATGAAACCCGCAACATCCAGGCGGAAAAAGACCTGCGTGCTTGTTACCTGGAGGCCGGCTTTCAGGATGTGCTGTTCATGTATGAGCCGGAAGCAGCCTTAAGGGCCGCCGCGCCTGCACCGGGCTGCGGGCTGATTGTCGATATCGGCGGCGGCACCTCGGACTTCACCGCCTTTGAACTGGACGAAAATGGCAGCACCCGCATCCTGGCCTCGCATGGGGTGCGGCTGGGCGGCACCGATTTTGACCGGCAGCTGAGCATTCATCATGTGATGCCGCTGCTGGGACGCGGCAGCCAGATCCGCAACACCTTCGGCGGCGGCACCCTGCCGGCGCCGAACCGGATGTTTAATGATCTGGCCACCTGGCAGATGATCCCTTTTCTCTACAGTCCGGAAAGCCGCAGGGCTGCAAGGGACCTGGCCGCCAATGCGGTTGAACCGGACATGCTGGCCCGCCTGGTCTCGGTGCTGGAGGATGAACTGGGCCACGAGCTGGCTTTTGCTGTCGAGCGCGGCAAGATTCAGGCCAACACGGCGGGCGGCGCGGCGGCGATCGACCTGAAGCTGCTGCAGCGCGGCCTGTCCGTGCCGCTGCCCGCCTCGGAGATGAACCAGACACTGGCAGAGCAGACCGCAGCCATCGGCGCTTGCGCGGCTGAGACACTGGCGCAGGCCGGGCTCACAGCCGGCAGCGTCGACCGGATCGTGATGGTCGGCGGCTCTTCGCTTTTGGCGGCGGTTCAGGCCCAAATGCGCAGCATCTGCCCAAACGCCCGCGTTGAAACTGGAAATGCCATGACGGCCGTGGCCGACGGCCTTGCCCTGGCAGCCGGAACAGCCTTCACCTAGATAAATACGAACCATACCCGGTTTTTCCCGTTAGACACCGGCTGCCAGCACGTTAGGCTGCAAGGCACGAGTCACATTTTGAGAGTTCTTTCATGCGCCGGCTGATTGCCCCTGCCCTGATTTCCGCCCTGCTTGCTTCCCCTGCCCTGGCCGCCACCTGCGGCAATACGTCTTCCGGGTTTGAGACCTGGAAGCAGGACTTCCAGCGCGAGGCCAAACGCGCAGGCGTGCGCAAGGCGGGGCTGCACGCGCTGGCCAATGCGCAATATGCCAGCCGCACCATCTCTGCCGACCGCAACCAGAAGAGCTTCAAATACTCGCTGGAGAAATTCATGCAGATCCGCGGGTCAGCGACCATTGTGGCGCAGGGCCGCAAGCGAAAGGCACGCAACCCGGAGTTCTATGCTGCACTGGAGCGTAAATACGGCGTGCCGGCCGGCGTGCTGATTGCCATCCATGGAATGGAGACCGCGTTTGGCAACTATATGGGCGACAGCCAGGTGGTTTCGGCCATCGTGACGCTGACCTACGATTGCCGGCGCTCTGATTTCTTCCGCCCGCATGCGCTAGGGGCGCTGAAACTGGTGGACCAAGGCGCCATCACCACGGCCACTCTGGGCGCCAGACATGGCGAGCTGGGCCATACCCAGTTCCTGCCTGGCAATGCGCTGCAATACGGGATTGACTGGGACGGCAACGGGCGGGTGGATTTCTACAACATGGGGGATGCGATGGCCTCCACTGCGAATTACCTGCGCCAAAAGGGCTGGAAGCCCGGCAAAGGCTATCAGCAGGGCGAGCCGAACTACCGGGTTCTGAAGCAATGGAACGCCGCGACGGTCTATCAGAAGTCGCTGGCAATCATGGGGCGCCAGATCGACCGCTGACCGTCGCCTTTCCCAACCTACGGCTGATATCTGCGCCCGGTCTTTGGCGGGCTGCGGACACCAGCGGCTGACCGTCCCAGGAACAGTGCAGGTGATTCCCGGATTACTGTAGGCTCTGGGGCATCAATGTGTCCGCCCCCCGCCACAGTTGAGCCGTATTGCAGCCCGCAGCACCCGCATATCTTGATGAAAATCATTTAAAATCAAACCCTTCACAAACGCCGTATTTTACCGCCGTCTGTTCAGCCATTTTCGTCAGAACCTTAATTCCTGCCCCACTTTGAACTCCTTCAAATTTTAACCTTCTTCCATCGGCACCCTGAATGGAGGATCCGGACGATGGCAGAAACCACACAGCACACAGGCAGGCTGGGCCTGGAGAGCCGCGATACCGGAACTCTTTCGGCTGCGGTTGCCGCGGTTGTGGACACGCTTGAGGATTTCGGCCATCCGGCCGAAACGATTGCCGCCCGCGCCGAGACCACTGCCAGGCTGCAATGCGACCATTATCATGTGACAGTCCGGCTGCGCCGGGTGCCCCTGCGGCGCTCCAGCAAACTGACCAGCAGCATAATGCAGCCCTCGGCGATCCTGGAATTGTCACTGTCCCCGGTCTTCCCCGGCTATTGCGACCGGGAAATCTCGGAACTGCTGCTGGCGGAAATGCTGCGGCGCCTGCTGCCAGAGGTTGATGCGACCTCCGTCGAATGGCTGGAGACCGGAACCGCGCTGACCTGCGAACAGTTCCTTGGTGCGTTTACCGCCGGCAACGGCCAGCCGGAACAACCGCATCCGCCCATCGCTGGCACCGCAAACGCCTTAGAAAGCCAACCTCAGCAAACCGGGCCGGCCAAGCTGCGCGGCCGTGAACGCTTCACTCCGGTTGAGCAAACCGCGCTGGAGCTGGAAGCCCATTGCGACCGGGTCTTCCTGGCCGCCAATGGCAGCCGCGGCAGCGCCGCGGCCCCGGACAGCGCCGGGCTGATCCACGCCCGCATCCGCAACCCGGAGCCGGCTGGCTTTGCGCGCCTCAGCTGGGGCAGCCAATTGCGGGCGTCAGCCCTGGCCGCAGTCACCCTGGCCGGCACCGGCCGCCTGCGCTTCATCAGCCACCTGTTGCTGCTGACAGCTCTGTTCCTCTATCTGGAAAGCGCCGGCATGGTTCAGGCCGCGCGTCCGCTGCTGCCCTGACCCCAGGACCGGGCGCCGGATGGCTGTGAAGGGCGCACACAACAGCGTGTGCCTGCAGCAAGCGCATCTGCATATCACCGCGCAGGAAATCCCCCGGCAGAAGCAGGTCCGGCTCCCGATACCAAGGCGCGTTGCAGCGGCACGATGGCCGTCCTGCCTGCACAGCGGCTTTCCGCGACGTTGCTGAACCGGGCATGCATAGGTCAGAAACGACTGCAAAACCCGTCGTTTTCTGCAGCGATTCCGGCAGCAGACGCCGCCACATTGGACAGACCTGTGCAGCGACGGAGGCCACGCATGAACGAGCATTACCGCGACATCCGCAAGATCGACCCAACCCGCGGCGCCAACCTGGGCGACAACACGCCGAACAATAATGACCGGGTTGAGATCGGCCCGACCCAGCTGGCTTTTGGCGAATGGGCCGAGGCCGGGCTGCAACTGCCCGACTTACAGGAAATGCGCAAGTTCCGCTGGGAGCGGCTGACCCGGTTCATCAATGACCGCGGCTATGCCGGCCTTCTGGTGTTTGACCCGCTGAACATCCGCTATGCCACCGACAGCACCAATATGCAGCTGTGGAACACCCACAATCCGTTCCGCGCCCTGCTGATCTGCGCCGACGGCTATATGGTGCTGTGGGACTACAAGCAGTCACCGTTCCTCAGCGAGTTCAACCCGTTTGTACGCGAGCAGCGGGCTGGCGCCGATCTGTTCTATTTCGACCGCGGCGACAAGGTGGATGTGGCGGCGGATGTGTTCTCCAACGAGGTCCGCAAGCTGCTGGAAGAGCACAGCGGCAGCAACAGGCGCCTGGCGGTGGACAAGATCATGCTGCACGGGCTGCGCGCGCTGGAGGCGCAAGGGCTGGAGATCCTCCCCGGCGAAGAGCTGACCGAGAAATGCCGCGCGGTGAAAGGCCCGGACGAGATTCTGGCCATGCGCTGCGCCAGCCACGCCTGCGAAACAGCCGTAGCGGCAATGGAGCGGTTTGCCCGCGAACAGGTACCCGGCGGCAATATTTCGGAGGACGACGTCTGGGCGGTGCTTCACGCCGAAAACATCCGCCGCGGCGGCGAATGGATCGAAACCCGCCTCCTCGCCTCCGGCCCGCGCACCAACCCCTGGTTCCAGGAATGCGGCCCCCGCATCATCCAGAACAACGAGATGATCAGCTTTGACACCGACCTGGTCGGCTCTTACGGGATCTGCATCGATATCTCGCGCAGCTGGTGGATTGGTGACGAGAAACCGCGCGCCGACATGGTATATGCCATGCAGCACGGGGTCGAGCATATCCGCCACAACATGGAGATGCTGAAGCCCGGTGTGAACATTCAGGACCTGTCCAGGGCCTGTCATCCGCTGGATCCGCAGTTCCAGAAGCAGAAATACGGCTGCATGATGCATGGCGTCGGCCTCTGTGATGAATGGCCGCTGGTCGCCTACCCGGATCAGATGGTCGAAGGCGCCTTCGACTATGAGCTTGAGCCGGGCATGGTGCTCTGTGTCGAGGCGCTGATCTCCCCCGAAGGCGGCGATTTCTCGGTCAAGCTGGAAGACCAGGTGCTGATCACCGAGGACGGCTATGAAAACCTGACCAAATACCCGTTCGACAAGGACCTGCTGGGCGAGGCCTGATCCCTGGCAGCCGGCCCTTCCTGTACCGGTCCCTCCAGTTCAGGAGGGGCCGGAATGCCCTGCGGCGCCGTCAGGCACCTGCGCTTATCCCAGGCCAGCGCATGCCCCCCGCGCAACGCAATTTCCCCGGCCTCCGTCTGGAACAGATGCCGCACGTCAAACTGCAGATGCGCGCAGTCTTTCGCAGGTTCCGGGATTTCAAAAATATCAACGTCAATCATCTGCTCAGACAGCGGCTTGCCCCGCGATACCCGCGTTCTTCATTGTCTTGTTTTCGGAGAACGTCGGCAAAGCCGTTGCAATCACCGCCCAATTGCAGCCAGAGGCCAGCTTCCAGTGACGGGTCAGCAAAACGCAGGTCGTGTCCGGCGACATCACAAAGGCCGAACTGGTAACAAGGCCCGCCTCAGTATACCGGCCGAATTTCCAGCGTGCGCGATTGCAAACATCCGCAAACACTGCCTCTTCTCCCTATCGCGTGCAGCTTGCGGCGTGTAGCCGCCACTGCCGTTCCGGCACATTGCGCTCATCTGCCTTCACCTTCCCGTGACGTTGCAGGCTGCCGCCTTGTTCAGGTCCCATTGAGCGATCAATCTAAGCGGAACACCCAATAAAGGCCACGCCCATGCCCGCTGAACGCATCTCCTTTCCCGGCCATGCCGGAAACACCCTTGCTGCCCGGCTCGACCTGCCCGAGGGACCGGTCCTGGCAACGGCGCTGTTTGCCCATTGCTTTACCTGTTCCAAGGACATCCCGGCGGCGCGGCGCATCGCCGGGCGGCTGGCGGCAATGGGGATTGCAGTGCTGCGGTTCGACTTTACCGGTCTGGGGCATTCCGAAGGGGAGTTTGAGAACACCTCCTTCAGCTCCAATGTCGCGGATCTGATTATGGCGGCGCAGTATCTGGCGTCCCGCGACATGGCCCCATCGCTGCTGATCGGCCATTCGCTGGGCGGCGCGGCGGTGCTGCGGGCACGGGCCGGCATCCCGTCGGTCAAAGGCGTGGTGACACTGGGTGCGCCGTTCGATCCCGGCCATGTCTCGCACCACTTCGACGCTGCCTTGCCCGAAATTGACGCCAAGGGCCGCGCGGAAGTGTGCCTGGGCGGGCGGCCTTTCATCATTGGCAAGGCGTTTGTCGAGGACATAAACGCTGAAGCGCTGGCGCCGGCGATTGCCGGCCTCAAGGCCGCACTGCTGGTGCTGCATGCCCCGCGGGATGAAACGGTGAGCATCGACAATGCGGCTTCGATCTTTACAGCCGCGAAACACCCCAAGAGCTTTGTCACCCTGGATGACGCCGATCACCTGATCACCCGCGCTGCGGATGCGGAATATGCCGCCGAGGTGATTGCCGCCTGGGCCGGGCGCTATGTCGGCATGACCCCGCCCGCGCCGCCGCCAGGTGCGCCCGAAGGCATCCTGCGGGTGACAGAGGCGGACCCGGAGGGGTTCCTGCAGGATGTGCAATCCGGTCCCTATCACCACACCTATGCGGATGAACCGCTGGCCTATGGCGGCACCAACCGGGGCATGTCGCCCTACGGCTTCGTGGCGGCGGGGCTGGGCGCCTGCACCTCGATGACGCTGCGGATGTACGCCCGCCGCAAGGGCTGGCCGCTGGAGGGGATCAGCGTCGATGTGAGCCATGACAAGGTCCATGCCCAGGATGCCCAGCCGACGGGGCCGGCCAAAATCGACCAGTTCACCCGGGTGATCCACCTCTGCGGCCCTTTGAGCGGGGAACAGCGGGCCAAGCTGATGGAGATTGCCGATAAATGCCCGGTGCATCGGACCTTGGAAAACGGCGCCAAGGTGGTGACACATCTGGAAACCTCGACTCAGGCGGCAACCGGGCAACTTTAAAAATCAGGGACCTCCCGCCCCCGGCCCTTGCGGGAAGCCTGCAACGGCATCGGCCTTGGGCCCGGCGGCGCAAGCGGTGAAACGGGCAATGATACCGCAATCATCAGGGCAATCTGCCTCATGTCCATCTCCCAGCCTTGCTGTCCTGCCGCTCCTGATCTAAGAGGCCGGGCATCTGCTGCACAATCACATAAAGGTGCTTTCGCCATGATCCCCCGCTATGCCCGCCCCGAGATGGTCGCCATCTGGTCGCCTGAGACCAAATTCAAGATCTGGTACGAGATCGAGGCCCATGCCTGCGAAGCGATGGCCAACCTCGGCGTGATCCCGCGCGAAAACGCTGACGCCGTGTGGAAAGCCAAGGACGTGGAATTCGACGTCGCCCGCATCGACGAGATTGAAGCGGTGACCAAACATGACGTGATCGCCTTCCTCACCCATCTGGCTGAGCATGTCGGCAGCGACGAGGCCCGCTTTGTGCATCAGGGCATGACGTCGTCGGACGTGCTGGACACCTGCCTGAATGTACAGCTGGTGCGCGCCGCAGACATCCTGCTGGACGGCATGGACAAGTTGCTCGCCGCGCTGAAGAAGCGCGCGCTGGAGCACAAGGACACCGTGCGCGTCGGCCGCAGCCACGGCATCCATGCCGAACCCACCACGATGGGGCTGACCTTTGCCCGTTTCTACGCCGAGATGGACCGCAACAAGCAGCGCCTGGCCGCCGCCCGCGCGGAAGTCGCCACCGGTGCGATCTCCGGCGCGGTCGGCACCTTTGCCAATGTTGACCCGGCGGTAGAAGAGCATGTCTGCGAA
Organism: Leisingera sp. SA215; assembly: GCF_055902035.1. Classification (NCBI taxonomy): domain Bacteria; kingdom Pseudomonadati; phylum Pseudomonadota; class Alphaproteobacteria; order Rhodobacterales; family Roseobacteraceae; genus Leisingera; species Leisingera sp. SA215. Next base: position 176,138 of record NZ_JBVVXU010000001.1, on the reverse strand, counting down.
CAGCTGGGCCTGCGGCCTGAGCCGATCTCCACCCAGGTGATCCCGCGCGACCGCCATGCGATGTTCTTTGCCACCCTCGGCGTCATTGCGTCCTCGATCGAAAACGTTGCTGTGGAAATCCGCCACATGCAGCGTACCGAGGTGCTGGAAGGCGCCGAATTCTTCTCGATGGGCCAGAAAGGCTCCTCGGCGATGCCGCATAAGAAGAACCCGGTTCTGACCGAAAACCTGACCGGTCTGGCGCGTCTGGTCCGCATGACTGTTGTGCCCGCGATGGAAAACGTGGCGCTGTGGCACGAACGGGACATCTCGCATTCCTCCGTGGAACGCGGCATCGGCCCCGACGCGACCGTCACCCTCGACTTTGCCCTGCACCGCCTGGCCGGCGTTGTCGACAAGATGCTGGTGTTCCCCGAGAACATGCTGGACAACATGAACAAATTCCCGGGTCTGGTGATGTCGCAGCGGGTCCTTCTGGCGCTGACTCAAGCGGGTGTCAGCCGTGAGGACGCCTATGCCATGGTGCAGCGCAACGCCCTGAAAGTCTGGGAGGAGCGCGTTGATTTCCGCGAGCTGCTGCTGGCGGATGCGGACGTGGTTGCGGCCCTGGGCGAAGAAGCGATCAACGAGAAATTCGACATGGGCTATCACACCAAACATGTTGATACGATCTTCAAGCGGGTGTTTGGCGAGTAAGCCGGCCTGCTTTACAGCCTCCAGCGCCCCGCCATCCCGGCGGGGCGTTTTTTTGTTTGCACCAGCAGGTTTTCACAAACGCGTTTTTGATATGAAAAAATTAGCCCGCCCGCGGCTTGCAGGCGTACATTGATCACGACTTTACGCACCAGGAGATCACGACATGCGTTTTTTTGCTCTTGCCGCTGCCTTGACCCTGCCGATCACGGCCCATGCCGCAGGCGGCAATGACTGGAACCCGCCGAAGCCCTCCGAAACCACCAAGACCTGCAAGGGCAAGCGGGTCTGGGACGCAAACAAGAAACGTTGCGTGCGACCCAGGAAATCTTCCCTGAACCAGCAGGGCCTGATGGATGCCGCGCGCGAGCTGGCCTATGCCGGCCGCCAGCAAGACGCCCAGTCGGTGCTCCGCGCGATGCCGGACCAGCAGGACTCTCTGGTGCTGACCTACTGGGGCTTCACGCACCGTAAACTCGGGAATTTGGAACTGGCGCAAACCTACTATGACCGGGCATTGAAGCGGAATCCGGATAATATTCTTGCCCGTTCGTACATGGGCCAGGGCCTTGTGGAACAGGGCAAATACGGCGCAGCCCTGATACAGTGGAAAGAGATCAAGGCACGGGGCGGCGATGGCAGCTGGGCCGAAGCATCGCTGCGCAACGCCTTGGAAACAGGTGCATCCTACAACTATTAGCTTCAGCCTTTCTTTACGGCTTGCGGCGTATCCTGGCCTCCACGATTGAGAAGAATCTTTGGTAGGGTGCGAGAATGCCTCAAGACAACATGCTGGCGCTTCCGATGGCTTCAGGCAGCCCGGGTCTGGGCGGGATCGGAACCCCGGCCCGATTGGGCACAGCGGGCGGCAGCGGGCTGAGCGGCAAGGCCAAAGCCGCAATCATCGTCCGGCTGCTGCTGAATGAAGGCGCGGAAATCCCGCTGGAGGAACTGCCGGACGACCTGCAGCTGGAACTGACCCAGCAGATGGGTAAGATGAGCATTGTCGACCGCGACACGCTGAACGCGGTTGCGGGCGAATTTGCCGATCTTCTGGACAATATCGGCCTGCATTTCCCCAATGGTCTGGCCGGCGCGCTGAACGCGATGCAAGGCAAGATCAGCCGCCACACCCACAGCCGCCTCCGCAAAGAAGCGGGCGTTCGCCAGTTCGGCGATCCCTGGGAGCGCCTGAAACAGCTGCCGCCCGAAGATCTGGCCGGATTGGCCGAGGCGGAAAGCACTGAAGTGGCCGCGGTTCTGCTGTCCAAGCTGGACACCGCCAAGGCCGCGCAAATGCTGGTGCACCTGCCCGGCCCGATTGCCCGCCGCATCACCTATGCCGTCAGCCACACCGCCAACGTCACGCCTGAAACCGTGGATCGGATCGGCCTGTCGCTTGCCGCTCAGGTCGAAGCCCGGCCCGATCTCGCCTTTGATGAGACCCCGGGCCAGCGTCTTGGCGGCATTCTGACCGAAGCCGCCGCCGCCAAACGGGACGAGGTGCTGACGGCGCTGGACGAAGAAGATGTGGATTTTGCCACCAAGGTGCGCAAAGCGATCTTCACCTACGCGCTGATCGCCAAACGGATGCGCCCGATCGACGTGCCCAAGCTGATGCGGGTGCTGTCGCCGCCGGATATGGTCACGGCCATGGCCTTTGCCACCGAAGAGGAAGATGTTGCGACCAACGAATTCCTGCTCAAGAACATGTCCAGCCGGATGGCCGATAACATCCGCGATGAAGTGAGAGAGCGCGGCAAGGTCAAACGCAGCGATGGCGAGGTTGCGTTCAGCTTGATCATCTCGGCGATGCGGGATCTTGTGGCCACTGGCGAGATTGACCTGAAATCCGACGAGGACGAGGCGGAAGACGGCTAAAATCCGCCACTCTTTCCGGCGCTGCAGCTGGGCGGTCCATTCTGCCCGCGCCTGCGAGCTGCTTGTACCTGCCGTTCCGGCTGCGTATGATGCGGACTTCCAGGCGCATTTCCGCGCCGCAGCCATCCAGACGCCATGCCTGTAGATCCTTCCGAGCTCTCCACCTGGAGCCATGTCAAATATTATGGCAGCAACCTGTTTCTGCGCGGGCTGCTGGTCTGCACGCGGCTGATCCCCTATCGGCTGAGAGTGCCCTTGATGGGCCGGCTGGTGACGGCCATGGGCCGGTTGGCCGGGTTCGACAAGCGGGTCCGCATCAACCTGGATCTTGTCAGCCCCGAACTGTCAGAAATCGACCCGGACTCGCTGTACCGGGACGTCAGCAACAATGCGGGCCGGATGATTGCCGAAATCTATGCCGGCGCCCCCTTTCACGACCGCGCCAAGGCAGCACCCATTACCGGCCCTGGCCTGAAAGCGCTGGAAGAGGCCCGGGCGGCAGGACGCCCGGTGCTGCTGGCAACGGCTCATTTCGGCAATTATGACGCTGCCCGCGCGGCCCTGTTCGCCCGTGGTTTCGAGATGGGCGCGCTTTACCGGCGGATGGCCAACCCCTATTTCAATGACCACTATGTTGCCGCCATCAAAGGCAACGGCGAACCCTTGTTCGAGCAGGGCAAGCGCGGCATGGTCGAGCTGGTCCGGCATCTGAAAAAGGGCGGCATCGCGGCCATCGTTACCGATCTGCACGCCCAGGGCGGAGAGCTGATCGATTTCTTCGGCAAGCCTGCAGTCACTTCTACTGTGCCGGCCGAACTGGCGCTGAAATTCGGCGCCGCTGTGATCCCTGTCTATGCCGTACGCCAGGACAACGGTCTGGACTTTGAGATCGTGATGAGCGCCGAGATCCCGCATTCAGATCCGCTTACCATGACCAAATCCTTGAGCGCGGATCTGGAAGCCATCGTGCGCAAGCACACCGGCCAATGGTTCTGGATCCACCGGCGCTGGAAACCCTATGTGCCGGTATCCAAGCCCGGCAGAAAGGCAAATCCCGAGGCGGGCTGAGGCCAGTTTCTACTCGGCCCGGGCAGCGGCAATGATACGGCCAAAGGGCGCCTCTTGCACCAATACGGCAGCGGGCCGGCTTCCTGGCACCGGGACGGACAGTTCCAGCTCCCCTGCCCCGTCCCATTCCGCGGTGATCTGCCAGTCTTCCACCACATTGGCATAGCTCAAGGTCTTGCCCGCCAGTTCACCGCGGGTGATCGTAATGGTCCGTTCGGGCGTGTAGCGCACCAGCTGCACCAGCAGCCTCGTATCCCCCATCTGCACCCGTGGCTGCAGCCGGATCACCAGATCCTCGCCATTCCGCTCGAGCGACAGCGACACCGGACGCGGCCGCGACTGGTGTTTGCCAATGGCGCCGTCCGCTTTCATGGCATCGGCACCGACCACATCATCCTGGCCCATGATGATCATTTGAGGCGTATAGATCATCCTGCGGCCGCCCGCATGCGCATAGCCTTTTTGCCGCTTGGTATGGGACGGCTTGGCGAATTGATCCTTCCAGCCGATGTAATCCCAGTAATCCACGTGCAATGCCAGCGGCAGCACATCCTTGCGCGCAGCCAGCTCATGCAACAGTGCATCGGCCGGAGGGCAGGACGAACACCCCTGCGAGGTATAAAGCTCCACCACCACGGGTTCCGCAGCCGATTGACTGTATACCGGCAAGGCCAGTGCCAAAGATGCTGCTATCGACGCCAGAATTTTCATGAATCGCCCGCTGCGTTTGTTAGGCTTCTGGTCTAATGGTGTGCCTGCAGATACGCCAATCAATCATTTTTGAGCCGGATTTGAGCAGTGGAAGCGGCGTTGCACTGAAAAAATGTGTACTATTGCATACAAAAGTGCCCCCTGCGTCGATTGGGCTATTGAATGCTTAATCGTCCTCATGCATTTAGCTGGCAGCGAATTCCCCGATTTCAAATCCTTGAGGGAGGCCAAACATGCCTATCACCGTCGGACAGGACAATGCCAAAGCGCGCAAAACGCTCAGCGTCAACGGCAAGTCGATCTCTTTTTACTCCATCCCAGCAGCCACTGAAGCCGGCTTTGGCGATTTCTCCAGACTGCCGGCCGCGCTGAAGGTGGTGCTGGAAAACATGCTGCGCTTCGAGGACGGCGGCTTTTCCGTGTCCACTGATGACATCAAGGCGTTCGGTGAGTGGGCCGAAAAGGGCGGCAAGAACCCGCGCGAGATCGCCTACCGCCCGGCCCGCGTGCTGATGCAGGACTTCACCGGTGTTCCCGCCGTTGTGGACCTGGCCGCAATGCGCGACGGCATCGTCGGCCTGAAAGGCTCGGCCGCCAAGATCAACCCTCTGGTTCCCGTCGACCTGGTGATCGACCATTCGGTGATGATCGACGAGTTCGGCAACCCGCGCGCGTTCCAGATGAACGTTGACCGCGAATACGAGCGCAACATGGAGCGCTACCAATTCCTGAAATGGGGCCAGACCGCATTCGACAACTTCCGCGTTGTGCCGCCGGGCACCGGCATCTGCCACCAGGTGAACCTGGAATATCTGGCCCAGACGGTTTGGACCGACACCGACCAGGACGGCAATGAAGTCGCCTATCCCGACACCCTGGTCGGCACCGACAGCCACACCACCATGGTCAACGGCGCGGCCGTGCTGGGCTGGGGCGTTGGCGGTATCGAGGCCGAAGCGGCGATGCTGGGCCAGCCGATCTCGATGCTGATCCCCGAGGTTGTCGGGTTCGAGCTGACCGGCGAGATGACCGAAGGCACCACCGGCACCGACCTGGTTCTGAAGGTCGTGGAAATGCTGCGCGAGCTGGGTGTGGTCGGCAAGTTCGTCGAATTCTACGGTTCCGGTCTCGACAAGCTGCCGCTGGCCGACCGGGCGACCATCGCCAACATGGCGCCGGAATACGGTGCCACCTGCGGCTTTTTCCCGATCGACGCCGAAACCATCCGCTACCTGCGCAACACCGGCCGCGATGAGGACCGCATCGCGCTGGTCGAGGCCTATGCCAAGGAAAACGGCTTCTGGCGCGACGAGACCTACAACCCGATCTACACCGACACCCTGAGCCTCGACATGGGTTCCATCGTGCCCGCGATCTCCGGCCCGAAACGGCCGCAGGACTATATCGCGCTGGACACTGCCGCGGCCACATTTCACAAATATGTGGAAGGCCAGCGCAGCGCCAAGGACGCAAGCGCCCGCGCCGAGGGCCGCTGGGAGGCCGAGGGCGGCCAGCCCGAGCCGCAGGAAATCCCCGGCAACGAAGGCCACCACAAGCTGGGCTACGTCACCACCGAAAACGGCAATTACCAGCTGCACGACGGCTCGATCGTGATCGCCTCGATCACCTCCTGCACCAACACCTCGAACCCCTACGTGATGATCGGTGCGGGTCTGGTGGCGAAAAAGGCGCACGCGCTGGGCCTGACCCGCAAGCCCTGGGTCAAGACCTCGCTGGCGCCGGGTTCGCAGGTGGTCTCCGAGTATCTCGAAGCGGCGGACCTGCAGAAGGACCTGGATGCCATCGGCTTCAACCTGGTCGGCTACGGCTGTACCACCTGCATCGGCAACTCCGGCCCGCTGGCCGAGGAAATCTCGAAATGCATCAATGATCATGATCTGATCGGTGTTTCGGTGCTGTCGGGCAACCGCAACTTCGAAGGCCGGATCTCGCCGGACGTGCGCGCCAACTATCTGGCCTCGCCGCCGCTGGTCGTGGCCTATGCGCTGGTTGGCGACATGAATGTCGACATCACCACCGCACCGCTCGGCCAGGACAAGGACGGCAACGACGTCTACCTCAAGGACATCTGGCCGACGCAGAAGGAAATCGCCGATCTGGTCGAGCAGACTGTGACCCGCGAGGCGTTCCAGTCGAAATACGCCGATGTTTTCAAGGGCGACGAAAAGTGGCAGGCCGTCGAGATCACCGACGCGGAGACCTATGACTGGCCCGCAGCCTCGACCTACATTCAGAACCCGCCTTATTTCCAGGGCATGGGCACCGAGCCGGGCACCATCTCGAACATCGAGAACGCCAAGGTTCTGGCGGTGCTGGGCGATATGGTCACCACCGACCACATCTCGCCTGCGGGCTCCTTTGCCACCACCACCCCGGCCGGCAAATATCTGCTGGAGCGTCAGGTTCAGCCGCGTGAGTTCAACTCCTATGGCTCGCGCCGCGGCAACCACGAGATCATGATGCGCGGCACCTTTGCCAACATCCGCATCAAGAACGAGATGCTGGACGGCGTCGAGGGCGGTTATACCAAGGGCCCCGATGGCGAACAGACCTCGATCTACGACGCCTCGATGGCGCATCAGGCCGACGGCACCCCGCTGGTGGTATTCGGTGGTGAACAGTATGGAGCGGGCTCGTCGCGCGACTGGGCAGCCAAAGGCACCGCTCTGCTGGGCGTCAAGGCCGTGATAGCCGAAAGCTTCGAACGCATCCACCGCTCGAACCTGGTCGGCATGGGCGTGATCCCGTTCGAGTTCACCGGCGGCGACACCCGCAAGTCGCTGGGCCTCACCGGGGAGGAAACCGTTTCGATCCGCGGTCTGGACACCATCGAGCCTCAGCAGGCCGTGCCCTGCGACATCACTTTTGCCGATGGCACCGTGAAGACCATCACGCTGAAGTGCCGGATCGATACCGCGCCGGAGATCGAATACATCGAACACGGCGGCGTGCTTCATTACGTGCTGCGCAACCTGGCCAAGTCGTAAGGCTGCTAGATAAGTTCTGAAAGGGCGCCCCAACGGGCGCCCTTCTTACGTCAGGGTTGCAGCGAACAATCCCGGTTACTGCGCGCGGGTGCTTCTGCGCGGGATCTCTGCAATCGCGCCAGCTGCCTGCAGTTCGGACATTGGCCGGTTGAAGACAGCCAGATTCATCACGCAGCCAATTCGCCATTCCCAACCGCAGCCGGGAACTCTGTGAATACCCTTCGTCCATATCCAACCCTTGCGGATAGCGCTCGAAGCCGTAGCGGAATGCGTTGGCCTGCAGTAACATCAGCTCTGCAGGGGCCAGGAAGGTCGTGCACCCTGGTGATTTGTTCAATGGAAGGATGCCGTCGGCTTCACGGGCTTCACCTTGCCTGTTAGCAGTTCATGCAGGCAGTACTTCGCTGAACCCAGCCGGTGTTTTGTCTCTCCCTGCCATCGCCCTGCGTGCAATATTCAGTTAGCAGGATTGCAAATTTCCGCTCCCGCTTGCCTCATGCTTATGAGCCATCCCTCACTTACATGGTAGAAACTGCAATTGGATTGCAGCCTTGTAACGGCCAGGCACATGCACAACTCAGGCGATACCATCCTGGCGGTGATACCTGCTGTACCCCCCGGTCCAGTCATGTAAATAATAATTCTGGATGCACCTTTTATCCCTCGCAACAGCACTTCAGAGGCCGGGTTTCAAGACATGAAAGAAGCTGTGATAGCAGTCGTTTACCCGGATGTGGACACCTTCGACGAACACGTCGAAGCGGTTCTGGAGATGCTTCCGGATACCCGGTGCTTTCCTGGCTGCATCGAAGCCCATGCGGGCATTAACCGCGCGCGTTTTGAAATTGCCGTTTTCCACCTATGGGAGTCGAATGCCCATTTGGAGCGCTACTTGACCTGGCGTGCGGAACGCGGCGATTTGGACGCCCGCAGCGCCACCATGCGGCGGGAACAGGATTTCAGGACTTTCTCGGTGCCCTGAAACCCCGGCCTTCGCTTTGACAGCGCGTCACCGTCCCCCGCACAGCCGGGTTCAGCCTTGCGCTGCACAGGGGCTGTTCGCAATCTGCTGATTGCCTTGGGCTGTCGCGCCGGAAATACTGGCGGCATGAAACACACAGACAGCATCACCGGCTATCACGCCCATATCTACTTTGATGAACACAGCTTCGCCCAGGCCCGCGCTGTTTGCCAGCGTGCCGCTGAGCATTTTGGCTTGGAGATGGGGCGCATGCATCAAAAACCCGTCGGACCGCATCCCAAGTGGTCTTGCCAATTGGCGGCCAGCCCGGAGCAGTTTTCCAAGCTGCTGCCTTGGTTGGCATTGAACCGCGATGGCCTGATCGTCTTTGCCCATCCGGAAACCGGCGACGCCCTGGCGGATCATCGGGATCACGCCATCTGGCTGGGGACCGGGCTGGCGCTGGATCTCAGCATTTTCGGCTGAACCGCATCGTAAGTTCACCGGGCTGGCGGCTCTTGTGAAGCAAACGGCTTGTCTGCGCGCTGTCATCAAAGGAGCTGGATTTCAGCAGCGCCGCCCCGGGTTAACCAGCATAAGGCTCACTGGCCCGCCGCCTTCGCCATAGCCGGGCGCAGGGTGTTTTCGATCACCCGCTGGGTGATCGGCCCGGCAAAGCGCAGCACGATCTTGCCTTCGCCGTCCACCACATAGGTTTCCGGCACGCCGTACAGGCCCCAGTCGATCGCCATGCGGCCCTTCTCATCCCTGCCGATTGCTGTGTAGGGATCGCCCAGCTCGTCCAAAAAAGCCGCGGCGTTGGCCAGCTGATCCTTATAGTTGACGCCATAGACGGGGACACCTTCCTTGGTCAGCGCCTCCAGGTTGGGATGCTCGGCCCGGCAGGGCGCACACCAGCTGGCCCAGTAATTCACCAGCTTCACATTGCCATCGCGCAGGGTAGCGTCGCTGAACAACTCCTTGCCCGGGAATTCATCCAGCACCACCGGCGGTGCAGGCTGGCCTTCGCGCGCGGACGGCAGGCTGTCGGGGTCCTCGCGGAACATGCCCACCAGGGCGAGACCGAAAAAACCGGCGAACACAACACCGGGGACCGCCATCAGCGGAGAGATTTTAGCCATTGCGTTTCACCCGGCTTTCCAATGTTTCCATCTCCCGGCGCACCTTGCGGCCGCGCAGGATTGTCAGCACTACCAGCGCCAGCAGCAGCAGCAGCGAGGCGCCATAGGCCGACAGCACAGTATCGGCGTATTTTCCAAGATCGGGCATCAGGCCTCCAGCCGTTCACGCGCCATCAATGCCTTGATGCGGCGGGCGCGGATTTCAGTTCCGGTGCGGTAGAACACCAAGGCGATGAACAACAGCACAAATCCTGCCATGCAGACATACAGCGGGTTGGAAAACGCATCTGCCACGTTCTCCTTTTTGTCCAGCGACAGCGATGCACCCTGGTGCAGCCCCTGATTCCAGAAGTTGACAGCATAGCGGCTGAGCACGGCAAAGACCGAGCCGACCAGACACAGGATCGAGGTGAGGTCAGCGGCAGTGTCAGGATTGTCGATCGCCTCCCACAGGGCGATGTAGCCGAGGTAGAACAGGAACAGCACGAGGAAGGACGTCAGCCGCGGATCCCAGGCCCACCAGGTGCCCCACATCGGCTGGCCCCAGATCGCGCCGGTGATCAGCGCGATCACGGTCATGACAATGCCCACAGGGGCGGCAGCACGGGCGGCCAGCGCGCTGACGTGGTGGCGGCGGATCACCCAGACCAGCGAAGCGACCAGCATCATGAACCAGGCGTTAATCGCCATCAGCGCCGAGGGTACATGCAGGAAGATGATCTTGACGGTGGAGCCCTGACGGTAATCGTCAGGCGTGAAGAAGAAGCCCCAGGTCAAGCCCGCGGAAATCAGTACCGCAGAGCTGACCCATAAGGCCGGCATCACCTTTTCCGTGGTGGCCAGGAACTTCTTCGGGTTGGCGTATTCCCAGATCGACATGTTGGCTATTTAGCTCTTGTTCTCGGGTTTCTCAATTCACGAGGCAGGCATTCGGTCAGCGCAAATTGACGCGCAGTACGGCGGCGCTGGCGAACGGCAGCAATGCAATGGAGGCGGCGGAGATTCCCGCCAGCATCAGAAGCGGTGTCTGTACTGTCATTCCTTCCGCCCCGCGGCGGGCCACTTCGGAGCCGAAGATCAGCGTCGGCACATAGAGCGGCATCACCAATAGCGACATCAGCAGGCCGCCGCGCTTCAGCCCCACTGTCAGCGCCGCGCCAAAGGTGCCGATGACGCTCAGCGCCGGGGTACCCAGAAGCAACGAGACCACAAGCCATTGGAACCCCGCAACAGGCAGGTTCAGCAGCAGCCCCAGCACCGGCGCCGCCATCACCAACGGCAGGCCGGTGGTGATCCAATGGGCCAGCGCCTTGATTGTCACGGTGCTTTCCAGCGGCAGCGGTGCAGTGGCCAAGAGGTCGAGCGAGCCGTCCTCCCAATCCAGCGCCAACAGCCGGTCCAACGACAAAAGGCAGGCCAGCAGCGCGCCCAGCCACAACACACCCGGCGCAATGCGGGCCAGCAGCTCGGATTGCGGGCCAACGGAAAACGGCACCATCACGGTCACGATCAGGAAGAACGCAAGACCCAGGCCAAAGCCGCCGCCCGCGCGGAAAGCGAGCTTCAGATCCCGCATCAGAAGCGCAATCACAGGAAGCCTCCGTCGAAATCATCCAGCGCCATTGGCTTGGCCTTGAAGGGACCGACATCCAGCACCCCGGCTGCCAGCCCCAGATCGATATGGGTGGCAATCAAGGCAGATCCGCCCTGCCCCAGATGCGCCCGCACGGCATTTGCAAACATCGCGACAGAGGTTTTGTCGAGGCTCACCGTCGGCTCATCCATGATCCAGATCGGCCGCCCGGTGACCAGCATCCGGCTAAGGCCGAGGCGGCGTTTCTGTCCCGCCGACAGCGCCCCCGCCTGCCGGTCGCGCAATCCTTGCAGGTCAAACCCGTCCAGCGCCTGTTCGATCCCATTGCGGCCAAAGACGCTGGCCCAGAAGGTCAGGTTCTCGGCCACCGTCAGCGTCGGCTTCAGCCCGTCGGAATGTGCGGCATAGGCGATCTGATCCTCGGCGCCTTCCACCCGGCCTTTCAGCGGCGGCTGCAGCCCGGCGACGGTGCGCAACAGCGTGGTCTTGCCAATGCCATTCGGGCCGCGCAGGATCAGCGCCTTGCCGGGATCCAGCGCAAAGCTCAGGCCTTCCAGCACCGGGATGCCACCGCGCGCCACGCTCAGATCCGTCACAGTCAATGTCATGAAGTTCGCTTATCCCATTGTGCTTGCGCATCAAAAGCCATTCAGCCGCAGCCCGCTTAGCGGCAGGTCAATCACATCTTAAGAAATTCAGACCGCCAGCGCCGCTATGGCAATCCGGCGCCCCTCGGACAGCAGCACATTATAAGTGCGGCAGGCCGCGGGGGAGTTCATCACCTCGACCCCCAGACCGGCCCCTTCCAGCACCTTGCGCAGCTCCGCCGGGATATGGGCAATCTCGGCGCCGGTTCCTATGAACAGCACGTCGATCTCTCCTGCCAGCGCCAGCAACGGCTTGGCATCCGCATAACCGCCCCAGGCCGCGGTCCCCGCAGCTGAGGTCAGCACCGCCCCCTGATGCACCTGCCCGCCGATGCGGAAGAACCCGGCACCATAGCCATCAACCGGCTGTGCGTCCGTATAGCTCACTTCATTCAAGCGCATTCGGGGATCCTTTCAGTCAAACACCGGAAGGCTGGATAACACGGCCAGCGCAATCACGGAATAGGAGGCCAAGCGGTAGGGCTTTTCCAGCTTGGGATCAAACAGCGCCTTTCCGGTCAGGGTGGTGATCACGTAAGGCACGCCCAGCAGAGCCGCCAGAACGACCGCCTGCAGGCTGGCCAGCCCGCCAAAGATCAGGTTAACCGCAATCACCACATCAAGGGCGGCCAGAAACACAATTGTATTGGCCCTGACCCGCGCCACATCGCGCACATTTGCCAAATAAAAGACAATGACCACCGGTCCTGTCAAACCGGTCATGCCGCCGACCATGCCAGCCGCTCCACCGATGCCAAACCGTCCAGGCCAGCCCAACCGCCCCTGCCAGCGCCAGCCGGAGACCACAGCTGCCAGCGTCACCCCGATTACCCCGGCGGCAAGCCAGCGCAATGTCAGCGGATCCATCTGCGACATCACCCACAGACCAGCGGGAACTGTAACCGCAGCGGCCATCGCCAGCGCACCAACCTCAGCCTTGTCGGCCTGGCGCCAGGCCTGCGGGAACAGGGTGATGGTGGAAAACACCCCCATCAGCACCATCAGAAACACCACATCCGCCGCCGGCAGGAACTGCGCCCCCACCGGCACAAAGATCATTGCGGTGCCAAAACCAGTGAAGCCGCGGACAAGACCCGCGGCTCCAATAGTCAGGAAAAGCCAGAACAGCCCCGGTGTGGCCAGGGTTGCCTGAAAGGTCTCAAGCATCGATGTTCGAGAACTGATTGCCGGTGGTGTTTGCTTGTTTCGACCAGTCACGCTTCACACCCAGCCTCAGCAGAATGGTGGAGGCCACGAACACGGACGAATAGGTCCCGACCAGAACACCCCAGATCATTGCAAAGACAAAGCCGCGGATCACATCGCCGCCCAGCACATACAGCGAGACCAGCGCCAAGAGCGTGGTAACCGAGGTCATCACCGTCCGGCTGAGGGTCTCGTTGATCGAGATGTTCAGAACCTCGGCCAGGTCTTTCTTCTTGTAGCGTCGCAAGTTTTCGCGGACCCGGTCGAACACAACCACAGTATCGTTCAGCGAATAACCAACAATAGTCAGCAAGGCTGCGATGATGGCTAGGTCGAACTTGATCTGCAGTTCCGAGAACACGCCGATGGTCAGCACCACATCATGCACCAGTGCCGCCACGGCGCCCAAGGCGAACTGCCACTCAAACCGCAACCAGATGTAGACCAGAACAGCGGCAATCGCGAGTGCCACGGCCAGCACTGCAGTCTGGATCAACTCGCCCGAGACCTTGGGGCCGACCGATTCGACCGAAACAAACTTGATGCCCGGCGCCACTGCGTCCAGCGACTGTTTCAGCATCTCGACCATACCGCCTGTGATCGCCTCGCCGTCGTCCTGCGCCTGAATGCGGATCATGGCGACGTGCTGGTCTTCCTCGAAGGTCGGATCGAACACTTCGGTAATCGATACATCGCCCAGATCATGCACCGCCAGCGCGTCGCGGTAGGCGCCGACGTCCACGGATTCGGATGCTTCGGTGCGGATGGTGGTCCCGCCGCGGAAATCGATGCCGAAGTTCAGCCCCTGCAAGAAAAAAGAGACCAGTGCAACCACCATCATCAGGGCGGAAATCCCCAGCCACAGCTTGGAGAGCTTGAAGAAATCGAAAGAGGTCCCCTCGGGAACTAGTTTCAGCCGCATCTTACACCTCAATCGTTTTCGGACGGCGCCGTTCAAACCACATCACGATGATCAGCCGGGTGACAAAGATCGCGGTGAACACCGAGGTCAGAATGCCAAGCCCCAGAGTGATCGCAAAGCCGCGCACCGGGCCGGAGCCCATGGCAAACAGGATCACCGCGGTGATGAACGTTGTGATATTGGCGTCAAGGATGGCGCTCAGCGCCTTGGAGTAGCCTTCGTCGATGGCACGGGCCGGGCCGCGGCCCGCCTTCAGCTCTTCGCGGATACGTTCGAAGATCAGCACATTGGCGTCCACTGCCATACCGACCGTCAGCACGATACCCGCGATGCCCGGCAGCGTCAGCGTGCCGCCGATCAGGCTGAGCATCCCGAAGATCAGCGCGATGTTCAGGATCAGCGCCACATTGGCAAAAAGACCGAAAAGACCATAGCTGAGCCCCATGAACACCAGCACTGCAATGAAGGCAACGATAGTAGCGATCTTGCCCGCGTCGATGCTGTCCTGGCCCAGTTCCGGGCCGATGGTGCGTTCTTCGAGGAATTCCAGCCCTGCCGGCAGTGCGCCTGCGCGCAGAAGAACCGCCAGATTGGTGCTTTCCTCGATGCTGAAATTGCCGGTGATGATGCCGGAACCGCCCGGAATATGCGATTGGATCACCGGGGCAGAGACCACCTCGTCGTCCAGCACAATGGCAAAGGGAGAGCCGATGTTTTCCGCGGTGTAGTCGCCGAACCGGCGCGCACCCGAGGTGTTGAAGCGGAAGGTCACCGCTGGACGGCCGTTCTGATCGAAGGACGGCTGCGCATCCACCAGGTCCTCACCAGTTACCACAGCAGCAGCTTCAATGGTGTAGTAAATGCCGCTTTCGTCCAGCGACGGGATGATTTTATTACCGATACCCGGTGCAGCATCTTTGTCGCTGCCACGGCCGACAACCGGATTGAAGGTCAGTTGCGCAGTGGTGCCAATGATCGCCTTCAACTCAGAGGCAGAGCCAATGCCCGGCACCTGGATCAGGATCCGGTCAGCGCCTTGGCGCTGGATGGTCGGCTCGCGGGTTCCGACCTCGTCGATCCGGCGGCGCACGATCTCCAGCGCCTGCCGCACGGTGCGGTCGTCCGAGGCGATCTTTTCTGCCTCGCTCAAGCGCACCACCAGGACGCCAGCCTCAGCGGAAACCTCGATGTCGTTGGCGCCCACTCCGGTTAATGTGGTAATCGGATTGGCCAGCTCGCGCACGACGTCCAGCGCACGGGCCATGCCTTCGGGCTTGGTGATTTTCACCCGAATCTCATCCGCCTTGCCCGGCTGGCGGCGGAACGTGCCGACGGTGCTGCGTTCGGGCCGCAGTGCATCGCGCACCTCCGGCCACAGCGCATCCATCCGCGCCTCATAGACGTCACTGACCTGCACTTCGGCCAGCAGATGCGCGCCGCCCCGCAGATCGAGGCCCAGGTTCACCAGCCCTGACGGCAGGAAGGCCGGCCATTGGCCCGCCGTTTCAAGCCGCTCAGATGTTTCACCCTTGGCGATGATATCCGCCGCGGCATCGTTGGCCTGTTCGACGCGGGTATAAAACCCGTTTGGCAGGGCAAGCATCAGACCGGCCGCACACACCAGCCAGATCAGCACCCTCTTCCAGAGATCAATTTGCAGCATTGCCCTGCCTTTTCAGTATGTTATCGGTCTGAGCTTACGACACGGGGTCGGTTTTGCTCAGCACCTGGGCAATGGTCGCCTTGATGACGCGCACTTTCACGCCATCGGCGATTTCAACTTCGATCTCGCCGTCTTCCTTGACCTTGGACACCTTGCCGATCAGGCCGCCCTGGGTCACCACCTGATCGCGCACCCGCAGCTGATCGACCATCTTCTGATGCTCTTTCACCTTTTTCTGCTGCGGACGGATCAGCAGGAAGTACATGATCGCGAAGATCAGGATAAGCGGGAGAAATTGGGCGATTGCGCCACTGTCCATGGGATATTCCTTCTGTCAAAGCGGCATGAGGTTTCACACCGGAATTTTGCAGCGGAACCTATGCGCTGGGTGGATAGGTTGCAAGGCTGGCGCAATGCAAAAGCGCAGCCGGGAAAGGCCGTTGCAGGTTTCGCTTGGCGCCGTGCCGGGAAAGGCGCTCCGATCCGCTGCCGCAGTTGCGGCAATTCCCATGTTGCACATAGACCGTACGCGCCCCTTCCCCTTTGTTCACCCTTGCGTCATAGGATGGGCTTACTGATTCAAATCGTCATTCAACGCCAGGAGAGACTCTCATGCATGACATCCGCGCCATCCGCGAAAACCCTGCCGCATTCGACGCCGCTGTGGCGCGGCGCGGGGACGCGGGCGTGTCATCCGAGATCCTGGCACTGGATGAGGCGCGCCGGGCCAAAATCCAGGCAGCAGAAGCCGCCCAGGCCCAGCAGAACAAGGCCTCCAAGGAAGTTGGCGCCGCCAAGGCCCGCGGCGACGAGACCGAGTTTGAACGCCTGCGCGCACTGGTCGCGGAGAAAAAGGCCGAAGTCGCCGCCATGAACACCGAGGCCAAGGAGCTGGATCAGCAACTGACCGATAGGCTGATGACCATCCCGAACCTTGCGTTTGAGGACGTGCCAGACGGCGAAGATGAGGACGACAATGTCGAAATCCGCCGCTGGGGCGAGCCAAAGGAACTCGGCTTCGAGGCCAAGGAGCATTTCGAGATCGAAGGCGTGAAGCCCGGCATGGATTTCGAAACCGCAGCCAAACTGTCAGGCAGCAGGTTTGTGGTGCTGTCGGGTGCAGTCGCCCGCATCCATCGCGCGCTGGCGCAGTTCATGATCAACACCCATGTGGACGAGAACGGTCTAACTGAGGCCTGGACCCCGGTTCTGGTGCGCGAGGAAATGATGTACGGCACCGGCCAGCTGCCCAAGTTCGGCGAAGACAGCTATAAGACCACCGATGGCTGGTGGCTGGTTCCGACTGCCGAGGTCACGCTGACCAATATCGTCAACGGCATGACGGTCGAAGAAGGCTACCTGCCCCGCCGCTATGTGGCGCACACCCAGTGCTTCCGCTCCGAGGCCGGTTCGGCCGGCAAGGACACTTCCGGAATGCTGCGCCAGCACCAATTCGAGAAAGTCGAAATGGTTTCGGTCACGCATCCTGACAACAGCGGTGATGAGCATGAGCGCATGACCCGTTGCGCCGAAAACATTTTGGAACGGTTGGGCCTGCCCTACCGCACCATTGTTCTGTGCACTGGCGACATGGGATTCGGCGCCAGAAAGACCCACGACATCGAGGTCTGGGTGCCCGGCCAGAAAACCTATCGCGAGATCTCTTCGGTTTCGGTCTGCGGCGATTTCCAGGCCCGCCGGATGAATGCACGGTTCAAGCCTGAGGGCGGCGGCAAGCCGCAGTTCTTGCACACGCTGAACGGATCCGGTCTGGCAGTGGGCCGCTGCCTGATCGCAGTGCTGGAGAACGGCCAGCAGGCGGATGGATCGGTCAAGCTGCCCGAGGTTCTGGCACCTTATCTGGGCGGTAAGCTGACCCTGACCGCGGATGGCGCACTGGCCTGACACAAACGCCAGAGCCATACAGAAAACGGCGCCCAAGCGGTGCCGTTTTTTCTTGCTCAGAGCGTTAAGGTTATTTCTTCACCTTCTTCTTCCCGCCCCCCTTGGCTTCAAGAATTGCCTGAGCCTTTGCCTTTTCCTTTTCAACGGCTTTTTTCGCCTTCGCTTTGACCTTCTTTGCCTTTTGCTTGGCTTTTATTCTTGCTGCTGCAAAATCCACCGCCAGCTGCGCCGCTTTACGCTTGGCTTTACGCGCCTTGGCCTGCGCCTTTGCAGCCTTTTCCTCGGCTGCCCGGCGCGCGGCCTCGGCAGCTGCCAGTTTGGCATTCAGCTCGTCCTGCAATCCACCAGTTGCTCTATCTGCCAGTGGCTTGACCACTTTCCTGCCTGGCGCCTTTCCGGTCATGGGCGGGGTCTCCTTCTTTTCAAATTCGGTCGGCCTGGCGGCCTCAGCCGGCTATTCCTTGGAAGCCTGCGGCAGCATCACCGCATGTCCGGTTCCGGCACCGGGGATGCCGTGCAGCGGCGGGTTCCCGTGCAGCCAGGTCAGTTGCGCCTTGGAAGTCATAGCTGCCCGCCGCCCGTTTCAACAGAGGAAGACCTCAGCTTGGAAAGGGCACCAGGCATTTTTTGTCCTCGTCCCACAACTTCAGCGTCAGCGCCCGGACTGCTTCGCGAAATTTGATCCGGCGCAGCCCCAGTTCCGGCGGCAGGCTGTAGTGGCATTGGCGCAGCCGGTAAGACGGGATACGGGCGTTAAAATGGTGGATATCATGCAGGGTGATATTGGCCACCGCCATGTCGAAGACCCAGCCGAAATCCAGGCAGGAAGACCCCTGCAGCGCCGCCACCTGCGGGTTTAGGTCCGGGCGGCGGTCCCAATAGGTGTCCTCAAAATTATGCTGCAGGTAGACCAGGAACACTCCGATCATGCCGCCCAGGAAAGAAAACACCAGCCAGACCCAGATCCCGGTCACCCCAGCCGCCCGGTAAAGAAGGCCCAGCAAGGCGACGATCACAAGATTGTGCAGGATCACCGCCACCGCACCAAAGCGCCGGGTATTCTTGGGCCAGCGATAGCGGATGAAGTAAGTGAATGCCGCCCCCAGCGGCACCAGCACGAACGGATTGCGGTACAGACGGTAGCGGAGCCGGTCCCAGCCCCCGGCCTTGGCCCACTCCCGCACGGTCATGGTGTGAATCTCACCCGTCTCGCGGTGTTCCAGGTTGCCGATGTTGGAGTGATGCAGGTTGTGGTTCTGTTTCATAACCTCAAACGGCGCAAATGTGAAAGGAGACAGCACATGGCCGGCAATCTCGTTCTGGAGCCGGGTTTCAAATAAGGAATGATGCCCGGTGTCATGCTGCAGCACATATAGCCGCACTGCGGCAAAGGCAAAAACCACACCTGCCGGCAGCATCAGGAACCACTGGTCCGCATAGGCAACAGCCACGGCAAGCGCTGCAAAGTAGACCGCAAAAGTGCCGAAATAGCTGAGCAAGGCCAGCCGGTTGTCCTGTCGTGCGAATTGACGCGTATGTGCCCTCAGATCCATGACCCCGTCCCTAAAGCCGATGCGTGACAGCTATGCAAAGCGCGCATTCCGTCCAAAGTCAATTTCCAGATAACCCGGCCTTGTTCAAAAACAAGATTATCACCGGACAAACCCTTCAACCTTAAGTGTATAAATCTGCAAAAGTGAACCAAATACAGGCAGGAGACGCAGGGCTAGCAGCAGGCAAAAGCCCGCGCCCCCCCGCGCAACGCAAAAGCGCCGCCCGACAGGGCGGCGCCGGGCCCAACGGGCCGGGGTTTTCTTTCGGGACTGCCGCAGGACCGGCGGGAGCACCGCGGTCTTACTGGATCAGCCGCCGCGCTTGTTCAAATGCTTGGCCAAAGCGCCGGCATTTTTGGCGCGCTTGCCCTTATAGGGGTTCTTGTCGCCCTGGCCGCGCATATAAAGCCGGATCGGCGTGCCCGGCATGTCGAAATCCTCGCGCAACCCGTTGACCAGATAGCGGGTATAGCTTTCCGGCAGTTTGTCGGGATGCGAGCACATCACCACAAACCCCGGCGGGCGGCTTTTGGCCTGGGTCATGTAACGCAGCTTGATCCGCTTGCCCTGGGGTGCTGGCGGCGGGTGCTGCTCCAGCATGCCAACCAGCCAGCGGTTCAGCGCCGCGGTCGGCACCCGGCGGTTCCACACACGATAGGCCCGCATGATCGCGTCATGCAACCGGTCCAGCCCTTTGCCGGTTTTGGCCGAAACCGTCACCAGAGGCGCGCCGCGCAGCTGCGGCAACAGGCGGCCGAAGGCTTCCTTCAGATCGCGCAGCTTTTCCTGCTTGTTGTCTTCGATGTCCCATTTGTTCACCGCGACAACAACCGACCGGCCCTCGCGCTCGGCCAGGTCGGCGATCCGCAGGTCCTGTTGCTCAAACGGGATATCCGCATCCAGCAGCACCACCACTACCTCGGCGAATTTCACCGCACGCAGGCCGTCGGAAACGGACAGCTTTTCCAGCTTTTCCTGCACCTTGGCCTTCTTGCGCATGCCGGCAGTGTCAAACACCCGCATCGGCACGCCGTTCCAGTTCATCCGCAGCGAGATCGCGTCGCGGGTGATCCCTGCCTCAGGTCCGGTCAGCAGCCGGTCCTCACCCAGGATCTTGTTGATCAGCGTCGACTTGCCCGCGTTGGGACGGCCCACCACAGCGACCTGCAGCGGCTTGGCATCGGTCGGCTCGGGGATGCTCTCGACCTCATCTTCGCCGATCTCTTCGTCCAGCACCACATCGGTGACCGGCGAATGATCCACTGCCTCGGTTTCAAACTTCTCCGCCAGCGGCATCAGGACCGAGTAGAGATCCGGCATTCCTTCGCCGTGCTCGCCGGACAAGCGCAGGGGCTCGCCCAGACCAAGGCTGTAGGCCTCCAGCACGCCGGCTTCGGCGGCGTTGCCTTCGGCCTTGTTGGCAACCAGGATCACATGGGCGGATTTGCGGCGCAGAATGTCGGCAAACAACTCATCGGTCGGCGTCACGCCGGTGCGCGCGTCAATCATGAACATGCAGATATCGGCCATATCCACCGCCCGCTCGGTCAGCCGCCGCATGCGGCCCTCCAGCGAGTTGTCGGTGGCATCTTCCAGACCTGCGGTATCAATCACCGTGAACCGCAAATCGCCCAAACGCGCCTCGCCTTCGCGCAAATCGCGCGTCACGCCCGGCTGGTCGTCGACCAAGGCCAGTTTTTTGCCCACAAGGCGGTTGAACAGGGTGGACTTGCCCACATTGGGGCGGCCCACGATGGCGAGGGTAAAGGACATCAGACCAGCTTTCTGCGATTCAGACGCGGCTCATAACGCATCCGGGCGGCATCCGCCACCCGGAAACACTGCTCAGCGGTATGCCAGCAATTCACCATTGGAGGAAACCACGTAGAGCGTGCGCCCTGCAACAACCGGTGCGGTGGTGGCGCCGCCCGGCACCTCGGCGGTGCGGATGAGGCTGCCATCCTGCGGGTTGAAAAAGCGCAGAAGCCCGTCATTGGAGGCGACTACAATCTGCCCGCCTGCCAGCACCGGCCCGTAATGCACATGGATCCGGCCGCGCTTGCCTGGCCTGTCTTTCAGAAACCCCGGAAGATCAACCGCCCAGATCACCTCGCCGCTGCCCGCATCCAGGCGCAGCAGCTGGTTGAGGTCGCTGACCTGGAACAGGCTGCCGCCTGCAGGCCAGGCTGTGCCGGCGGCGCCTTCGCGCGCGGTCCACAGCCGGTCGCCGGTGTCGAGATCGATCGCGACGGTGCGCCCCGAGTGGTTGCCGGCATACAGCCGCTTGCCCGAGACCACCGGTGCGCCGGTCACATCGCTGATCCGCGACAGGGTCAGGCCGGTGCGCTGGCCGGAGACCGATGCGCTCCAGCGGCGCAGGCCGCCGCGGCGGAAAGTGGCGATCAGATCCCCGGAACCAAAAGCAAAGACCGCCAGATCATTGGTCACCACAGGTGCAGGCGCCCCCAGGATATTCGACGCCGAGGGCGAAGCTTCGATCTGCCAGGCGATGCGGCCGTCCTTGGTTCTGACAGCCCAGCCGGTGTCATCCCCTGCCACCAGATAGACCAGGCCGCCGCTGACCCGCGGCTGGCCCGAGCCGGTGGCGTCCAGTTCCTGACGCCAGATCAGACTGCCATCGGCAGCATCCAATGCTGTCAGCACGCCATAGCCGGAGGAGACGTAAAGAACGCCATCATCATAGGCCAGACCGCCACCGGTGGCCTGACCCTCGTCATCTGCTGCCGGGATCAGCGTGCTGCGCCACAAGACCTGCCCCTGCGGCGACACCGCCGAAACCTGTGCTGCGCTGTCCAGCGCGTAAATGCGCCCGCCGCCGACCACCGGCGTTGCGGTGATACGCTGGCGGCGCCCGTCGCCGCTTCCGATGGAAGCGGACCAGATCCGCTGCGGCGCCGCTGCCAGTGCAGGATGCGCTGTGCGTCCGGCCTCGGCGCCATGGCCCTGGGCCCAGCTTGCATTTACCACTTGCTTGGGCAGCGAAATCGCGCGGGATTGGTTGACCACCTCAATTGCGGCCTCCGGACGGATGTCCTCGCGTTCTCCGCGCAGGATAATCTCTTCCTCCGCACAGGCGGCCAGAATTGCCACCGCCGCGGTGCCGCACAAAAAAGCCCGTGCCCGGGAGAATGTTCTGCTTTTTGTCATTACCCTGCCCTGTCTGCCGTTCGTGTTCCGCAAGTTCCCATCTGCGGAGCGCCTCACCCCTCAGGCGCAGAGGCATCCTCCATGGAGCCGCCAAGCGCCACAATCAACTGAGTTGCACGTTCTTTCAAGTCTGCGCTCACAGAAGCATCCGCTGCAATCTCCCGGAGCCGGCCGATTGCGGCCGGGGTATTACCCGCTTCAATATCCAGCAGCGCCAGCTGTTCGGACGCCAGCAGTGCCAGCGGCGCGCCCGGCTGGGCCAGCGCCTCATATTGCAGACGCCGGTCGTCAGAGCTCAGGGTTCCGGCCTGCAAAGCCAGTGCCTTGAAGCTGGCAATATGGCGGTAGATCAGCGGCAGCTCGCCATTGACCGCCACAGTCTCCAGCCGGGCGACCGCCTCCGCAAGCTTGCCCGAGTCCGCCAGCGCACCCGCTTCCAGCATTTTCAGAATGGCTGCGCCGCCAGCGCTTTTGGCGGAAACCGCAGCCAGTGCTTCGGATTGGCTGCCGCTGCCGTCAATTTCCAGCGCGGCGCTGATCGCATCCCCCAGGGCTTCTGCCGCGGCCTGGTCCTGTGCCTTGCTGTACTCGCGGTACGCGGCACCGCCGACGATCAGCGCCACCACAGCGCCGCCGATCCAGCCGTAGCGTTTCAGCATCAGGAATAGCCGGTCACGGCGGACCTCTTCGGTCACCTCATCGATAAAGCTGTCGGTATCGCTCATGAAAAGCCCCTGATGTGCGCGGCCCAGGCAATCCGCCCGAACCGGTAATAAATGCGTTGCGCCCCTCTTAACCCGGCTCAAAGGCCAAGCCAAGTGGCCCGTTTGCACCAGAAACCCCGGCTTTTACCCCAGAAAGGAAAGAAATGTGAACTAAACGGCTTAGTTTAGAATGGACAACTCTTGTATCAGGCTTATCACATACGCGTGGCTCCCATAGAGAGCAGGCCCTGCCATTTGTGAGCAGGCCCTGCCATATTCCGGTCATGGGCATTTTGCACCTATGACCCGACCCGACAGGAAACAAGGAAGGCCCGACATGCGTATCATTCCGATGCTGACTGCTGTGGTTGTGACAGCTGGCCTCTATTTGGTGATAATTCAGCGTGATAATCTGATTGCCTTTGCCCGCGGCGAGGTCGCGCCAGGGGCCGGCCAGACCGGGCCGGAACCAGTTGAAGGCCAGCAGCTTGCCGAAGCCTCGGACATGCGAGTCGGCGTAGTGGCCCTGCGAAGCAAGGCGCGCACCATTGACAGTGCGGTCATCCTGCGTGGACAGACGCAGGCGATCCGCCAGGTCGACGTTCGGGCCGAGATCACCTCAACCGTGATTTCCGAACCCTTGCGCAAAGGAGCCCATGTGAAGAAGGGCGACTTGCTGTGCGAACTCGACCCTGGCATCCGCCAGGCCATGCTGCTTCAGGCGCAGGCCCAGTTGAAGGAAGCCAGGATCAATCTGACCGCCTCGGCGAAACTGTCGCAAGGCGGTTACGCCTCGGAAACCCGGCTGGCCTCCTCGGAGGCTGCGGAGCGGACGGCCTTGGCCGCAGTGGCGACAGCAGAACAAGAACTCGGCCACCTAACCATTACTGCACCTTTCGACGGCCTGCTGGAAAGCGACACCGCCGAATTGGGAAGCCTGCTGCAACCCGGCAGCCTGTGCGGCACAGTGATACAGCTCGACACCATCAAGCTGGTTGGCTACGTGCCCGAGGCCGAGGTGAACAAGGTGACCCAGGGCGCCACGGCCGGGGCCGAACTGGCGACCGGACAACATGTGCAGGGTGAGGTCACCTTTGTCAGCCGTTCCGCCGATCCGAACACCCGCACTTTTGAGGTGGAAATCACCGTTCCCAACCCGGATCTGAGCATCCGTGACGGCCAGACCGCCGATATAGCGATTTCTTCGGCCGGCCGGCTCGCGCACAAGCTGCCGCAATCGGCGCTAACGCTGAATAACGAAGGCAAGCTGGGGGTGCGCGTTGTCGGTTCTGATAGCACTGTGGTATTCTACCCGGTGCAGCTCCTGCGGGATGAGGCCGACGGAGTCTGGCTCGGCGGCCTGCCCGAAACCGCAAATGTGATCGTGGTGGGGCAGGACTTTGTGACCGAAGGAGTCGTGGTGGCGGCCACCTACCGGGAGACTGAACAGTGATTGGCATCGTCGATTGGGCCGCCGGCCGCGCGCGGATGGTCCTCGCCTTCATCGCGATCTCGCTGCTTGTCGGCGGCGTCGCCTATTCGATGCTGCCCAAGGAGGGTGAGCCGGACATCGAAATCCCCGCCCTGTTCATCTCGGTCCCCTTCCCCGGCATTTCGGCCGAGGACGCCGAAACCCTGATGGTCAAGGTGATGGAGACCGAGCTGGCCGATCTCGACGGGCTCGACAAGATGACCTCGACCGCCGCCGAGGGCTATGCCGGGGTGGCGCTGGAGTTCGAGTTCGGCTGGGACAAGACCGCGATCATGGCCGACGTGCGCGACGCCATGGATAAGGCCGAGGCGGAATTCCCCGACGGCGCC
Organism: Leisingera sp. SA215; assembly: GCF_055902035.1. Classification (NCBI taxonomy): domain Bacteria; kingdom Pseudomonadati; phylum Pseudomonadota; class Alphaproteobacteria; order Rhodobacterales; family Roseobacteraceae; genus Leisingera; species Leisingera sp. SA215. The sequence goes on along the minus strand of NZ_JBVVXU010000001.1, from coordinate 151,491 downwards.
GAGAAATACTCGATCACCGAAATCAACTTTTCCGAGTTCCCGATCGTCATCGTCAACCTGACCGGCGCCGTGCCGGAACGCACGATGGCGCGCATTGCCAAAGACTTGCAGGACGACCTTGAAGCACTGGACGCGGTTCTGGAGGCCGGGATCGCCGGCAACCGCGACGAAATGGTCGAGGTGCTGATCGACCCGCTGCGGCTGGAAGCCTATAATGTCACAGCACCTGAGTTGATCAATGTTGTGCAGAACAACAACCAGCTGATTGCGGCAGGTGAAGTGGAGACTGCACAGGGCACCTTTGCGGTCAAGATCCCCTCCTCCTTTGACGAGGTAAAGGATATCTATCAACTGCCGGTCAAAACCAACGGTGACCGTGTGGTTACCCTTGGGGAACTGGCGCAGATCAATTTCACCTTTGAAGACCGGATCGGCACCGCCCGATTCAACGGCGGAGACACAGTGGCGCTGCAGGTGGTCAAGCGCAAGGGCTACAACGTTATCGACACCGTCAACCTGGTGAAAGAGACGCTGGAATCCTCCAGATCCAAATGGCCGCCGGAACTGCAGGCCGCGGTTAACGTCGGCACCTCCAACGATCAAAGCCGCGTTGTCGGCTCGATGGTCAGCCAGCTGGAAGGCTCGGTTCTGACCGCCGTGGCGCTGGTGATGATCGTCGTTCTGTCCGCGCTTGGCAGCCGCGCTGCGCTGCTGGTCGGCTTTGCCATCCCAACGTCGTTCCTGCTGTGCTTTGCATTTCTGGCGCTGATGGGCGTCACCATTTCCAACATGGTGATGTTCGGACTGATCCTTGCCGTGGGCATGCTGGTGGATGGTGCCATTGTGATCGTGGAATATGCTGACAAACGCATCCAGGAAGGCACCGGCCCGATGCACGCCTATGTCGAGGCAGCACAGCGGATGTTCTGGCCGGTGGTCTCCTCCACCGCGACCACGCTCTGCGCCTTTTTGCCCTTGCTGTTCTGGCCCGGTGTGCCTGGCGAATTCATGGGAATGCTGCCAGTCACAATGATCTTTGTGCTGTCCGCCTCGCTGGTGGTGGCGCTGATCTACCTGCCTGTCATGGGCGGAGTCACCGGCCGTATCAGCCGCACATTCGAGGGCGCCTCCCGCGCGCTGCGCATGGTCGCGCCCTGGTGGCTGCGCGCCGCTTTGGTGCCTGTTGCCATGTGGGGCATGTTTGCAGGCGCCATGCAGATGCTGAACCCGTCTTACCTGCTGGGCAGCGGGGCCGATGGACTGGGCGGCGTGCTGTTTGGCGGGCTGGTCTTCACGCTTGCCTCTTTTGCCGCCTCCATCACCCTTAGCGCGGTCAAGATCGAGCGTGAGCAGAAAGAGGTCGCCGCCGGCTACCATCACACGCCCTTTGGCCATGTGATCAAGTTCATCGCAGGCAACCCGGTGATGCCGGTGGTGACCATCATCGCGGTCGCGTTCTCCATCATGATGGTGTTCAAAACCTTTGGTGAAAACAACCTTGGCGTTGAATTCTTCGTGGATTCGGAACCTGAACAGGCCTCCGCTTACGTCCGCGCCCGCGGCAACATCTCGTTGCAGGAAAAGGACGCAATGGTCCGCGCCGCTGAAGACATCATCCTGCGGCACCACGCAGTGATCAACGTCTTTTCCTTTGCCGGCGACGGCGGGTTGAACACCGACAGCTCCGGTGCGCAACTGCCCCCCGACACCATCGGCCAGGTCCAGTTCGAGATCATCCCTTGGGAAGACCGCCCCACCGACAACGAACCGCTGGATGGCTGGTTCGGGGAGGTGCTGAGCAAATACCTGGGCGTTGAAAAGGCACTCATCGCCGAGGAATACGACGGCAACACGGTCCTGGACGAGCTGAACGCCGAAATGGCCAGGCTGCCCGGTTTTGAGGTTGAGGTCCGCGCCCTTGCGCAAGGTCCGGCCTCCGGCAAACCGGTTCACCTGCGCCTGCGCGGCGACGGCTGGGAAGAACTGACAGCCGCCACCCTAGCCGCACGCGCGCATTTTGAGGCCACCCCAGGCCTGACCCTGATCGAAGACAGCCTGCCGCTGCCAGGCATCGACTGGCAGATCGACGTCGATGTCGAAAAGGCCGGCCGCTACGGCGCCGATGTAGCCACCGTGGGCGCGATGGTTCAGCTGGTCACCCGAGGCATCCTGCTGGACACCATGCGGGTCGACAGCTCGGACGAGGAGATCGACATCCGCGTTCGCCTGCCGGAGCAGGACCGGGTGCTGTCAACGCTCGATAACCTCAAGGTCCGCACTGCCGACGGGCTGGTGCCGCTGTCCAACTTCATCACCCGCCAGCCGGTGCCGAAACTGGCCCAGATCAACCGCATCGGCCAAGAGCGCTACTATGACGTGAAGGCCGACGTGGAAGCGGGTCTGAGCAAGGCCGTGATCGAAGATCCGGATACCGGCGAAATGACCCGCTTGGCGCTGCTGAAGGACCTGCCCGAAGGCACCGCGGCAACCGGAGAAACCATCGTCGCACCAAATGGCAAAACCCTGCAGCTGGTGCAGCTGACGGGTGCTGAAAGCCTTGATGCGCTGAAGGCTGCGCTGGAGGATGGTGCCAGGATCAGCCCGGTCAACCCGAACGAGCGGATCGCCGTCATCACCGAATGGCTGGAAACCGATCCGCTGCCGCGCGGCATCAGCTGGGAATGGACCGGCGACCAGGAGGAGCAGGAGGAATCCGGCGCCTTCCTGTCCAAGGCCTTTGCCGGCGCGCTGGCGCTGATGTTCGTGATTCTGCTGGCCCAGTTCAACAGCTTCTACAATTCCGCGCTGGTGCTGCTGGCGGTAGTGCTATCCACCACCGGGGTGCTGATCGGCATGATGGTAATGCAGCAGCCGTTTTCGATCATCATGACCGGCACCGGCATCGTGGCGCTGGCAGGGATTGTGGTGAACAACAACATCGTGCTGATCGACACCTACCAGGAGTTCAGCCAGCAGATGCCGCGGATCGAAGCGATCATCCGCACCGCGGAGGCGCGCATCCGCCCGGTACTGCTGACCACCATCACCACGATGGCGGGCCTGACCCCGATGATGTTCGGCGTCAGCCTGGACTTCATCAACGGCGGCTATTCCATCGACAGCCCCACCGCGCTGTGGTGGAAACAGCTGGCCACGGCAGTGGTCTTCGGCTTGGGCATCGCCACCGTGCTAACCTTGGTTGTCACCCCCTCGCTGCTGGCAATCCGGGTGTGGTTCGCCACTTATATGCGCGCCCTGGGCCGGGCGCTGTCGCGGATTACCCGCGGCCGCTCCAGCCGCATCGCGCAGGACTCGCGTCTGTTCAAAAAAGCGCGGCAGCTGCCGACGACGGAAATTCAGTGGGTAGAGGATTCGGCGTCTGAAAAGGCCGGCGACCAAGGTGAAGAGGACGAACCGCAACCGCCCGCCCCGCAGGGCCGCCTGCGCGCCGCGGAATAGCGGAAGAATGGTGAAAGCTGGCCCCGCACCTCCGGGGCCAGCTCTTTGCATTGCAACGTCAGCCTGTCTGCAGGGAACGGCAGCTTTTGCACAAGGCTCCAACCAGAGAGGAAGCGAGCCGGCCTGCTGGGAACAGGTCTGAACGCGGTGATGCTCAGCCCGCTTTTGCCAGCACGCCGGCGTCCACGGCGGCCTTCATTTCATCCTGGTCAACCTCGCCGTCGGCATCGGCATCGATGGCGGCAAAGGTTTCCGCGTTCAGTTCCGGATATTCGGCCTGCAACTCTTCCAGCGAGAAGGAGCCGTTGCCGTCCACGTCGGCCTCGGCGCCGATGCCAACGGTGACCCCGGTGGCGAGGTCCAGTGCGGCCACCGGGGCAGCGGCAAGGGCAGTCAGGGCGGCAGCAGTCAATGCGAAGGACTTCATGTGAGATACTCCATTCATTCTATTGCGTTTTTCTAAACCCACGGTGTCTCGGTGAGCCACGGATAGAGGTAGGCACAGCGCGCAGCCATCGCCAGAGGCCGGGACGGCCCGGGAAATTTTCGGCGCGGGGCCGCCGAAATCCCGCCCCGGTCTGAGCGCCTTGCCGCCCTGGCCCGAAACCTGTGCCTTTCTCCGCTTAGCCGCAGCCGCGCAAGCCGCAGGTTTTTGCCGCCGCTGTCGCCGGTGCGGCAATAACGCAAGTCTCTGGGAACTTTCCCGGCCGGTCCGAAAGCCGCCGCACGAGGCTTACGCCACGTCCTGATCCGCCTGCTGACGCTGCCACAGCCGCGCGTACCGCCCGTCCCGTGCCAGCAATTCGTCGTGGGTGCCTGTCTCGGCAATTTCCCCCTGCTCCAGCACCACGATCCGGTTGGCTTCGGCAATGGTAGACAGACGGTGCGCGATGGTGATCACTGTGCGTCCCTGCCCGGCCCGAGCCAACGCCTCCTTGATTTCCTGCTCAGTATCGGTGTCCAGAGCCGAGGTCGCCTCGTCCAGCAGCAGCACCGGCGGATTTTTCAGCAATGTGCGGGCAATGCCAACCCGCTGCTTCTCGCCGCCGGACAATTTCAAACCACGCTCGCCGACCTGCGTGTCGTAGCCCTCCGGCAGCGCCGCGATGAAGTCATGGATCTGCGCGTCGCGCGCCGCTTGCTCCACATCAGACTGGGTGGCCCCGTCGCGTCCATAGGCAATGTTGTAGCGGATCGTGTCGTTAAACAGCACAGTGTCCTGCGGCACCACGCCGATCGCGTGGTGCAGGCTTTTCTGGGTCACGTCGCGCACGTCCTGACCGTCGATCTTCAACGCGCCGCCAGTGACGTCATAAAAGCGGAACAACAACCGTCCGATGGTGGATTTTCCCGACCCGGTGGAACCCACGATCGCCACCGTCTGGCCAGGTTCCGCTTCCAACGAGACGCCTTTCAGGATCTCCCGCCCTGACTCATACGAAAACCGCACATCCTCCAGCGTGATCCGGCCGCCATTGACCCGCAGCTCAGCAGCGCCCGGGCGGTCGCTCACATCGGCGGGCTGCTCCAAAAGATCAAACATCTCGCCCATGTCCACCAGGCTCTGGCGGATTTCGCGGTAGACGGTGCCAAGGAAGTTCAACGGCACCGTGATCTGGATCATATAGGCGTTGACCATGACGAAATCGCCGACCGTCAGCGCGCCCCGCTCCACGCCGATCGCGGCCATCACCATAACACCGATAAGGCCCGCGGTGATAATCATACTCTGGCCGAAATTCAGTGCTGCCAGCGAATAGGCTGTTTTCAGGGCCGCCTGTGCATATCCCCGCATCGCTCCGTCATAGCGTGCCGCCTCGCGCTCCTCGGCGACGAAATACTTGACCGTCTCGTAGTTTAGCAGGCTGTCGATGGCTTTCTGGTTGGCGTCGGTGTCCTGCTTGTTCATCTCGCGGCGCAGCTTCACCCGCCATTCGGTCACCGCAAACGTGAACCAGACATAAAGGGTGATGGTTCCGGCCACGACTGCCAGATACCAGGCGTCGAAAAGAACCGTCAGAATCACCGCAACCAGGGTCAGCTCCAGGATCAGCGGCCCGATGGAGAACAGCATGAAACGCAGCAGGAACTCGACACCCTTCACGCCGCGCTCGATGATCCGGCTAAGCCCCCCGGTCTTACGGGTGATGTGATAGCGCATCGACAACCGGTGGATATGGGCGAAGGTCTCCAGCGCCAAACGGCGCAGGGCACGCTGCCCGACCGGGGCAAAGATTGCATCGCGCAACTGCTGAAACCCAGTGGTCAGGACGCGCGACATGCCATAGGCCACCGTCAGACCGACGGCGCCCAGGGCCAGCGGCGGCACCCCTTCCCCCGCGAGACTGTCGACTGCGTCTTTATACAGCATCGGCGTATAGACCGCGATCAGCTTGGCCAGAACCAGCACCGCCAGCGCCAGCACCACCCGGACCTTCACTGCACGGTTATCCTTGGGCCACAAATACGGTCCCACCTTGCGCAGTGTGCGCAGGCCGGACCGGCGTTCGTCTTCGGCGGTGAGGGCTGGCGGCGGCACGGCGGCCTGGTCTGTCTGGGTCATGGTGGTTCCTGGCTTGACCCCCTCAGATATTCACCTGTTCACGGTTTTGCGAGGGGCAAACAGGAAAAACGCCCCCCAGGGGCGGGGTTCTTTGCTGTTACTCCGGTACGGTAAAGACTTGCCCCGGATAAATCAGGTCCGGATCGCGGATCGCACCGCGATTGGCCTCAAAGACCCGGACGTACAAAAAGCCGCTGCCGTATTTCTGTCGGGAGATTGCCCAGAGCGTATCGCCCTTCTGCACCGTTACCGCCCGTACCAATGGCACCGGCTGATCCGGCGTTGCCTCCTCCGCAGGCTGCAGCAGCGTCCCGGGAGGTTCGCGTTTGAACGGGGTTTCCAGACGGCTGACCACAGCTCCGGTTCCCGCTTCGATCTCATCCAGGCGCAAGGTATAAATGCCAGGTGCCACATCTTCCAGCCGGCCGCTCCAGCGCCCGTCTGCCGCGGCGTTCAGCTCTGCCACAGGCCGGTTGTCAACATAGACCCGCACCTGCGATTGCGGCTGCGCCCGGCCTGACAGCTCGACCCCGCCGCTGCCATTGTAGCTGATTGAATCCAATGCCACTTCGTCATTCAGCTCCGGATCGGCGGGACGTGCGGGCTGCACAACCTCAATCCCCTCCGCATCTGCCCGCAGAACGGCCATAGCCTGCCCCTGCGGTGTTTCCGGTTCGCCGGCAGTTGCCGGGTCCGTTGACGCCGCCGGAGCCCCTGCTGCGAAAGTCCCCGCCGTCTGACCGGTGCTGTCATCACCATTGCTTGGGTCCGCCATTCCTGTAACCGAGTCAGCGGCTGGATCCAGAGCCGCTGATGCTGTTTCGATTGCAGATTGTTCCGCCACGGCAACCTCTGCAGATTTGAGCACTGCTGCCTGACTGACCGGCGCCAGGATAAAAGACGCCCCCGAGACTTTCTTCCGGCCGTTATGTTCGGCCAGAAGCGACACCACCCGTGCATCGGTGCTTGGCGCAATCGTGGTCAAAGAAACAAATTCACCGCCCGTCGGTACTTCCAGTTGTTCCAACACTTCGCCGTCCAGCAATACCGATATACGCACCCCTGCCTGCGCGCGTCCGGCAATCACTGTGGCGCCTTCATTGTCTACCCGCACCAGATCCAGTTCGGGGGGGGCCAGAACAAAGGTATCTACCGTGGACGTTGGCGCCTCATCAACAGCGTCTGCCAAAGCAATCCGTTCCGGCCGCGCCGCTGCTTCGGGCGCTTGACCCGTAGAAATTTCATTTTCTATTTTAATTCCGATATTTACTTGCAGATCTTCATCTGGAACCTGGCCTTCTGAAGCCACTGTTTCAGCAGATTCAGCCTCAGCCCCGCCGGTATCGGAAACAGCGGCTGCAGGTTCAGATTCCGCTCTCTCGGCTTTGGTTCGGGTCTGGTTCTGCAGCGGCTGGCCGGATTCGCCGCCATCCCCTGTGAATGCGCCCCCCCCATTTGCCGCCTGGCTGCCCGTCTGATGGTCCGTCGCCCCCTCGCCTGGCTGGCCGCTGCCGAAATCCCCAAGCTGGAACAGCGCCACGCCGCCCAGCACCACCGCCACGCCGGCAATGCCGCCAAATGTGAGAGCCCCCAGCCCCCCTTTTCCAGATGCTTCCGCCATTTCGATCCCTTCGGAAATTGCGGAATGTTGCCTTCCGCTTAGTTGAGCAAACCTACCAATCCCGCTATCACGGGTCAAAACACCAATTGCGTTCCACCTTGAATTCCCACGGAAAGGCTGGCCGATGAGCATCAAATCCGTCTGTGTCTACTGCGGCGCCCGCGCTGGAGCGCTGCCAGCCTATACCCAGGCGGCACAGGATCTCGGCACCGCACTCGCCGAAAACGGGATGCGGCTGGTCTATGGTGCCGGCGATGTCGGACTGATGGGAGAGGTCGCCCGCGCCGCTCAGGCCGCAGGGGCAGAAACCTTCGGCGTGATCCCCGGCCATCTGGAAAAGCGGGAAGTCGGTAAATCCGATGTCAGAACCTATGTCGTCACCGAGACCATGCATGAGCGCAAAAAGGTCATGCTGTGGAACGCCGATGCGGTGGTTCTGCTGCCCGGCGGCGCCGGGTCGCTGGATGAGCTGTTCGAGGCCCTCACCTGGCGCCAGCTGGGCCTGCATGACAAGCCGATCGTGATCCTGAACACCGCAGGCTACTGGGACAAGCTGCGCGAGCTGCTGAACCATATAGTCAGCCAGGGTTTTGCCGGTCAGGACACAGCGGATTATCTGATTTGGGCCGACACTCCGGTAGCAGCCATTGCCGCCCTGCGCGACGCCCGCTCCTGACGCAGAGCCGAGAACGAAAACACCGCAACCGCACTCCAGATCAGCGCAAAGGCGGCGCTGTGCCAGGGAGTGAACGGCTCGGAAAAGACCAAAACCGCCACCAGGAACTGCAGCGTCGGGTTCAGATACTGGAGCACCCCGATGGTGCCCAGCCGCACGCGTTTTGCAGCATAGCTGAACAGGATCAGGGGCAGCCCGGTCAGGATACCGGAAAACGCCAGCATTGCCGCGTCGGCAGTACTGCCCAGAAATCCAGCGCCGCCAGTCAGCCAGATCACCGCCAGCGCCACCGGCAGGATCAGCAGGACCTCGGCGGTGACCGATACCACCGGACCCAAAGAAAGTTGTTTTTTGGCAACGCCGTACAGAGCAAAGCTGCCACCAAGAACCAACGGGATCAGAGGCGCCGCCCCTAATCCGAATGACAGCACTGCAACCGCCAGTGCCGCCAGTCCGACAGCCGCGCCTTGGGTCCGTGTCAGCCGCTCACTGAACACCTGCCGTCCCAGCAGCACGCTCAGCAAAGGAAAGATGTAATAGCCCAGGCTTGCTTCGGTTGCGTGGCCCGTCTGCACTGACGAAATGAAGACAAACCAGTTAAGCGAGATCATCGCCGTTGCTAGGACCAGAAACACCGCGTTGCGCTTGGTGCTCAGCGCTGTTCCCAAGACGCCGATCCGGCCCTGGAACAGGAGCACGCCAGAAAAGAACAGGAACGACCACAGCGCGCGGTGCGACAGAACCTGCTCCGGCGGCACATGCGACAGGGCCTTGTAATAGATCCCCGACAGGCCCCAGACCAGGCAGGCTGCGATCATTGCCAGAATACCCTTGCCAGCGTCACTCATCTTTGCCTCCAAGCCTCAGGTTCCCGCCGCCGGCCTGTTGTGCGCTATACGCGCCGGCCGCCCGGCGAAACAAGAAACGCCCGGTCGGATGACCGGGCGTTCCTGACGTTGATCTGCCTGCAGATTACATCCGCGAGGCGACGTTTTCCCAGTTCACCAGATTGTCCAGGAAGTTGGTCAGGTAGGCCGGACGCTTGTTGCGGAAATCGATGTAGTAGGAGTGTTCCCACACATCGCAGCCCAGCAGAGCAGTCTGGTTGAAGCACAGCGGGTTGACGCCGTTTTCGGTCTTTGTCACCGCCAGCGAGCCATCGGTGTTCTTGACCAGCCAGGCCCAGCCGGAGCCGAACTGGCCGGCACCTGCAGCGGAGAACTGCGATTTGAACTCGTCAACCGAGCCGAATGACTCCACCAGCGCCTTTTCCAGCTCGCTTGGCATTGCGCTGTCGCCCGGGCCCATCATTTCCCAGAACTGATTGTGGTTCCACAGCTGCGAGATATTGTTGAAGATACCATTCTGGGCAACTGAACCGGCGTCATAGGTGCCTTTGATGATTTCTTCCAGCGACTTGCCGTCCCACTCGGTGCCGGCGATCAGCTTGTTGCCGTTGTCGACATAGGCTTTGTGGTGCAGGTCGTGGTGATACTCCAGGGTCTCGGCCGACATGCCTTTGGCGGCCAGGGCGTCGTGTGCATAAGGAAGATCGGGAAGTTCAAAAGCCATTTGGGCCCCCTGTAAAATAAGATTACGTTCCTGATCAGATACATGCTGTGCGGCGGGTTTCAGGTCAAGTGCCAAGGCCCCATTTCCCTGCAAGGTTTATGTGCACAAAGGCTGAGCCTGCCCGGTCCGGCTGGTGCTATGCTTATCTCAGACTCTCCAACCGATGCATTTACCGCTGCCGCGCGGCGCGTTGTGAGTTCCCCTGAACATCGGACACTGACGTAAGCTGCGGTTTGTTGTCTGCTGATCTTTAACGCGAAGGAGACCAGCAATGCCGAAACGGAAGAAACATCGCCCCATTTTCAAAGCTAAGGTCGCGCTGGAAGCGTTGAAGGGCGAGCCGATTATCCGCGATCTGGCCAGTCGGCTCGGCGTTCACCCGGCGATGATCCATCATTGGAAACACACCTCTATCTGTTGCCTGGCCTGAGGGTGACGCGCCCCAACCAGGTGGGCGGCCGGCATCACCTACCTGCCAATGCGCAAGGGGTTCCTGTATCCGGCCGCCATCATGGACTGGCACAACCGCAAGGTGCTGGCCTGGCGTATCTCAAAAACGCTGAAAACCGATTTCAGCGTGGAACCGCTGAGCAAGACCATCGCCAGGCTCTGCCCATCCGTGATCATGAGCACCAACCAGGGCAGCAAGTTCACCTCGCTTGACTGGACTGACCGGCTGCGCGATCCCGCTTGCGTATCTCGATGGATGGCAAAGACCGGTTCCTCGACAATTTCTTTGTCAAGCGTCTCTGGCGGTCGCTGAAATACGAATGCGTCTACCTGTACGCCTGGGAGACCGGATCAGAGGCAGAGGCCGGTGTCGGCAAAGGGATCGAGTTGTACAACTGCAGGCGCCCATATTCCGCCCCTGGCGTCCCCCCAAGCTTGGCCTATTGGCTGAGATAAAGACAAACCCAAACCGGTCAGCAGGTGCAGAGAGCAGCTTAAGTATCGCCGGAACTTGCCCAAAGATCAGGGAGTTGCTCAGTGATGCTTCTTCCTTCCGCCGCTGCGGCGGACGCGGTTGCCAGCAGAATGCGCGCATCCAGTAGCAATCGGTTCATTCAGGTTGTTCCATTCAGCCTGCTGCGCATGTGATGCAAGCACGCCAGTTCCAAAGCAATTGCAATCAATGACTGCATTGCAAACAACACATTTCCGCCCAAGGTCTGGCGGGCGCCTAGTTCCGCCCGAGGCGGTTCTGAGCTACCAGCGATAAAGACGGCTCCCTGCGGCATGAGCCCCAACCGCGCGGCGGCTGCATCGTGCTGCCGACGTTGATCGATTGAATGCTCATCTTCAGGTTTGCAGTGTTCAGGGCGGCCCTGAATCGCGGCTTTGCCCGCCCGCTGTCCGTCAGCATCGGTAACGACCAGCTAAGCGCATAGGTTGTCGCGCTGCGCTGCGAAACCCTGGCTGATACAGACACCCCAAACGCCGCATCGGTGACCTTTGCGGTCGTGAAGTCATCAGAAAATCGCACGTTGATACGGCCAGGTATCCATGACGCGCGGGAAATCGGTTGCAGGTCGCATTGAAAGCTGCCTTCCGCCCGGGCGCCCGCCCCGGATAACGTTAAAACCAGTGCTAGAATTCCGTATGCAGGCACGCTCATAAGCCGCTCCCTGTAACTTATTTTTCAAACAGCCTCTCCCTCCACCGTGAAAAGGCTTTTCAATTCAATCAATTGCAATCAGTGCTAAGGAGCAATTCCAGGGGCATCCAAATATATAAAAACGGTGCCCGGAAGGTCTCCAGGGCACCGTAAATGACGCGTCATAGCGTCACAAGCAGAAAGAGGGTGAAAATTTTAGTAAACACCCACCTTGCTTTGTGGATGTGCCGCTGTGCTCAGAAGTTTGAACACATACTCTCCGACAGAGCGGAAGCAGACGATGTAAAAGCAGCCGTCTTCATGCAGCCAGAAGGCGCCCGCCACCTGCGCCAAGCGCGAGCGGCGGAACTGGCCTGCCTTAAAGGCCGCCGCGTCAAAGTCCACCGGGCTTACTTTGCCCAGCACCTCGCGCGCCCCTTCACCCGAAACACGGAAGAAGGCACGGGCGTCAGAGACGTTCACCGCCAGTGCATGTTCGCCCGCCAGTGCCGCGGTCACTTCCGCGGTTTTGGCGACTGCATCCTCATAGGGCACCAGCAGCAGCAGCTCATCCGGCGACATCCAGGCAGCGGCGCCGTTTTCGGCAACCGTGATGCTGCCCTGGCCCGGAACCCCGGCGCCGGTGGCGGCTTTGACAGCCGCTTTCAGCGCGGCAGACCCCAGATCGCCACGCAGGGTGATCATCCCCTGCAGGCCCGCGTCCTCGACCTTGGCCAGGCCGGAGAAATGTGCGCCGTTCAGTACGGAAACAGCCTTAGACATTCTGCTTCTCCCCTTCCTTGTCGTAAAAGACCGGATCAACGATCTTGGCCTTGTAGGTCTTGCCGTCGGTGCCCGGGAATTCAACCACTTCGCCCATCCGCTTTGGACCGTGCTTGATCAGGCCCATTGCGATGCCGCGCCCCAAGGTCGCGGAATAGTAAGTTGAAGTCACCCGGCCGATCATGTTGCGCTGGCCGTTGGCATTGACGCCTTCACCCAATGCATAGGCGCCGTCCGGAAGCACCGAACCGTCCACAGTCTCCAGACCGACTAGCTGCCAGCGGTCGGGGTCTGCCATGTGGCTGCGCAGCTGGGCGCGTTTGCCAAGGAAGTCTTCCTTCTTCTTGGAGATCGCCCAGTGCAGTCCCAGATCCTGGGGGATCACGGTGCCATCGGTCTCGTCGCCGATCATGATGAAGCCTTTTTCGGCCCGCAGGATGTGCAGGGTCTCGGTGCCGTACGGCATGACGCCGAATTCCTTGCCTGCTTCCATCAGCGCATCCCAGAACGCTTGGCCTTCGGAAGCCGCAACCGCAATCTCGTAGGACAGCTCGCCCGAGAAAGAGATCCGGTAGGCGCGGGCATCGAAGCCGCCGATCTGACCGTCACGCCATTCCATGAACGGCAGCGCCTCTTTCGACAGATCCATGCCCCCGCCAGCTTGCGTGTTCAACTTCTCCAGCACCTTGCGGGCGTTGGGGCCGACCACGGCAACCTGGGCGTACTGCTCAGTCACGTTAGCGACATAGACCTTCATGTCCCACCATTCGGTCTGCAGCCATTCTTCCATGTGGCCATGGATGCTTTCGGCACCGCCGGTGGTGGTGTGGCAAAGGAAAGTGTCCTCGTCGATGCGGGCAACAACGCCGTCATCAATCAGGAAACCGTTTTCCGAGCACATCAGGCCATAGCGGCATTTGCCGACCTTCAGCGTGGACATCATGTTGGTATAGAGCATGTCCAGGAACTTGCCTGCGTCCGGCCCTTTGACAATCAGCTTGCCCAGGGTCGAAGCGTCCAGCAAGCCGAGGTTCTCGCGGGTGTTTTTCACCTCGCGGTTCACCGCGGCATGACGGTCCTCACCCGGTTGCGTGATGGCAAACGGGCGGCGCCACTGGCCAACCGGTTCCCAATCCGCACCGTTCTTGTCCATCCAGTCATAGATCGGCGTCTTGCGCACCGGCTGGAAGATTTCGGCCCGCGCCTCGCCAGCGATCGCACCAATGGAGATCGGGTGGTACGGAGGACGGAAGGTGGTGGTGCCAACCGACGGGATTTCCGAGTTCAGCGAGTCCGCAAGGATCGCCAGACCGTTGATGTTGGACAGTTTGCCCTGGTCGGTGGCCATGCCCAGCGTGGTGTAGCGCTTGGTGTGCTCGACGCTTTCGTAGCCTTCGCGCGCAGCCAGCTGCACGTCGGAGACTTTCACGTCGTTCTGGTAGTCCAGCCAGGACTTCATGCGCAGTTTGATGTCCGCCTTGGCCGGCATCAGCCAGACCGCTTCCATCTGCACTTCATCCTCGGAGACACCCTTGGCAGCCGCCACGGATTTCGCCGGGAAGCCAGCTGCTTCAGCCGCTTTCGAACCAGCCGCAGCTGCGTCTTCCAGCAGCGCGCCCAGGCCGAACTCGCCGTTTGCGGCACCTGCCGGTACCACAAAGCCGTTGCCGTCATGGCCCAGCGGCGGACGGGAGGCGTCCGGGCGGAAGTTGGCGTTTTTCTCGTCCCAGATCAGCTTGCCGCCGCAGTGGGACCACAGGTGCACCACCGGCGACCAGCCGCCGGACATGGCAACCGCATCGGCCTGCACGACCTCACGGGCGCCGCCTTCGCCGTTTTGGGCGCAGATGGAGACCTCGGTCACGCATTTGCCGTCCTTCACCTTGGCGATGGCACGGCCCAGCTCAACCCGGATACCCTTTTCGCGAACGGCTTCCATCAGCGCGCCGCCGCCGGTTTCGCGGGTATCGACCACACGCACCACTTCGACGCCGGCCTCATGCAGCACCAGTGCGGTGCGATAGGCGTCGTCGTTGTTGGTAGCAACCACAACCTTCTGGCCAGGGTTCACCCCCCAGTTCACCACATAGTCGCGCATCGACCCGGCCAGCATCACGCCCGGCACGTCGTTGCCCGCGAAGGACAGCGGCCGTTCAATGGCACCGGTTGCGGTAACGATCTGGCTGGCGCGGACCCGCCACAAGCGGTGGCGCGGACCGCCCTGGCCCGGCGCGTGGTCGGTCAGACGCTCATACCCCAGGGCATAGCCGTGGTCATAAACGCCTGACCCCATGCAACGGTCTCGCAGGGTGACGTTGTCCATCGCTTCCAGCTCAGCCAGGGTCTTAGCGATCCAGGCGTCAGGCGCTTCACCGTCGATGGTGCCACCGTCAACCGGAGCGCGGCCGCCCCAATGGTTGTTCTGCTCCATCACCAGAACCTTGGCGCCGGTGGCCGCTGCCGCCTTGGCCGCTTGCAGTCCGGCAACGCCGCCGCCGATGACCAGCACATCCGCGAAGAAGTAGAAGTGCTCGTAGGTGTCGGCGTCTTTCAGCTCTGCGTCAGGTGCCTTGCCCAGACCGGCAGACTTCCGGATGATTGGCTCATAAACGTGTTTCCACAGCGGACGCGGGTGGATGAACATCTTGTAATAGAAGCCAGCAGTCAGGAACCGGCTCAGCTTGTTGTTGATCGACAGAACGTCGAACTCCAGGCTCGGCCAGTGGTTCTGGGAATTTGCCGACAGTCCCGAAAAAAGCTCGGTTGTGGTGGCGCGCTGGTTCGGCTCATAGCGGTCACCGGTTCCCAGCTGCATCAGCGCATTGGGCTCTTCCGAACCGGATGCGACAACACCACGCGGGCGGTGGTATTTGAACGAGCGGCCCATCATCACTTGGCCGTTGGCCAGAAGAGCGGAGGCCAGGGTATCGCCGGCAAATCCTTTCATGGATTTGCCATTGAAGGTGAAGGCGATCTGTTTGGAGCGGTCGATCAGCCGGCCGTGCTTGGCAAGACGCGTGCTCATGTGCGCAGACCTTTCAAAGGAAAAGCAGGTGTTTCAGTCAGGCGGCGGATCATTTCTGACCGTCCGAGAATTCGCGCCAGGTCCAGCCCGGGCGTTTGGCAGTGATCTTGTCCATGATCTCCTGCGTCGGCACGCTGGTCTGGGCAGTGTAGGTGCCAAAGACCTCCAGTGTCATGGTGCAGCGGGCAGCGTGGAACCACTTGCCGCAGCCATTGGCATGGCGCCAGCGTTCAAAATGCACGCCTTTGGGGTTTTCGCGCATGAACAGGTAGTCATGAAACTCATCATCCGTGGAGCCGGGGCCAAAGCGCTTCAGATGCGCTTCGCCGCCCGCAGCCAGTTCGGTTTCTTCGGCTTTGACGCCGCAATAGGGGCATTCAAGGATCAGCATGGTGCTTGCTCCGTAAAATTGAATTTTGCAGCGTTAGTGCGCCACACCGGCAGCGACGCTCTCGTCGATGAACTTGCCTTCCTTGAAGCGCATCATCGAGAACTCCTCGGTCAGCGGCGAGTGGCCAGTGGCCATCAGTTCCGCCATTGCCCAGCCCGAGCCCGGGATCGACTTAAAGCCGCCGGTGCCCCAGCCGCAGTTGACAAAGCAGTTCTGCACCGGGGTTTTCGAGATAATGGGAGAGCGGTCTCCGGTCACATCCACAATGCCGCCCCACTGGCGCAGCATCTTCAGACGGCTGACCATCGGGAAGGTTTCGACCAAGGCGCGCACGGTTTCCTCGATATGGTGGAACGAGCCGCGCTGGGTGTAGTTGTTGAACCCGTCGGTGCCGCCGCCAATGACCATCTCGCCCTTATCGGACTGGGACATATAGCCGTGCACGGTGTTGGCCATCACAACCACATCCATGCAGGGTTTGATCGGCTCGGAAACCATCGCCTGCAGCGCCACGGATTCCATCGGCAGACGGAAACCCGCCATTTCCGACAGGACCGAAGCATTGCCTGCAACCAGCATCCCCAGCTTGTCGCAATCGATCGGGCCTTTGGTGGTGTCGACACCCACGGCGCGGCCGTTCTCGGTGCGCACGCCGGTAACTTCGCATTTCTGGATGATATCCATGCCCATGTCGGAACAGGCCCGTGCATAGCCCCAGGCCACCGCGTCATGGCGGGCGGTGCCGCCGCGTTCCTGCCACAAGCCGCCCAGAACCGGGTAACGGGGGCCGTGCAGATTGATGATCGGCACCAGTTCCTTCACCCGCTCCGGGCTGATCCACTCGGTCGGAACACCCTGCTGCAGGTTGGCGTGCGCCGTGCGCTTGTAGCCGCGGATTTCATGCTCGGTCTGGGCCAGCATGATCACGCCGCGCGGGCTGAACATCACGTTGTAGTTCAGATCCTGCGACATCGTCTCATAGAGGCTGCGCGCCTTTTCATAGATCGCAGCAGACGGATCCTGCAGGTAGTTCGAGCGGATGATGGTGGTGTTCCGGCCCGTATTGCCGCCCCCCAGCCAGCCTTTCTCGATAATTGCGACATTGGTGATGCCGAAGTTCTTACCCAGGTAATAGGCAGTGGCAAGGCCATGCCCGCCCGCCCCGACGATGACAACATCGTAATGGCGCTTGGGTTCAGGCGAGCGCCAGGCGCGCTCCCATCCGGTGTGATAGCGCAGGGCTTCCCGCGCGACGGCAAAAGCTGAATAGCGTTTCATAAGCGAATCCGATGGTTCGTGTCTGCTAGCGGGTATGCCTGAAACGCATGGCAGACCAGCGCCGTTTATCGTCCTCTTTCTGAGCTATTGCGACATATACAGCGCTCGTATTCCGACAGTCGGTGTCCGGGCGTGGCAGTTTGACCCTTTTGTTCGCCCGCCCCTGGATATAGATGAAAACCAAACCACGGAGACGGCATGATTTTCTGGACAGTCACCGCCCTGATCGCGTTCTCGGCAGCCTTTTTGCTGGCTATGATCCTTATTCGCGCCCGCACTGCGGGTGAACCCGCCGCGGCCTACGACTTGCGCGTCTACCGCCAGCAACTGCGGGAGGTGGACCGGGATCTCGCCCGCGGCGTCATCAACGCAGGCGACGCCGAACGGATCCGCACCGAGATTTCCCGCCGCATCCTGGCCGCAGACACGCAATTGCAACAGGCGCAGTCAGGCCGCTCGCAGCCCCGGACTCTGTCTTTGGTTATTGGCACAGCCACGGCGCTGCTGATCACTGGCGGAACGCTGGGGATTTACTGGCAGCTGGGTGCGCCCGGTTATGGCGACCTGGGCCTGAAGGACCGTATCCAGCTGGCTGGCGAACGCGCCGAAAACCGCCCTTCCCAATCCGAAGCTGAAGCCGAAGCGCCCGACCTGCCCAAGCCCCAGGTTGAAGAAGGCTATGTCAAACTGGTGGAGCAGCTGCGCAAAACCGCGGGCCAGCGCGACAACGACGCCCAGGGCCAGGCCCTGCTGGCCCAGCATGAGGCCAACCTCGGCAACTTCAAGGCCGCCTATGCCGCCAAGACCAACTACATCCGGCTGGCGGAGGGTCAGGTCAACGCCCGCGACTTCACCGAGCTGGCCGAGCTGAAAATCATGGCTGCCGCCGGCTATGTCTCTCCCGAGGCCCAGACCGACCTGCAACAGGCACGCGCCATTGATCCCGCACACGGTCCGGCCCGCTATTACTGGGGCCTGATGCTGGGTCAGATCGGCCGCCCGGACCTCGCCTACCGCGAATGGGCTGCAACCCTGCGTGACGGCCCGGCGGATGCGCCGTGGATCAAGGGCATTCAGGGCCAGATCGAGGAGATGGCCTTCCGCGCAGGTGTTGAATACCAGCCAATCCCTCCTGCCGGCGGAACCGCCCCTGCTCTGCCCGGCCCCAGCGCCGAAGACATGGCGGCTTCCAGCGGGCTCAGCGCCGAAGACCGGCAGCAGATGATCCGCGGAATGGTCACCCGCCTGTCCGACCGGCTCGCATCCGAAGGCGGCTCGGCCGAGGAGTGGGCCCGGCTGATCGGCGCCCTCTCGGTGCTCGGCGACAGCGCGCGTGCCCGCACGGTCTATGACGAAGCCCGCGGCGCCTTTGCCGCCGACCAGGACGCACTGGAGCTGTTGGAAACCATCGCCGCCCAAACAGGGATTGCAGAATGATCCACGACATTTTCGAAGAATTTGCCGCCGCCCTGCCGCCGATGTGCGCGCTGATCGGGCTGGACCTTGGCACCAAGACCATCGGCGTTGCCGTCTCTGACCGGATCGGCGCGGTGGCGACTCCGCTGGAAACCGTGAAGCGCAAGAAGTTCACGCTGGATGCCGCCCGCCTGCTGGAGATCATCCAGGCACGCGACATCAGCGGCATCCTTCTGGGCCTGCCCCGCAACATGGATGGAAGCGAAGGCCCCCGCTGCCAGTCCACCCGCGCCTTTGCCCGAAATCTGGGGCAGCTCACCGAGCTTCCGATCAGTTTCTGGGACGAACGTCTCAGCACTGTGGCGGCAGAAAAAGCGCTTCTTGAAGCAGATACGACACGCAAACGCCGCGCAGAGGTTATCGACCACGTCGCGGCCTCCTATATCCTCCAGGGTGCATTGGACCGGATGCGGCATTTGAAAAACGGGTGAATGATGACTGACGACGTATGGAAACGGGACGAGATCCAGTCCCCCTGCATCAAGATCTGCGTCGTCCACCCGGAGGCGCGCATCTGCACCGGCTGCTACCGCTCGATCGACGAAATCCGCGACTGGTCGAAGATGACAAATGAAGAACGCGCTGGCATCATGGACGACCTGCCAGCCCGTGCCAGCACACTGGTCAAGCGCCGCGGCGGCCGCAGCGCACGGCTGAAGCGCCGCTGACGCCGCGCGCGGCTCAGCCCGCCGCCAGCCAGGTCTTGGCGCTACCCGCCTCATCACTGGGAAAGAACCGGGTTTCCGCATCCAGGATCCGGCCAGCGATCCGCTGCGCCATATGCTGCCAGCCTTTGTCGCCGACCACGGCAGCGCGGTCCAGCAGCCCCACATGTGTCCGCGCCAGCCTGAAATGCGCCGCCATTGCCGACAGCCCTTGCCAGCCGTCGAACTCTGTCAGATCAAGCAGCAGCCGGAACCCCTCGCGCTCCCGCAGTTTTTCATCCAGTTCGCGGCCTGCACGCTCATAGACCTCCGGATCGACCTTGCCCATCAGCTTGATCTGCAGACAGGACCCGCCAAGATCGGTGACATGCACCGCGCCCAGAGACTCCCGCAGCCAGCGGCGCGCCTCGTCGGCCTCGTCCGAAGCAAAGACCTGCACCGGACAGGGCAGCAGCGGCGCTGCCACGCGGATCGCTGTTTTCACCCAGCTTTGATCCGCGGCCACCGCGCAGCGGTCAAACCCGCGCCAGTGCCCAAGGCCCAGTTTCGTATCCGCCCAGGCAGCGGACAGATCGAAGCCCTCGAAGCCCTCGTCCAGCACCGCCAGAACCCTGATCCGGTCATGCTCCTTCAAGGCCGCCTCGACGGCGGGCACGACCGTTGCCTCGTAGTCCTCGCCGCGAATTCTGCCCGACATGCGAATTTCAATCAGCGAGCCGTCCATCTGTGTGTCGATATCAATCATCTCAATCACCCTTTGCTCACAATGCTGGTCCAAGCCTACAGCCTCAGGCTGCTAGGGTCCAAGCGGGTGGTCTGCATCTGCTGCGTAACCCGGCAGCTTGCCGCTTACGGGAGGGCAACAATGATCGGCCGAGGGGACGAACCTGGAGCCGGCCAGAAGAATGTCAACGAAAGGGGTTAGCGATCTGCCAGCCAGCCTGAGGTCCAATCCGCCAGCTCCGGGCGGAAATAGGCGATCATGCGGCCCTCTTCCGGCGCTGAGGCTCCCTTGCCCCAGGGCGCAACCCCATGCAGGCACAAACGGTGCATCAGATAGGACTCGCCGGGCTTGGCGTGCACCGTGATCCGCGGGCAGGTCTCGAACACTTCGGCACGGGCGGCCGTATAGGTGTCGGTCACATCCGCATCTGCCCACTCCGCCTGCGGCACGCCCTTGAACGCGGCGGCAAAGGCGCGGCGCATGATGTGGTGGCTGCCCTCCCAGATCACCAGCGGCGCCGCATCCGGGCTGCTGTCATTCAGCGGGATCCCCAGCACCCAGGCATGCGGCTCCTCCACCTTGCGGCGGCGGTGCTCGCCAAACATCTTCACCCCGTCCACATGCGCCGCATCGCGTTTGACGCGGTAGCGGAAGGCTGCCTCCCCCTCGCCCGGACGCGGCCGCGGGTAGCCGGGAAAGACCGAGGACACTTGTGCGCGGTGCAGATCAGGGATCGGGCCAAGGTTCTGCGTGATGAACGCCACCGGCAAGCCCGACAATGGCGGACCATCCGGCAGGCGGCCCCCGGCGTCATTGGGCAGGGCATCGACGCCGATGAACCAGGTGCGCTCGCACTGGAACCACTCGGCGCAGGCCGGATCGTCCAGCGCCCTGACACCGTGCTGCAGCGCATCCGCTGCCCAGGCGGCGATCTGCGGGTCACGGGCGAACCGCACCCAGCCTTTTTCCTGAAACTGCTCGAATTGCTCCGGCATGATATCCCTCTTAATATCCGAAAGCCTTGCGCAGCATGTTGACTGCCACCAGCACCAGAAACACCCCGAACACCCGCTTCAGCGGTTTCGGGTCCATCGCATGGGCCAGTCTCACACCCCAGGGCGCGGTTATCAGCGTCATTGCGATCACGATGAAAAACGCCACCAGATTAACCGCCCCGACGGTGAACGGAGGCCGCGTGGCCGGGTCCAAATCCAGCAGCAGGAAACCAGCGACTGACGGCACCGCAATGATCACCCCAAAGCCCGCAGCCGTCGCCACCGCCCGGTGCACCGCCACCCCGTGCAGGGTCATTAGCGGCACGCCAAAACTGCCGCCGCCAATGCCCATCAGCACCGACAGGAACCCGACCGCAGGCGACAGCGCCAGCCGCTTTACACCTTTGGGCATCGCTTCAGCCAGCCGCCAGTCCGCGCGGCCCAGCCCCAGATAGCAGCCAATCACCAGCGCCAGTCCGCCAAACACGCCTTGCAGCACGGATGAACGCAAAGAGGTTGCTGCCAGCACCCCGGCAATGGCCCCCAGCGCGATGCCAATGCCCCAGCCGCGCAGAATCTGCCAATCCACCGCGCCCTTCTTGTTGTGGCTCAGGACTGAACGCACAGAGGTCACAATAATTGTCGCCAAAGAGGTCGCCAGACACATCTGCATGAGCTGATCGCCGCCATAGCCAAGGGTCTGAAAGGCATAGAAAAACGCCGGCACCAGGACGATGCCGCCGCCAACACCCAGAAGTCCCGCAAGCATCCCGGCGAATGCGCCGATCACCAGCAGCAGCCCCGCCATCTGCATCAGCAATGCAGGCTCCGGCCACAGGGCGGCGGTCATGGCAGGATCAGTCATGCGGGGAACCTCCGATTTAGCTTCACTGGCAAAGGGTTAGCGGCCGGAAACCGATTGCACAAGCCGATAGCCTGCAAAGCGCCGCGTCACGCGGCCGCGCGGTCCGCCACCTGCGCCAGGGCCTGCTCCACCAATTCCGGCCCGGCTCCTGCTCGGCAGGCGCCCTCAGAGAGCGTCCGCCGCCACTGCCGCGCGCCCGGCTTGCCGGCAAACAATCCGAGCATATGCCGGGTGATCTGGTTCAGCCTGGCCCCTTCGCCCAGCCGCGCTTCGATATACGGCAGCATCTGCCGCACGGCCTGGCAAGGCTCACTGGCGCTGCCGGTCCCGTAGATCTCCGGATCCGCGGCGCAAAGAACATCGGCAGGCTGGTGATAGGCCGCACGCCCCACCATCACGCCATCGAGGCCCCGGTCCAGGTGCGTCTTGGCCTCAGACAGCGTGGCAATACCGCCGTTGATCGAGATATGCAGATCCGGGAATGCGGCCTTCATCTTATGCACCAGATCATAATCCAAGGGCGGGATATCGCGGTTTTCCTTTGGGCTCAGCCCCTGCAACCAGGCCTTGCGTGCGTGGATTGTCACCCGCTGGCAGCCCGCAGACCGGATCTTGTCCAGGAAGTCCGGCAGCACCTCTTCCGGCTCCTGATCGTCAACACCGATCCGGCATTTGACGGTAACCTCGGCATTCACGGCTTCACGCATGGCGGCGACGCAATCCGCCACCAGGTCCGGCGTCTGCATCAGCACCGCGCCAAAGGCGCCCGATTGCACCCGGTCACTCGGACATCCGCAGTTGAGGTTGATCTCGTCATAGCCCGCTACCGCCCCCAGCCTGGCGGCCTCTGCCAGCTCCACCGGGTCCGAACCGCCCAGCTGCAAGGCTACCGGATGCTCGTCGGGGTGAAACTCAAGCAGATGCAGCGCCCCGCCCCGAACCAGCGCAGGCGCGGTTACCATTTCTGTGTAAAGCAGCGTCTCCCGGCTCAGCAGCCGATGCAGAAACCTGCAATCGGATGTCGTCCAATCCATCATGGGTGCCACGCTCAAACGCGCTGCTTTTTGTGCGTTATCTTTCAAAGCGTTAGCTCCGTAGGCTCATCAAGTACCTGTAGCAGGATTCCCTCGGGTTTCCGGTGATTTTGCCGGGTTTTCGGCGATTTTCGATTCTGGTGTGCTACGGTGTAGCACAACCGAGCCCATAGAACACCGCCCGTTCAGGGCTGAGCATCGTGCCCGGGAAACTCCTGCCCAAGATCTTCGACAGATCCAGGGAAATCGGCAATGAAATCTCCGCAAAGTTTTTTCTAGAACGGACCGACTTCCCCATCACCAAGACCGAGATGGAATGAGTTCTATGTCCAAGATAGACACCAATACCCAGAGCGTTCTCGCCGCCATTGCCGCTAAGAATGCCTGGAAGCCTGCTAGCCGATCCGCCCGCCGACCCGTTCGAGCGTCTGAACGACGTCTTCGCCCCGATAGGTGAAGCGCGGATCGGCCGCCGGGCAGTACCTGGAATGGGTTTCGACCACCGTCAGGACGCCCAGCTTCTTACCCAGGGCGAGCTGGTCGTGAACCAAGCCCCTTCCGGCAGATTGCGCTTGCGCAATCGCCTTTCGGGCAAGGAATCGCCCAGACATCGTTCGGTCCAGTTGCCTCCTGACGGTCTTCCCGCAGCTTCGCTTTTACCCGCCGCTTCGGGTGCTTGTTCCAGAGCTGCAGCCCCAACGCATTTTAAATCCTGCGGGTCTTCTTCATGTTGATTATCCACCCCTCCCGCCTCAGCAACACGTGGACGCGGCGGCAGCCGTAGCGCACACGCGTCTTTGCAATCTCCTTGATCCGCCGCTCAACGGCAGCCTGATCCGTCCGCCGGGATTAGTAGTGGAAGGTGGATGTGTCAAAGCAGATGGCCCCACAGGCCCTCCCAGTCGACGCACATCCCGGTGACAACCTCACGCAAACGGCCAGGCTTCAGAGCTTTCGGCGAATGACATCCTGAAGCATCTCCCGGTCCAGCGTCAGGTCCGCCACGGTCTTCTTCAGCTGGGTGTTCTCATCCTCCAGCGCCTACAGCCGGCGCATCTCGTCCGGCTGGAGGCCTCCGTATCTTTTCTTCCAGCTGAAATACGTTGCCTGACTGATCCCGGCCTTGCGGCAGATCTCCGCGACCGGTGTCCCTTGCTCACCTCGTTTCAAGATGAACGCCTTCTGCGCTTCGGTGAACTTCGATGCCTTGATGTGATTCCGCTCCTTTCCCAGCCGGGAAACCTTAGCGGAAAAATCCAGCTTCATTCGGTCCAGTTCTCTGGCCGCAAGTCAACGTCACGAACTCCAAAGAAACTACCGCTCCGAATTGAATCTAAGCAAGAACGCGTCTGCAAGTCTGTCTCAGAAGAGGACTTCTTCATCGGTTTTCACACCAGCACGTTGAGACTCCCTGTTTGATCGGCAAATTCATTTGCCGATCAAACAGGTGTTTAGCATCGTACATTGAATGAAGCTCAGCTTGGCGATCCGATCAGGCCGAAGGCTGCATATGTGCTACGCGCCATATAGTAGGGTACAAAATTATTACCAAACGACAAATTGCACTCAGCCATGTAAATCCAGCTTCGGGACCGCCAGCAGCCGGGCTGTGTGGTGCAAGGGGCGAAATCACTCGTGCCGCTCCCCGTAGGCTCTGCGCCACCGCTTGCCAAGCCGGTCCGGTTTTGTGTGTCGTGGGCCTGCTCCCCGCTAGCCAGCCAATGACGGCAAGTAGAGAACAATCCCCGGAAAGGCGACCAGCAGTGCAATTGTTACGGCGTCGGCAATGAAAAACGGCGTCACGCCCTTGAACACATCCTGCACGCTCAGGTCATCCCGAACGCCGGCAACCACGAAACAGTTCAGCCCGATCGGCGGAGTGATGAGGCAGAACTCGGCCATCTTCACAACCAGAATGCCAAACCAGATCGCGCACATCGTGCCGCTCATGCCAAAGGCGCTGTCGGCAGCGGCAACGCTTTCGCCGCCGTTCAGCGCCATCACCGCTGGATAGACCACCGGCAAGGTGAGCAGCAGCATTCCGATGGCATCCATGAACATGCCCAGCACCGCATAGGCCAGAAGGATGCAGATCAGGATCACCATCGGCGACATTTCCAGCGAGGTGATCCAGTCCGAAAACGCCCCAGGCAAGTCCGCGAACCCCAGAAAGCGCACGTAGATCAGAACCCCCCAGATGATGGTGAAGATCATCACCGTCAGTTTCGCTGTTTCCAGCAGGGCGGACTTCAGCTCCGCCCATTTCATGCCTTTGAGAACCGCCATGCAGAAGACCACAAAGGCCCCCAAAGCGCCGCCTTCGGTTGGCGTCCCCCAAGCATCGCCGCCAAAGGGGTTGTAGACAAAGCAGATGATGATCACGACAACAAAGATGATCGGCAGCGCGCCTGGCAACGCCGCAAAGCGCTGCCCCCAGGTGAAACCTTTGACCGGCGGGCCGACCGATTTGAAAACCACCGCGATACCGACAATCAGCAGGCCGTAAATCACTGCCGAAAATGCTCCGGGGATGAAACCCGCCAGCAGCAGCTTGCCGACGTCCTGTTCTACGATGATCGCATAAATAACCAGGATCGCCGAGGGCGGGATCAGCGAGGCCAGCGTGCCACCAGCTGCCACCACACCGGCGGCGAACTGCTTGTTGTAGCCGATCTTCAGCATCTCCGGAATGGCAATGCGGGCAAAGACGGCAGAGGTGGCGACAGACGCGCCCGACACCGCGGCAAAGCCCGCGGTGGCAAAAACGGTGGAAACCGCCAGCCCGCCCGGCAGCCAGGCAATCCAGCGTTTGGCGGCTTCGAACAAAGCGCGTGTCAGGCCCGCGTAATAGGCCAGATAACCGATCAGGATGAATGTTGGGATCAGCGACAGCGCCTGGCTGGAGACTTTGGAATGCGGCACCTGCCCCGCGATCTTGACCGACACGGTCAGCGCCTTGCCGAACTTATCCGGGCTGTAGCCGAACTTGGCCCAGAAGATCCAGACAAGGCCGATGAGGCCCGCAAGACCGGCGGCAAAGGCCACCCGCATTCCCAAGACCACCATCGCCAGCAGGCCGCCGGTGACCCACAGGCCGATTTCAATGGGTTCCATGTATCTTATCCCTGCCCGCTGCCGTTCGTGTCATGGCCTGCTAGTTGATCCGCCTCTGCCGCGGCCTGTTCCGCGGCGCTTTGCACCAGCGGCACCGCCACCGGCGTATCCAGCCCCAGAACCAGCGCCCGGCCATAGCCCCAGATTTGCAGCATCAGCCGAAGGCCCAGCACCGCAAAGGCCACCGGAGCCAGCAGTTTGGCGGGCCAGATCGGAATGCCGATGTCAATGGAGCTGTCGCGGCTCCACCAGGGTGCGGCAAAATCAAAGGAGCGCAGGAAATGCGACCAGCTGCCCCAGACCAGCGCTGCAATCAGCAGGAAGATCAGAATGACCGAGATCATCTCAAACAGCCACATGGCCCGGCCCCTGAGGGCACCGATAACGATGTCCATGCGGATATGGCCGCCATTGCGCTGCACATAAGCGATGCCCATGAAGGCGATCAGCGGCATAATTTGTTCGATCCAGTCGACGTAACCGGGCAAGGGCGCATTGACCGCATTGCGCCCGCCGACTGAGACCACCGCCAGGATCATCAGCGAAAACACCGCTATGCCGCTCAGAAGCGCCAGCAGGCGCTCTGCTTTCAATAACCTTTGGTCCAGCCTGCTGATCAGGCTTCCGTCCTCCAGCACTGCTGCGCTGCCTGCCATGCCCGCCCCCGTCGTTCAGTCTCGTCAAGAAAAGGGGCCGGGCCTGATCAGCCCGGCCCTTTGTGTTTCATCAGGCTCAGCTGCCTGAACGGTGATCGCTAAGTGTCTTCTGCACCAGATCATACAGCTCCTGCGCCGGCAGTCCCTGGGCGGTCATGTCCTCGATCCACTGAGCACGGATCGGGTCAGCGGCCACTTTTCGGAACTCGGCCAGCTGGTCGTCAGAGATATTAACTTTCTCTACACCTTTCTCGACGAGCACGCTGTCCCACTTCTCCAGCAGCGCGCCGTAATTGGTCAGATAGTGGTCGATTGCCTCTTCAACCGAGCTGTCGAGGGCCTCGCGCTCGGCGCCGCTGAGGGCTTCATAGGCATCGGTGTTCACCACCACCGGGCAGTTCACGGTGCCCGGGTTCAGGTTTGCGGTCCACCAGTCAGCGCGATTGATAGTGCCAAAGGCCAGATGCGCGTGCTGGGCAAAGGCGACGGTGTCCACGACACCGGATTCCATTGCATTGTATGCTTCCGTCGCGGTCACCGAGGTCGGCACCGCGCCAACAGCCGAGAACGCCTTGCCGATGCCGCCAGTGGCACGCACCCGCATGTCCTTGAACTCCGCCAGCTCATCGCGCGGCTCACCTGTGCCCACGATATTGTACTGCGGCATGGGAGAGGTCATAAGAAGCTTGGCATTCCAGCGCGCCAGATCCGCCTGCACCGCCGGATGCGCATAGACCGCGTTTGCCACGGCCACTTCTTCGTCCAGCGTGTTCACGCCCAGGAACGGCAGTTCCAGCACGGTGATCGACGGGTTCTTGTCGCGGTGGTAGCCGGCACAGAACTGCGCCATCTCAAAGGCACCGATGGAAATGCCGTCGAGGTTCTCCTTGTTCTTGGACAAGCCGCCATAGCTGATGTTCAAGGTGAATTCGCCGCCGGTTTTTTCAGCGACCAGCTCGGCCAGTTTTTCCACATGTTCAGTGAACGCGCGGCGCTTGCCCCACAGCGACACGTTCCATTCGGTCGCAGCGGCCTCGCCTGCCATTGCTACGCCAGCAGTTGCCGCCACAGCGGCCGTCAGAAATCTATTCATGATGTAACTCTCCCGAATTGCGCCCTTTTCGATCCGGCATCTGATCCGGAGTGGTGCGCTTGACCGTCAGGCTAGCGGCACAGATACGCGCTGCCAAGCCCCTCGAAGGGAAAGGTAACGCAGCGACTCGCGCCATCCTCAAATCGAAAGTCCCGCCGCGCCGGCACAATATGCCGCAGGGGCTAAGCCGCC
Source organism: Leisingera sp. SA215 (assembly GCF_055902035.1). Taxonomy (NCBI): domain Bacteria; kingdom Pseudomonadati; phylum Pseudomonadota; class Alphaproteobacteria; order Rhodobacterales; family Roseobacteraceae; genus Leisingera; species Leisingera sp. SA215. Next base: position 123,715 of record NZ_JBVVXU010000001.1, on the reverse strand, counting down.
GGAAGCTGCGGCAGTACGCCGCTCCTGAGCCTAAAGCAGCGATTGAAGCAGCACCTGATCGCTGGTGAAATTTACAGAAAAGCCTATAAAAACAGGCCGCCGCATGCGTTTGCACGCCACTTTCTTTACAAAGAAACCTAAGAATCTTAAATTCGTTGACAGATAAAGCCTTTGATATCGGCGTTTTATTCACAAATTTTCTAGCCGCACTATTATTTGCCCCAGGAGGAAACGGTTTGACAGCCACGGCACAGCGTTGTCGTTTGTCTTGCCAATAAAATTCTGGGAGGAAACCGAATGAACGCGTTGCACGCAGACGCTGTCTATCCGCCGTCCGACGAAACCGTTGCCCGTGCGCATGTGACCGCCGCCAAGTATCAGGAGATGTATGACGCCTCGCTGACCGACCCCGAAGGGTTCTGGGGCGAACAAGGCAAGCGCATCGACTGGATCAAGCCCTTCACCCAGGTGAAGGACGTGAACTACAGCTTCGGCAATGTCTCGATCAACTGGTACGGCGACGGCACCCTGAACGTCAGCGCCAATTGCATCGACCGCCACCTGGAAACCCGCGGCGATCAGACCGCGATCATCTGGGAACCGGATGATCCGAACGAGGACGCGCAGCACATCACCTACACCGAGCTGCACCGCCGCACCTGCCGGATGGCCAATATCCTCGTGTCGATGGGCGTGCGCAAAGGCGACCGCGTGGTGATCTACCTGCCGATGATCCCCGAGGCGGCCTATGCCATGCTGGCCTGCGCCCGGATCGGCGCCATCCATTCCATCGTGTTTGCCGGCTTCTCCCCCGACGCGTTGGCGGCCCGGGTCAACGGCTGCGACGCCAAAGTGGTCATTACCGCCGATGAGGCCCCCCGCGGCGGCCGCAAGACCGCGCTGAAGTCGAACGCCGACGCGGCGCTCTTGCACACCAAGGAGAGCGTGAAATGCCTGGTGGTCAAACGCACTGGCGGCCAGACCACCTGGGTCGACGGGCGCGACCATGACTACAACGAAATGGCGCTGGAAGCGGATGACACCTGCGCCCCCGCCGAGATGAACGCCGAGGATCCGCTGTTCATCCTCTACACTTCCGGTTCCACCGGCCAGCCCAAGGGCGTTGTGCATACCTCCGGCGGCTATCTGGCCTATGCCGCGATGACCCATGAAATCACATTCGATTACCACGATGGCGACGTCTACTGGTGCACCGCGGATGTGGGCTGGGTCACCGGCCACAGCTATATCGTCTATGGGCCGCTGGCCAATGGTGCCACCACCCTTATGTTCGAGGGCGTGCCGACTTACCCCGATGCCAGCCGCTTCTGGCAGGTCTGCCAAAAGCACAAGGTGAACCAGTTCTACACTGCCCCCACCGCGCTGCGCGCCCTGATGGGGCAGGGCAACGAATGGGTCGAAAAATGCGATCTCAGCGATCTCAAGGTGCTGGGCACGGTGGGTGAACCGATCAACCCCGAGGCCTGGAACTGGTACAATGAGGTTGTCGGCAAGGGCAAATGCCCGATCGTTGACACCTGGTGGCAGACCGAGACCGGCGGCCACCTGATGACCCCGCTGCCGGGCGCCCATGCGATGAAACCGGGCGCCGCAATGAAGCCTTTCTTTGGTATCCAGCCGGTGGTTCTGGACCCCACCACCGGCGTCGAGATCGAAGGCAACGGCGTCGAGGGCGTTTTGTGCATCAAGGACAGCTGGCCGGGCCAGATGCGCACCGTCTGGGGCGACCATGAACGCTTCGAGAAGACCTATTTCTCCGACTACAAAGGCTATTACTTCACCGGCGACGGCTGCCGCCGCGACGAGGACGGCGATTACTGGATCACCGGCCGCGTCGATGACGTGATCAACGTCTCCGGCCACCGCATGGGCACAGCTGAGGTCGAAAGCGCGCTGGTGGCACATGCCGCAGTGGCCGAGGCCGCCGTGGTCGGCTACCCGCATGAGATCAAGGGCCAGGGCATCTACTGCTATGTGACCCTGATGAACGACCGCGACCCCTCGGACGAGCTGTTGAAGGAGCTGCGGACCTGGGTGCGCACCGAGATCGGCCCGATTGCCAGCCCGGACGTGATCCAATGGGCGCCGGGCCTGCCGAAAACCCGTTCCGGCAAGATCATGCGCCGTATCCTGCGCAAGATTGCCGAGAACGATTTCGGCAGCTTGGGCGATACATCGACGCTTGCCGATCCGTCGGTGGTCGACGACCTGATCGCAAACCGCGCGAACAAGGGGTAAACGCACATGAATATGGCAGTTATGACCCGCCCCGCAGTTCTGATCCTGCTGGGCCCTCCCGGGGCCGGCAAAGGCACCCAAGCGCGGATGCTGGAGGAAAAATTCGGCTATGTGCAGCTGTCGACCGGCGACCTGCTGCGCGAAGCGGTTGCCGCGGGCACGCCTGCGGGCTTCGCCGCCAAGGCGGTGATGGAAGCGGGCCAGCTGGTCAGCGATGAGATCGTAATCAACATCCTGCGCGATCGCCTGACAAAGCCGGATTGCGCCAAAGGCGTGATCCTGGACGGCTTCCCCCGTACAACCGTGCAGGCCGAAGCGCTGGACGGGCTGCTGGCCGAGACTGGCCAGAAAATAAACGCCGCGATCAGCCTCGAAGTGGATGATGCGGCGATGGTCGAGCGGATCTCGGGCCGCTACACCTGCGGCGGCTGCGGCGAGGGCTATCACGACAGCTTCAAACAATCCGCCGTGGCCGGTAAATGCGACAAATGCGGCGGCACCGAGATGAAGCGCCGCGCCGATGACAATGCGGAAACCGTTGCCAGCCGGCTGGTGTCCTATCACGCGCAAACCGCACCGCTGATCGCCTATTACGGCCGCAAGGGCGTTCTGCAGCGAACTAACGCGATGGGCCGTATCGGCGACATCGCCCGCGACATGGCGGCCATCGTGACCGGGGCCACCGGCTAACCAACAAGAAACGGGGCCTGCGCTGAACCCGCAGGACCCCGTCTTCCAGACAGCTGAATACCCGACGGCCCCGTCTGCACTATGCAGCTGCGGACCGGAGGAGCCATGCCTGCACGCCGAGACCCCGGCGGCCGGCAAACGGAGAGAGTCTGCCCGCATCCCGCGGCAGCTCAATAGGGAGAAGGAGGAGCCGCTATGGCGAACCACACAACCAACTCCGCACAGACTGCCGAAGCCGACAAAGGCTATTGGGCGGCAAATGTGCGGATCATACTTGTCAGCCTGGTGATCTGGGCTGTCGTCTCGTTCGGCTTTGGCATCCTGCTGCGCCCGCTGCTGTCCGGTATCAAGGTCGGCGGCAGCGATCTAGGCTTCTGGTTTGCCCAGCAGGGCTCGATCCTGGTGTTTCTGGGGCTGATCTTTTTCTACGCGTTCCGGATGAACAAACTGGACCGCGAATACGGCGTGGAGGAAGAATAAGATGGACCAGTTCACCATCAACCTGATGTTCGTGGGCGCGAGTTTTGCGCTCTACATCGGCATCGCAATCTGGGCCCGCGCGGGCTCCACCTCGGAATTCTATGCCGCCGGCCGGGGTGTTCACCCGGTTACCAACGGCATGGCCACCGCAGCCGACTGGATGTCGGCAGCTTCCTTCATCTCGATGGCGGGCCTCATCGCCTTTACCGGCTATGACAACTCGACCTTTCTGATGGGCTGGACCGGCGGCTATGTGCTTCTGGCGCTGCTACTGGCCCCCTACCTGCGCAAGTTCGGCAAGTTCACCGTGTCCGAGTTCATCGGCGACCGGTTCTACTCCCCGACCGCGCGCATCGTCGCGGTGATCTGTCTGATCGTCGCCTCGACCACCTATGTGATCGGCCAGATGACCGGCGTCGGCGTTGCCTTCGGCCGGTTCCTGGAGGTTTCCAACACGACCGGCCTGCTGATCGGCGCCTGCGTGGTCTTTGCTTACGCCGTGTTCGGCGGCATGAAGGGCGTGACCTATACCCAGGTGGCGCAATACTGCGTGCTGATCATGGCCTATACTATCCCGGCGATCTTCATCTCGCTGCAGCTGACCGGCAACCCGGTTCCGGCCCTGGGCCTGTTCGGCGACCATGCCGCCTCGGGTGAGCCGCTGCTGGCCAAGCTGGACGCTATTGTCAAGGAGCTGGGCTTCAACGAGTACACCGCGCATCATTCAGACACCTTCAACATGGTGCTGTTCACCTTGTCGCTGATGATCGGCACCGCGGGCCTGCCGCATGTGATCATGCGCTTCTTCACCGTGCCGCGCGTCGCTGATGCGCGCTGGTCGGCAGGCTGGGCGCTGGTGTTCATTGCGCTGCTGTACTTGACCGCTCCGGCAGTTGGCGCCATGGCACGGCTCAATATCACCGAAATGATGTGGCCCAATGGGGGCATTGAAGGCGGCGCCGTGACCGTGCAGCAGATCGAGAATGATCCCCAGTACGACTGGATGGCGACTTGGAAGAAAACCGGTCTCCTCGCCTGGGAAGACAAGAACGGCGACGGAGCAATTCAATACTACAACGACCAGAACGCCGATCTGCAAGCCACCGCCGAAGCCAACGGCTGGGCTGGCAATGAGCTGACTAACTTCAACCGCGACATCCTGGTTCTGGCCAATCCTGAAATCGCCAACCTGCCCAGCTGGGTGATCGGTCTGGTGGCAGCAGGCGGCCTGGCGGCGGCGCTGTCGACCGCGGCGGGCCTCCTGCTGGCGATCTCCTCGGCGGTGTCGCACGATCTGATCAAGGGCTCGATCAACCCGCAGATCTCGGAAAAGGGCGAGTTGCTGTCGGCCCGTATCGCCATGGCCGTGGCCATCGCGGTTGCCACTTACCTTGGCCTCAACCCGCCGGGCTTTGCCGCCCAGACCGTGGCGCTGGCGTTCGGCCTGGCCGCAGCCTCGATTTTCCCGGCACTGATGATGGGCATCTTCACCAAGGTGAACAACAAGGGTGCCGTGGCCGGCATGCTGGCGGGCCTGATCGTGACCCTGGTCTACATCTTCCTGCACAAGGGCTGGCTGTTCATCCCGGACACCAACTCCTTCACCGATGCGGATCCGCTGCTGGGCACCGTCAAATCCACCTCCTTCGGTGCGATCGGCGCAATGGTGAACTTCGCAGTCGCCTTCATCGTCTCCAAATCGACCGAGGCAATCCCTGTCGAGATCGAAGAGCTGGTGGAAAGTGTCCGCATCCCGCGCGGCGCCGGGGCCGCAAAGGACCACTAACCTCCCCTCTGGGCGGGCCGCCCGGCCCGCCTCTTCCCTCATGGTCCCGTCCGGTTCACACTGGCCGGGACCATTTTTTCCTGATTTCACGCAGGTACGACCATGCCTCTATCCGACGCCGCTCTGCTCCGCTTCCTGACCTCGGTCCACCCCTACGACAGTCTGGAACCCGCGCTGCTGCAGGAACTGGCACCGAAGTTCCGCCAAATAGACGCCACCGCAGGTGCCCCCGTCTATGCGCTGAACGAGGAGCTGGAGGGGCTGTACCTGGTTCACAGCGGCGAGGTGGAAGTGGCTGATGAAAACGGCATTCCAGTCTCCATCCTCGGCCCCCGCAATTCCTTTGGCGAACGCGGGCTGACCCGCGGCGGCCGGGCGGTGACATCGGCCCAGGCCACAGCGCGAACACTGCTGCTGCTGCTGCCAAAGTCAGAGTTCCACACCCTGATGGCCAGCCAGCCGCAAATGGCCAAATTCTTCGGCCGCCGCCGCCCAGGCGGCCGCGAGACCAGCAATCTCGCCACCACGTGCATCGCGGCGATCATGGCCCGTGATCCCGTCACCTGCTCCAGCGGCCTGACTTGCCAAGGCGCCGCCCAGCTGATGCGGGACCAGCGCGTTTCCTCGGTCTGCGTGACCGATGGGGTAAGGCTGCAAGGCATTGTTACCACCCGCGACCTGACGGGCAAAATCCTGGCGGCAGGAAAACCTATCTCCACCCCGGTCAGCACGGTCATGACCCCCGACCCGCTGACACTGGCCCCCTCAGCGATCGGCTCGGACGTGCTGCATTTGATGATGGAGCATGGCATCGGCCACATCCCGGTGGTCGAAGCTGGCCGGCTGGCGGGAATTGTCACCCAGACCGATCTCACCCGGTTTCAAGCGATAAGTACCGGCGAAATGGTTTCACGCATCGCCAGCGCCCGCTCCGCCGAAGACATGGCCAATGTTACCGCTGAAATTCCCCGCCTGCTGGTGCAGCTGGTGGCAAGCGGCAACCGGCATGAGGTGGTGACCCGGCTGATCACCGACATTGCCGACACCGTGACCCGCCGGCTGCTGGCACTGGCGGAAGAAAAACTCGGCCCTGCTCCGGTGCCCTTCCTATGGCTCGCCTGCGGATCACAAGGGCGGCGTGAACAGACGGGTGTTTCAGATCAAGACAATTGCCTCATCCTGTCGGATGACATGGCACCGGAGGATGAGACCTATTTTGCGCAGCTCGCCGGTTTTGTCTGCGACGGGCTGAATACCTGCGGCTACGTCTATTGCCCCGGCGATATGATGGCGTCGAATCGCCGCTGGCGGCAGCCCTTGCGCGTTTGGCGCGACTACTTTCGCGGCTGGATCGCCAAACCTGATCCCCAGGCGCAGATGCTAGCCTCGGTGATGTTCGACCTGCGCCCGATCGGCGGCGAGGCCGCGCTGTTTGCCGGCCTTCATCAGGAAACCCTGCAGGCCGCCAGCGCCAATTCGATCTTCACCGCGCATATGATCGCCAATTCGTTGAAGCACACGCCGCCGCTGGGTCTGTTGCGCGGGCTGGCCACCATCCGCTCGGGCGAACACCGCAATACGCTGGACATGAAGCACAACGGCGTGGTGCCGGTGGTCGACCTGGGCCGGGTCTATGCGCTGCAGGGCAAGCTGACCGATGTGAACACCCGCGCCCGGCTGGAGGCGGCAGAAACTGCGGGCGTGCTCAGCCCCGCCGGTGCGCGCGATCTGCTCGACGCCTACGATCTGATCGCCGTGACCCGGCTCGAGCATCAGGCCGAACAGATCCGCAGCGGCCAGGCGCCGGACAATTACCTGGCACCGTCCGATCTGTCGGATTTTGAACGAAGTCATCTGCGCGACGCTTTTGTTGTGATAAAGACAATGCAATCGGCGGTTGGGCACGGCAAAGGCATGCTAAGCTGACACCTGCGCTTGCGGGCAGCGCGGGAGCTCGCAGCGCAAGTATTTGGATAAAAAAGAAGCGGCCTTGGGCCTGCGGGGAGTTAAGATGTTTCTGGAACTGATTGCGGTGATCTTTGCCGGTATTGCCGCCGCGGGCGTTGTCATGCTGCTGGGAAAGTCCATGCGCGGACGCCTGCCGCGCTGGCTGGCGCCGGTGGCGGCGGGACTGGCGATGATCGCGGCTACCATCGCTTCGGAATACGGCTGGTTCCCGCGGACTGCAGCAGCATTGCCAGACGGGCTGGTCGTAGCGGACACAGTTGAAAACCAAAGCTTCTATCGGCCCTGGACCTATGCAGTGCCTTACATCGACCGCTTCGCCGCGCTGGATACCGCGACAATGAAAAGCCACCAGGCGCATCCTGAGGTCTATCTGGCCGAGATCTATTTCTTTGGCCGCTGGGCACCGGTCAACAGCCGGCCCGTGGTGCTGGATTGCGGCAAATGGCGGCGGGCGCTGGCAGCTGGCACTATCGTGTTCTCCGGCAGTGGCTTGCCCAAGGGGCTTGACTGGACGGCGGGCAGCCGGGACGATGCGATTCTGACAGCCGCCTGCGGAGGGTAGCCATGCATGCGCGCCTAAGCCTGCGTTTGCGGATCTTCCTGTTTTTCTGCGCCTTGGCGCTTGGCGGCATCGCGGTCACCACCGGCGCGCTGTGGCTCGGCTACAGCCGCGCTGAACAGCCCGGATTGACGGATGCATTTGTCTTTTCCGGCCTGCTCAGCGGTTTTGCCATCCTTGGTCTCTGCGCCGCGGTTTGGCTGCTGTTTGACGAAAACGTCGCCAAACCGATCGAGAGGCTGGCGGCGGGCATGCGCGCCCGCGCCCATGCCGGCGTGTCGCGGGCGCTCGACACCCATGGCGCGCAATATCTGGGCGATCTGGCAGCCGCAGCCGAGGGGCTGGCCGGGCAATTGGGACACTCAGCGCTGTCCGCAGCTGAGGCGATAGCCCGCGAAACCGAGCATCTGGAGGCCGAAAAAACCCGTCTCGCGGCCTTATTGACGGACATCCCTATTGCCACCGTGATGGCCAACCCCTCCCATCAGATCGTGCTTTATGACGGCCAGGCCGCTGCGGTTCTGGCACAGGAGGCCCCGCCGCGTCTGAATGCGCCGCTGTCCGATTACCTGGACCTGACCGGTCTGGAGGCCGCCTATGGCCGGCTGATACGCAGCGGGATGGAAGTGCAGGCCGAAGTCAAAAGCTCCAGCGGCACCCAGGTGTTTGACCTGCGGCTGAAACCCTTGGGCGGCGCGCCGGGCTACATCATACTGTTCGAGGGCAGCCATGCGGGGCTCGCCCCGGGAGACTCCCGGCCCTTGGTCTATGACTTCGCGCTGCTGGAAACGGACCACACCGAGCTGGACAGCCGCAAGCTCAGCAACCTCAGCTATGTGGTATTTGACACCGAAACCACCGGGCTGCTGCCGCATAAGGACGAGATTGTGCAGATCGGTGCGCTGCGGATTGTTCGGGGCCGCATTATCGACAGCGAGGCGTTTGAAACCCTGGTGGACCCGGGTCGGCCAATCCCTGCTGCTTCGACCAAAGTGCATGGCATCAGCGATGCCCTGGTGCAGGGCGCGCCGGTGATTTCCGACACCGCCCGCGCCTTTCACCAATTTGCCTCGGACGCCGTGATCGTGGCCCACAACGCGCCTTTTGACATGGCCTTTCTGCACCGCCACGCCAAGCGGGCAGGTATCAGTTGGGACCAGCCGGTGCTGGACACCGTGCTGCTGAGCGCAGTTCTGTTCGGCGCCTCGCAGAACCATACGCTGGACGCGCTTTGCGAACGGTTGGACGTCACCATCCCGCCTGCCCTGCGCCACACTGCGATGGGGGACGCCCGCGCCACCGCAGAGGTATTCTGCAAGATGCTGCCGATGCTGGAGGCACGCGGGCTTGCCACCTTTGGCGCGGTGCTGGAAGAATCCCGCAAGCACGGGCGCCTCATGAAGACATGAACGTGGTAGACAATCGCCGCCATGCGTGGCACGTCACTGCCCGGAACGGATAAAAGGCGCGCGACATGGCCGACACCAGCTTCATCCCCGGGCCGGAGACCGCCAGGGACTACCGCGATGCGCTCGGCTGCTTTGGCACCGGGGTGACGGTAGTTACCACCATGACAGCGCGCGGCCCCCTGGCGATAACCGTCAACAGCTTTACCTCCGTTTCACTGGATCCGCCGCTGTTGCTGTGGTGTCCGGCCAAAGCGTCCCTTCGCCATGATGCCTTTGTAATGGCCGAGAATTTCGCCATTCACGTGATGGCCGAGGACCAACTGGGCCTGGCCAAGCATTTCGCGGCCCGCGGCGAGGACTTCAGCGCCGCAGCATGGCAGCCCAATGGCCAGGGAGCGCCGGCCCTGGACGGGGTGATTGCCCGGTTTGACTGCCGCCGCTTTGCCGCCCATCTGGCGGGTGACCACACCATCATCATAGGTGAAGTGGCCAGCGTCACCACCCGCCCCGGCAAAGGCCTGATCTTCAAACGCGGCCAGTACGGCGGCTTCCTGGAGCAAAGCTGAAAAGGGCAGTCTCAGGCCTGGCCCCTCGCTCCGGGCATGCCCCTATGCCCGGCACCACCGCACTTGCGGAGCCCGGCCCCCTGACCTACTCCGCCAGATCAGGGGTTTCTGCATCTTTTTCGCCTTGCCCCGCCAGCAGATGAGGCAACACGGCAGACGCAGACAGATCCATCCCTGCCTCCATGCTAAGCGCCCGCTGCGGACAGATCGAAACGCACAGGCCGCATTGAAAACACATGGCTTCAACAAAGCTCAATGCGCCGCCGTCTTCGGTCAGGCTCAAGGCATCCGACGGGCAGACCCACACGCAGCTGCTGCATTGGTTGCACAGGCCTTCATCAAGGCTGACGGCGCCGTATGGAGCCTGTTCCGGCAAGACTACATGGTCCTCACTGGCCGGCAGCAGCGCCGCGGCACTGGCCCGTGCGGTGTCCCTGCGGCTGCCCACCGCCACTATGTCCGGCGCAACCGAAGGAAACGGGAAAATACCCGCCGCCAGCCGCCGTGCAAGAGTCCCGGCACAGTCGAACAGCAAGATCCGGCCCAGCCCGCCCAGAACCTGCACCAATTCAACCTCCTGCTGCTGATGCAGCCTGTCGGCAGAGCTGGCGCAGACCTGCACGTGAATGACATCAAAACCGCAGGCCAAGGCGTGCAGCAAATCAGTATGGGTAATCTGTTGCAGGCAGCAGACCGAAACCGGAATTACGTCAACCTGCCAAGGCGCCGCCAGTTCCAGCCCCAGAGGCTCCACATCGTAAAGCAACAGAATCTGGGCCCGTCCGGTCTCCAGCTTGCGCTGATGCGCCGCCTGGCAGAGATCCATCAGCGGCAGTTCGCAGCTTCTGCCGGCGACATCCAGCAGCGCAGGCCGTCCGTGCGCGGCATATCGTGCATGGCACGTAATGCCGTCTGGCTGAGGGCAAAAGCACAAATATTTCGGCAGGTATCCGGATTGCTTTTGCCGATCAGGGATATGAGCACGCTTCTCTCCCATAAGGCAACCCTATCACAAAAACAGACGCCCCAGGGCTGTATTTTAAAATTGCTGAAGAATTGTTGGGAATTTATCAATATTGCGCGGTAATCAAACGGAAGATCCGCCGGCATCCCAATCCCGGCGGATCCCCAAGGTCTATGGCCTGCCTATTTCAACGCCGCATCGGTGATAGCGTGGGTCCAAGCGCCTTCCGGGACCTTGGTGATGACCGGGTCCGAGCCACCGCTCATTAGCGTTGACACCGTCCGCTCATAGTCCGCCGGATTCAGCGCTCCATTGCTGCCCGCGGTGAGTTTGGCAATCTCGCCCATCATGCGTTTCTGGTGGGTCTCGGTCTGGGCACCGGACGCATCATTGTCGAGTACAATTTCCGCTGCCTCGTCCGGGTTTTCTTCGGCGTATTTCCAGCCCTTCATCGAGGCCCGCACAAACCGCTCCATCTTGTCAGCGAACTCCGGATCGCCAAGGTTCTCTTCCAGCACATACAAACCGTCTTCCAGCGTCGCCACGCCCTGATCCTCGTACTTGAAAGTGATCAGCTCATCCTCGGTGACGCCGGCATCGAGGACCTGCCAGAACTCATTGTAGGTCATTGTCGAGATGCAATCCGCCTGGCGCTGCAGCAGCGGATCGACGTTGAAGCCCTGCTTCAATACCTCAACGCCCTCCTCGCCTTTGCCTTCGGTGGAAATCCCCAGCTGACTCATCCAGCTCATGAAAGGAAACTCATTGCCAAAGAACCAAACGCCCAAGGTTCGGTTGGCAAGATCCGCAGGTGCGGATATTCCTGTGTCCTTCCAGCAAGTCAGCATCATGCCCGAAGATTTGAACGGCTGCGCGATATTAACCAGCGGCAGACCTTTTTCACGTGCTGCCAGCGCCGCGGGCATCCACTCCACGGTCACATCGGCGCCGCCGCCGGCTATCACCTGGGTCGGTGCAATATCAGGGCCGCCGGGCAGGATGGTGACATTCAGCTCCTCTTCCTCATAGAACCCCTTGTCAGCGGCAACGTAATAACCGGCAAACTGCGCCTGGGTTACCCATTTCAGCTGCAGCGTCACGTCATCCGCCGCCTGCGCTGCGCCTGCAGTGCCCAGTGCCAGCGCTGCCGCCGTCATCAGATGTTTCATATCTTGTTCTCCCTGTTGATTATGATGTTAAGCTTGCCCGGGTTTGACCATTCGTTCAAAGTTTTTTCTTTTTGGGTCGGTCCTTTGCCGGTCACCAGCACAAGATTTCCGCAACACCGCCCCGCACGCGGCGGGGCGGCTGATCCCTCACCCACGTTGCGACGGGTGCCAGAAGGTCAGTGTTTTCTCAATTACTGCCATCAGCCCATAAAAAGCCGAGCCTGCCAGTGCTGCCACCACAATCTCTGCCCAGACCATGTCCAGCGCCAGCTGGCCCACGCTGGTAGAGATACGAAAGCCCATCCCAACAGTGGGCGAGCCAAAAAACTCCGCCACAATCGCGCCGATCAGCGCCAGAGTGGTGGAGATCTTCAACCCGTTGAAGACAAAGGGCAGCGCCGCCGGCAAACGCAGCTTGAAAAATGCCTGCCAGTAACTTGCCGCATAGGTTTGCATCAGATCGCGCTGCATGGCCGAGGTTTCCCGCAGGCCCGCCACCGTGTTCACCAGCATTGGAAAGAACACCATGACGACAACAACTGCAGCCTTGGAATGCCAGTCGAAACCGAACCACATCACCAGGATCGGCGCGGTGCCCACAATCGGCAGCGCGGCGACGAAATTCCCCACCGGCAGCAGCCCGCGGCGCAGGAAGTCGCTGCGGTCGACCAGGATCGCGGTCAGGACCGCCGCGCCGCAACCGATCACATAGCCGCCGAGCGCCCCCTTCAGGATGGTCTGGGTAAAGTCCTCCCAAAGGATCGGCATGCTGGAGGCGAAGCGCACCGCGATAACCGAGGGCGCAGGCAAGATCACCAGCGACACCTCCAGTCCGCGCACCAGCAGTTCCCAGACCACCAGCACGGTGACGCCGAAGTTGGCCGGAACCAGCAGCTGCACCGCGCGGGTATGCGCAGCCGGACCATTGGCCAGGCGTCTGTTTAACCACCAGCCCGAACACCAGACCAGCACCGCAAGCAGAACCATCACCATGCCGCGCCCTCCTGCTTCTTTCTGGGCCAAATACTCCGGATGAGCGGTGCAGCGGCAAGGGCAGAGCCCTTATTCCATAGGCCAATCATGCCTGCACCCCCATCCGCTTCAGCACCAGTTTCTCCATCAGCCCCAACAGCGCGACCAAGGCGGCAGCCAGGATCGCCGCCGCAAAAAGCGCCGACCAGATCTGCACGGTCTGCCCATAGTAACTTCCGGCCAGCAAGCGCGCGCCAAGGCCGGCAACCGCTCCGGTCGGCAACTCACCCACGATGGCCCCCACTAGCGATGCCGCAATGCCGATCTTCAGAGAGGCAAACAGATAGGGCATCGACGACGGCAACCGCAGTTTCCAGAACCCCTGATTAGTATTGGCATTATAGGTCTTCAGCAGATCCAGCTGCATCGCATCCGGTGCTCTGAGGCCCTTCACCATCCCCACGACAACCGGGAAGAAGCTGAGGTAGGCCGAAATCACCGCCTTGGGAATGATCCCCTGCACTCCAATAGAGTACAGCACCACGATGATCATCGGCGCCAAGGCGATGATCGGAATGGTCTGGCTGACAATCGCCCAGGGCATCACCGACATATCCATCACGCGGGAATGCACGATCCCCACCGCCAGCAGAATGCCAAGGCCAGTACCGATGGCAAAGCCCAGCAGCGTTGCCGACAGCGTCACCTGCGCGTGATAGATCAGGCTGCGCTTGGAGGTGACCTTCTTTTCCACCGTGGTCTCCCACAGCTCCACTGCCACCTGATGCGGCGCAGGCAGCCGCGGGCGCTCCTGCACCCAAGTGTCATTGATGGCAAAGCTGTTCTTCGCCACCAGCCCAAACTCGCTCCTGTCCCGGCGTTCCTTGGCGGTAGCGGGGGTCACTTCGACCCCTGCCCGCTCAGCCGCATCCAGCACGCCCTTGATGTTCATCGGCACACAGGCCGCGTACCAAAAGGCAATGATCGCAGCGAGAACGGTCAGGACAGCAACAAGGCTTTTCATGACTGCGCCCTCCCTAAACGGCTGCCGCCCGGTGCACAGGGGGTGTACAGGGGGTGTACGCTTGTCACCCCCCAATTCCGGCGGATCTCGCTAGCTAACTCAGTCATCGCCATGCCCCGCCCGCAGGCCCTCGCGCACCCGGTGGGCGATCTCGATGAACTCCGGGCTGTCGCGGATATCGAGCGGCCGTTCCTTGGGCAAAGTGCTGTCGATCACGTCATGAATGCGGCCGGGCCGCGGCGACATCACCACGATCTTGGTCGACAGATACACCGCCTCCGGGATCGAGTGGGTGACAAAGCCGATAGTCTTGTTGGTTCGCGCCCACAGCTTCAGAAGCTGCTCGTTCAGATGGTCGCGCACGATCTCATCCAGCGCCCCGAAGGGTTCATCCATCAGCAGGATGTCAGCGTCAAACGCAAGCGCCCGCGCAATGCTTGCCCGCTGCTGCATACCGCCTGACAGCTGCCAGGGAAACTTGCCGCCAAACCCTGACAATTCAACAAGTTCCAGGACCTGGCTGACGCGCTTCTCCTGCTCGGCCTTGGAATACCCCATGATCTCCAGGGGCAGCTTGATGTTCTTGGAGATGGTCCGCCACGGGTACAGCCCCGCCGCCTGGAACACATAGCCATAGGCCCGGTTGCGGCGCGCCTCGTCCGGCGTCATTCCATTGACGCTCAGGCTGCCGCCGGTGGGTGTCTCCAGCGCTGCGATACAGCGCAAAAACGTGGTCTTTCCGCAGCCCGATGGGCCGATGAAGGAGACAAACTCGCCCTTGTGGACCTCAAGGCTCACATCCTTCAGCGCATGCACCGGGCCATCGTTGGTCTGAAACGTCAGATCCAGGTTCCGGGCCTTGATCACTGTTTCAGCTGAGGCTGGGTCGGAAGCGGCGGCCTCGGGTCGGATTGCCTGGGTGGTCGTTTCCATATTCATGTCTTTGCCTTGATTTCACACAGGAAAACGGGCCGCCGATACCGGCAGCCCGCTCCTGATTTACACGCCTGTCGCCGGGATGCCGGTGCGCTCCACCGGACGCGGCGCGGTCAGCTCTTTCCAGGTCGACAGCGCCTTGTTCACCGTGGTGTTGGCCTCTCGGGAGACGAACTTGCCGTGACCCTCCCGGCAGCGGATTTCGCCGTCATGCACCGCCACATGGCCCCGGGTCAGGGTAAAGCGCGGCAGGCCCTTTACCTCGTGCCCCTCAAACACATTGTAGTCGATCGAGGATTGCTGGCTGGAGGCGGAAATCGTCTTGCGCTTTTCCGGATCCCAAACCACCAAATCGGCATCCGCACCAACCAGAACTGCACCCTTTTTCGGATAACAATTCAGGATCTTGGCGATGTTGGTTGAGGTTACGGCCACAAATTCGTTCGGCGTCAGGCGGCCGGTTTCGACGCCATGGGTCCACAGCATCGGCATCCGGTCCTCCAGACCGCCGGTCCCATTGGGAATCTTGGTGAAATCCCCCACGCCATTGCGTTTCTGTTCAGTGGTAAAGGCACAATGGTCCGTCGCCACCACTGACAAGGATCCAGACTGCAGACCAGCCCACAGGCTGTCCTGATGCTTCTTATTACGGAATGGCGGCGACATTACACGGCGCGCGGCATGGTCCCAATCCTTGTTGAAATACTCGCTTTCATCCAGGGTGAGATGCTGGATCAGCGGCTCGCCCCAGACCCGCTTGCCCTGCATCCGGGCGCGGCGGATGGCCTCGTGGCTGTCCTCGCAGGAGGTATGCACGACGTAGAGCGGCACACCCGCCATATCAGCGATCATAATGGCGCGGTTGGTGGCCTCGCCTTCTACCTGCGGCGGCCGGGAATAGGCATGCGCCTCGGGGCCATTATTGCCTTCTGCCAGCAGCTTGGCCTGCAGCTCCGCCACCACGTCACCGTTTTCGGCATGGACCAGCGCTATGCCGCCCAGTTCGGAGAGGCGCTTGAACGAGGCATAAAGCTCGTCATCATTCACCATCAGCGCGCCCTTGTAGGCCATGAAATGCTTGAAGGTGTTGATGCCGCGCTCCTGGATCACAGCCTTGATGTCATCAAAAACCTGCTCGCCCCACCAGGTGACCGCCATGTGAAAGGAGTAATCGCAATTGGCACGGGTCGATTTATTGTCCCAGCGTTTGAGCGCATCCAGCAGGCTCTCACCCGGATTGGGCAGCGCAAAATCCACCACCATGGTGGTGCCGCCAGCCAGCCCGGCGCGGGTGCCGCTCTCGAAATCGTCCGAACTGTAAGTGCCCATGAAAGGCATCTCCAGATGGGTATGCGGATCAATCCCGCCCGGCATCACATAGCAGCCGGTGGCGTCCAGTTCCTCATCGCCTTTCAGATTGGGGCCAATCTGCGTGATCACCCCGTTCTCAACCAGAACATCCGCCTTATAGGTCAGATCAGCGGTCACGATGGTGCCGTTTCTGATGACTTTAGTCATACTTGCAACTCCCTGTTCGGGGCGTATTTTCACGCCTCCCATTATCTCTTCCGCTGTCTGGCGCAGCTGTTTTCATCTTTCCGGATATACTCCGGGGAAGCGGCCCTCCGGGCTGCGGGGGCAGCGCCCCTTATTCCACGATCTCCGCCGTTTGGACCGCCGCATGGAACAGCACATTGGCACCGGCTTCGGCCCATTCCTTGCTGATCTCCTCCGCCTCGTTGTGGCTCAGCCCATCCACGCAAGGACACATCACCATCGCGGTCGGCGCCACCCGGTTGATCCAACAGGCGTCATGGCCTGCTCCGGATATCAGATCCTGATGCGAATATCCCAACCGCTCTGCCGCGTCGCGCACGGCTGAGACACAACCCGCGTCAAAGGCCACGGGATCAAAGCCGCCGACTTTCTCAAACTCGATCTCGACCCCCATCGCCTCGGCAATCCGGGTCGCCTTTTCATGCAGCTGGTTTTCCATATCGGTAATCACCTCGAGCTCCGGGCTGCGGAAATCGACGGTGAAAACCACCTTGCCCGGGATCACGTTGCGGGAGTTCGGGTAAACGTCGATATGCCCCGCCGCCCCGACCGCATGCGGTGCGTGCCCCCAGGCGATTTCATCCACCGTTTCCAGAATGCGTGCCATCGCCAGGCCAGCATTGCGGCGCATCGGCATCGGGGTCGAACCGGTGTGCGCATCCTTGCCAGTGACCGTCACCTGGGTCCAGCTCAGGCCCTGCCCATGGGTCACCACACCGATATCTTTGCCCTCAGTCTCCAGGATCGGGCCCTGTTCGATGTGCAGTTCAAAAAAAGCGTGCATCTTCCGCGCACCGGTCTCCTCTTCGCCGCGCCAGCCGATGCGCTTCAATTCTTCACTGAATTTTTTGCCCTCGGCATCCTCACGGTCATAGGCCCAGTCCTGCGTGTGAATGCCCGCAAACACGCCCGAGGACAGCATCGCAGGCGCAAAGCGTGTGCCTTCCTCATTGGTGAAATTGGTCGCCACAATCGGATGTCTGGTCTTGATATTCATGTCATTGAGCGAGCGGATCAGCTCCAGCCCGGCCAGCACCCCCAGCACTCCGTCATATTTGCCGCCTGTCGGCTGAGTGTCCAGATGCGAGCCAACGTAGACCGGCAGTGCCTCCGGATCCGTGCCTTCCCTGCGGGCGAACATATTGCCCATCTGATCCAGCCCCATGGTGCAGCCGGCCTCCTTGCACCATTTCTGGAACAGGGCGCGGCCTTCGCCATCTGCGTCCGTCAGCGTCTGGCGGTTGTTGCCGCCAGCGACACCCGGGCCGATTTCGGCCATCTCCATCAGGCTGTCCCACAAACGGTCGCCATTTATCTTCAGATTCTGTCCAAGGGACGTCATTACGAGCTTCCTTCCCTGTGCGCCCGTCTGTGCAGGCTTCATCCGGCATTACGCCGTTGAGGTGGCGTTAAGTGCTGGCCGGTTCACAGTGCCGGCTCTCTTGATCCCGGTCAATGATTTGACCAACTGGTCAAACTCACGCTATCACGGGTTCGCTATCAGTCAAGAAATTGCCGCACAGCCCTTGAAAAAATCGGTTCTTTCACCGGAAACAGGTGAAATTCCGCGCGTCAGCTGGCAAAAGGCGGCAGAAACAGACAGGGACGGACATGCCCGCAGACCGCGCGCCAACCCGCATTCAGAGAAAGAATCGCGCCGCCATTCTGGAGGCTGCGCTGGATGTGTTCTCCAGCCACGGTTTCCGCGGCTCCACAGTGGATAAGATCGCCAAGGCGGCCGGACTGTCAAAGCCGAACCTGCTTTACTACTTCCCTTCCAAAGAAGCGATCTTCAACGAGCTGATGTCAGGCTTGCTGGATACCTGGCTTGATCCGCTGCGGGCACTGGACCCGGAAGGCGAGCCATTGGACGAAATCCTCGCCTATGTGCAGCGCAAACTGCAGATGAGCCGGGATTTCCCGCGCGAAAGCCGGCTTTATGCCAATGAGATTGTACAGGGCGCACCGCGGCTGCATGGCGTGATTGCGGCAGATCTGAAAGTGCTGGTGGAAGAAAAGGCGCAGCTGCTGCAAGACTGGATGGATGCCGGGCGGATTAACCGCGCGCACCCGAAACATTTGCTGTTTTCGATCTGGTCGCTAACCCAGCACTACGCCGATTTTGACGCCCAGGTGCGCACGCTGATGGGGGAAGAAGACCCCTTTCACGCAGCGCCGCAATACCTGGAAACCTTGTACCGGCGGATGCTTACACCCAAAAGCTGACCTGCCTCCTTAAAAGGCCGACCCAACCGGGCCGCGCCTATTCTTTTGCCCGGAACACCCACGCCAGCGGCACGGCCCTAAAGGCGCAACAGTTTTTACTCCGCCGCCGTTGCCGACGGGTTGTTCGGATGCGTGGTCCAGTTGGCATACTCGCCGGAAACCACCTCGCCGGTGCGCTCGTCAATCTGTCCGGCAGCCACTTCTTCCATGGTGATGCAGCCTTCAACAGGGCAAACATTCACGCAAAGATTGCATGCGACGCATTCGTCGTCCTTTACCGTGAACACCCGATCCTCGCTCATCGCAATCGCCTGGTGCGAGGTGTCCTCGCACGCCGCATAGCAGCGGCCGCATTTGATGCAATCGTCCTGGCTGATCCGCGCCTTGGTCACATAGTTCAGGTCCAGATACTGCCAGTCTGTGACATTCGTCACCGCCATGCCGATGAAGTCCTGAGTGGAGGTATAGCCCTTCTCGTCCATCCAAGTGGACAGGCCCGAGATCATTTCCTTCACCACATTGAAACCATAGGTCATTGCTGCGGTGCAGACCTGCACGTTGCCGGCCCCCAACGCCATGAACTCCGCCGCATCGCGCCAGTTGGTGACGCCGCCAATGGCAGAGATCGGCAGGCCGCGGGTCTGCGGGTCGCGGGCAATTTCCGCAACCATGTTCAGCGCAATCGGCTTCACCGCCGGGCCGCAATAGCCACCGTGGGTACCCTTGCCGCCGATGGTCGGCTCCGGCGCCATGCTGTCGAGGTTCACCGAGGTGATCGAGTTGATGGTGTTGATCAGGCTGACCGCATCGGCATTCCCGGCATGCGCCGCCCGCGCCGGCTGGCGGATGTCTGCAATATTCGGGGTCAGCTTAACGATCACCGGCTTGGAGTAGTATTTCTTGCACCACTCGGTGACCATCTGGATGTATTCCGGCACCTGCCCGACGGCCGAGCCCATTCCGCGCTCGGCCATTCCGTGCGGACAGCCGAAATTCAGCTCGATCCCATCGGCGCCCGTGGCTTCGACCTGCGGCAGAATATCTTTCCAAGCCTGTTCCTCGCACGGCACCATGATCGAAACAATGATGGCGCGATCCGGATAGTCCTTCTTGACCCTTTTGATTTCCTCCAGATTGGTCTGCAGCGGCCGGTCGGTGATCAACTCGATGTTGTTGAGGCCCAGCAGGCGGCGGTCGGCCCCCCAGATCGCTCCGTAGCGCGGGCCGTTCACATTGACCACCGGCGGACCTTCAGCGCCCAGCGTCTTCCAGACCACCCCTCCCCAGCCGGCCTCAAAGGCACGGCGGACATTGTATTCCTTGTCAGTCGGCGGCGCAGAGGCCAGCCAAAACGGATTGGGGGATTTGATTCCCAGAAATTCTGTTGTCAGATCAGCCATTTGATCTCTCCTGTTCAGGCTAGCTCGGAACGGTATTCCGTTCCTGACTGGCTCAGCCCATAAGGCTGGAGTGAATGTCCATTGCAGCATCGCGGCCCTCGGCCACGGCGGTCACGGTGAGGTCTTCGCCGCCGGAAGCACAATCGCCCCCGGCCCAGACCCCGGCCACGGAGGTTCGCCCGTTGGCATCGACCTTGATCTTGCGGCCTTCCAGCGCCAATGCATCCGGCTGGTTTTCCAGCGTCTGGCCGATCGCCTTGAAGACCTGATCAGCGGCCAGCCGGACGGTCTCGCCGGTGCCGGAGACCTTGCCGTCCGTGACCTGAGTATACTCCAATTCGATCTCAGCAGCGGCGCCATTGCCATGGACAGCCCTGGGCATGACGTTGAACATCAGTTTGACGCCTTTGGAGGCCGCCAGATCCTGCTCGAACCGGCTGGCGCCCATGGCGTCGCGGCTGCGGCGATAGGCAATAGTGACGTTTTCGGCGCCCAGCAGTTTCGACTGAACCGCAGCATCCACCGCGGTCATTCCACCGCCGATCACCACCACATTTCGGCCCACCGGCAGCTTGGTCAAGTCGCCTGCCTGGCGAAGTTCAGCGATGAATCCCACTGCGTCGCGCACACCGTCTTTGTCTTCGCCCGGCGCCCGCAAGGCGTTGACACCGGCCAGGCCAATCGAGAGGAACACTGCGTCATAGCCGGATTTCAGTCCATCCAAAGACAGGTCCGCGCCCAGTTTTTTGCCGTAATCCATTGTAATGCCGCCGATTTGCAGCAGCCAATCCACCTCTCGCGCGGCAAAGTCATTGGTGGACTTGTAAGCGGCAATGCCGAATTCGTTGAGGCCGCCTGCTTTGTTATTCGCATCATAGACCACCACATCATGGCCCAGCATCGCCAGCCGGTGCGCGGCAGCCAGACCGGCCGGACCTGCACCGACAACAGCGACAATCTTTCCAGTCGCCTTGGCACGGGTGAAAGGGTGAACGCCTTTTTCCATCAGCCTGTCCGTGGCGTAGCGCTGCAAGCGGCCGATTTCCACAGGCTTGCCCTCTGCAGCTTCCCGCACACAAGCCTCTTCGCACAGTGTTTCGGTCGGGCAGACCCGCGCACACATGCCGCCCAAAATGTTCTGCTCCAGAATGGTTTTGGCCGCGCTTTCGGCATGGCCCGCCTGAATTTCCCGAATGAACTGGGGAATGTCGATGCTGGTCGGACAGGCGGTCATGCAGGGCGCGTCGTAGCAGAAATAGCAGCGGTCCGCCGCCACGGCTGCCTCATGCGCGTCATAGGCTGGGTGCAGGTCCGAGAAATTCTCCGCAATCTCGGCAGCGTCCAAACGCGCCGCCTGAATGCCGGATGCCTGATGGCTGGTCGCCATTGGGTGTCTCCCTGATTATCTGTTTTCTTACTTATCAGAGTGCCACAGTCCTATTTTTTATCAACTGGTAAAATTTTTAAGCTGGTAAAAAAAATACCGCCCTTGAAGGAGCGGCTTGCAAGCATTTGAATTTGGGCAGAAACAATTGCAGCGGTTTAGTCAGTCATTTGCGCTAGATGCCCGGTTTTCATCCAAACTTTGGCGCCATTGATGCCAGCCGTCGCCTCCAAACGGCTGCCCGGCGGCAGCCGCAGCCAGTCCCAGCGGCCGAATTCTTCGCCGCTCTCGCTGTAACTGCCGTCCATGACAAACACCTCGGCGCCGCCGGGCACCGCCAGGCTGACTGCCTGCCCCGGCGCCCAATTTTGCAGGGTTACGGTTTCAATTCTGTCCTGAAACAGCCGCTGCTGCGGCGCATCGCCTGTGATGCGGGTTTTCACTTCGGTCCTGTCCGCCGGGTCGAACTGATGCAGCTTCACCAGGATCACTGCGCCCTCCGCCGCAGCTGGCGTGTGGCTGGTGTTGGGCGGGTTGCGGATATAGGAGCCTTTCGGAAAATCCCCGTGTTCGTCCTGGAACACGCCGTCCAGCACTAGAAATTCCTCGCCGCCATCATGCACATGGCGCGCAAAGGCAGAGCCCGGCGCAAACCGGACGATGGTGGTGGCTCGGGCCACCTCCTCTCCTATGCGGTCCAGCATTTTCCGCTCCACCCCCGGGGCCGGGCTTGCCACCCAAGGCGTTTCATCAAAATGCACCGCTGCGCGTTTGCTGAAATCGGCGTTGATCCGCATTTCTCTCTCCCTTGTTTCCCAGAAAATGCGGCCGCTTAGGGCTGCCTTGAAAAGCGCGTTCACAGAACCGTGTAAGGCTAGGATCTGGCCGGAAGAACCGCCGTGGCTTCGATTTCGATCTTGGCTTGATCCTCGATCAAGGCGGAAACAACCACCATGGTCATGGCCGGAAAGTGATAGCCCATTACCGCGCGGTAGGCTTTACCCACTTCTGCCTGATGGGCGAGATATTCGGCCTTGTCCGTCACAAACCATGTGAGCCGGGTGATATCCTGCGCGGATCCGCCTGCGGCTCTGACCACCTCCAGAATATTTTGCAGCGCCTGGCTCATCTGGCCAATGAAATCCTGCGCAGCAAACACCTGATCCGCGGTCCAGCCGATCTGGCCACCGACAAAGAGCAGCTTGCCCTCCGCCACCATGCCGTTTGCATAACCTTTGGCGGGCTTCCACCCTTCGGGTTGCACGCTGATGGCTGGCATGGTGGAGCTCCTTTGCTGATGCGGCCTGCCAGCGACCATACCGCCGCCTCGGCATTTACTTCAAGCTTAAAACTTATCAGGCTGATACACATCCCTCAGAGGCCCATGGCCGCACGGGCACTCAAGCGGTTCAGCAGAACGGAGGGAAACAGCGGCGGCACCTGCCGGGCCTTTACACCGTCGATGGCATAAGGGGCAGCCGTCTGTTGCGCGCTCTGCTCCCGCAACTCCGCATGTTTGCCCAGCAATACCCCGCTTTTGGCAACCAATGCAAAGGCATTGCGCGCTGTTCCGGACCATATCCGCCAGGACGATCCGAGTACTCAGAAGATGTTCCACATCCTCCGCGGCGTGGAGCCGAGTTCAGCCATAAAAACAGATATCCACGACTACGCGGCGCCTAATGCATAGAGGACAAGCCGTTGTCACCACGTAAAAAATCAGAACGGCGCCAAGAAATGGAACCCCAAGCGGAAACGCCAGTCCAGTCCCGCCAAGGAACAGGGCGGCTGCTATCCGGCCGGCACGTGCCATGGGCCTTCTGTGTTCGGAAAAGGCCGGAACCGTTTGCAAGTATGGGCCCGGACAGGGTTCAGGCCCAGCAGTTCCTTCAAAAAGTGAAAACTGGAACCAATCAGGCTGAACAATAAAAACGCCAGCAGCGATTGCGTCAGCCTCGCAGCGCCCAATTGGTGCCCTGCCACAGGCTGGAAGCCCGCAACAGGAAACAACAATCTGCATCTGCAGGCTTGTGCCGGACGCGGGTTTTCACCTCCGCCACCAGCGTAAACAATCGCGGGGCCGCGGCCCCGCGGGGCTTACATGCCCAAGGCTTCCTTATACATTTCAAGCACCGCTTCTTCTTCGTCGATGTCGTTCTGGTCGCGCTTGCGCAGCGCGATGATCTTACGCATGACCTTGGTGTCGTAGCCGCGCGCCTTGGCTTCGGCCATCACCTCTTTCTGCTGTTCGGCGATGGTCTTCTTTTCTTCGTCCAAACGCTCGAACCGTTCGATGAACTGGCGCAGTTCGCCAGCGGTCACACGGTAGTTTTCGCTTTTTTCGTCTTCGGTGATATCCATCTGCGGCTCCGTCGGCACATGCTGTCAATTGCTGTCGGAGCAAGGGGATAGCGCCCAGCCCGCTGCGCCGCAAGCAAGGAAAGCCGCAGCAGTGCCAAGAGCGGCAAAAACCGGCGCCCTGCCCCCTCGCGCGGCTTGCGCGCAGAGCCCGGATCAGCTAGGCGCGGCGCAGCGCGAAAACCGCAGGAGCACGCTTATGTTCGAACTCATTGTCTGGGCCGGAGCCGCCTTGTCCATTGCCGGACTGCTGGGTTTGGTCTGGTGCATCGTCCGGGTCGCGCGGGCGCGCCGCCAAAAACTGGACGACGAATCCCTGCGCGCGGTTGTGCAATCGGTGCTGCCTTACAATCTGGGCGCACTGCTGCTGTCAGTTCTTGGACTGATGCTGGTTATGACGGGCATTTTCCTGGGCTAGACCTAAGGCGCCTTGCCTGGCAGACTGGTCAGACCGGCATATTGTCAAACATCTCCTCCACCGCTTCCTCGCACAGCGTGGCTTCCAAACGGCGGAATCGGCCCGGCACCGCAGCGCCCGTTTTGCGCATATGATCCAGCAACCGGATGAACTCAGGCCGCATTGCAAGCCGGGCAGTACCAGTCTCTCCAAGAATCCGGTTTTCCAGATTCTCAACAGTGTTCAGCAGATCGTCATGTGTCATTGGCAGTTCTCCCTGAATCATGATGAGGTTATGCTGGATTTTCACAACAGCCGCGTGAAGGCCTGCAGAATTTAGGCAAGCGACCGCTTATTCGCGAAACTTTACCGGCCTTTTGACGGTTTTGCACTGCCCCGGACGCCTATTAAGCATACCGCAACGCGGCATTGCCTTGCCTTGACACAGGTCAACCGGCTGCGATGATTTCAAAGGCAGCAGCGGTTTCCGCACCGGCATCCTTGAAACACATTCTTAAATTGATATATGATCATCCAAACTCATGGGAGAGTATCAGATGAGCCCCGCCGTCAAGGCCTTCTTCGACGAAGCCACCAACACCGTTTCTTATGTGGTGCATGAGCCTGCGGGCTCCGCATGCGCCATCATCGACTCCGTGCTGGATTACGATCAGGCCGCCGGACGCACCTGCACGGAATCGGCGGATGCCATCACCGCCTGGATCAAGAAGCAAGGCCTGCGGACAGAGTGGATCCTGGAAAGCCACGTGCATGCCGACCACCTGTCAGCCGCGCCATACCTCCAGGAACGGCTGGGGGGCAAGATCGGCATTGGCGACCAGATCACCGTAATCCAGGACACTTTCGGCAAGATTTTCAACGAAGGCACCGAATTTCAGCGCGACGGCAGCCAGTTCGACCGGCTGTACCGTGAGGGAGACACCTTCATGATCGGCCAGATGCGCGGCGAGGTGCTGCACACGCCCGGCCACACGCCTGCCTGCTTGACCTATGTGATCGGCGACGCGGCCTTTGTCGGCGACACGCTGTTCATGCCAGACTTCGGAACCGCCCGCTGCGACTTTCCCGGCGGATCCTCAGCCGATCTGTATAACTCGATCCAGAAAATCCTGGCGCTTCCCGACAGCACCCGAATCTTTGTCGGCCATGATTACAAGGCACCGGGCCGCGATGATTACGCCTGGGAAACCACCGTCGGCGAACAAAAGGCGCTGAACGTGCATATCGGCGCAGGGCGCAGCATCGAGGAATTCACCCGAATGCGCGACGCCCGTGATGCGACCCTTGGCATGCCGCGTCTGATTCTGCCGTCGCTGCAGGTGAACATGCGCGCGGGCCAGATGCCGGAGCCGGACGACCAGGGCGATATTTTTTTAAAGATCCCGGTCAATAAAATCTGACCCAAGCAGGCGGAAGGCGATCATGGAAACGGATTGGGTTTGGGGCTTGGCTGGCGGTGTGCTGATCGGACTTGGCGGTGCCGTCTATCTTTTGGGCAACGGCCGCATAATGGGTGCCAGCGGCATCCTGGGCGGGCTGCTGGATGGCAGCGGCCGCAGCTCTGCAGCGGAACGGCTGGCCTTTCTCGCAGGCGTGATTGTCATGCCGCTGCTGATTGGGCTGTTGGCCGGTTCACCTGCGACCCATGCCACCAGCAACGCTGCCATACTGATTGCTGCAGGCGTGCTGGTCGGCCTTGGCACACGGATGGCCAACGGCTGCACATCCGGTCACGGGGTCTGCGGTGTTTCCCGGCTTTCCTTGCGTGGTATCACCGCGACGGCGGCCTTCATGCTGGCAGGCATTCTGACGGTGGCCATTCTGCGCCAGGTAATGGGAGTCATCTGATGCTGCGGATTATTCTGGCGATGATTGCGGGCAGCCTGTTTGGCGCGGGGCTGATGCTGTCGGGCATGACCGACACCGAAAAGGTACAGGGATGGCTGGATATTTTTGGCCATTGGGATCCCACGCTGGGCTTTGTGATGGGCGGTGCGCTGCTGCCGATGGCGCTGGCTTGGCGGCTGGCAGAAGGACGCAAGCCTGCCGCCGGGGGCAGCTTCCCCGCCCTGCCGCGCGCTGGGCTGGACCGGCGGCTGATCCTCGGATCCATTCTGTTCGGCGCGGGATGGGGCCTGGCAGGGTTTTGCCCCGGTCCCGCCATCGCCTCGCTCAGCTACAATGGCTGGCAGGGCGCGCTGTTCGTATCGGCGATGGCTTGCGGCATGATAGCTGCTCCCAGGCTCAGCCGGCATCTGGACCGGCGCGCCGCAAACGCGTAAAGACTCGGGATATGGATGCACGCGTAATCACCCCCCGCTATTCGGTCTCACCGCAGATCTCGGCTGAAGACCTGCCCGCCATTGCCGACGCCGGCTATAAGACAGTGATCTGCAACCGCCCGGACGCGGAAGTGCCGCCCAGCCATCAGGCAGAGGCGATCCGCACAGCCGCCGAAGCCGCCGGGCTGCGGTTCGAGGTTCTGCCGCTGACCCATCAGACCATGACGCCGGAGAACGCCGCCCGCCAGCGGGCCCTGTACGAAGAATGTGACGGCCCTGTGCTGGCCTATTGCGCGTCCGGAACCCGTTGTTCGGTGGTCTGGGCGCTTAGTCAGGCTTGCGAAATGTCCGCCGATGACATTCTGCAAAAGACCGCAGCCGCCGGCTATCAGCTGGAAGGGCTGCGCCCGGCATTGATTTCCATGGCTGACAGCTAATTCCCCGGAAAATCTGCCTGCCCAGTATGTGGCGGGCAGAGAGCCCGTGTCCGGCCGCTGTGGCGGAGCGGGATTTGGCCGGAACCACCCCCGCCTTCTGCGCAAGACCGGATCACAGGTTGGTTAGGACTTGTTGGTTAGGACTTGGAGATTCCAGGACATGCCGCCTGCGACGGCGGCTGACCCTCCCTGCGATGTCCTAGGCTCCAACTCCCGGATCCTGCTGCGGGCAGACGAGGCCTCCACACGGTGCCGTCAGTAGGATTTCTCCCGTAGATCAGCGGTTTCCAGCCAAAGCGCCATCCAGCCCGGCCAGCTGCGAGTATTCTGCCGCCGCATCCTCCGGCGCGCGCGCCCCCAAATCAACAGAAGGCAGATCAGGCAAGTCAGGCAGCCCGCCATCCAGCCCATCCAAGCCCAAGGCGCCATCGCCGCCAAGCCCGGCCAAGTCCATCGGATCCATTCCGCCGATGGCCCCGTCCATACTCCCCATGCCGCCGTCAAAACCGCCGCCGCCAAGGGCAGAAAGCGCGCCGCCGCCTTCGTCCAGGTCGAACCCGGCACCCCCCAGTCCCGGTGCCGCCTCCAATGCCGGCAATCCCGCGTCGCCCATCGGATCCTGCAGCCCTTGTGCCGCAATTCCCATATCGAGTGCCGGAGGTCCGCCGCCTATCAGATCGGTGGTTGCCCCGCCGGAGAACCTATTTCCAACTGCCCCCGCATCACCCGCCAGCCTGGCCCCGGATTGATTCAGCCGGACTGCACGCGCCCCGTTCATCTGGCCCAGACGCCCCTGTGCAACAGACTGGCCGCCAATGGTCAGCAGATCCGTTTCATAGAGAAAGGCGGAATCCAGCGGCAGCGAATCACCGACCTTGAGAGCAGCAAAATCCCTCAAGGGCACCCGCATCTTGCACAGAACAGCCGACAACTCCGCCCGGATAGCGCCCAGATTGCGGCCCAGTGACGGGCCCTGTGCACCGTTGCACTGGCCGTCCTGCAGTTCTTCGGCCGTCGGTTCGGGAAGCATCAGCTTCATCACGCCCTGCATGGCGCCGCAGGCGAGATCCAGGTTCAGCTCGATCACCCGGTAATCCTCCGCCTCCATACCCAGAACCAGGCTGCGCACATTTTCAACCTGTGCGCCAAAGCGGTAACCGGTGAAGATTGCCTGATCAGCGTGGCCGTCCAGCATCGCGAAAACCTTGGCAAAAGTGGTTTCCAGAAACTCTGCCGTCATCACTGCGTCTGTCGGCGTATAATGACGCTCGTCCGGTGCTTTGCCCATCACCGTGCCAATGGTCTGCTGCTGGATCAGCGCTGTGACCGTGGCCGCATCCATGCTGGCAGCCCCCATCCTGCCATGCGGGCAATCCAAAACAACCAGCAGATCCTTGTCCGACAGCTGGTCAGCCAGGTCTTCGGGAATGCGGTTGGACTGCCGCGCCGCCAGTACCGCCACCGGCAGACCGCACAGGTCCGCAGCCGCACGCGCAACCGACCGGCGCAAAGCCTTCAGCGTCAAAGAGCTGGTAAGCGCTCCAACACCTTCCTTTGTCGCTGCCAGCTTGCGTGCAAGCACACCTTGCTTGCCGCTGCCTTCCTCTGCTGGTTCTGTCTCAGACATAGGCTGTTTCAACCTGCCTCTTGCACGTCCCGTTTCCACGGTTTTAACCGAAAGGGGGTTAACAACTCCTGTACTTCAGGCCGGGTTATGCAGCCTTTTCCCCTGCTGCGGGTAAGGAAACCCGGAACGCGCCGCCGCCGTGCCCCGGCAGATAGGATACATTGCCGCCCAGCCGTTGCATGACCTCCCGGCAAATGGCCAGGCCAAGCCCGGCCCCGCCTGCCCGCTCGGGGCGGACGCGCGAAAATTTCTCAAAAATCATCTGTTGGAACTCTGCCGGAACGCCGCTGCCATTGTCAGTAAAGTCGATCTGCAGCCAGCCGTTGCTTGCAGTGGCGGAAATGGACAGTTCCGGTTCAGCAGCATCGCAATATTTCTGAGCGTTGACGATCAGATTGATGAATACCTGCGCCAGACGGTCCATATCTGAGGAAAGCCGGAACCCTTCCGTTGCAGGATTGCGGCGGACCTTGAGCGGACGGTCCGATCCCGCCAATGCAGCGGCAACGGCGCGGTCCAGCACGTCCGGCAGGGTGGCCGCGGACATATTAAGGCTCACTTGGCCGTTCTCCAGGACGCTGAGGTCCAGAAGATCGTTGAGCAGCCGGGTCAGGCGCAGCGTTTCGTCATGAATGACCCCGGCATAGCGGCGCTGATCCTGCATGCTCAGCTGCCTGTCATCGCGCAGAATTTCCGAAAACGCACGGATCGAGGTCATAGGGGTGCGCAACTCATGGCTGACCTGGCTTAGGAAGGCGT
This sequence comes from Leisingera sp. SA215, assembly GCF_055902035.1. Classification (NCBI taxonomy): domain Bacteria; kingdom Pseudomonadati; phylum Pseudomonadota; class Alphaproteobacteria; order Rhodobacterales; family Roseobacteraceae; genus Leisingera; species Leisingera sp. SA215. The sequence continues at coordinate 94,485 of NZ_JBVVXU010000001.1, read as the reverse complement.
CCTTCTGCTCCGATATTTGCGTCAGCTTTTCGTTTGTTTCCCGCAATTTGCGGGCAGTCGCAGTCAGTTCCGCCGACTGTGCCTCCAAGCGGCTGGAATACTCCAGCATCTGGGCGGTTTCATCCGCAACTGCCAGCAGGTCCGCAACCGACACCGAGGAGCCGCCGGCGATCTGGCCAATCATCGCATGCGCTGCCGCCGCGCCGATGGACGCGCTCAGCTCGCGCTCCAGCCGTTCCAGAAACGCCGGTGTCGGCTCTGGAAGCGGACCGCGTCCTCCCTGGCGCATTCGTTCCCGCTGGAAAAATGCCTGTGCTTCGGACGCTCCGAGAATGCGCTGCGACATGATCATCAGATCTTCGCATTGCGCCACGGAGCCGGTCCAGCCGCGCGGGCCTGCGGAATGTTCGAACACATTGACATATTGCGCCCCCTGCAGACGCTCCAGGGGGCTGGGGAAGCTCATCAGCGAGACCAGGCAGAACACCAGCGCATTGAGGCTCATCGACCACATCACGGCGTGCACCGTCGGGTCCATCCCCTCGATCCCGAACAGCGCCTCAGGACGCAGCCAGCTGAAACCGAACAGACCTTCGCGCAAGATATTCTCCGGTAACAGCCCGCCGCCGAGTGCCGGCAGCAGCATGGTATAAAACCAGATGGCAAAGCCCACCGAAAGCCCGGCCAGGGCGCCGCTGCGGGTGGCGCCGCGCCAGAACAGCCCGCCGACCAGCGCGGGCAGGATCTGCGCCACCCCCGCAAACGAAGTGAGGCCGATGGCAGCCAGTGCCGCGGCGCCGCCGGACAGGTGGTAATAGAAATACCCCAGCGCCATGATCACCGCGATCGACACCCGGCGCGACAGCAGCACCACATCGCGCACATCGCCGGAGACCGAGGCCCGGCGGCTTTGCAACCGCAGCCAGACCGGCATCACGATGTGGTTCGACACCATTGTCGACAGCGCCATGGCGGCCACAATCACCATCGATGTGGCCGACGAAAATCCGCCCAGAAAGGACAGTACCGCCAGCCCTTGCTGCCCCTGCTGCAGCGGCACCGTCAGCACGAACATGTCCGGATTGGCACCTGCCGGCAGCAGCTCCAGCCCCACGGCGGCAATCGGCACCACAAACATCGACATCAGCAGCAGATACAGCGGAAAAGCCCAGCTGGCGATCCGCAGGTGGCGCTCATCCTCGTTTTCCACCACCATCACCTGGAACATCCGCGGCAAACAGACAAAGGCGGCGGCGGCCAGAAAGGTGATCGTGGCCCAGCGGCTGCCATCGACGTTCCACTGGCCGATCTCCGAGGCATCTATTCTCTGCAGTGTCTCCGCAACCCCGCCGGCCACTCCCCAGACGACAAAAACTCCAACCGCCAGCAGCGCCGCCAGTTTGACGATCGCTTCCAGCGCCACCGCAGTGACAACCCCGTGGTGGCGTTCATTGGCGTTCAGATTACGGGTCCCGAACAGAATGGCGAACACCGCCAGCCCCGCTCCCACCCAGAACACGGTGTAGGTCTCGTTAAAACTGCCCAGCGGGTCGGCCTCGGCAAAGATGGCAAAGGACAGGGTGATGGATTGCAACTGCAGGGAAATGTAAGGGGTGACGCCAATCACCGCGAGGATCGTCACGCCGGCTGCCAGCAGGTTCGACTTGCCATAGCGCGAAGACAGAAGGTCCGCGATCGAAGTGATCCTCTGACTGCGCCCGATCCGCACCAGTTTCCGCAGGCCCCACCACCAGCCGATCATCACCAGCGAGGGACCAAGGTAGATCGTCACAAACTCCAACCCTGACCGCACCGCGTAACCCACTGCGCCGTAAAAAGTCCAGGCTGTGCAATAGATTGACAACGACAGCGTGTAGATCAGCGGCGAGCGCATCCAGGCAGCGCTTTTCCCGCGGGTTGCCATCCGGTCGGCCCAAAAGGCAATGAAAAACAAAAAAACCACATAGGCGAGACAGGCAACGGCAAGCATATTGAGGGAGGCCATCAGCTGTCCTCCGCTCCGTCCGGATCCCCTGCCCCGTCCAGCCCGCCGCCGGTCCAGTGATCGGCCCACCGCTGCACTGCGACACTAAAGGCAAAGCAGGCGCCGATCAGGCCGATCCAGACCGCAAAAACATAGATGTAGGCTGTCGACATGCTGACCCCGTCCCGCGCGGCCGGATGGGTCGAGGCTTCAGGCCACAGGAGCGGCAGCGCCAGCAGCAGTGCGCCCAGAACCGGCAGCAGCCGGGCAATGTCCATCAGCCGGCGGCGGCGGTAGGTCTGGCGTTCCGCGCGGGTGCCTGTCTGCTCTTCTGCGCCCCCGTCCCGGAACATCCCAGCCTTATCCCTGACCGGCCTGGGCGTGCAGGTCGCGCACCGCCGTCAGCACCTCGGCGTTGGAAAACGGTTTGGTCATGAAACGCGTCACCCCGGCTTTTTCCGCCATTTCCCGGTCGCGCATCTGACCCCGGGCGGTCAGCATCAGCACCGGCAAAGCGCCCATGCCGTCCTCCATGCGCAGCTCGCGGACGATCTCCAGACCGCTTTTGCCCGGCAGCATCAGATCCAGAATCACCAAATCGGGATCGGCACCGCGGATCACCTCCACCGCAGTGGCACCATCGGTATGCGCATCCACGCTCCAGCCGTCCCGTACCAGCAGAAACCGGATGGCCTCGGTGATATTCGGTTCATCTTCAATCAGAACAACATGCCTGCCCATCAGCAGATTTTCCTCCCGGCGCTGCTTGCCGGCCCGGCCGGCCGCAGGCGCATTCATTTTTGTGCAGGTTAGCCCCGTGCCGGTATGGCTGTCAAAACTCTTCCTTCAGGATCGACGGCTCGCGCCGTGCCGGACAGCCCTGGCGCGGGCAGATCCGGCAGCTGGCGCCCACCAGCTGCGGATCCTGTGCATCCTTGGCGCCGGGCAGGATCAGCATAACCGCCCGATATTGCGGATCAGCCCCGAAATCCGGCATCTCCTGCGGCCATGCCACTGCCATACAGTCAAAGGCTGCCGCGTTGCGCCCCTGCTGCAGCACATTGCGCCGCACGGGAATATTCGGATGCACAAGCGCAGTGTACAACGGCCACAGCGGGCAGGAGGCACCGAAACGCGGCATCGCAAATCCGGCCACTGGCTTGCGGAACAATAGCGTGCCTGAGGCATCGCAGACCACCAGCCCGGCCTCCTGCCCGAGCAGCTCCTCCGGAAGCGCCGCCAGACGGCGCAGCACGGCAGGCAGCCCGCATTTAAAACGGCGCGCGATCGTCACCGGGGCAACCCCCTCCGCCTGGATTTCCTGGGCCAGCGCCTGCAGCGGCATTGCCCGGGCATCCGCCCGGTATTGCGCCAAGACTGCCTGTGCCACACTGCGGGCCGCCGGGCTTGTCATAGCAGAGGCCGACTGGACCAACTGCTCGGGCCCGGCCGACCCATCCTCAAGGGCAGGGAAGTGAAACCCGTTTTCCTGAAAGAAGGCCTCGGCTTCCTCTTGCGGCATGCCACGGCGGCCGTCGCTGCTGTCGCCCTCATCCAGGAAATTTACCAGCGCCCGGCTGCTTTCCGACAGGCGCAGGGAATCTTCATTGAGGTTCTTGTGGAACCGGTCGCGCCACTCCGGCTCCAGCTCGCCGGTTTCTGCCAGGATTGACGCGGTGGAACGGATCGCCGCAGCGGTCGACAGCACTTCATGCACCGAAGCAGCCAGGTTTGGGTCATGGGTCAGCCGGTCCGACAGGGTTTCCACCGTGCGTTCCAGCGTGGCGATACGGCGATGACCGGTTGCCAGCACCTCGGCCCATCCCGGAAACCGGCCCGCAAATTCATCAACCCGGTCCAGCTCGGCCACCGGCACGCCGCTGTCCGCCGCCGCCTCCCGCAGGGTGGAGATCAGCGCCGCTTCGGCGCCCTCGCTCAGCATCGACGGCTCCACCCCCAGAACACTCGCGATATCAACCAGCAGCTTGCCGCCGATTCTACGCCGGTTGTGTTCGATCAGGTTGAGGTAGGAGGCGGAAATACCTGTCTCGCGCGCCAGTTCCGCCTGGCGCATTCCGAGGATCAGCCTGCGCTCGCGGATCCGGCTGCCGGTCAGGGTATCGCGTGCCATTCCGAGGGGCCTCCCAAAACACTGTCTTTTCAACAGTTTTCTGCATTGCAATATAACATAATTTACAGAGCATCACGAAATACTGTTCATTTCTTTACAGGATTTTCAAGCTGTAAAAGGGTATTATTGTCATAATTTACACATCGCACTCATACTGGCTTTGCACAAATAGTGCTGGTGCCGCGCGGAAGTGAGGAGCTGCAAGGCACCATTCATATTAGGGAGGAATACATGTCTGAATTTGACGCATCGCGCCGCAGAGTCTTGAAGACCGGCGCAATCGCAGGCGCTGGTGTGGCGCTGCCGACGATCTTCACCGCCTCTTCCGCCGCGGCCTTTACCAATGAACCGACCGGCGGCACCGTCACATTGGGCTTCAACGTTCCCCAGACCGGCCCTTACGCCGACGAGGGCGCCGACGAGCTGCGCGCTTATGAATTGGCGGTCGAGCATCTGAACGGCGGCGGCGACGGCGGCATGATGAACACCTTCAGCTCCAAGGCGCTGCAAGGGAGCGGCATCCTGGGCAAGCAAGTGGAATATGTCACCGGCGACACCCAGACCAAATCCGACGCCGCCCGCGCCTCTGCCAAATCGATGATCGAAAAAGACGGCGCGGTGATGATCACCGGCGGCTCGTCCTCGGGCGTGGCGATTGCGGTGCAGGGCCTCTGCCAGGAGGCAGGCGTGATCTTCATGGCCGGCCTTACCCACTCGAACGACACCACAGGCAAAGACAAGAAAGCCAACGGCTTCCGCCACTTCTTCAACGGCTACATGTCGGGTGCGGCGCTGGCGCCGGTTCTGAAGAATCTTTATGGCACCGACCGCACCGCCTATCACCTGACTGCCGACTACACTTGGGGCTGGACCCAGGAGGAATCGATTGCAGCCGCCACCGAGGCGCTGGGCTGGAATACCGTGAACAAGGTCCGCACGCCGCTGGCCGCGACCGACTTCTCCTCCTATATCGCGCCGGTTCTGAACTCGGGTGCGGACGTGCTGGTGCTGAACCACTATGGCGGCAACATGGTGAACTCGCTGACCAACGCGGTGCAGTTCGGGCTGCGCGACAAGGTGGTGAACGGCAAGAACTTCGAAATCGTCGTTCCGCTCTATTCCCGCCTGATGGCCAAGGGCGCTGGTGCCAACGTGAAGGGCATTCACGGCTCCACCAACTGGCACTGGACGCTGCAGGATGAAGGCTCCAAGGCCTTTGTGAAATCCTTTGGCACCAAATACGGCTTCCCGCCAAGCCAGGCCGCCCACACCACCTACTGCCAGACGCTGCTTTATGCGGATGCGGTTGAGCGTGCGGGCACCTTCAACCCCTGCGGCGTTGTCGAAGCACTGGAAGGGTTTGAATTCGACGGCCTGGGCAATGGCAAGACCCTGTACCGCGCCGAAGACCATCAGTGTTTCAAAGACGTGCTGGTTGTGCGCGGCAAGGAAAACCCGACCTCGGAATTCGACCTTCTGGAAGTGGTCGAGGTCACCCCGCGTGCACAGGTGGAATACGCACCGGACCACCCGATGTTCGCCGGCGGCCAGCTGGGCTCCTGCAACCCAGGCGCCTAAGCGCCGCCACTGGCACCGGAGTTATGCAATAATTCCGGGCCGGATTCCGCACAGGAATCCGGTTGCGCCGCATCGCGGGTCTTCCGGCATTGCCGGAAGACCCCTCCCTGACCTGATGAACGGTGGGACCCATGGACGCCATTCTCCTGCAAATCCTGAACGGGCTCGACAAAGGCTCGGCCTACGCGCTGATCGCGCTGGGTTTGACACTTATCTTCGGCACGCTGGGCGTAGTGAACTTTGCCCACGGGGCGCTGTTCATGATCGGCGCCTTCTGCGCCGTCACCCTGCAGCGCATTCTCAACCTCAGCTTTGAAACCGTCGACGAGACCCAGACCGATTTTCTGGGCAACCCGCTGAAAGTGAAAACCCCTTATGTGGAGGCCTGGTTCGGCCCCGAGTTCGGCGGCTCCATCATCGACTGGGCAGTGCCGCTGGCGATCCTCTTTGCCATCCCGATCATGGTTGGCGTCGGCTATGTGATGGAGCGCGGGCTGATCAAGCATTTCTACAAGCGCCCCCATGCGGATCAGATTCTGGTGACCTTCGGTCTTGCCATCGTGCTGCAGGAAGTCATCAAGTATTTCTATGGCGCCAACCCGATCCAGACCCCGGCCCCGGATGCGTTGAACGGGGTGATGAATCTGGGCGCCATCATCGGCATGGACATCATCTATCCGGTCTGGCGGGTGGTCTATTTCTTCTTTGCCGTGGTCATCATCGGCGGTATTTTCTCCTTCCTGCAGTTCACCACCTTCGGCATGGTGGTGCGCGCCGGCATGGCAGATCGCGAGACCGTGGGCCTGCTGGGCATCAACATCGACCGCCGCTTCACGATCATGTTCGGCATCGCTGCTGCAGTCGCCGGCTTGGCCGGGGTCATGTACACCCCGATCAATTCCCCCAACTACCACATGGGCATGGACTTCCTGGTGCTCAGCTTCGTGGTGGTGGTTGTCGGCGGCATGGGCTCCCTGCCCGGCGCGGTGCTGGCGGGCTTCCTGCTGGGCATTCTCGAAAGCTTTGCCTCGATGAACGAGATCAAATCGCTGATCCCCGGCATCGACCAGATCATCATCTATGTGGTCGCGATCATCATTCTGCTCACCCGTCCGCGGGGCCTGATGGGCCGCAAAGGCGTGATGGAGGACTAAGACATGTTCGGACTGGATAAAAAAGACACCTCTATGCTGATCATCGTCGCCATCCTGACGCTGTTCGCCCCCTTCATCCTGAACCCCTTCCCCACGGACAGCGCCATGGCGCAGTTCAACGCGGGCTACCCGGACCTGATGCAGCGTTTCGTGATCTTCGGGATCTTCGCCATCGGCTTCAACATCCTCTTCGGCCTCACCGGCTACCTGTCGTTCGGCCATGCGGCCTTCCTCGGCGCCGGCTCCTACTCCGCCGTCTGGATGTTCAAGCTGATCGGCATGAACGTGATCCCTGCAATTCTGCTGTCGGTGATCGTCGCGGGCCTGTTCGCGCTGCTGATCGGCTTTGTCAGCTTACGCCGCTCAGGGATCTACTTTTCGATCCTGACACTGGCGTTTGCCCAGATGTCCTTCAACCTCGCCTATTCGGTTTTGACCCCGGTCACCAATGGCGAGACCGGCCTGCAGCTGACGCTGGAGGACCCCCGCATCCTGGGTGTTTCCGCCACGGCTGACGGCTCGATCCCGGTGACCAGCCTGTTCGGGCTGGAGATGCGCTCAACCTTCGAGCTTGCCGTTGGCCCCTGGGCCTTTCAGTTCAACGCCGGCTACTACCTGTGCGCGCTGATCCTGCTGGCGGCCTTTTACCTGTCGATCCGCATCTTCCGCTCGCCCTTTGGCATGATGCTGCGGGCGGTTAAGTCGAACCAGCAGCGGATGAACTACACCGGCCTCAACACCCGGCCCTACACGCTGGCGGCCTTTGTGATCTCCGGCATGTATGCAGGGCTCGCAGGCGGGCTGATGGCCTCGATGGACCCGCTTGCCGGAGCTGAGCGGATGCAATGGACCGCTTCAGGCGAAGTGGTGCTGATGACAATCCTTGGCGGTGCCGGCACTCTGATCGGCCCGGTTCTGGGCGCAGGCTTCATCAAATACTTCGAGAACATCTTCTCGAAAATCAACGACAACGTGCTGCACAGCTGGTTCAGCTTCATGCCCGACGGGATGGAGGATGCCGCCGTCTTCCTGCTCCATCCCTTCATCGGCAAAGGCTGGCATCTGACACTGGGCATCCTGTTCATGCTGGTGGTGATCTTCCTGCCCGGCGGACTGGTCGAAGGTGGCCAGCGGATCAAGGGCTGGCTCAGCCGCCGCAAGTCCAAGGACAGCGATACGTCCAGCGAAACCAACCCCGCGGAATAAGGAGACAGAACAATGGGTATCCTTGAAGTCAAAGACGTAGGGAAACGGTTCGGCGGCCTGCAGGCACTGTCCGAGGTGAACCTCAGCGTAAAGGAAAACTCGGTCCACGCGATCATCGGGCCGAACGGTGCGGGCAAGTCCACCTTGCTCAACTGCCTGGTGGGCAAGCTGATCCCCGACACAGGATCCGTGATGTTCGACGGCCAGTCGGTGCTGGGCCGCGCGCCATACGAGATCAACCAGATGGGCATCAGCCGCGTGTTCCAGACGCCGGAGATCTTTGGCGACCTGACGGTTCTGGAAAACATGATGATCCCCTGCTTTGCCAAGCGGGACGGCGCGTTTGAACTGAACGCCCTGTCGTCGGTGCTGCAGCAGAAGGACATTCTGGAACGCGCCGAAGCGATGCTGGTGGAGATGAACATGGCGGACAAGCGGCACATGCACGCCGCCGCCATGTCCCGCGGCGACAAGCGGCGGCTGGAGATCGGCATGTGCCTGTCACAAGAACCGCGCCTGTTGCTGCTGGACGAACCTACCGCGGGCATGGCCCGGGCCGATACCAACAACACAATCGACCTGCTGAAACAGATCAGCGACGAGCGCGACATCACCATCGCCATCATCGAGCACGACATGCATGTGGTGTTCAGCCTGGCCAACCGGATCACCGTGCTGGCCCAGGGCATGCCCCTGGTCGAGGACGATCCGCAGAACATCCGCGGCAACCCGAAGGTACGCGAAGCGTATCTTGGCGAAAGCGCGTAAAGGAGAAACCGACATGAATGTGAAACCCGATTTCTCCAGAAGCGCCAATGCCGCCACAACCGCGCCGGCCTTCCTGTCGGTCTGGGATGTCCACGCCTACTATGGTGAAAGCTACATCGTGCAGGGCATCAGCTTCAACGTCCACGAAGGTGAAATCCTGGCCCTTCTGGGCCGCAACGGCGCTGGCAAAACCTCAACCCTGCGCTCCATCGCCCGCACCGGCTCCCCCTTGGTGACCCGCGGCGAGATCTGGCTGGATCACAAACCGCTGCACAACATGGAATCGTACGAGGCCGCGTCCGTCGGCCTGGGCCTTGTGCCCGAAGACCGCCGCATCATCCCCGGCCTGACAGTCGAGGAAAACCTGCAGCTGGCGCAGATAGCGCCGCCCGTTGGCTGGTCGCTGGAGCGTCTGTACGACCTGTTCCCGCGTCTCGGTGAACGGCGCAAGCAGGAAGGCGTGACCTTGTCAGGCGGCGAACAGCAGATGCTGGCGATCGCCCGCGCGCTGGCCCGCGACATCAAGGTGCTGCTCTTGGACGAACCCTACGAGGGCCTTGCCCCGGTGATCGTCGACGAAATCGAAAAGACCCTTATCCACATCAAGGAACAGGGCATGACCACCATTATTGTCGAGCAGAATGCGGTCCGCGCGCTGGAACTGGCTGACCGCGCGGTGATCTTGGATACCGGCGGCATCGTCTTTGACGGCACCGCAGCCGAAGTTCTGGAAAACGAGGAACTGCGCGCCGAATATCTGGCGATCTGAAAAATCATCCCGTCATGCAGGCCTTTCGCTGGCCTGCGCCGGCGGGCTGAGGCCGGCTCTGATCAGGACCGGCCGGTTTTGCCCTCCGGAACGCTTATTGATCCTCCGCCAGACGTTTTCTGAGTTCGGTTTTCAACACCTTGCCATAATTGTTCTTAGGCAGTGCCCCGATGCGGATATAGGCCTTGGGGCGTTTGAAACGAGCTATCCGGCTGTTGCAAAGGTCATCCAGACTGGCATCCGACGCCTCCCCCACGACAAAGGCCACTACCTCTTCGCCCCAGTCCGCATGGGGGCGGCCCACCACCGAAACCTCGCGTACCTCAGGATGCAGCAGCAAGACTTCCTCGACTTCACGCGGATAGACGTTGGAACCGCCGGTGATGATCATGTCCTTGGAGCGGTCCTGCAGGGTGAGGTAGCCGTCGGCGTCCAAAACACCCATGTCGCCGGTCATCAGCCAGCCATCGACCAGTGTCCTGTTAGTGGCCTCCGGGTTATTCCAATAGCCCGGCATCACAACATCGCCGCGCACCATGATCTCACCGTGGCTGCCAGCGGGCAGGAAGTCCCCCTCCGGCGTGCCGATCCGCACCTCAACCACGCTTTGCGCCCTGCCGACACTGGCCAGCCGCTCGCGCCAGCGCGGGTGGCTGCGGTTCTGCACATCGTGGCGCGGCAGCGCGGTGATCGCCATCGGGCATTCACCCTGGCCGTAGACCTGCACGAACTTCGGGCCGAAATGCTCCACCGCCTCCACGATGTCGGCCACATACATCGGCCCGCCTGCGTAAACCACGGTACGCAGCCCCTCGCCCTTGCGGCCCAGCCGCTTGGCTTCCGAGGTCATCCTTGTGACCATCGTGGGCGCTGCAAACATGTGAACTCGCCCGAAATGCACTGCCAGATCCAGGATCTCCGCCTCGTCAAACCCTCCTGAGACCGGGCAAACATGCGCAGCCCCCGCCAGAACATGCTGAACTGCATAAATCCCCGCCCCATGGCTCATCGGCGCGCTATAAAGCGCCTGATCTGCCGCGCTTACCTGATCCACGTCAGCGAAATAGGCAATTGCCATGGTCATCAGCATCCGGTGGGTGATCATCACCCCCTTGGGCCGCCCGGTGGTGCCGGAGGTATAGAACAGCCAGGCCAGATCTTCGGGCGCGCGGAAAACAGGCCCTGAAACCGGGTCAGCCTGCGCGGCTTCCGCATATTCCGTTCCGGCAGTATCCACACAGCGCAGCTCCGCGCCGGTCCCATCCACCGCCTCAGTCAGGCCGGGCGAAGTGAACACCAGCCTGGCACCGGAGTTCTCCAGAATGAACTCTGCTTCCTTGCCATGCAACTTGGCATTGACCGGCACCGCCGCCGCACCCGCATACCAAATGCCAAAAAGGGCGATCAGATAATCCGGGCAATTCTTCATGAAAATACCGACCCGGTCCCCCGGTTGCACCCCCTGCGCCTGCAGCCAGCCGGCCACCGACGCCGCGCGGGCGTGAAAACCTGAATAGTCTGCAACCTGTTCCTGCCCCAGAAACAACGCAGGCCGCGCCGCGTCCGCTGCCGCCATGCGCTGCAACCACACTGCAATGTTCATCCGCCAATCCCTTCCGGCTTGCCCCTGCGGCGTGTGCCGCGGCTCGCAATCAGCCCCTTCTATTCCGCAGAAAGACCGGGGTAGAAACACCATATGAGCGATCTTGCCTTTGACCATGCCCCTGTGGGCCTTGCCGTGCTGGAACGCCGCGTCATCACGCGGTGCAACCTGCAGTTTGCTGCGACCTTTGGCGGAACCCCCGCAGACTACACCGGTTTGCCGATTGCCGACCTCTACCCCAGCCAGGAGGATTTCAACCGCATCGGCGTCCTGCTCCAGCAGCCCGAGGCCAAAAGCGGCAGCTACAGCGACGAGCGTATCATGCGCCGCCGCGCTGGCGCATTGTTCTGGTGCCGGGTGCGCGGCCGCTCGGTCACGCCCGAGGCGCCGTTTCAGACCGGCATCTGGTCGTTCGCCGATATCTCCGAGGACCGCCCCGTAGTCTCGCTCACCCCGCGCGAGCGCGAGGTGGCAATCCTCACCTGCAAGGGGCTGTCGGCCAAGGAAATCGGCCAGCAGCTCGCACTGTCCTACCGCACAGTGGAAAGCCACCGCGCGCATCTGCTGCAGAAATTCGGCGCCCGCAAGCTGCCGGAACTGGTGGCCAAACTGACCGGCATGCCGCTGTGAGATAAAAAACAGTCCGGCAATTGCAAATCCATCAATCTGCCTTCATGTTACAGCCCGGGTCGACGGTGCTTTCCTTGCGGTAATCCTTGCCCTATAAGCGCCCTAATTTCCGGCCCGCCTGCACTGGCGGGCCTGTCGGAATTGGCTGAGGAAAATATGACAAACAAATCTCACGAAGCGGACGTGGCATTCATCAAGGCGCTGGCGGAACTGCTGCGCGAAAACGACCTGACCGAGCTGCAGGTCAAACGGGACTATGGCGACGACGACAGCCTGAATGTGCGTGTCTCCCGCCAGACCGCCATGGCCGCGCCGATGCAGGTTGCCATGCCTGCCGCTGCTGCTGCTGCTCCGATTGAAGCCGCTGCCGCTGCAGCCCCCGCAGCCGCCAGCGAAGACCCGGCCAACCATCCCGGCGCCGTGGCCTCGCCGATGGTCGGCACGGTCTATCTGCAGCCCGAACCCGGCTCGCCCGCCTTCATCTCCGTGGGCCAGAAGGTGAGCGAAGGCGACACCCTGCTGATCGTCGAGGCAATGAAGACCATGAACCATATTCCGGCGCCGAAAGCGGGCACCGTGAAACGCATTCTGGTTGAAGACGGCGCCGCCGTTGAATTCGGAACTCCCCTGGCCATCATCGAGTAAGGATCTGCAATGTTTGACAAGATCCTGATTGCCAACCGCGGCGAGATCGCCCTGCGCGTGATCCGTGCCTGCCGGGAAATGGGCATCAAATCGGTCGCCGTGCACTCCACTGCGGATTCCGACGCAATGCACGTCCGCATGGCTGATGAATCGGTCTGCATCGGCCCGCCGTCCGGCAGCCAAAGCTACCTGTCGATCCCGGCCATCATCTCGGCCGCCGAGATCACCGGCGCCCAGGCAATTCACCCTGGCTATGGCTTTCTGTCGGAAAACGCCAATTTTGTGCAGATCATCGAAGACCACGGGCTGACTTTCATCGGCCCGTCGGCAGCGCACATCCGCATCATGGGCGACAAGATCACCGCCAAGGAAACCGCCTTGAAACTTGGCATTCCGGTTGTTCCGGGATCCGACGGCGGCGTGCCCGATATCGCCGCGGCCAGGAAAGCTGCCGCAGACATGGGCTACCCGGTAATCATCAAGGCCACCGCCGGCGGCGGCGGCCGCGGCATGAAAGTGGCCCTGAACGAAAAAGAGCTGGCCTCCGCATTCTCCACCGCACGTTCGGAAGCCAAGGCTGCCTTTGGCAATGACGAAGTCTACATGGAGAAATACCTCCAGAAGCCGCGTCACATCGAAGTGCAGGTCTTTGGCGACGGCAAGGAGACCGGTGTTCATCTGGCCGAGCGCGACTGCTCGCTGCAGCGCCGCCACCAGAAGGTGTTCGAGGAGGCCCCCGGTCCCAGCATCACCCCGGAAGAACGCGCCCGCATCGGCAAGATATGCGCCGACGCAATTGGCAAAATGGGGTATTCCGGCGCCGGCACCGTGGAATTTCTCTATGAAGACGGAGAGTTCTACTTCATCGAGATGAACACCCGTCTGCAGGTGGAGCACCCGGTGACCGAGGCGATCTTCGGCGTCGACCTGGTGCGCGAGCAAATCAGAGTTGCCGAAGGTCTGCCGCTGTCCTTTACCCAGGACGAACTGGAAATCAACGGCCACGCTATCGAGGTCCGGATCACCGCCGAGAAGCTGCCGAATTTTTCCCCCTGCCCGGGCAAGATCACCCAGTACCACGCCCCCGGCGGATTGGGTGTGCGGATGGATTCGGCGATTTATGACGGCTATTCGATTCCGCCCTACTACGACTCGCTGATCGGCAAGCTGATTGTGCATGGCCGCGACCGGACCGAGGCTCTGGCGCGCCTGAACCGCGCCTTGGGCGAGCTGATCATCGACGGGATCGACACCACCGTGCCCCTGTTCCACGCGCTGCTGCAGGAACAGGATATCCACACCGGCGACTACGGCATCCACTGGCTGGAACGCTGGCTGGAAGAAAACCAGCCCGGCTGACCGGGACACTTCAACGGGGCGCGCCGCCAGGCTGCGCCCCGTTCTACTTTTACCTGATGTTTTCCTTTATACTGCCCAGCATCATGAGCTTGACTGCGGACCTCCTGCTGCATGCCTATTCCGCCGGTGTTTTCCCGATGGCCGAACACCGCGACGACCCCGAAGTGTTCTGGGTCGATCCCAAGCTGCGTGGTATCCTGCCTCTGAACGGGTTCCGCATTTCCCGTTCTCTGGCCAAACGCATCCGCAACGGCGGCTTTGAGGTCAGTGTGAACCGGGATTTCGGTGCTGTCGTGGACGGCTGCGCCGACCGGGCCGAGACCTGGATCAACGGGGAAATCCGCGACCGCTATCTGGATCTGCACCTGATGGGCAACGCGCATTCGCTGGAGGTCTGGCAGGATGGCGTTCTGGCCGGCGGCACCTATGGTGTCTCGCTGGGCGGCGCCTTTTTCGGCGAAAGCATGTTCTCGCGCCGCCGCGATGCCTCCAAAGTGGCACTGGCCTATCTGACGGACAGGCTGGTGCAGGCGGGCTACAGGCTGTGCGACACGCAATTCCTGACCGCGCACCTTGCATCGCTTGGCGGGATCGAGATTACCCGTGCGCGATACCAGGCCCTATTACGCGAAGCCCTGAAAACGGATGCCGATTTCACCCGGCCGGCTGTGCCCGGACCTCAGCTGCTGCTGCAGCGCATGACCCAGACATCATAGCGGTTGTGATCCAGCGCGTTCAGCGCCGGGCTGGACGCCACCATCCAGCCCTGGAAATGCGTGGCCCCATCGCCGGAGTCCCGCACGGTCAGATAGGCAAAGGCATCCCCCGTCGGGTTCTCCTTGGGAAAACGGCAGTCCGATACAGTCACCAGCAGGCCGAACATTTCCGAACTGGCTCCGATGGCCACTTCCGCATCCATGGTATGGCCGTTGACCTTGTCCAGCGCTCTCAGCACCGCAGCGCTGCCCTGCGCCGCCGGCCGCTCCTGGCCCCAGGCCGGCATGGCCAGCGCGCAGGCCACTGCCGCCACGGCAAAGCGCATCAAGAATCGCCCTCGCCGCCGCCGGCAACAAACTTGACCAGCAGGGAAATCAGGCTGACCGCACCCTGCGTATCTTCGATCTCATCGCCAGCTTCAAAGGCAAAAGGCGAGCCGCCGGGCATAATCTCGACAAAGTTTCCGCCCAGCAACCCTTCGGAGGAGATCACAACCGCACTGTCATCGGGGATCTCAATGCCTTCGTTGACCGAGAACATGGTATCCGCGCGGAAGGTTTCCGGGTTCAGGCCGACGCCGGTCACGGTTCCGATCTTGACCCCGGCCAGCCGCACATCGGTGCCGACACTGACCCCTTCCAGCGACCGGAAAGAGGCCTTTAAGTCATAGGTCGAGCCGCCGCGCGACAGACCGGCCGCCTGGCCGGCATAGACGGCAAAGGCAACAGCAGCCGCCAGCACGACGCCGCCGGCAAAAACTTCGGTAGGATTATGGGACATGAAATCAGCCTTCTGGCAGATGTTTTACTCGGGCACCCAGGCCTCATAGTCGCGGCGCTCCTTGGGTTCCCCGCCTGCGCGGATCGACCCCGCCGGCGCATAGGCCATCATGGTGCCGGTCAGATTTTCCTGATGCGGTTTTTCCCAGGACTTGCGCTTCAAAGGCTTCTCGCTCGGCAGATCGTCAAAGGTGCGGTGCAGCCAGCCGTGCCAGTCCGGACTCACCCGCGAGGCTTCGACTTCACCGTTGAACATCACCCAGCGCTTGCTGTCATCGGCGTTGCGGTAGAACACATTGCCCTGATCATCCTCGCCCACCTTGATGCCTTTACGGGCGGTGAATATCCGGGTGTTCAGGGTGGATCCGTTCCACCAGGTCACAGCGCTCAGAAGAGTGTTCAGGATTCCCATCGGTGCCTCCGGATTTTTCTGTCTCTGATATGGCCCAATTTCCCGCCAAGGTCCAGTGGCTTGCGCCCTCTCAGGGGGAACCCCGGCGGGAATCGGCAGGTTTGCCTCAGCCCCGCTTGCGGGACTTTTACCGGCTCAGCCTTCCGCCGAAGCCAGCGCCGTCACCTCGATTTCGATCCGGAACTTCGGATCGATCAGGTTGCACTCGATCATTGTTGCCGCGGGCGGATTGGCACCAAAAATCTCGGCCAGGACCGGCCAGCAAGATTCGAACTCCGCCGCATCCGGCAGGTAGTAGTTCACCCGCACCACATCCGCGAAGCTTGCGCCAGCCTTCTCCAAGGCTGCGCCAATGGTGTCCAGCGCCGACCGGCACTGTGCCGCCGCATCATCGCCCTGGCCGACAGTGCCCGCCACATGCACAAACCCGCCTGCCACAACAGCGCGGCAATAGCCGATTTTGGCCTCAAATTCTCCGCCAGACGAAATCCGTTTGATCACTGCCCTACTCCTTCTTGTTAGCTGAAATATCCTGGGGGTTCTGCGGCCCGCCGCTGCATGGGCAGCGCCCTTGTCCATCCCGGCGGAAAAAGCAAACGGCGCGGATAGGACCGCGCCGTTTGCCTCTATTCCTGTGACTTCACCCTGCCGAGGCCGGCTCTTTCTCGGCATCGGCGTGGATCATCAGCGGCTGCGCGTCCGAGGTCACCGCCTCTTCGTTCACAACCACCTTGGTCACGCTGTCCATGCCCGGCAGATCGAACATGGTATCCAGCAGGATATCTTCCATGATCGACCGCAGCCCGCGGGCGCCGGTCTTGCGTTCGATCGCCTTGCGGGCAATCGCGCTCAGCGCCTCTTCGGTAAAGTCCAGCTCGGTGTCTTCCAACTCAAACAGACGCTGATACTGCTTGACCAGGGCGTTCTTGGGCTGGGTCAGGATGATGACCAGCGCGTCCTCGTCCAGATCTTCCAGAGTTGCCAGCACCGGCAGACGGCCGACAAATTCCGGGATCAGGCCGAATTTCAGCAGATCTTCGGGTTCCAGCTCCTGGAACACCTCGCCGACGCCGCGCTCGTCATTGTCGCGCACATCCGCACCAAAGCCCATCGCCGAGCCCTTGCCGCGGGCCGAGATGATCTTGTCCAGACCGGCAAAGGCGCCGCCGCAGATGAACAGGATATTGGTGGTGTCCACCTGCAGGAATTCCTGCTGCGGATGCTTGCGCCCGCCCTGCGGCGGCACGCTGGCCACAGTGCCTTCCATCAGTTTCAGCAGCGCCTGCTGCACGCCCTCGCCCGACACGTCGCGGGTGATCGAGGGGTTTTCCGACTTGCGGGTGATCTTATCGACCTCGTCAATATAAACGATGCCGCGCTGCGCCCGCTCGACATTGTATTCCGACGATTGCAGCAGCTTCAGGATGATGTTCTCGACATCCTCGCCCACATATCCGGCTTCGGTCAGCGTGGTGGCATCCGCCATGGTGAACGGCACATCCAGGATCCGCGCCAGCGTCTGAGCCAGCAAGGTCTTGCCGCAGCCGGTGGGGCCGATCAGCAGGATGTTCGATTTCGCCAATTCGATGTCCGACCCGGCCTTTTGAGCGTGATTCAGACGTTTGTAATGATTGTGCACCGCAACCGACAGCACCCGCTTGGCAGTGGCCTGGCCGATCACATAGTCATCCAGAACCTGGCAGATGTCCTTGGGTGTCGGCACACCATCGGTGGCCTTCAGCCCGGAAGCCTTGGTTTCTTCACGGATGATATCCATGCACAGTTCGACGCATTCATCGCAAATGAACACGGTGGGGCCTGCGATCAGCTTGCGCACTTCATGCTGGCTCTTGCCGCAGAAGCTGCAATAGAGGGTGTTTTTGCTGTCGCCGCCTGAATTCGTCGCCATGGTCTACCTTTCAGTCCGCCCGGTCCGCTGCTCCCGCACCGCGGGGCTTCTCAACTTTCTGCCAGCTTAAGCGAGTGCTTAGGCCGCCACAATGTGAAAGTGCGCCCCAAATCAAACACGGGGCACACGGCTGTTCACATCCGCAGGCCTTAGGCCTGCTCTTCGTCGCCTTTAGCACGGTTTTCCACGATCTCATCGATCAGGCCGAACTCCTTGGCTTCTTCCGGAGACATGAAATTGTCCCGCTCCAGCGCCTCCACGATCTTATCGTATTCCTGGCCGGTGTGCTTGACGTAGATCTCGTTCAACCGCTTCTTCAGCTTCAGGGTTTCCTCGGCGTGGATCATGATATCGGTCGCCTGGCCCTGGAACCCGCCCGAGGGCTGGTGCACCATCACGCGGGAATTCGGCAGCGAGAAACGCATGCCTTTTTCGCCAGCAGTCAGCAGCAGCGACCCCATCGAAGCCGCCTGGCCGATCACCAGAGTCGAAACCTTGGGCTTGATGTACTGCATGGTGTCATAGATCGACAGGCCCGAGGTCACAACGCCGCCGGGCGAATTGATGTACATCGAGATTTCCTTGGACGGATTTTCCGCCTCAAGATGCAGCAGCTGCGCCACGATCAGCGAGCTCATCCCGTCGTGCACCGGACCGTTCAGGAAGATGATCCGCTCCTTCAGCAGGCGGGAAAAAATGTCATAGGCCCGCTCGCCCCGGCTGGTCTGCTCCACCACCATCGGGACCAGGGTATTCATGTACGTTTCTCTGGGATCAATCATTTCGACCTGCCTGCGTTGTTTATGTCCGGCACCATACCCGACCTTGTGTTACCTGAGTCTTAGTATCGCCACTTTTGACCTGCAAGGGGCGGCAGCCATTTTACGTTGCCGCAAAGCTGCATACTGTGTCGCAATCCGTTGGAACGCTGTCGCTATTCTTGGGCTGCGGCGCGCGGCAGCGCCTTAGGAAACAAACTCAAGTCCGAATTCCACCCGTGGAGGCCAAATCCCGGGTGCCGCGCTGGGGGTCCGCAATGGCCGATGACAGTTTCGTTCAGAAAGGCGCCGCCGCCAATCTCGCCGTTCCCTTCGAAGGCGAGCCGCAGGACTTTTATTTCCTGCTGCTGCCGAAGGCGACGATGCTGCCCGTGGCCGCCGCCATCGAACCTTTACGCATTGCCAATCAGGTGACCGGCACCCGGCTCTACCGCTGGTACATCATGACCGAAGACGGCCAGCCGCTGCATTGCTCCAACGGGATGGTGATCACACCGGACACGCCGCTGCAGCCCCTGCCCTCGGATTCGCTGGGCTTTGTCTGCGCCGGCGTGGAGCCGCATAACGCAGCCAGCGAGATCACCCTGAACTGGCTGCGCCGCGAAAGCCGCTTTGGCCGCTCCATCGGCGGCATCTGCACCGGCGCCTTTGCGCTGGCTCAGGCCGGGCTGATCAAGAACCACAAATTCACCCTGCACTGGGAGAACCAGCCGGGGTTTCTGGAGAGCTACCCGAACCTGGAACCGTCGCCCAATATTTTTGAAATCTCCGGCCCGCTGATGACCTGCGGCGGCGGCAATGCCGCGACCGACATGATGCTGCACTTGATCGAGGAGCGCCACGGCAAACAGCTCGCGATCATCGTCGCCGACATGTGCCTGCATGTGCGCTCGGGCGGTCAGGCCGCACCGCAGAAATCCAACTATGCTGTGGCCATCGGCAGCCGCAACCAGCGGCTGCTGAACGCGCTGCAGCTGATGCAGGAATCAATCGAGGAACCGCTGTCGATCGGCGAACTCTGCGACCGGCTCGACATTTCCCGCCGCCAGCTGGAACGGCTGTTCTCGCGCTACCTCAACCAAAGCCCGATGCATGTCTACTTCGACATGCGGCTCAGCCACGCCTTTGCGCTGATGAACGAAACCTCGATGAGCGTCACCGAAATCGCGCTCGCTTCGGGTTTCAACTCAGCCACGCATTTCTCCCGCCAGTTCAAGCGCAAGTTCGGCGCCTCGCCGCATTTCTTCCGCAAAGGCTGGAGCTGACGGGCGGATCGGCCGCCCCGGCTGCCGGCCCCGCAGGAAAAAGGGCGCCAGCGGCGCCCCCTGCCAGTGTCCAAGACGTCAGCGTTTACTGCGAATAGGACTGCAAATACGCGATCACGGCTTTAATGTCGCTGTCCTTCTTAAGACCGGCAAAGGACATCTTGGTGCCCTTCATGTATTTTCTGGGCTTGGCCAGAAAGGCCGCAAGTTCGGCCTCGTCCCAGACCAGCCCGCCCTCAGCTGCGGTTTTCATCGCCTTGGAATAGCGGAACCCCTCTATATGGCCAGCAGGGGCGCCAACGATACCGTTCAGAATCGGCCCGGTCTTCGATTTGGCATTGTCCCCGACCTGATGGCAGGCCTTGCACTTCTTGAAGGCCTTCTCGCCTTTGGCGACCAGTTCCGGATCCAGAACCGCAGTGGTTTCAACAGTTTCGTCAACCGCCTGCTCCGCGGCGCTGCCAGCCGGCGGCACAGTTTCCGCAGGTGCTCCGGCGCTTTCCTCCTCCGGTGTCACATCCAGCACCAGGGCGCGCATGGTGATCTCGACACTGCCCTTGCAGTCTGCCATGCAAGGGGCCGGGTTCCAGAAATGCTTCTCCGCCTCCGGCCGGTTATCCAGAATGAACCCATCGGCGTTCGGCAGTTCGACATCCATGAAAGTTTCGTTCGACAGCACGAACTCCTCATCCACCAGGTCGTTGGAATAGAGGATATAGGCGGTGATGGCATAGACCTCATCCGCACTCAGCGACTGCGCGTTTCCGAATGGCATCGACCGGTTCACATAGTCCCAGGTGGTCGATAGATACGGCCAATAGCTGCCCACCGTCTTCAGCGGGTCGTCATGGTCCAGCGTGCCCTGCCCGCCTGCCAGCTTGGGCCAGTTGCCGACCCCTTCGGCAAAGTCGCCATGGCAGACCGCGCATTTTTCGGCAAAAACCTCCTCGCCGGTGAACACATCGCCCGAACCTGCAGGCAGACCGCTGCCGTCGGGTGCGACGTCCAGGTCCCAGGCTGCGATTTCCTCCGGCAAAGCCGGGCGGCCCAGGCCGAACTTCTCTGCATCGGCAGGGACCGCCAGCGCTGATGCCACTGCAGAAACTGCTATAAACTTAGGAAACCTCGACATTCTCCGCCTCCCCGTTTGCCGTGACCCACCAGGTCTGGATGGCGTTGTTGTGATAGATCGAATTCAGCCCGCGCACGGCGCGCAACTGCGCCTTGGTGGGCTGGACATAGCCTGAGGAATCCCTGGCCCGGCTCTGCAGCAGCATTTCCGAACCGTCCCAGTTGCTGTCCAGATAAAACCGGCTCAGCGCCTTGTCGGCCCCCGGAGCCGCCAGCCGCGCCGCCTGCCAGTTCTTGCCGCCGTCCAGCGACACATCCACGCCGGTGATTGCACCGCGGCCCGACCAGGCCAGACCGGTGATCACCAGAGGGCCTTTCCCGTGCGTGATGGGCGCCTGCGGGCTGGGGCTGGTGATGACGGATTTGGCATCCATCTCCCAGGTCCATTTGCGGCTGACGCCATCGGCCAGTGTGTCGGTGTATTTCGAGGTTTCCTCGCGGCTCTCTACCGGCTGGTCCATCACCTCGATCCGGCGCAGCCACTTGATCCACATGTTGCCTTCCCAGCCCGGCACCACCAGCCGCACCGGGTAGCCATGCTCCTTGCGCAGCGCCTCGCCATTGGCCTTGAAGGCAACCAGCACGTCGTCCATCGCCTTGTCCAGCGGGATAGAACGCCCATTCGAGGACGCATCCGCGCCTTCCACATAGACCCACTTGCCCTCGGGGCTGACGCCCGCCTCCTCCAGCAGCGTCCGCAAAGACACACCGGAATATTCCATGTTGTGGATCATGCCATGGGTGAACTGTGCCCCGTTCAGCTGCGCCCCGGCCCATTCCATGCCCGAGTTCGCCGCGCACTCGCAAAAGTAAACGCGGTTTTCACGCGGGAAGCGCTCCAGATCCTCGTAGGTGAACACCAGCGGCGTATCCACCAGCCCGTTGATCATCAGCCGGTAATCTTCCTTGCGCAGTTCGATGGCACCCGAATGATGCCGCTCAAACGCACAGCCCTGCGGTGTGATGGTTCCGTCCAGCGCGTGGATCGGCGTGAAATTGATTGAACTGATTGTATCCGCCGTCAGCCATTCGACATTGCGGCGCACCACATCGGATTCAAACTGGATCGGCAGCCCATAGGGCGTGGCATCCACTCCCTCGCCCAAGCCGCTGGCCCAATCCTGCACTTCGGTAATCAGCGGATCAGGCGCGGCGGCCTTGGCGGCACCGGCCGCCGCCGCCCCGGCTCCGGCCGCCGCCGCCCCGGTCAGGAACTGGCGGCGCGAGGGCGCCAGACTCTTGGCGTTATCACTCATTCTTTCTCATTGCCTCCTTACATAGAAGAATTCACTTTCGTGAATTCAACTGCGCAAATTTTTTTGCCGTAACTCCCGCCGGGGCGGGCGCTGTTAAGCGCCAGCCACCTGCACAGAGGTATTCGGGTTCAGGCTCACAGTGCCCAGCTTGCGGATGTGATCCTCGACCACATCCCAGATCATCGGCCCTTCGGTGCCCTCATTCACGCTGGCCCAGCCGGCCACAACATAGGATTTCGCGGGATCAATCGCCTCGCCGCTCTTCAGCAAGGTCATATCGGTAATCCGTTCGCCCTGCGGCTTGGTGATATCGATGCGATAGCCCATGCCGCCGATCCGCACCATGTCGCCGCCCTGCTGATAATAGGGGTCCGGGTTGAAAATGTTGTCGGCCACATCCTCCAGCACCACTTTGATGAACTCGCCGGTCATTTCGGACCGGTATGCCGCGCCGTAGGACATCGAGGTGACGTTCCAGATATCCTCTCGCGTGATGTCGTCACCGGGCACCAGCGACGGCCCCCAGCGCACGCCGGGCGACATGGCGATATCCGCTTCCCGCTCGCTCAGCAGCGCGTCGCAGATCAGGTCGTCCCAGGTGCCATTGAAGTTGCCGCGCCGGTACAGCAGCGTATCGGTCTGGCCGATCACCTCCGCCAGCTGCGCCTTGTAGGGCGCGCGCTCGGCCTCGATCAGCTGCGCCACCGCCGGATCCGGCGCGATCACATCGGAGAAGACCGGGATCAGCTTGTGCCGCAGCCCCATCAACTGGCCGTCGCGCACGTCCAGATCCACGCGGGAGACGAATTTGCCGTTCGAGCCCGAGGCGATGATATGGGTCTTGCCCACCAGCACCGGCGCCGGCAGCGCGTCATGAGTGTGGCCCGACAGGATCACGTCGATGCCCTGCACCTTGCCCGCCATCTTCTTGTCAACATCGAACCCGTTGTGGCTAAGGACCACCACCAGATCGGCGCCCGCCGCGCGGACCTCATCCACCATGGCCTGCATGTTCTCGTCGCGAATGCCGAACGAATACTCCGGGAACATCCAGCCGGGGTTGGCGATCGGCATATAGGGGAAGGCCTGACCGATCACCGCCACCTTGGCGCCGCCGCGCTCAAAGAACTTGTAGGGCTTGAACAGCTCGGCCGGCTCATCCCATTCGGCATCAAAGATGTTCTGGCCAAGCGCAGCAAAGGGCAGCCCTTCGACAATCTCGTTGACCCGCTCGGAGCCCAGTGTGAACTCCCAGTGAAAGGTCATCGCATCCGGCTTCAGCGCGTTCATCACGTTGACCATGTCCTGGCCTGCCGTGTGATGGCAGGTATAGGAGCCGTGCCAGGTGTCGCCGCCATCAAACAGCAGCGCGTCAGGGCGGTCGGCGCGGATCGCGTTGATCACCGTCGCCACCCGGTCCAGCCCGCCAACGCGGCCGTATCCCTTGGCCAGCGACGCAAAATCATCATGGGTCAGCGCATAGGCCGAGGGGCTGCCATCGGCGATACCATAGGCGCGGCGGAAATCGGCGCCGGTGATATGCGGCACATGGCCCTTGTTGGCGCCGACGCCCAGATTGACCGAGGGTTCGCGGAAATGGATCGGCTTCAACTGGCCGTGAATATCAGTCACATGGATCAGGCTGATGTTACCAAAGCTGTCAAACTCCAGAAGCTGGTCCTGGGTCAGCGACTGCTGCGCAGCCAGCCGCGCCCAATTGCCAAAGCCTGACGCCCCCATCATGGCCGAGGCGGCCATGGTAACCTGCAGAAAATCGCGGCGCGAGATCATGAGTACCGGTATCCTGTATGCTCACGCGATATATTCGCGTAAATGAATGTTTATAAAGAGAGACGCCCCGCACCTGCATCCAGGCGCGGGGCGCAAAGATCAGTTGCGGACGGAAGGTGCTTCGACCGACAGCCCGTTGCCGCGCGAGGCAACATAAAGCTCCAGCGCCACAAACTCAGCCGAGCCGGGCTTGTAGGTTTCGGCGCGGGTGTCACGGATGCAGCCCTTGAACCGCGCGTGCGCCGTGTTCAGCTTGGTGTTCTTCAGCCGGTACACCGGGAAGCCATTGATGTGGCCCTGGCTCAGATGGTCGGCGCGGATCATGTTGCCATAATTGTCTTCATGGCAATTCGCGCAGGACAGCTCCAGCTGGCCGGTGCGGGTGTAATACATCTCTTTGCCCTGCTCCCATGCCGGCTGAGCCGGGCCGTCGATGGCCACATTCACCGGCATGCCGCGTGACTGGACCGAGATCAGCGCCTCCATCGCGGCCATTTTGCCACCGGAATACTTCCACTTCTCGGCGCCCATCTGGTTTTCGCGGCAGTCGTTGATCTGCATGTTCAGGGTGCGGACCTCGCCTGCGGTCTCGTTCCACTTGGGATAGACCGCGCGCACACCGGCCATGCTTGCCTCCACATCATCGTGGCAGGACGCACAGGACTTGCCTTCGGAGCCTTCGGCGGTGTTCCAGGTGTCAATCGCCTGATCGACGAATATCATCGCCGGGTTCTCGAAATCATCCATCTGCAGGGCCTGGGTTTCATCCTTGCGGAAGTGCCAGCCCGACATCACCTCGTCCAGCACATCCGACACATGGGCGGGCGCGGCGGTCTTGGTGACCATCTCGATGTCCTCGTTGACCACCAGAGTGTCATCATCGGGGCCTGCTGCGGCGGCCATCGGCAGCGCCAGCACAGCGGCAATGGCTGTAATTGCCTGTTTGTTCATTCCCTGTCCTCCCTTGGGTGCCTGCCCTGCCCGGATCAAACCGGACAAGACGCGTGCCTGAAGATCCGGAACGGATCAGCCAATGGCGATGTTCTTTTTGGTGTCGTAGACCGAGCCGTCGTCGTCATACCAGGTGAAGACAAACTCACCGGCTTCCGGGACGACAGCTTCGAATTCGAAATACGGGTTAGTGGAGATCGCAGGCTCCATCGCCACATCCACAACCGTCTCGCCGTTGAATTCGCAGGTAAAGCGGTTGATGATCGAGCGCGGGATCAGGTTGCCTTCCTTATCCTTGCGCTGACCGCTTTCCATCTTGTGGCTGATCAGGGTCTTGATGGTGACCGCCTCACCGGCGGCAGCGGACTTCGGGACCTTGACGCGGGGTTTAACACCGGATGCCATGTCTTTAATTCTCCTTAAGAATTCTGTTCAGGGAGCGCACAGCCTCAGCCGCCGCAGCCGCCGATGGTCACTTTGACGGTGGCGCTGGCCTTGGCAAAGGAGCCATCAGCCAGCTTGGCAACCGCAACCACGTCCTGGGTGCCTGCCAGACGGATCCGGGTCGAGGCCGACTGCTGCGCGGCACCGGGCCCGAAATTGAAGGTCGCAACGCCCGGTTCCGGGTTGCCGGTGGCCAGCACCAGGATCGCGGAAGCGCCTTCTGCAGCCACGGACACCGGAACTGTGTTGCCGTTTTCAGCAATTTCCGGCGCGGTCAGGGTGACGCCGCCCTCGGCGATTTCCGCACCACCGGTAAAGGCGGCGATCCGGTCGTCCGCCGCCGCATTCGCACGGAACGGCAGCACGGTCACCATGGCAGCGCCCAGGCCCATCGCCAGGGTCTCACGGCGTGAGAACTCCATCATATCTCTCCTTTGAATTCTCTGAAGGCTGCGAAGCGCACAAGGCCCCGCCCGTGCCTTACTCTTCTTTCAGCGTCGCAAGGAACGCGACCACATCCTCAATCTCCTGCGCCGTCAGGATCGGCGGCAGCGGCTCGGTTCCGGCTTCGCCGGTATAGGCATCGCCCGGGCGGATGAAGCCATCGACCTTGTAAAAGGCCGGCATCATGGTGCCCTCGAATGTCATCTTGGCATTGGCCACCAGCCCGCGCAGCTCTGCTTCGGTCCAGCGGTCGCCGGCGCCATCCAGCGACGGGCCGATCTCGCCATGGAACGGCACATCCGCCAGCGCTGTCAGCTGGTGGCAGGCCACGCAGTTGCCCTTGGATTTGGTGCCGGCCACCAGCGCGCCATTGACGGCATCGCCCGCAACCCCCGTCAGCGACACGGCCACTTCGCCATACTCGCCGTACTGCACCGCTTTCGGAGCAACCTCCCCGGCCCAGACCGCATTCCCGGCCAGGCTCAGCGCCAGTGTCAGAGATGTAAGCTTCATGTGTCCTCCCATTGGCTGCCGCTTTCACCGGGCGGCTTGCTTAGCTGCTGCATACCGTAGGGCACTGCCGCCCCTGCACGCAACAACAAATTCAGTATTATGAATTTTTGCGGATTATGCGCCGGGCCCCTAGTCTGCAGATCCATTATTGCGCTCGCGAATCCGGCGCGCGTGATAACGCTGGAAATCTTCACCGCTCTCAGCCGCATAGCGCTTTTCATTGACCCATGTAAACATGTCCAACGTGGTCCCGGCGCCAAAGGCCCCCGGCATCACCGCCACCGCCGCCTCAGGCGCCGTGGCATCGTCCGCCACCGCTTCCGGCAGGAACAGAATCGTCGGTGTGAACAGCATTCCCCATTTTCGCGCCATCTCTTTTTCCGGCAGCACCTCGCCATCGAAATCGGTGACCTCGATATCGCCGTGCAGGTTCAGCTGCACGACAAAGAAGTTCTCTTCAATGTATTGGCTGACCTCGGGGCGCGGAAAGGTTTCCTCATGCATCTTGGTGCAATAGATGCAGCCGCGCTGTTCAAAGATCAGCGCCAGCCGCTTGCCCTCGCCATTGGCTTCTTCCAGATCCTCGCGCAGATCCTTGAAGGTGTCCCGCATCCAGGACGTCTTGTGCAGACCGTCATCGCCCAGATCCGCCGCCGCTGCTCCCACTGCCAAGGGCGTGGATAAAACCACCGCCATTAACGCTTTCGCAATATTTCTCAGCATGTTATCTCCCATACCTCAGTTAGCCGATTGTGCTGAAACCCGGCATCCAGCGGATCATCGCATCGGCAATCAGCCGTACCCCGCCGGTTGCGATCAGCACCGCAAACAGCACCAGCATTACCCCCATGCCCTTTTCCACCCAGGCAAATGCTGCCCGGTGCCGCGCCACCCAGGACAAAAAGGGCCGTGCAAACAGCGCCGCCGCCACAAAGGGCGCGGTCATCCCCAGCCCGTACACAAGCAGCAGCAGCCCGCCGCGCCAGATATCCCCCATGCCGGAAGCAATCATCAGGATCGAGGCCAGTGCCGGCCCCACGCAGGGCGTCCAGCCAAAGCCGAAAGCCAGCCCCGTCAGATAGGCGCCCAGCATGGTGGAGGGCTCCGCAGAACTCTCCATCCGCGCCTCGCGGTACAGCAGCGGGATCTTCACCACGCCCAGAAAATGCAGCCCGAACAGCAACAGCAGCGCCGCAGCGCCGTAAGATAGAATTTCAAGGTACTGTCCAAACAGCTGCCCCAGCGCGGTGGCCCCCATGCCCATCAGCATAAACACGGTGGTGACACCGGCGGCAAAGCAGAAAGCCGAGGCCAGCAGCCGCCGCTGCGCTCCGGCAGCAATCGCCCCGTCCCCACGCAACTCGGCCATCGACAGCCCGCCCATATAGGACAGGTAGAACGGCACCATCGGCAGAATGCAGGGGGTGAAAAAACTCAGCAAACCTGCGATCATGGCGCCAAACAGGGTAATTTCGAGCATCGCCCCTCCCAGACAGCCCCACGCGAACGTTAACGGGCCCGGCTTGTATCATTCACATATTCGAATTAAGTTGTTTCAATAGCAACCGTCAACAGATGGAATGACACGTATGCGCCACATTAGGCAACTGGTTGCAGCCGCAGCGGCAGTCTGCTTATCTCTGCCTGTCTGGGCGGCGGAGCTGGTGATGGTGGAACAGCCGGGCTGCGAATGGTGCGCCCGCTGGAACGAAGAAATCGCCCCGGTCTACCCAAAAACATCCGAGGGCGGATTCGCGCCCCTGCGCCGGGTCGACCTGCGTGCCCTGCCTGATGATCTGCAGGTTGCCCGCCGGGTCATGTTCACACCGACCTTTCTGATCGTCGACGGCGGCCGCGAACTGGCCCGGCTCGAAGGCTATCCGGGCGAAGATTTCTTTTGGCCTTTGCTTGCAGATTTGTTAACCGCCCATACAGGGTTTGTTGAGAGTACGAACACTCATGGCGGCAGCTGACCGGCCGTAGGAGGTCAAGACGGGGAGTACGGCGCCCGCGCGCTGCTCAGGAGGCAACAGATGGCACTACCGCAGTTTTCCGCCGATATGGAACCGGAAGAAATGGACAGGATGGTGGACAACGCCACCAAAGCCTCCAACTTCCTCAAGGCGATCAGCCATGAAGGGAGGCTGATGATCCTCTGCCATCTGGTCTCCGGCGAGAAATCGGTGACCGAACTGGAGGAGCTGTTGTCGGCTCGCCAGGCCGCTGTCTCTCAGCAACTCTCCCGTCTGCGTCTCGAAGGCCTTGTCATTCCCCGCAGGGAAGGCAAGGCGATCTTCTACCGTCTCGCCGACGACAAACCCCGCCGCATGCTGGAAGTGGTCTATGACCTGTTCTGCAAAGACGGAAGCTGAGGCCTGTTTGAAATCCCCGCATGTTTGATCTTCTGACAGAACACCAGCTGGCCGCCTGCATCGGGTTGCTGGGCGGTGTGCTGCTGGGGCTTGCCGCGCGGCTGGGACGGTTCTGCACCCTGGGTGCAATCGAAGACCTGCTGTACGGCGGCTCCTCGCTGCGGATGCGGATGTGGGGTGTGGCCATCGGTGTTGCGGCCGCTTCCAGTTTTGCCCTGATCGGACTGGATCTGATCGATGCCGGACAGTCCTTTTACCTCACGATCCGCTGGATGCCTGCGGCGTCGATCCTTGGCGGGCTGATGTTCGGCTATGGCATGGCTCTCAGCGGCAACTGCGGCTACGGCGCCATCGCCCGGCTGGGCGGCGGCGATCTGCGCAGCTTTGTGATCGTGCTGGTGATGGGCGTCTCCACCTATGTGGTTCTGGCCGGCCCCCTCGCCCCCCTGCGCAACCTGCTTTTCGCGCAGCAGGACGTCACCACCGAGATCCCGCCGGGACTAGCCCATTATGCCGCCGCCTGGAGCGGCCTGCCGGTTGCAGCGATCGGGACGGGTGCCGGTCTTTTGATCCTGCTGATCTCCCTCGCCAACGCGGAACTGCGCGCCGACAGACAGGCGCTGTTCTGGTCTGCCGTAGTCGGGCTGGCAGTCACCTCCGGCTGGGCCGGCACAACTTATATCAATGCCGAAGGGTTCGACGCCCTGCCGGTGGTCTCCCACTCCTTCTCCGCCCCCTTGGGCGAAACCATCCTCTGGACCATGACCGGCAGCCTGCGCCCGTTGTCCTTTGCCGTCGGCTCCATCGCCGGAGTCTGGACCGGCGCTTTCCTTGGCTCGCTGATCAAGGGGCATTTCCGCTGGGAGGCCTGCGAGGACCCGCGCGAGCTGCGCCGCCAGATCATCGGTGCTGCGATCATGGGTGCGGGCGCGGTGATCGCAATGGGCTGCACCGTCGGCCAGGGTCTCAGCGCCTTTTCCGTCCTGGCGGTCTCGGCGCCGGTCACCATGCTGGCGATCTTCACCGGCGCCGCCATCGGGCTGCGCCAGCTGATCGAAGGCTTCCGCCCGGCAGGATAACCAGCTGTCCCCGCGGGGACAGGCAGGCAATTGCAGGCCGCTCCGGCGCATGTGATAGTCTGGTTAATACGCGTTAACCTTTATACCGCTGTTACACGCCTGCCGATAATGATCCCGGTCCGCCTTTGGCCCGCTGGCCAGCCGGCAACGTTTGATGAGAATTTTGGAACCCGCCATGGACCGCAAGCAAATCATTGACGACCCGCAGACCGGCAACAAGGGTGAAGCCTTTGAAACCTTTGATGATATTCCAACCAATCCGAACCAGACCCGCACCATCGGCGACGTGATCGCCAGCCGCTATGGCCGCCGGGACATGCTGCAAGGCCTGCTGGGGGTCTCCGCCACCACCGCCCTGTTCGGCGCCGCCGCCCTCACTGCGCCGCGCCAGGCTGCTGCGATCGGCACGGCGGCAAGCAGCCGCTATGCCTTTGATGAGCTGGCCCGGGGCAACGACGAAACCCATCACGTGGCAAGGGGCTATGACGCCGATGTCCTGCTGCGCTGGGGCGACCCGATCACTGCGGACGCTCCGGACTTCGACGTGATGAACCAATCGGCCGCGGCCCAGCTGCAGCAGTTCGGCTACAACAACGACTATGTCGGCTTTCTGCCGCTGAACGCCGAAGGCTCCCGCGGCCTGCTCTGCGTGAACCACGAATACACCAATGAAGAGGTCATGTTCCCGGGCCTCGGCCGCCAGGACAAGGCGCAGTTCGCCGGCATGACCCAGGCGCTGGTGGACGTTGAGATGGCCGCGCATGGCGGCTCAGTGGTCGAGATCGTCCGCATGGATGATGGCAAATGGGCCGTGGTCCGGGATGGCAAAATGAATCGCCGGATCACGCCGCTGGACACGGTAATGCGTATAGACGGTCCCGCTGCCGGACATCCCCGGATGCAGACCAGCGCAGACCCAAGCGGCGCGCAGGTCATCGGCACCCTCAACAACTGCGCCGGCGGTATGACCCCTTGGGGCACCTGGCTGATGGCCGAGGAAAACTTCCACGGCTATTTCTGGACTGACAGGCTGGACGCCGGCGGCAAGCCGGACCTGTCGGATCAGCCCGAAGCGGCCCGGATGAATCGCTATGGCGTGCCGGGCCTCTGGTACGCCTGGGGCAAGTATTACGACCGCTTCAACATCGACAAGGAGCCCAATGAAGCCAACCGTTTCGGCTGGGTTGTTGAAGTTGATCCGCGTAACCCGGAGGCCGCGCCGGTGAAACACACCGCCCTTGGCCGCTTCCGCCACGAAGGCGCTGAAACCATCACCTCCAAGGACGGCCATCTGGTTGTCTACATGGGCGACGACGCGCGGTTCGACTATCAGTACAAATATGTCTCCAAGGGTGTGGTGTCGGATGACCCGGCTGCCAATTCAAACCTGCTGCGCGATGGCACGCTGTACGCCGCCCGCTTTGACCCGGACGGCAGTGTCCACTGGCTGCCGCTGGTGCAGGGGCAAGGCCCCCTGACGGCTGAAAACGGCTTTGCCAGCCAGGCGGATGTTCTGATCGACGCGCGGCTGGCCGCCGACGCGCTGGGGGCGACGCCGATGGACCGCCCCGAAGATGCCGCCCCGCGCGGCGACGGCACCGCCTACATCATGCTGACCAATAATTCACGGCGCAGTTCCGGCCGGACTGACGCTGCCAACCCGCGGGCAAGGTCGGATTTCGGCCATATCATCGAAATCAAGGAAGACCGAGGCGACCATGCCGCCACCCGCGGCCGCTGGTCGATCCTGGTGAAATGCGGCGATCCGGGCATTGCCGCCGTCGGGGCGGAATGGAACCCGGAAACCTCGGAAAACGGCTGGTTCGCCTCGCCCGACAACTGCGCCTTTGACGCCGATGGCCGCCTCTGGGTCGCCACCGACCAAGGGCGGAAGTGGGGCAAGACCGGCAAATCCGACGGGCTTTACGGGGTGGAGACCGAAGGGGACTTGCGCGGCCATTCCAAGCTGTTCTTCCGCTGCCCTGCAGGCGGAGAGCTGTGCGGACCCTATTTCACCCCGAACGGGCAAACACTGTTCCTGGCGGTGCAGCATCCCGGCACCGACGGCACTACGGCGCTGAAGGGGTTTGCGCGCGCGTCGACTTTTGAAGATCCCGCCACCCGCTGGCCCGATTTCGACCCGGACATGCCGCCGCGCCCCGCGGTGGTTGCGGTGACCCGGCAGGGTGGCGGCAAGATCGCCACCTGACACGGACCCAACCTGTTTTCAAGCGGAGCGCGCCCCGCCCGGGGCGCGCGCAGGTTTCTGCCCTGACGGGCCGGCCGCCGGCTGGCGCACGCGATTGTGAGCCGCCGGCCTGCCTGCTTGACGCTAGAACACAGGAAACCCATCTGGAGGTCCGTCATGTCTTTGAAACGCCTGACCGCTGCCCTGATCCTTGCTGCCTCGGCCGCCGCAGCCGGAAACATCGCGCCGCGCGACGGTTGGGCAGTGCATGAGACCTCCAAACCCTACGGGCAGCTGCTCGAGGACGTCAAAGCCGCGGCCAAGGCCGGGGGCATGGGTGTGGTGACCCAGGCAGGCCCCACCAAGGCCGCAGCCGCACGCGGCATCACCATCCCGGGCAACCGGGTGATCGGCATCTTCAACAATGATTTCGCGGTGAAGATCCTCGCCCTTTCCACCGCGGCGATGATCGAAGCGCCGGTGCGGATGTATGTGACAGAGGAAGAAGACGGCCGCGCCACCCTCTCCTACAAGCTGCCCTCCCATGTCTTCGCGCCCTACGCCGAGGAGGGCGGCGCAGAGCTGCAGGCGCTGGCAGACCAGCTTGATCACCGCTTTGCGCGGATTGCCGAGCGGGCGCAGAAATGACCATTGGGCTTATTTCTGGTCCGAAACACTCAATGCGCATGACATGCGCCAAAATCCGCCGCAGCATTTCTCACACTGGCGTGAGCGGGCTTGCGCGCCGGCGCTGCCTCGGCAATCTGGCGGCAAATCAATGGATTGGACAGACAAGATGACAGAGACCCTGCGCGCAGCCGACGTTCTGGCCCGGCGGTTCTATGAGGCAGGCTGCCGCCACGCTTTCGGCATGCCCGGCGGCGAGGTGCTGACCCTGGTCGATGCGCTGACCAAGGCGGGCATCCGTTTCCACCTGGCCAAGCACGAAAACTGCGCAGGCTTCATCGGCGAGGGCGTGCATCACGCCGACGGCGCGCCGGTCATTCTGGTCGCCACGCTTGGGCCTGGCGCGCTGAACGGCATTAACGTTGTGGCCAATGCCCACCAGGACCGGGTGCCGATGCTGGTGCTGACCGGCTGCGTCGACGCGGCAGAGGAGCACAGCTATACCCACCAGGTGCTCGACCACCGCGCGGTGTTCACCCCCATCACCAAGGCGACCTTCCGGCTTGACGCGGAGGCTGCGGATCTGATCGCCGACAAAGCCGTCGCCATAGCCACGGCGCCGCGCAACGGGCCGGTGCATATCGATGTGCCGATCTCCACCGCCGATGCGCCCGCCAGGGACCGGGGCATCCGCCGCGCGCCTGCAAGTGAAACCGCGCCAAGCGGCGCAGCCCTGGCGCAGGCGCGCTCCTGGCTGGCGGCGGCAGAACAGCCGGTGGCGGTGATCGGTCTGGATGCGCTGCAGGAAAACGCAGGCGCTGCCATCCGCAGCTTCGTTGAGAATCACCGGATTCCGTTCCTAACCACCTACAAGGCCAAGGGAATCATCCCCGAAGACCATCCGCTTTCCTTAGGCGGTGCCGGGCTGTCGCCGCTGGCCGACAGGCATCTTCTGCCGCTGGTGCGGGAGGCCGATCTGGTGCTCTCCCTCGGTTACGACCCGATCGAGATGCGCCCCGGCTGGCGCAATGCCTGGGACGTGGAGACCCAGAACGTGATCGACATCGCTCCCGAGGCCAACACCCATTACATGCACCAGGCAGGCCTGAACGTCCTGGCCGCCATTGCGCCCGCCCTGGCAGCCCTTTCCGACGGCACTGAACCGCGCGGAACTTGGCACAATGGCCGCCCCAAGCAGGCAAAGGCCGCGCTGGCCGGGGCCTTCCCGCAAGACGACGCCTGGGGCCCGGCGGGTGTCATCGCCGAATGCCGCGCCACGCTGCCGCCTGAAACCCTGGCCACCGCCGACAGCGGTGCCCACCGGATCCTGCTCAGCCAGATGTGGACCTGCCATGAGCCGCGCGGGCTGATCCAGTCCTCGGCGCTTTGCACCATGGGCTGCGCGGTGCCGATGGCCATCGGCCGCAAGCTGGCGCAGCCCGGGCGCCCGGTGGTCAGCTTTTCGGGCGATGCCGGCTTCCTGATGGTGGCGGGCGAGCTGTCCACCGCCGCCGAGCTGGGCGCGGCACCGATCTTTGTGGTCTTTGCCGATGCCAGCCTGGCGCTGATCGAACTCAAACAGCGCCAGCGCCAGCTCGCCAATGGCGGCGTGGACTTTGCGCCCCATGACTTTGCCGCAATGGGCCGGGCGTTTGGCGGCAACGGTGTGACCGTGCGCAGCCGAAATGAATTGCGCGCAGCCCTTGAACAGGCGCTCAGCGCTTCCCAGTTCACTGTGATCGCGGCGGAAATCCCTCGCGGAGGATATGATGGCCGGATCTGACATGCTGCCCCACGGCGCCCTCAAGGGCGTCAGGGTTCTCGACCTCTCCCGCATTCTGGCAGGCCCCACCTGCACCCAGCTGCTGGGCGACCTCGGCGCCACCGTGATCAAGGTGGAAAACCCCAAGACCGGCGGCGATGACACCCGCCAATGGGGGCCGCCCTATGCAACTGACGCCGACGGCAACCAATCCGACCTGTCCGCCTATTTCATGGCCGCCAACCGCAACAAACGCTCGGTTTCCATTGATATCGCCACCAAAGACGGCCAGCAGGCCATCCGCCGCCTGGCGGCTGAGGCGGATATCCTGATCGAGAATTTCAAACCGGGCGGGCTGGCGAAATACGGGCTGGACTATGCCAGCCTCAAGGATGATCTGCCGGGCCTGATCTACTGTTCGATCTCCGGCTACGGCCAGACCGGCCCCAACAGCCACAAACCCGGCTATGACATCATGGCGCAGGGGTTCGGCGGCATCATGTCGCTGACCGGCGAACCGGAGGGGCAACCGATGAAGGCCGGCGTCGGCATCGCCGATGTGATGTGCGGCATGTATGCCTGTATCGGCATCCTGTCGGCCCTGCACCACCGGGAAAAAACCGGCGAAGGCCAGCAGATCGACCTGGCACTGGTGGACGCTCAGATCGCCTGGCTGATCAACGAGGGCACCGCCTATCTGAACACCGGGCAGATCCCCAAACGCCGCGGCAACGAGCATCCCAGCATCGTGCCTTACGGCGTCTATGAAACTGCGGACGGCCATGTGATCCTGGCGGTGGGCAACGACAGCCAGTTCCGCCGTTTCATGGAATTCCTCAGGCTCGAAGGCCTGGCAGAGGATGCCCGCTTTGCCACCAACCCGGCCCGGCTGCAGAACCGCGGCGCGCTGAACGGCGTCCTGATCCCTGCGGTGCAGCGGTTCACCACCGAGGAGGTTCTGGACGCGATGGAGACCCGCAAGGTTCCCGCAGGACCGGTGCAGGATCTGGAAACGCTGTTTGCCACCGATCAGGTCGCCGCCCGTGATATGGCCATCAGCATGGACAGCGCGGCCGGCCCGGTCAAACTGCTGGGCAACCCGCTGAATTTCTCCCGCACGCCTGTAACATACCGGCACGCGCCCCCCGTTTGCGGCGAAGCGACGGAGGAGATCCTGGGCGCCAGTGCCCCCTTCGGGCAGCAATAGGTGCCGCCATTCGCGGCGGCTTTCCGCCAAGTGTTACAATTTCCGGCAAAGCATTGCCAAAACGGCGGTGCTTTCGCAGCGCGCAAATCCTTCCGCTTGCATAAATTTCCACGGAAATCCTACACATCCGGCGTATTTTGCATTCAGACACACACAGGCCTTCACCAAACCGCGAGCAGGGTTCGCCCGGGCTGACCCGATGAACTACTCTTTCATCAGGACACCGGCCCCGCACTTTATTTGAGAAAGATTGGACACCCATGACGCATGATATTTTCGGCCAAGACACCAGCCTGACCGATGCAGCGGCGCTGCGGGATTGGAATGCCGTGCAGATGGGGGTTCTGGCCCACGCCGCAGCGACGGCCGATCACCTGGGCGCGGTGCTGAAATCGGCGCCTGATTTTGCCTTGGCTCATGCGGTTAAGGGATTGTCTCTGCTGATGCTGGGCCGCCGGGAGTTGCTGCCGGCCGCGCAGGCGGCCCTGCGCGACGCCAAGTCGCACTACGAAGGTGCCCTGCCGCGCGAGCGTAAATATGCCGATGCGCTGGAAGCCTGGCTGGCGGGCCGGCCCAGCCAGGCGATCCGCCGGATGGAAGAGGTTCTGGATGCCTTCCCGCAGGACACCCTGGCAATGAAGCTCAGCCACGGCATCCGCTTTATCCTTGGCGACCCGGAAGGGATGCGTGCCTCCGTTGAGAGAGTGATGCCTGCTTACGCGCCGGATCACGCGGGCCGCGGCTACCTTCTGGGCTGCCACTCCTTTGCACTGGAGGAAACCGGCGAATTTGAGCGCGCGGCCAATGCCGGCCGCCAGGCGCTGTGGATGGCCCCCGATGATGCCTGGGGCCTGCATGCCGTGGCACATGTGCATGACATGACCGGCAATGCCAGATCAGGGCTGGAGTGGCTGCACGGCCGCGAGGAGGCCTGGGCCCATTGCAACAACTTCCGCTACCACGTCTGGTGGCACAAGGCGCTGATGCATCTGGATCTGGGCCAGATGGACGAGGCGCTGGCGCTGTATGACACCGCGGTGCGCAAGGATAAGACCGACGATTACCGCGACATCTCCAACGCCACCTCATTGCTGGTGCGGCTGGAGCTGGAAGGCGTCGATGCCGGCAACCGCTGGGAGGAACTGTCAGAGCTTTGCGCCAACCGGACCGAAGACGGCAGCCTGATTTTCGCCGACCTGCATTATCTTCTGGCCCTCACCGGACACCGCAGGGGCGACGCCCATAAGCTGGTCCAAAGAATCCACGCCGACGCCGGACAGGGCGGGTCCGAGGCCCGTGAGCGCATGGCCGATCCGGGCTGCGCGGCAGCCGATGGCCTGGAAGCCTTCGGCGACGGCAACTACCAGTCCGCCTTCAGGCATCTTGCTGCTGCCCGCGGCAGCCTGCAGCTGGCCGGCGGCAGCCATGCGCAACGCGATGTATTTGAACGCATTACCATAGACGCGGGAATCCGCTCAGGCCAGCTTGACGCGGTCGAAGCAATCCTGGATGACCGCCGGATCAAACGCGGCGGCACCGAGGACAATTACGCGCTCGCCCGCCGCACCCTGATCGCCGAAGGCCGGAACCCGCCCGGTGCTGCCAGCGTCCCCGCAGAATAAGACCTTCAAGGACCAAAACCACAGATGTCCAGTGTTGCGCCCTTCCCCGGGCCTCAGAAAGATCCCGGCGCTGCCAACCGCGCAGCCCCCCCGCCGCAACCGGCCCAGCCGCCGGTGCGCGATCCGCGGCTCGATTTCTATCGCGGCATTGCCATGTTCATCATCCTGGCGGCCCATATCCCGGGCAACCGCTGGACCGGCTGGATCCCGGCCCGCTTCGGGTTCTCGGATGCGACCGAGATCTTTGTGTTCTGCTCCGGCATGGCCTCGGCCATCGCCTTTGGCGGCTCCTTTGCCAGGCAAGGCTGGAGGCTGGGCACCGCCCGTGTTCTGTTCCGCTGCTGGCAGGTGTTCTGGGCCCATATCGGCCTGTTTGTCTTTATTGCCGTCTCAGTGGCTGCCATCGACCTTTATGGCGGCTTCGAGAAAAGCTATGTGAACTCTCTGAACCTCGGCCATTTCTTCAAGGATCCGATGACCCAGCTGGTGGGGCTGTTCACCCTGACCTATGTGCCGAATTATTTCGACATTCTGCCGATGTACCTGGTGGTGCTGATGCTGATGCCGCTGATGATGGGGCTCGAGAAGATCGGCCTTTGGGCCGTTGCCATGGCGTCTGTCCTGATCTGGCTCACTGCCAACCCCTATATGATCGGGCTTGGCCCCAATGGCCTGTCGCTGCCCGCAGAACCCTGGTCGGAGCGCGAATGGTTCTTCAACCCCTTCGGCTGGCAGCTGCTGTTCTTCACCGGCTTTGCCTTCATGAAAGGCTGGCTGCCGAAGCCGCCGGTCTCCAAGCTGCTGATCGTGCTGGCCGCCGCCTTTTTGATTCTGTCGGCGCCCTATGGCTCGTGGAAAGTCTTCACCTGGGTCAAATCCGCCAGCCCGGAACTGGCCGATCTGATCATGCCGGGCCGCGATGCCATTGGCGAATGGCGCGAAAAGACCGACTTCGGCCTGCTGCGCTATGCCCATTTCCTGGCGCTGGCCTATCTGGGCTGGGTCGCTGCCGGCGAAGGCGGCAAGCGCCTGATTGCGTCCGGCTCCTCCGCCGCCGCCCGGATCTGGTCGGTGTTGCTGCAGGTCATCACCAAGGTCGGCCAGCAATCGCTGGCGGTGTTTGTCTTCTCGATGGCGCTGGCCCGGTTCATCGGCTTTGCGCTTGACCAGACGGACCGCGCGGTTATGACCACGGCATTCGCCAACCTGCTTGGCTTTTTCCTGATTATTGTCTGCGCTTACACCGCAGCCTGGTTCAAGTCTCAGCCATGGAGAGCCAAGAAATGAGCTCTTTTTCCCGCCGTTCCTTTCTGGCCGCCGCGCTAGGCAGCACCGCCCTGGCTGCGCTGCCCGGGTTTGCCGGTGATGCCATGCCCTTTACCCGCGATACGGTGGTGGCCAAGGCCCGCGCACTGGCCGCAAAGCCCTATGCCGAGCGCCCGGCGGTGCCGCAGGATTGGCTTGACCAGTCCTATGACGATTATAAATCCCGCTGGTTCCGCACCAAGGACGCGCTGTGGTCCAAGACCGACCGCAGCTACAACGTCGATTTCTTCCTGCCCGGCCTCTACTTCCCGCGGGCGATCCAGATCAACACCGTAACGAATGGCCTGTCCAGCCGCATGCCGTTCGACTTGTCGCTGTTCGACAAGAATGAAAAGGCGCCGGAGCTGACTACAGAAGGCCACCTGGGCTATTCCGGCCTGCGTTTGCGCACCGATCTGGACGACCCCACCAAAAAGACCGAGTTCTGCGTTTTCCAGGGCGCCAGCTATTTCCGCGCCATCGGCATCGGCAACGCCTACGGGCTGTCGGCCCGCGGACTGGCACTGAAAACCGCAGATCCCGAGGGAGAGGAATTCCCTGAATTCATCGAGTTCTGGCTTGAGGCCCCGGCCCCCGGCCAGCGTTCGATGGTGGTGCATGCGCTGATGGATTCACCCTCTGTCACCGGCGCCTACCGCTTTACCATCACCCCCGGCAGCAGCGCCGTGATGGATGTGGACGCGACGCTGTTCGCCCGCGTGGACCTGAATCACGCAGGCCTTGCGCCGCTTACTTCCATGTTCCTGTTCGATGCCACCAACCGCAGCCGGTTCGACGACTTCCGCCCGGCGGTGCATGACAGCGACGGCCTTCTGGTGCTGAACGGCAATGGCGAAACCCTGTGGCGCCCGCTGGCCAATCCCACGCGGCTGCAAGTCTCATCCTTCGTCGATGAAAACCCGCAGGGTTTCGGCCTGATGCAGCGCCCGCGCAAACTGTCGGAATTCAACGATCTGGAAGCCTTCTATCACAACCGCCCCTGCCTGTGGGTCGAACCCAAGGACGACTGGGGCCAGGGCGCGGTCACCCTGGTGGAAATCCCGGCGGACAAGGAAATCTACGACAATATCGTCGCCTACTGGCGCCCCCGCGACCCCTATGCCGCCGGGTCCGAGGTAAACCTGAATTACCGCCTCACCTGGGGCGAGGAACCGGTGCTGTCGATGCCGCGGGTGATCGACACCGCCGAGGGCGCGCGGATCTTTGGCGGGCCGGGCCGGATCATGACCATCGACTTCGATGCCCATCCGCTGTTTGACGGCGGCCCGGACACTCTTGACGTTCACATCCACTCTCCCCATGTGGCGGCCAGCGAGGGCGTGCTGCAGCGCAACCCGGAAACCGGCGGCCTTCGGCTCGCCTTTTATTTCGATCCCGGCGATCGGGATCACGTCGAACTTCGCGCCCAGCTCAGGAAAAACGGCAATGCCGCTTCCGAAGTCTGGCTTTACAGGTGGACCGCATGACCGCATGTGACCTGATGCCCCCGGAACAGCCCCTGGCAATGCCGGAGCAGGATTTCAGCAAGGGCTTCCGCGACGCAGAAGCCCCCGGCGATGCCGCGCCGCGACAGGTGGCACTGTGGCGGCTGCTGGCCTTCTCGCCTGCGATGCTGGCGACCGGTGTCCTCACCTGGGTTATGCGGGGCTGGTTCACCGCTGACGGGTTTTCGCTGCTGGAACTGGTACTGCTGGCGCTGATCGCCTTCAATTTCTTCTGGATTGCCTTCACCGTCTCCACTGTGCTGCTGGGCCTCTACGGGCTGTCGCGGCGGGAAAAGACCGTGGTCCGCGGCCCGGCGCGGCCGATGAAGGTGGCGCTTTTGATACCGGTCTATAACGAGGTGCCCTGGTATGTGCTGGGCAACGCCCAGACCATGCTGCAGGAACTGCACGGCCGCGGCGGCCAGCATGAATACGCGATGTTCATCCTGTCGGACACCCGCGATGACGCAATTGCCGAACAGGAACGCGCCAGTGTCACGGCGCTGCGCACGATGCTGCCGCAGGGAACGGAACTATACTACCGCCGCCGCGCCGAAAACGCTGGGCGCAAGGTCGGCAATATCTCCGACTGGGTGCGCCGCTGGGGGGCGGATTACGAGGCGATGCTGGTCTTGGATGCCGACAGCCTGATGACAGGCCGCGCCATTGCCCGGCTGGCCGATGCGCTGGCCCGCGATCCCAGCGCCGGCCTGATCCAAAGCTACCCGCAGCTCATTGGCGCCCAGTCCGTCTTTGGCCGGATGCAGCAGTTCGCCAACGGCGTCTATGGCCTCGCACTGGCCGAGGGCCTGGCCCGCTGGGCCGGGCACGAAGGCAACTACTGGGGCCATAACGCCATCATCCGCACCCGCGCCTTTGCCGCCTGCGCCGGCCTGCCGCTGCTGCGCTCGCGCTTTGGCCGCGGCGGCAAGCTGATCATGAGCCATGATTTCGTCGAAGCGGGCCTGCTGCGCCGGGCCGGGTGGTCGGTGCGCTTCCTGCCCCGCATCCGCGGCTCCTACGAGGAGACGCCCGCCACCCTGATCGACCACATCCTGCGCGACCGGCGCTGGTGCCAGGGCAACCTGCAGCACCTCAACCTGCTGCATGCCAAGGGCTTCCGCGCGATCTCGCGGTTCCACCTTTTTGCCGGAGCAATCGGCTATCTGATGGCGCCGGTGTGGTTTGCCTTGCTGGTGCTCTGGGCCGTGATCGGCCGCAGCGAGGAAGCCTCGGTGATCAGCTACTTCAGCGAAGCCAACCCGTTCCGCCCCAGCTGGCCGGACATGTCCGAACCCAAGCATGTGCTGGTCATCCTGCTGATCTACGCAATGCTGCTGGCGCCCAAAATGCTCTCTGCAGCCGCGCTACCGCTGACCGGCAGCCGGTTTTCGGAATACGGCGGGCCGCTGCATTTTGCTCTGTCCTTTTTGTCCGAAGTACTGCTGGCGATCCTCTATGCGCCGATCCTGATGGTGCAGCAGATGATCGCGGTGTTCCGCACCGCATTGGGCCTGCAGCGCGGCTGGGAACCGCAGGCCCGCGACGGCGGCAGCTACGCCTTGCGCACGCTGTTCACCTGCCATGCGCTGGAAACCGTCAGCGGCGTGGCGCTCTGGGCCGGGATCCTGTCC
Organism: Leisingera sp. SA215; assembly: GCF_055902035.1. Lineage (NCBI taxonomy): Bacteria > Pseudomonadati > Pseudomonadota > Alphaproteobacteria > Rhodobacterales > Roseobacteraceae > Leisingera > Leisingera sp. SA215. Next base: position 52,966 of record NZ_JBVVXU010000001.1, on the reverse strand, counting down.
GGCACCGTATCCCTGTGGCTGGCACCGATTGCGCTGTCGCTGGTGCTGGCGGTGCCGCTGTCGGCGCTGTCCGGGGTGAAGACCGTGAACCGCATCCGCAACTGGATGGCGACGCGGGAGGAGTTCAGCGAACCCCAGATCACCCGCGCCGCCCGCGTGGCGCGCGCTGACCTGAAGGCGCTGCTGGACGGCAATGGCGCCCGCAGCACCCCGGCGGAATAAACCGGCTGCGCCGGGCTGCCCCTGTCAGCCTTGGGCCAGGCGCCGCGCTGGCGCGCTGCCTGGCTCCACGCTTTGACGGAAATCTCTGATTTTCGCTCAAAGCGGCGGGGGCGCTCTGCTTATTGAGGGCACTGCCGCTGCTTCAGCGCACCACCGGTTGATCTTCGAACCAATCCGCCATCAGGCCCGCCCAGCCCTTGGGCAGCGTATGGCCGCCGTCAAACAGCAGCAGGTCAATCCTTGCCCCCCGCCCGCAGTCCCAGCGGCGGCGCAGCAGGCCGTCCTTGCGCCAGGCCTTGGACGGCGCGTGCGACGTGCAGCCGTTCGCTTCCCGCCAGACCTCCAGCCCGGCAAAGACATCGCCTTGCTCCCAGCGTCCGCCGCCCAGAATCCGGCCCTCCAGCGGCACCACGTCGTCGCGCCAGCCATGCACCTGCAACATCCGCACCGGCCCTTCGCAGGCTTCCGGCTGCGGCCGCCAGAACGCGCCGGAGACCGGCGCATAAGCCGCAAAGGCATCCGGCTCGCGGCAGGCCAGGTAATGCACCATGAAGGCACCGGCGGAAAACCCGGCGAGAACCGTCTGCGCAGTGGATGTGCCGAACCGGTCCGCGGCATCCGCCAGCACCGCGGCGAAAAATGCGCCCTCGTCGCGGCCTTCGGTGAACGGGCCAAAACCCCAGGACTGCGGCCCGGTGCCGCCGCGGCTGCGGCCCTCGGGGGCAATCACCGCATAACCGCGCCCTGTCAGCCCCTCGATCAGCGCCGTGTTGCGCAGAACCTGCGCGCCGCTGCCGCCATAGCCATGCAGGAACATCACCACCGGCGCCGGGTCCTTCACTGCCGTTGGCAGCGCAATATGATAGGCACCGTTTGCCGCCTCGCAGACGCCTGCCGCAGCCCCGCAGCCCGCAACAGCAGCACCGCTCCATACTGCACACAGCACCGCAGCGGCGGCGCCTGTTTTCCATAACTTCATCATCCCTCCCACCGGGCCACTGGCAGATTGCCGGCAATCCAGCCGGGTCCTGCACCGGACCCCAGCATGCCCTCGGGCACGTCCATCACATTGCTGTAGCCTGCCTGTGCCAGCGCCAGTGTCAGCCGCGCCGAACGCACCCCGCGGGCGCAGATCAGCGCCACCGGAGCTGCCCGGCCAGGTCCCGCCGCGGCCTGCAGGGCGGCGATGAAATCCTTGCGCCGCATATCGATCTGATGGCTGCCTACCGGGACGCCTGAAGCGCGCCATTCCTGCGGTGTGCGGATATCCACCAGAGTTATCTCGCCGGCCTGCGCCTGGGCAAAGGCTTCGGCCGCCGTCAGCCGCGGGCGGTCATGGTCCGGAGGCTGGCGCCGCTGCCACCAGATCCCCGCACCGGCCGCCGCTGCGATAGCGCCCAGCAGCGCCTTACGGCGGGACACGCCGCGCCTGCCTGTGTCATTCTGCACCGCCATGCAGCCGCGCCTCCCATTCTCCAGGCGGCCCGGAACCGGGCCCTTGCCCGGCAATCTAGCAGGCCAAGCCGCTGCAATCACCAGAAACGCGCCGATACCGCCGGTCAAGTTCTTGTTATTGGACAGACACTGCCCATTTATGGCGCCAACGAGCGTAAGAAATCCCCCCCTGGCCTGCGTCATAATTGCCGCAACCGGGTCGGCGGGGGTGGTTCTGGGCAAGAAAATTGCTTAGCACTGATCCAAAAACGACGCGCCAACCCGACAGGAGACCTGCACGTGTCCCTTTTCCTGATTGCGGCCCTGCCTTTTCTCGGAGCCGTCTTCCCAGCGCTATTGATCCGCGCGGGACGCAATGCGGCAGCCTCCGCCGCCGGCCTGACCTCCCTGCTCGCCTTTATCGGGCTGATGCTGCATATCCCGGCGGTGTTCCGGGGCGACACCGTTCATGCCTCCGTCGACTGGCTTCCCGCACTGGGCCTGAATGCCAATTTCTTTCTCGACGGGCTCGGCTTCCTGTTTGCAGCCATGATCCTGGGCATCGGCCTGCTGATCATTCTTTACGCCCGGTTCTACCTGTCGCGCGAAGATCCGATGGGCCAGTTCTACAGCTATCTCCTGCTGTTCCAGGGCGCGATGGTCGGCATCGTTCTGTCCGACAACATCTTGCTTTTGCTGGTGTTCTGGGAACTCACTTCCCTCAGTTCCTTCCTGCTGATCGGCTATTGGAAACATCTGCCCGAAGGCCGCCAGGGCGCCCGCATGGCGCTGACGGTGACCGCCTCCGGCGGGCTGGCGATGATCGCGGGGATGCTGATCCTGGGCCATATCGCCGGGTCTTACGACCTCAGCGTGATTCTGCAGAACAAGGCCGCCATTCAGGCCTCGCCGCTGTATCTGCCCGCGCTGATCCTGATCCTGCTGGGGGCCTTTACCAAATCGGCGCAATTCCCGTTCCACTTCTGGCTGCCTCATGCGATGGCGGCCCCGACCCCGGTGTCGGCCTACCTGCACTCTGCCACCATGGTTAAGGCCGGCCTGTTCCTGATGGCCCGCCTGTGGCCGGTGCTGGCCGGCACGCCGGAGTGGTTCTATATCGTCGCCACCACTGGCCTCGTGACCATGCTGCTGGGCGCGGTGATTGCGCTGTTCAAGGATGACCTCAAGGCGCTGCTGGCGTTCTCCACCGTCAGCCATCTGGGCCTGATCACCATGCTCCTGGGCTTTGGCACCAAGATTGCTGCGGTGGCTGCCGTGTTCCACATCATCAACCACGCCACTTTCAAGGCGGCGCTGTTCATGACCGCGGGCATTGTCGACCACGAGGCCGGCACCCGCGATATCAAACGCCTCGGCGGCTTGCGCCACCTGATGCCGGTGACCTTCGCCATCGGTACACTCGCAGCCCTGTCGATGGCAGGCATCCCGCCCCTCAACGGTTTCCTGTCCAAGGAAATGATGCTCGAGGAAGCCGCCCACACAGTCTGGAACGGCTCGCATCTGGTAATCCCTGCGCTGGTCACGGCGGCGGCGCTGTTCTCGGCCGCCTATTCCTTCCGTTTCATCGCGCATGTGTTCCTTGGCCCCAAGCGCGACGATTACCCCGGCCACCCGCATGACCCCAATACCGGCATGTGGATGGGCCCCGCCTTCCTGGTGGGTCTGGTGGTGCTGATCGGCTTTGCCTCGGCCAAGGTTGCAGGCCCGCTGGTGGCCACAGCCGCCAGCGCGGTGATCGGCGGCGAGAAGCTGCCCTATTACTCGCTCAAGCTGTGGCACGGGCTGACGCCGGCGCTGTACATGTCTGTGTTTGCCACCATCGGCGGCCTGACTCTGCTGGCCCTGCATGGACCGCTGCAGCGGATCTGGAACGCCCTGCCCCGCCCCGAAGCCAAGGTCATTTTCGAGGCCCTGACCGATGCCTTCACCCGCCTCAGCCAGAGCATGACCGAAGGGTTGCACAACGGTCAACTCACCCGCTATGCGGCGGTGATGGTGACCTTCACTGTGGCCATCGCCTATTACGCCTATCAGGGCGGCACGCTGACGGCGCCGAGCCGCACAGTGCAGCAGCCCGGCCTCCTGCCGATCCTCGGCTGGTTTTCCCTGGTGGTGGCGACGCTGTTCATCGTCGCCAAGCACCGCAACCGCCTGCTGTCGCTGGTGCTGATCGGCGTTGTGGGGCTGGTCGTCTCGCTGTCGTTCAACTACCTGTCGGCCCCCGATCTGGCGCTGACCCAGATCTCGGTCGAAGTGGTGACCATCATCCTGCTGCTGCTGGCGCTGAACTTCATGCCCAAGGAAACCCCGGTCGAAACCCCGGTGCTGACCCGGATCCGCGACGGCGCCATTTCGGTGGTGGCGGGCCTGGGGGCCGGAGGGCTGATTTATGCGCTGCTGATGCGCGATTTTGCCTTCCCGACCATTTCCGATTTCCACCTCGCGAATTCCTACAAGGGCGGCGGCGGCACCAATGTGGTGAACGTGATCCTGGTCGATTTCCGCGGCTATGACACCTTTGGCGAGATCATCGTGCTGGGCATCGCCGCCATGGTAATCTATGCGCTGACCGAGGCGGTGCTGAACAGCCGTGTGCGGGCCCATCTTCTGAACCGCACGCCGGACCTGCCGCAGGCGGGCGACGCGCATCCGCTGATGATGGTGGTGGCCACACGGGTGATGATGCCGCTGGCGCTGATGGTTGCGGCCTATATCTTCTTCCGCGGCCACAACCTGCCGGGCGGCGGCTTTATCGCCGGCCTGGTCGCCGCAATCGCCATCATCATGCAATATATGGCCTCCGGCTTTGCCTGGGCGACCGAGCGCCAGCGTTTCCCCTATCATGCCATCATCGGCTCCGGCGTGCTGATCGCCGCCGCCACCGGTATGGGTGCCTGGTTCAACGGCATGCCGTTTCTGACCAGCGCCTTCGGCTACATCCACTGGGCGCCGCTGGAGGAATTCGAATGGGCTACCGCCGCGCTCTTTGACCTCGGCGTTTTCCTGGCGGTGGTCGGCGCCGTGCTTCTGGCACTTGAAAGCCTGTCGCGCTTTGCCTGGCAGCCGGGCATCAGCTCAGAACATGCGATGGACATCAACCCGGCGCGCGATGACGCGGACAAGACCGGGACGGAGGGATAGATATGGAACTTCTCGTCGCTTCTGCCGTGGGCATCCTGACAGCGGCCGGGATCTACCTGATCCTGCGCCGCCGCAGTTTCCCGGTGATCCTGGGTCTGTCGCTGATCACCTACGCAGTCAACGTCTTCCTGTTCGCCACCGGACGGCTGGCAACCGGCGCGCCGCCGATCCTCAACAAGTATCAAGAGGTCGCCTATACCGACCCGCTGCCGCAGGCGCTGGTGCTGACCGCAATTGTGATCTCCTTCGGCATGACCGCCGTGGTGGTGATGATTGCGCTGGGGGCGTATCTGTCGTCCCGCGATGACCGCACTGCGATGCCGGTTGAACCCGAAGGCGCAGGAGACGACGCATGATCGACCACCTTCTGATCGCGCCGGTGGTGCTGCCCGCCCTGGTGGCACCCTTCATCATCATGGCAGTGCGCCACCATCTCGACCTGCAGCGGATCTTCTCGCTGGCCAGCGTGGTGCTGCTGGCCGCCATCTCGCTGACACTGGCCGCACAGACGCTGGACGGCACCGTCAAGGTCTATGAGCTGGGCGACTGGCCGGCACCTTTCGGCATCGTGCTGGTGCTGGACCGGCTGTCGGCGATGATGATCGTGCTGACCTCGCTGTTGGCCCTGCCCGTCCTGCTTTACGCCATCGGCTCCGGCTGGGACACTCGCGGCGCCAACTTCCACGCGCTGTTCCAGTTCCAGCTGATGGGCATCATGGGCGCCTTCCTGACCGGCGATGCGTTCAACCTGTTTGTCTTCTTCGAGGTGCTGCTGATCGCATCTTACGGCCTGATGATCCACTCCGGCGGCACCCGCCGGTTTCAGGCCGGGGTGCAGTATGTGGTGTTCAATCTCCTGGGGTCTACCCTGTTCCTGTTTGCCCTCGGCACGCTTTATTCGGTGACCGGCACCCTGAACATGGCTGATCTCGCCGTGAAAGTGGCCCAGATCCCGGCCGAGGATACCGCCCTGTTGCGCGTCGGCGCGGTGATGCTGCTGCTGGTCTTTGCCATCAAGGCGTCGCTGCTGCCGCTGCACTTCTGGCTGCCATCGGCCTATGCCAATGCGCCGATGCCGGTTGCCGCGCTCTTTGCGATCATGACCAAGGTCGGCGCCTATTCGATCCTGCGCATCTACACGCTGGTCTTCGGCCCGGAGGTTGAAGCCACCGCCGGCCTGACCGAGGCCTGGCTGATGCCCGCCGCGCTGCTGACGCTTGGCGCAGGTGCCATCGGCGTTCTCGGCTCCAACAAGCTGGGCCGGCTGGCGGCCTTCGGCGCCATCGCCTCGATGGGCACGCTGCTGATTGCGATTTCGCTGTTCACCCCTTCGGCCGCGGCAGCTGCCCTGTATTACCTGGTCCATTCGACCCTGGCTGCGGCGCTCTTGTTCCTGGTTGCCGATCTGGTGATGGAACGGCAGGGTCCCTGGATCCAGGCGCAGCTGCCGATGCCGCAGACCGGGCTGATCTCGGCGCTGTTCTTTGCTGCAGCTATCGCCCTTGCGGGCATGCCGCCGCTGTCCGGTTTCCTGGGCAAGCTGCTGGTGCTGGACGCCACCCGCGGCGTTGATCTTGCCGCCTGGATCTGGGCCGTGATCCTGGCCGGTTCCCTGATCACCATCATCGGCATGGCCCGCGCAGGCTCGCTGCTGTTCTGGAAAGGCCACGGGCTGCCGCCGCAGGACACCGATACCAGCGAGGAACCGCCACTGGAAGACCTGGCCGCAAGACCGGCGCAGCTGCCCTTTGCCGCCTGCTTCGGCCTGCTTGGCGGCTTGGTGGCGCTCACCGTCTTTGCCGGTCCCGCCACCCGCTATGCCGAAGCCACGGCGGCGCAGCTTTACGCGCCGACCGCCTACATCGAAACTGTGCTGGGGAGGCACGCAGAATGAAACTGGTCTGGCGGCTGTTCCCGCACCCCCTGCTCACGCTTCTGCTGACGCTGACCTGGCTCCTGCTGGTCAACAGCTGGTCGCTCAACTCGCTGATCTTCGGCCTCATGCTGGGCGTGCTGATCCCGTTCGTGACCCAGCCCTTCTGGCCCAACCGGCCCCAGCTGCGCCGCCCGCTGAAAATCGCCGAATACATCCTGGTGGTGCTGCTGGACATCGTCCAGGCCAATATCATCGTCGCCCGCATCGTGCTGTTCAAACCCAATGCCGACCGCCGGCCCAACTGGATCACCATCCCGCTTGACCTGAAAACACCCGAAGCGATCACCGCCCTGGCCGGCACCATCACCATGACGCCAGGCACCCTGTCGGCAGATATTTCGGACGAAGGCCACAGCCTGCTGGTCCATTGTCTCGACGCGCCCAACCCGGACGCGGTGCGGGATGAAATCAAACAGCGCTACGAGCGCCGGCTGATGGAGATTTTCGAATGATCGAAAGCGCTTCGACCTTTGCCTTTGCCTGTTTTGCCCTCGCGATGCTGATGAACCTCTGGAAGATCGTCACCGCGCCGGATGTGGCCGACCGCATCCTGGCGCTGGATACCATGTTCATCAACGCCATCGCGCTGATGGTGCTCTACGGCCTGACGCTGGGAACCGAGATCTTTTTCGAAGCAGCAATGATCATTGCCATGCTCGGCTTTGTCTCCACCGTGGCCTACGCGCGCTTTATCCTGCGCGGCAATATCATCGAATAGGGGAGACATATGGAAAGCCTGTTAGAACTCCTTGTTGCCGCCTTCCTGGTGATCGCCGGGATCTTTGGCATTGTCGGCTCCTTCGGGCTGCTGAAACTCAACGATCCCATGTCGCGCCTGCACGCCCCGACCAAGGCCACCACCCTGGGCGTCGGCGGCGTGCTGCTGGCCTCGATGCTGCATGCTGCAGCGTTTGAGAAATCCTTCTCGATGCACGAACTGATGATCACGCTGTTCCTGTTCCTGACCGCACCGGTGACCGCAAATTTCATTGCCAAGGTGCATATTCACCGGCAGGAGAGCCGCGAGACCATGCCCACGGCGGGCGAGGATGACCATTGGGCCACCCATGACACGCGGGAGGATGAGGAACGCAAGACCGCAAGCCGCACCGACACCCCCCAATAAGGTCCGCTTTGGTGCGCCTTCCGGACCGCTGCAAAGGCAGGACATGACATGGATTTTTCGCGTTTTCCCCTGACCCGTGATCTGGTGCTGATCGGCGGCGGCCACTCCCATGCGCTGGTGCTGCGCAAATGGGGCATGCGGCCCCTGCCCGGCGCCCGGCTGACTGTCATCAACCCCGGTCCCGCGGCGCCCTACTCCGGCATGCTGCCCGGTTACGTCGCCGGTCATTATCCGCGCGAGGATCTGGACATCGATCTGGTGCGCCTCGCCCGCTTTGCCGGTGCCCGCGTGGTGCTGGGCGCGGCAAACCATATCGACACCGCGGCCCAGCTGGTGCATGTGCCGGGCCGCCCGCCGATTGCCTATGATGCCGCCTCGGTCGATATCGGCATCACCTCCGCCATGCCGGACCTGCCGGGTTTTGCCGGACATGGCATCCCCGCCAAACCGCTGGGTGGCTTCGCCGCCCGATGGGCCGCCTTCCGCGAGGGCAGCAGCCCCGCCCATGTTGCGGTGATCGGTGGCGGCGTCGCCGGGGCGGAGCTGATCCTGGCGATGGCCTTTGCCCTGAAAAGCCGCGGCCGCCTGGCCCAGGCCACGCTGATCGACAGCGACGCGGCCTTGCGCACAATTGGTGAACAGGCCCGCCGCAGGCTGCGCCGCGCGCTGGTCGAACACGGCGTGCGTCTGGAAGAAAACGTCCGGATTGAGCGGATCGAAGCGGACCATATCGTCCTTCAGGACGGACGCGAGCTGCAGTCAGAGTTCACCACCGGCGCCGCCGGCGCCCGCCCTTACGGCTGGCTCAGCGCCAGCGGCCTCGCCTTGCGGAATGGCTTCATCCGGGTGAGTGAAACCCTGCAAAGCTCCGCCGCCAATGTCTTTGCGGCCGGCGATTGCGCCCATATGGACTTTGCCCCGCGCCCCAAAGCGGGCGTTTACGCGGTACGCCAGGCGCCGGTGCTGTACCACAACCTGCGCAGCATCCTGACCGGCGACCCCTTGCGCAGATACCACCCGCAAAAGGACTACCTGAAGCTCATTTCGATGGGCCGCAAAGACGCCCTGGGCGAACGCTTCGGCGCCACTTTGTCAGGCCCTTTGATGTGGACCTGGAAAGACCGCATCGACCAGGCCTTCATGGAAAAGTTCCGCGACCTGCCCGCCATGGACCCGCCGGACCTGCCCGCCGAACACACGCTGGGCATGGACGCGGCACTTGGCGACAAGCCGATGTGCGGCGGCTGCGGCGCCAAGGTCGGGCGGGATGCATTGCTGGGCACCCTTTCCGGGCTGCAAGTTGCGGACCGCCCGGACATCACCCCGCTGCCCGGCGATGATGCCGCCCTGCTGACCACCGGCGGCGTCCAGCAGGTGATCAGCACCGACCATCTGCGCAGCTTCTGCAACGACCCGGTGATGATGGCCCGCATCGCCGCCGTGCATGCGCTTGGCGATATCTGGGCAATGGGTGCGGATCCGCAGGCCGCCACCGCCAATCTGATCCTGCCGCGGATGTCGCCCGCGCTGCAGTCCCGCACCCTGCAGGAGATCATGGCCGCCGCAACCGAGGTCATGCAGGACGCCGGCGCCGCCATCATCGGCGGCCATACCTCCCTGGGGGATGAGCTGACGGCGGGCTTCACCGTCACCGGCCTGTGCCGCCGCCCCGCGATCACCCTGACCGGAGCTGAACCCGGCGATGCGCTGATCCTGACCAAACCCATTGGCTCTGGCGTGCTGATGGCGGCGGAGATGGCGGGCGAGGCAAAGGGCGCGTGGATCGCCGCCGCGCTGGACCGGATGAGCCAGCCGCAAGGCGCCGCCGCCCGCATTCTGCAAGACGCCCATGCGATGACGGATGTCACCGGCTTCGGCCTCATCGGCCACCTGCTCGGCCTCTGCGAAGCATCCCGGACCGGGGCCGAAATCTTCACCGGAAAAATCCCGCTGATGCAGGGCGCGGCAGAGCTGGCCGACCGCGGCATCCGGTCCTCGCTGTTCCCGTCAAATCAGGCTGCCCTGCCCGCGCTGAAGACCACCGGCTGGCAGGATCTGCTGTTCGATCCGCAAACCGCAGGCGGGCTGCTGGCAGCGGTGGCGGCGGATCAGGCGCAACTCCTGCTGGAGCAGCTCTGCCTGGCCGGATACCCGGCTGCGCTGATTGGCAGGGTGACTTCAAACCACGGCGCCATCATCCTGAGCGTTTGAGGTTTTTTTCTGCGGCAAGGGGCCAGCCCCTCTTGGCCTTGCGGCCAATTCAGCCCGGAATACCGGCAACCAGAAAGAAGCCTGGAACGCCCGCTTGCTCCCAGGTTTCTGTCTGGTCAGAAATACTCCTGCCGGAGGCCCGCTGCGCGTCAGCGCAGCGCCACGCCCAACGGGAGCGGGGGCATCTTTGCTGCGCCTGCGACGGGCGGGAGCATCGCCGGTCACAGACTGGAGATGATCCTGGCAACCTGGGCGGCTGCAGCGTCCAGCCCGGCGTCATCCAGCGCGCCGGCTTCGACAGTGGCAGCAACCTTTGCGCCGATGGCAGCGCGGGATTTGCGGTAAGCGGGGTCGTAATGCTCGGCCATCAGCGCCTTGGTCAGCCCTGCCTTGTCGCCCTCGGCGATGCGGGAAAACCAACCCTCCACCACTGCGCCCGAGCGATAGGCGCGCAGGGGCGCCAGCTTTTCGCGCAGACCGTCCGCGTCTGACAGAATATCGTCATAAGCCGCCACCAGATAGCGGCAGCGGGCCGCAGCCGGCACCTGCAGTTCGATCCGCGGCGCCTGCTTCATCCCTGCCCAGACGGAGGGCGGAATAATCCGCTGGCCCACCTTGCTCGATTCGGCCTCCACCAGCACCGGGCGGCCTGGGTCCAGCTGCATCACTGCGCCGGCAAGGGCGGATTCGAACCCCTTCTGCGACGGCTGCGGCGTCGGCATGTCCCCCAGCAGCGAGCCGCGATGATTGGCCAGCCCCTCCAGATCCAGCACCTGCACACCCAGCTGCCCGGCGCGTTTCAGCACCTCGGTCTTGGCAGATCCGGTATAGCCGTCCAGCGCCACCAGCCGGTGCGGCAGCGCGGTCTGATACAACGCCGCGTTCACCAGACGGCGGTAGCTTTGATAACCGCCTTCCACCACCTCGGCGCGCCAGCCGATCTGCTGCAGCATCCAGGTGAAGGACCCCGACCGCTGGCCGCCGCGCCAGCAGTAAACCAGCGGCCTCCAGCCGCCCTCATGATGGCTCAGGCGCTGCTCGATGTGGTTTGCGGCATTGCGGAACACCAGCGCCGCGCCCAGCTTGCGCGCCTTGAAGGGGCTGTCCTGCACATAGATGGTGCCGACCTCTGCCCGCTCCGCGTTATCCAGCACCGGCAGGCTGATGGCGCCGGGCACGTGGTCCTCGGCAAATTCAGCCGGGCTGCGGACATCGATCACGGTGTCAAAGCCATGGGCATAGAAGTCTTGCAGGGAGGTGAATTTCAATGCCATATCCCTGCTCTACCGCGCCCCTTGGGCAAGGAAAAGCCGCAATTGCCGCAGCTGCGGCAATAAAACTTGCGCGCACTGCGCACAGGGCAGTAAGGCAGTCAAGGCAGCCAGCCCCGCAGACAGGCGGCCGGCACCAGCAGAACGGAACCAGCAGAACGGCAAGGACCAGCAGAAGGCCATGGACAGCGACCCTTTGGACATCCACACCCTGCCCGGCCACCTGATCCGGCGGCTGCACCAGATCTCCGTGGCCCAGTTCATGGACCGGATGGCGGAGCAAGGCACTGACCTCACCCCGGTGCAGTTTTCCGCCATGACCGCGATCTACCGCCACCCCGGCATCGACCAGGCCTCGGTTGCGGGGCTGATAGCCTATGACCGGGCCACCCTGGGAAAGGTTGTGGACCGGCTGGTTGAAAAGGGGCTGGTGGCACGCAGGATCAGCAAGGCGGACCGGCGCGCACGCGAGGTCAGCCTGACCGGCGAAGGCGACGCGTTGCTTAAACGGCTTTTGCCGGTTGTGCGGGCCGCCCAGCCGGGCATCCTGACGGGGCTTACGGAATCAGAGCGGGAAACCTTTGTAGCCCTGCTGCAAAAGGCCGCCATCGCCGCCAACGGCCTCAGCCGCGCGCCGCAGCGCGACCTGCCGCCGCGCGAGGCCGCCGAGTAGCCTCAGATCAGCCGGCCGCGCGGGATGCCGCCGTCCTCCGACGGTTCGATCAGCTCCGGCCCTTCGGCCCGGCTGGAATTCACCGCCGGATCCACCCGGTGGAACTCCAGGATGCCCGCCGCCCCCGGCTGCATCAGCCGCGCAGCACCCGGCCCCTGCTCACCCAGCCATACGCCCCAGTCCTGCGGCTCCAGAATCAACGGCATCCGGTGGTGAATGGACGACAGCGCCTCATTTGCCGCGGTGGTGACAATGGCGCAGGTCTTGACCGGGTCTTCCGCTCCCCAGCTCTGCCAGATTGCGGCAAAGGCCAAGGGGGCTGCGTCGCTGCGGTGGATGTACCAGGGCAGCCGGGCGCCGCCGGCGGCTTTGGTCCATTCATAGAACCCCGTGGCCGGGATCAGGCAGCGCCGTTCGCGGCAGGCTGCGGCAAATGCGGGCTTCTCCGCAATCGTCTCTGCCCGCGCGTTGATCAGCAGCGGCCCGGCGGTTTCAGACTTGTACCAATGCGGCAGGAAGCCCCAGCGCATGGCAACCAGCTGCCGCCCTGCTTCGCCTGCCTGCACCGCATGCACCGGGCTGGCCGGGCAGACATTGAAGTCGGGCACTCTGGGCAGATTGTTTGCAGGCTGCGCCGCAAACAGCTGCGCCATTGCATCCGTAGGCAGTGTTATGGCAAATCGTCCGCACATGCTGATTTTCTAAACCAGGACTGCCCCTGCGCAAAGAGCCTGCGCACATCCGGAAAACAGCTGCCCTGACATTAAGAGACGGATAGGCCACATGACCCTTCAGAACGACCTCCAGGCAGCGTTCGGCTTTCTCAATCAGGGCAGGTTCAAACAGGCGCTGAAACAGTCCAAGGCCGGGATGAAGCGGCACAAGAGCCATCCGGATTTTCCCAACATTGCCGGAATCTCCCTGTCCGGTCTCGGCAAACACCGCGATGCGGTGCCGCATTTCAAAAAGGCGCTGGTCCTGGCGCCCGGCTTTCATGATGCCCGCAAGAACCTGGCGCAGACGCTTCTGTTCCTGCAGCAGGGCGAGACCGCGATGAAACTGCTGGACCGGGTGCTGGCGGATCTGCCCGCAGATCAAGGCGCGCTGTATCTGAAGGCACAGGCGCAGCTGGTGCAGAACGATCCCGAGGCAGCCATTGCGACTGCAAACGGCGCCCTTGCCCGCGATGGCAAGCAACCGCGGATGCTGCGGCTGCGGGCGATGGCATGGAAGAACCTGGGCGATGAAAAAGCGGCGCTGGAAGACTATCAGGCCACCCTGCGCCTGAATCCTGATGACGTGGACGCGCTGACCAATATCAGCCTGCCGCTGGCCCGACTCATGCGTCAGGATGAAGCCACCGAAGCCGCGCAAAAGGCGGTTGCCCTGGCGCCGGAGAACCTGGAAGCGCGGCGGCGGCTGGCCAGCCAGCTGATCTCCAACGGCGAGACCGAAGCCGCCCGCGCCCAGTGCCTCGCGATATTGGATCTGGACCCGAAGGACAGCCAGGTGCTGGAGATGCTGGCCCGGCTCAACAGCCGTGAACAGAACGCAGAACTGCTGCCGGTGGCGCAAAAGGCGCTGAAAGCCGCCCCGCCGCGCTCGCTGGACCGGGCCAATGTCAGCTTTGCGCTGGCGCGGATATCCGACCAGTGCGGCGACAAACAGGCTTTTGCGGCCCACAACGACGAAGCCAATGCCTGTATGGCGGCGCAGAACCCCTATGATTACGAGGACAGCGAACGCCAGTTCAGCCGCATCATGGCGGCTTTTCCGCAAGCCATCCCCCAGGCTGACACCGCCCCGGACGGCCCGCGCCCGATCTATGTGGTGGGGATGCCGCGCTCCGGCACCACCCTCACCGAAACGGTGATCGGCCTGCACCCAGATGTCTTCCCCCTGGGTGAACGCGGCGTGCCCGCCTTCCTGCTGCATCCATACCTGGACAAGGATCAGGATTTCACCCCCGAGGCCGCCCGGAACTTCGCGGTTGAGGACATCAGCCGGCTGCCTGAAATGCCCGCGGGCACCGCGGCCTATGTTGACAAGATGCCGGACAATTACCGCCTGCTGGGCCACTTGCTGACCGCCTATCCCAAGGCCCGGTTTGTGCATCTGTGCCGCGATCCGCGCGATGTGGCGCTGTCGATCTGGCGCGGTTATTTCTCCGGCAGTTCGCTCACCTATGCCTATGACCTGAAAGCGATGGCGCACCGTTTCAATCTCTATGGCCGTCTGATGCAGCATTGGCGCCGGGTGATGCCGGGCCGGATCTACGATCTGCGTTATGAGAGCCTGGTGTCCGATATCGAAAGCGAAAGCCGCAAGCTGGCCGAGTTCTGCGGGCTGGACTGGGTCGCGGACATGGCCCACCCCGAACGCCACAAGGGCCAGGTTCTGACCCTGTCCAACACACAGGTCAGGCAGACCGTGCATACGCGTTCGGTTGGGAAATGGGAACAATACGCCGGTGTTCTGGCCCCGTTCACCGACGGGCTGGATCCGGAAATCTGGCCGGAAATCAAAGCATAACAGCGCCTATTTACTGTAGGACTTGCGCGCCAGTTCAATGCGCGCATCCATCATCGACATGTCCTTCAGGATCTCCATCCGGCGGCTGCGGTCGCCGGTCTCGCGCAGCTCGGCCCGCAGGCGCTGCAACTCGCGCGACAGGCTGACGAACTCCGGCACCCCGCCGCTTTCGCGCACCAGCCGGTTGATCAATGCGTGTTCCGGGTCATCGCAGTCCGGCAGCGGCTTGCCGGCGCCCGCCAGATTGTCAAAGGCACCGTCCTTTTCGGCGGCTTCGATCCGGGCGTTGATAAGGTCGATCAGCGGGTGGTCCATAATCCGCATTTTGCCACGGCTGCGCAGCGGGTGAAACCCTTTGCCATTGCTCCGCCTAACCCCAAGGCCAAGCAGGGGCTACCTGCCATTGGGCATTTGCCATTCTACTCCGCCGCCTGCGGGGCCGGATTGACTGTTTGCCAGGCCTCCAGCCGCTCAATCCGGGCCATCCATCGCAGGATATTGCTGTAGCCCTCAACCGGGTAGCGGCAGGGCTCGCGATAGCACAGGATCGCCGCAACCGAGATATCCGCCGCGGTCATCAGCTCTCCCGACAGCCAGTTGCGCCCGTCCAGATGACCGTTCAGCACCTTGGCGAGTTTGTGAAAGTCCTCCGCCGCGGCCTCGATGTCGATATCCGCCCGTCCGAAGAGGTGGCGCGAGATAAATTTGCTGCAGACCGGCGTCCAATGGCATCCCTCCCAGAACTGCCAGCGCATGATATCATAGCGCTGGTTTGATTGCGGCCACAGCGGCGTTTCCCGGTCGGAGCACAGACGGTTGATGATCGCGTTGGATTCCCACAGCGAAGACCCGTCATCCTCCTCCAGCACCGGCACCTTGGCATTTGGGTTAAGCTCTGCAAATGCTTCCTGAAATTGTTCACCTGCCTGCAGGTCCACGATCCGGACCGGCAGGTCCAAACCCAAAAGGCTGTTCACAACCAGCACTTTGCGGGAGTTTGGTGACGGGGGGAATACATGAAGTTTCATCAGGCCGCCTCTTTCGTTTCACTAATTAACACATGGGTTAAATATAGGGTGCGGCCGCCTGCGTCAAGGCACGACGCCCCGGTTGCCCGTCCCGCGGACGGCCGCACAGGTTAACATTCAATAAATAAAATATGTAAGCAATCCTGCCCCAATGTTTCGCGCGCGAAACATTGGGGCCGAACCGGTCCTTTTTTCGGCCCGCCTATTTCACCTGATTGATCCGCCCGTCCGTGTAGGGGGTATAGGGGCCTTGCGCCGCCAGATATCCTGCCAGCACATCGGCCAGATCCGGACCAAAGTCATAGGCGTTTTTATCGCCGCCCTCGAACATCGCATAGCCATCACCGCCGTTGCGGACATAGTCATTGGTGACCACAAGATAGGTCTTGGCCGGATCTATCGGCACAAAGCCCCCGCCCTCTGCCACCATCACCTGCCTGATGCGGCCCGCGTCCGGCACCGCTGAAGCGTCCCAGCTGAACGTGAGGCCTGCAACCTGAGGAAAGCGGCCCTTGACGTCCTCCACTTGGCTGACCCCGTTCTCCAGCGCCTGCACCAGGGTTTTGCCCGGGATCTCAAAGGTCGACAGCGTATTCTGGAATGGCAGAATGGTCAGCACTTCGCCCATGGTGACGGGGCCGGCATCCAGGCTGGCGCGGATCCCGCCGGAATTGGCGATGGCAATGGTTACGCCCTGATCCTGGACGCGGTCCAGCATCGCGTCGGCCACCAGATTGCCCATCTGGCATTCCTGCACCCGGCAGACGTCCCGGCTGCCCTCAACCGGCGCGGAGGTTTCCGCCACCACCTTGTTGCGGATCTCATCCAGCGGCTTGGCCAGTTCAGCAATGCGGTTCAAAGTGGCCGTGTCCTCGGCGACAGCTGCATCCATGATCAGCGGCTCGCCCTCCGCACTGATCACCTTGCCCGCGTCGTCAAAGGTCACATTCAGCTCGCCCAGGAACTTGCCATAGGCATAGGCCTGCACGATCTGCACCCCGTTCACCACGGTTGGATACGGACCCGCCGCCTTATCCGAGGTATTGGACAGATAGGTGTTGCTGTGGCCGCCGACGATCACGTCAACGCCGGTGGTTTCCGCCGCCACCCGCTGGTCGACGCCATAGCCCGAATGGCTCAGTACTACGATCTTGGTCACGCCTTCCGCAGTCAGCCGGTCCGCCTCGGCCTGCACCGCTGCTACCGGATCGGAAAATGTGATGTTCCTGCCGGGGCTGGCCAGTTCATGGGTGTCCTCCGGTGTCAGGCCGATCAGGCCGATCTTTTCGCCGCCGCGCTCGATCACCGTGGACTTCTTCAGCACCTCCGCCAGCGCCGGCTCGGCCGAGATATCGGCATTGGACATCAGCACCGGAAAGCCGACCGCGTCCATGAAGCCGCGCAGAACCTCGGGGCCGTCGTCGAATTCATGATTGCCGACAGTCATCCCGTCATAACCGAGCTGGTTCATGAACTCGGCCGCGGCCTTGCCCTTGTAATAGGTGTAGAACAGCGAGCCCTGAAACTGGTCTCCGCCATCCACCAGGATCGCGTTCTCTGCCCGCGCACGCGCTTCGGCAACCGCCGTCACCAGCCGCGCGGTGCCGCCGAAACATTTGCCGTCGGCCTGATCCCCGGCATCGCAGGTGCTGTCATACTTGCTGATCGGCTCGAACCGGGAATGAAAGTCGTTTGTGTGCAGAATGGTCAGCCTGTAGTCCGCCGCCGCCGCGCCGGCGGTCAAGGCCAGAGCCGCAACCGGTGTGAGAATCCGTGCAATCATAAGGGGCGCTCCCGTTTTCTGGTTCTGGGAAAGCCTGCGCCCAAAGACCGCCCTGGTCAAAGGGGAAAAGCCGGGCTTGTGCGTCTCCTCGTGTCAATATTCCCGGTGACGCCACGCCTTGCCAACGCCAATCCCCCTTGATTCATCCGCAATCGCAGGGCATCAGGCCTCTATGCTGATTTACAAGATTTTCCGGGCGGACGAATGGGCCGCACTGCAGGCTCAGGGTGAAACCCGGGGCGCGCCGATTGATGTGGCAGATGGCTATGTCCATTTTTCCACCGCAACCCAGGCGGCAGAGACCGCGGCCAGGCATTTTGCCGGGGCCGAGGGGCTGACCCTGCTGGCCTGTGATGCAGAGGCCATGGGCGATGACCTGAAATGGGAGGTCTCCCGCGGCGGTGCCAGGTTCCCGCATCTGTTCCGCAACATCCGCATGGCGGATGTGGTCTGGGCCAAGCCGCTGCCGCTGGCCCAAGGCGTGCATCAGTTCCCGGAGGAAATGGCGTGAAGCTGACCGAGAAACTGGCGCTGGCCGCCATGCACAAGGTGGATCCGGAGACCGCCCATGGCCTGTCCGTCAAGGCGCTGACCCTGGGGCTTGCCCCTGCCCCCGGCCCGGTGAGCTCAGCCCGTTTGAAAACCTCTTTGGCGGGGATTGATCTGCCGAACCCGGTCGGCCTCGCGGCGGGCTATGACAAAAACGCCGAGGCATTGGCGCCGCTGGCGAAATCCGGTTTCGGCTTCATCGAGGTTGGCGCCGCCACCCCGCGCCCGCAGCCTGGCAACCCCAAGCCGCGCTTGTTCCGCCTGACCGAGGACAAGGCCGCGATCAACCGTTTCGGCTTCAACAACGAGGGCATGGAGGCAATTGGCGCCCGGCTGGCGCAGCGTCCGCGGGATGCCGTCATCGGGCTGAACCTTGGCGCCAACAAGGACAGCGAGGACCGCGCCGCGGATTTTGCCAAAGTGCTGGCCCATTGCGGCGCGGATCTGGATTTTGCGACGGTCAATGTGTCCTCCCCCAACACCGAGAAACTGCGCGACTTGCAGGGCAAGGCGGCCCTGTCGGCGCTTTTGGCCGGAGTTGTTGAAACCCGCGACAACCTGAGCCGCCGGGTGCCGGTGTTCCTGAAGATCGCCCCGGATCTGGACCGCGAGGGGATAGAGGACATCGCTGCCGTCGCCGTTGAAAGCGGCATTGATGCGGTGCTCGCCACCAACACCACCCTGTCGCGCGATGGTTTGCAAAGCCTGCACAAAGGCGAGGCCGGCGGGCTGTCCGGCGCGCCTTTGTTTGAGAAATCCACCCGCGTGCTGGCGCAGCTGTCGGAACTGCTGGACGGCAAGGTGCCGCTGGTGGGCGTTGGCGGCATCAGCAATGCAGAGCAGGCCTATGCCAAGATCTGCGCCGGGGCGTCTGCGGTGCAGTTGTATACCGCGATGGTCTATGGCGGGCTGTCGCTAGCCGGTGATATTGCCCGCGGACTGGACGGGCTGCTGGCGCGGGACGGGTTTGACAACGTCGCGCAAGCGGTTGGAACAAAACGGAAGGATTGGATGTGATCACCTATTGGCATTATCCGAAATGCTCAAAATCCCGCGCGGGGCTGGCACTGATCAAAGAGCGCGGCGTGCAAGTTAAGACGCGGAGCTATCTGGAAGATGCGCCTTCGGTCGAGGAATTGAAGGCCGTGCAGGCCGCGCTTGCCGTCCCGGTGGTGGAAATGATGCGGACCGGTGAAAAGGCGTTCAAGGAGCTGGGCCTTACGAAGGACAGCCCGGAGGAGGATCTGCTGGCCGCGATGGCCGCGCATCCGATCCTGATCGAGCGCCCGATTGCCGTCAAAGGCGGCAAGGCCGTGATCGGCCGCCCGACCGAGGCGATTGAAGCGCTGCTGTAACGGCAGGCGCCGGTTGCCGGCGCGCAGACCCTCCCGGAAACCGCCTGACATCCGGGCCGGAATTCCCGCAGAATTCAGGTTCCCGCGGTGACGTCAGACGCCAACCTGCGCCTCCAGCCGCGGGTAGCGCAGGCCCAGCGTCACACCGCGGGCAATGTTCAGCACCAGCAACGACGCCCACAGGCCATGGTTGCCGAACGCCGGCACCAGCAGCAGCAGGGCCGCCACATAGGCCGCCACCGATTGCAGCATCGCCCACCGCATGTCGCGGGTCCAGGTGGCACCGATGTAGATGCCGTCGAAGATCCAGCTTGCGACACTCAGCACAGGCATCGCCACGGCCCAGATCAGGAACACCCGCCCTGCCTCGCGGACCTCGGGGGAGGTGGACATCAGGTCGATCAGTGCAGGGCCGCCCGTGGCAAAGGCAATGCCCAGCAGCACCGCTCCGCCAACGCCCCATTGCGCAGTGACGATTGACGCGCGGCGCACTCTTTGGCGGGTCTTGGCGCCGATGGCCCCGCCGACCAGCGCCTCGGCTGAGAAAGCAAAACCGTCCAGCGCAAAGGCTGTGATTTCAACAAACTGCAGAAGGATCTGATTGGCGGCGAGGTTCACGTCGCCGACGCCGGAACCGATGAACAGAAAGGTCGTGAATGACCCCGTCATCAGCAGCGAGCGCACCATGATGTCGCCGTTCACCTGCATCATCCGTTTCAGCCGCGCCGGATCGAACACCCGTGCCCAGTCGCGCCACTGATCGCCGGCAAAGGCATCGCGGCACAGGTACAGCCCCAGCACCAGCCCGGTCCATTCGGCGATCAGCGTGGCGATGGCTACGCCTTCGACACCCCAGCCGAGGCCCAGCACGAACCACAGGTCCAGGACGATGTTCAGACCATTCATCCAGACCTGCAGCAGGAACACGCCGCGGGTGCGCTCAACCGCGATAAGCCAGCCGGTGACAGCATAGAGCGCAATTGTGGCAGGCGCGCCCCAGATGCGGATCTGCAGGTAGCCACGGGCCAGGCTTTCGACCTCGGCACTGGCCGGGGCAAGTGCGAAGGCGCCCCGGAATACTGCGGCCTGGGCAATGGTGAACACGGTTCCGGCAGCAAAGGCCAGAAGCAGCCCGCGCACCAGAAGCGCGCCTGTCTCGGCCCAGTCCCCAGCGCCGCGCGCCTGTGCCGCCAGCCCGGTAGTGCCCATGCGCAGGAAGCCGAAGAGCCAGTAGAACGCCGCCAGGATCACCGCACCGATTCCAACGGCACCAATCGGAGCGGCCTCGCCCATCTGGCCGACCACGCCGGTGTCCACCGCGCCCAGGATCGGCACCGTCGCATTCGACAGCACAATCGGCAAAGCGATTGTCAGCACCCGTTTATGGGTGATTTCGGTGTTCGCGCCGGTCATCGTGTGTCAGCCTTCGCCGTTCTGGTTCTGCGGCATCAGGAAATGGCCGGTGGCCTGGGCGAACAGCTTGTCCTTGTGGTCCTGCCAGGCCTCCACATGCACCGAGGCATAACGGCGGCCCGAGCGGTTCACCCGCGCCCGCGCATAGGCGTCGCGCGGCAGGCCGGAGCGCAGGTAGTCGACGGTAAAATCGATGGTCTTGGGCTGGCGCGGCAGGTTGCCCTTGGCCATTTCCGCCGGGTCCAGATCACCGGTTTCGATGCGCTGCCAGAGATGTGACCAGTTGAGGGTGATCATCGCTGTGATTTCCAGGAAGGCCGCGGTGACGCCGCCGTGGATCGCGGGCAGGAACGGGTTGCCGATCAGCTTGTCGTCGAAATTCAGCTGCGCGGTCAGCTCATCGCCGCGGCGGTCGAAAGTGACGTTCAAGAAGCGGATGTAGGGCACCGAATCCACCAGCGCCGAAAGGGCTGCATCGCGGCGCTGCTTGACCACCTGAATCGGTTCAGGACGGGGGCGGCTCAAAACTTATTCTCCACAGTGAAGGCGCCGGAGGCTGTGGCGACGGGGCGGTCTGTATCCTCGTCCATCGCAACCGCGCGGACAAAGGCAACGCTGCGGGTGATCTGATGGCAGGTGGCGCGGGTGGTGATCGTCTGGCCCGGAGACGCCGGGCGCATGTAGTCGATGCGCAGATCGATGGTGGCGGTGCCGCCGGGGGCCGAGGGGTGGCTCATTACCGCTGCGCCGCAGCAGGTGTCCATCAGCGCCGAGACTGCGCCGCCATGGATGACACCGGTTGCCGGATCACCGACCAGCTTCTCGTCGTAAGCCATGCGGATTTCGGCAGTGCCGTCGCCGATCTCGGTCAGCTTCATGCCCAGTTGCTTGGCATGGGGGATGGCTTCGATGAACTGGCGCGCGAGGTCGGTCTTGTCGGCCATGGGGCTGTCCCTTTGAAATGTCTCCCCCATCTTTGGCCCCGGCCCGGAAAAAGCGCAAGTGTGCCGCCGCGGAGGTTGCACTGTTCGCTGCAAGTGCCTAGGTTCCCGGCAAGGGAGATGACGGATGACCGACAATAGATTGTCATTCAAGGAAATGTGCGCCGAGTTCGAGGTTACGCCGCGGACGCTGCGCTATTATGAATACATCGAATTGCTGCACCCCGACCGCGAAGGCCGGTCGCGGTTTTATGGCGCGCGGGAGCGGGCGCGGATGAAGCTGATCCTGCGCGGCCGCAAGTTCGGCTTTCAGCTGGAAGAGATCCGCCAATGGTTGCTGATCTATGAAAAAGAGGGCAACGACGCCCAAAACCATGCATTCATGGAAATGGCCGACCGCCAGCTTCTGGAGCTGGACAAGCAGCGCGAGCAGATCAATGAAGCCATTGAAGAGCTGAACGAACTGCGTGAAAGCACCCGGGCCCTGCTTAAGTAACCCGAATCCCCGCCTTTCTAAGTCCAATCCAGCACCCGCGCTGTGTCAATCGGCCGGGCGAGCGCCTGCCCGCGGGGTGGCGCCGGTCGCGCGCGTGCGCCACTGCATTCCTGCCAACAAGCACGGCTTCTTGAATATACCGGCGCCTCGCCAGAACGCCCGCCCGTTGGCAAGCGCGGGCGCCGCGGTATCGCCTTGCGTCCGGGCTGTTGGATTCTGCCATAGCCGCATCTTGAATACGGTGCGGCCCCGGCCTGCGCGCCCTCCAGATCAATCATTGCGCCGCTTTCTGTTCTCTTTACGACACTTTCGCGCTCCCTGAAAATGACGCAACGTACAACTTACGTAAACGTAAAGTCAGTCTTGATCGAAATCCCGGATGCGGCCAGCTTGCTCCTGCACCAAGCCGTAAGAGTGACGATGATGACCGAGAAAACCATGACCATCCGCGAGATGTGCGAGGCTTATGACGTAACTCCCCGCACGCTCCGGTTCTACGAAGCCAAGGAACTGCTGTTCCCGATCCGCGACGGCCAGAAGCGGCTGTTCACCAAACGCGACCGCGCCCGGCTGAAGCTGATCCTGCGCGGCAAGCGGTTCGGGTTCAGCCTGGAGGAAATCCGCCAGCTGCTGGATCTGTACCATGTCGGCGACCAGCAGGTGACTCAGCTGACCAAGACCTATGAGGTCGGCCGCGAGAGGCTTGCCGATATGGAGCGCCAGCGCGAAGAGCTGACCGAGGCGATCGAGGACCTGAAAGACCAGCTGGCCTGGGGCGAAAAGATGATCGCCTCGATGCGGGCCAAACAGGAGGCCGCCGAATAGGCAGCCGCCCCGCCCTATCCCGCCGGCCTGCCCGGCATCGACCCGAAGCAACAAGACCCCTGAAGAGGACCGCAATGCCTTCCTATACAGCCCCCGCAAAAGACGCCCAGTTTATCCTGCATGACGTATTGAAAGTCTCCGGCAGCGACATCCCCGGATACAACGAACTGGAGCCGGAGTTCACCGGCGCGGTGCTGGAGGAAGCCGGCAAGATCGCCAGTGCGGTTCTGCACCCGCTGAACGTGGTGGGCGATGCGGAGGGCTGCCGCCTGGAAAACGGCGTAGTCTACACCCCCAAAGGGTTCAAGGAGGCCTTTGAACAGGTCAAGGAGGGCGGCTGGACCGGGCTGGACATGCCGGAGGAGTTCGGCGGCCAGAACATGCCGTATGTCATGGGCACCGCAGTGGGCGAGTTCTTCTCTTCCGCAAACCAGGCCTTTACCATGTACCAGGGGCTGACCCACGGGGCTGCTTCGGCGATTCTGGCGCATGGCACCGACCAGCAGAAGGCCACCTATCTGCCCAAGATGGTCAGCTGCCAATGGACCGGCACCATGAACCTGACCGAACCGCATTGCGGCACCGACCTGGGCCTGATGCGCACCAAGGCGGAACCGCAGGGCGATGGCAGCTATAAGATCTCGGGGCAGAAGATCTTCATCTCGTCCGGCGACCATGACATGGCGGAGAACGTGGTGCATCTGGTGCTGGCCAAGATCCCCGGCGGCCCCGAGGGCATCAAGGGCGTCAGCCTGTTCATCGTGCCCAAATTCATTGTCAGCGCGGATGGCACCCCGGGCGAACGCAACGGCGTCTCGGTCGGCAAGATCGAGGAGAAGATGGGCATCCACGGCAATTCGACCTGCGTGATGGATTATGACGGCGCCACCGGCTGGCTTTTGGGCGAAGAGCACAAAGGCATGCGCGCCATGTTCACGATGATGAACGAGGCCCGTCTGGGCGTCGGCATGCAGGGCCTGGCGCAGGCCGAGGCCGCCTATCAGAACGCGGTGGAATACGCCAGGGACCGGCTGCAGGGCCGCGCCGTGACCGGCGCCGAAAACCCGGACGGGCCCGCCGATCCGCTGATCGTGCATCCGGACATCCGCCGCTCGCTGATGGATCAGAAAAGCTTTGCCGAAGGGGCGCGCGCGTTCCTGCTGTGGGGCGCCACCCTGATCGACCAGGCGCACCGCGCAGGCGACAAGGACGCCGACGGGCTGATCTCCTTGATGACGCCAGTGATCAAGGGCTTCCTGACCGATCAGGGCTACGACATGACCGTCCAGGCGCAGCAGGTCTATGGCGGCCATGGCTACATCGAAGAATGGGGCATGTCGCAATACACCCGCGACGCCCGTATCGCGATGATCTACGAGGGGGCCAACGGCGTGCAGGCACTGGATCTGGTGGGCCGCAAACTGGGCCAGCACGGCGGCAAATATGTTCTGGCGTTCTTTGACCTGGTGAAAACCTTCTGTCAGGAAAATAAAGAGGTTTCCGAGACTTTCGGCAAAGACTTCATCGATCCGCTGAAGGCCGCCTCCAAGGACCTGCAGGCGGCCGGTATGTATTTCATGCAAAACGGCATGAAGGATCCCAACCACGCGCTGGCCGGGTCTTACGACTTCATGCATCTGTTCGGACAGGTCTGCCTGGGCCTGATGTGGGCTAAGATGGGCAAGGCCGCGCAGGAAGCGCTTGACGCCGGGGCCGATGACGCGGCGTTCTATGAGACGAAACTCGCAACCGGCCGGTACTATATGGCACGGCGGCTGCCCGCGACCAAACTGCACCTGGCCCGCATCGAAAGCGGAGCCGAACCGGTGATGGCGCTGGAGGCAGACGCCTTTTGATGCCTTTCGGGCGCCCCTGTCCGGGGCGTCCATCCAGCCCGGCCGGTGCTTTGACATGCAAAGGACCACATGATGCCGAAACGTTTCCGCCTGACCCGCCGGTTCCCGGTTGCAATGACCGAGGAGGGCTACCGCAAGCTCAGGAAGTTTGCCCAGGAGGCGGGGCTGGATGAAGGCGAGGCGCTGTCATTCCTGTTCGAAAATTTCGACAGCGTGACGGACTATGAAAACCTGAGCCACCGGCTGCGGCTGTTCAATGCCGAGCTGGAAGCCCGCAAGAGATAAGGCCCGGGAAGCGGCCAAAGGGAGAAAGATGACCGAGACGCGTTCTGCATGGATGACAGATGAGCATCGGATGCTCAGCCAGATGACGGCCCAGTTCATCACTAATGAATGGGCGCCCAAGTTCGAGACCTGGCGCAAGCAAGGCATAATGGACCGGGAGACCTGGACCCAGGCGGGCGGCCTTGGCCTGCTCTGCCCGTCCATCCCCGAGGCCTACGGCGGCGCCGGCGGCGACTTCGGCCATGAAGCCGTGATCCTGATGGAAGGCAGCCGCGCCAATCTGGCCAGCTGGGGCCAAGGCATCCATTCCGGCATCGTTAGCCATTATATTCTGGCCTATGGCACCGAAGAGCAGAAACAGCGCTGGCTGCCCAGGATGGCGACCGGAGAGCTGGTCGGCGCGCTGGCAATGACTGAACCCTCCACCGGCTCGGATGTGCAGGCAATCAAGACCAAGGCGGTCAAGGATGGCAATGCTTACCGGTTGTCGGGGCAAAAGACCTTTATCACCAATGGCCAGCACGCCAATCTGATCCTGGTTGCAGCCAAGACCGACCCGGCGGCGGGCGCCAAGGGTATCTCTCTGGTGGCAGTGGAGACCGACGGCGCCGCTGGCTTCAGCCGCGGCCGCAACCTCGACAAGATCGGCTGCCATGCGGCGGACACCTCCGAGCTGTTCTTTGACAATGTGGAAATCCCGCCAGAGAACATTCTGGGCGGCGCCGAGGGCCAGGGCTTTTACCAGATGATGCAGCAGCTGCCGCAAGAGCGCCTGATCATCGCTTGCGGCGCAGTCGGCGCGATGGAAGGCGCGGTGGAGCGCACCATCGCCTATTGCAAGGAGCGCGAGGCGTTCGGCGGCCCGATCCTGCAGTTTCAGAACACCCGCTTTAAGCTGGCGGAATGTCTGACCAAGGCCAAGGTTGCGCGCGCCTTTCTGGACGAATGCATTGCCGAGCACCTGCAGGGGCGGCTGAGCGTCGAGAAAGCGGCGATGGCGAAATACTGGATCACCGATACCCAGGGCGAGGTGCTGGACGAGTGCCTGCAACTTTTCGGCGGCTATGGGTACATGCAGGAATACGCGGTGGGTGAGATGTGGGCTGACGCAAGGGTGCAGCGGATCTATGGCGGCACCAATGAGATCATGAAGGAACTGATTGCGCGCAGTCTATGACCCCGCAAACCGAGGGATTTGGCGCAGATGCCGGAAGATGAGTATTTGGGGAAAGATGAAGGCAGCGGTGTGCCCCTGCCCCCAGGCCTTCGCCGAATGGGCAGAGGCGTCTTCACCTTTCTCGGCCATCGGCTCTCCAGCCTGTACCGCACCTTCAGGGTATCACGCGGCAGACTCCGGCGGGTTAACGCTGCATCATCTTTCCAAAAATACTCCACGGGGGCGCGGGGGTGTGAAACCCCCGCTCTTCCGCCAGAAACAGGAAACCGGATATGACAATGAAACTCCACTGCTTCGGCGAAAGCGGAAACTCCTACAAGGCAGCGCTGGCGCTGGAACTCTCGGGCCTTGCCTGGGAGCCGGTGTTCGTCGATTTCTTCGGCGGTGCTGCGCGCACCGATGACTTCCGCGGGTTCAACCCGATGGCCGAAGCGCCGGTGCTGGTGGACGGCGATGTGACGCTCAGCCAGTCGGGCGCCATCCAGCAGTATATCACCGACAAGACCGGCAAGTTCGGCGGCCGCCCGGAGGACAAATACGAGGTGCTGCGCTGGGTGCTTTGGGACAATCACAAGATGTCCAGCCAGGCCGGCATGACCCGTTTCCTGATCAACTTCCTGCCGGAAAAGCACCGGCCGCCGGAAGTGATCGCCTTCATGCAAGGCCGCTTGAAGGCAGCCTATCAGACGCTGGAGTCCCACCTGGAAGGCCGCGATTGGCTGGCGGGAGACGGGCTGACCAACGCCGATATCAGCTGCTGCAGCTACCTCTACTACCCCGAGCCCTTCGGCTTTGACCGCGCCGATTGGCCCCATATCGACGCCTGGCTCACCCGTATCAGCGCGCAGCCCGGCTGGAAACACCCCTATGACCTGATGCCCGGCAGACCGTCGGACCGGACTTGAGGAGACAAGTATGACTGAAGCTTATATCTATGATGCCCTGCGCACCCCGCGCGGCAAGGGCCGCAAGGACGGCGCCCTGCACGAGGTGACCTCGGTGCGGCTGTCCGCCCTGACGCTGAATGCGATCAAGCAACGCAACAACCTCGAAGGCCATGCGGTCGAAGACGTGATCTGGGGCAATGTCACCCAGGTGAAGGAGCAAGGCGGCTGCCTGGCACGCTCCGCTGTTCTTGCCTCGGATCTGGACGAACGTATTCCGGGCCTCGCTATCAACCGCTTCTGCGCGTCTGGCATGGAAGCCGTGAACCTGGCCGCGAACCAGGTGAAGGGCGGCGCCGGTGATGGCTATATCGCAGGCGGCGTCGAGATGATGGGCCGGGTGGCCATGGGCAGCGACGGCGCCGCAATTGCCGTCGACCCGAGCCTGGCAATGGACACCTATTTTGTGCCGCAGGGCATCTCGGCCGATATCATCGCCACCGAATACGGCTTTAGCCGCGATCAGGCCGACGCGCTGGCGATGGAAAGCCAGCGCCGCGCCAAGGCCGCGTGGGACGACAACCGCTTTGCAAAATCCGTGATCACCGTCACCGACCAGAACGGGCTGGCGATCCTGGATCATGACGAATACATGCGCCCCGGCACCGACATGCAGGCACTGGGATCGCTGAACCCGGCGTTCCAGATGATGGGTGAGCAGATGCCCGGCTTTGACAAGGTGGCGATGCTGAAATACCCGCATCTGGAGCGGATCAATCATATCCACCATGCGGGCAACTCCTCGGGCATTGTGGATGGTGCTGCGGCGCTTCTGATCGGCAACAAGGAGTTCGGCGAGAAGCACGGGCTGAAACCGCGCGCCCGCATCAAGGCGACCGCCAAGATCGGCACCGACCCCACCATCATGCTGACCGGCCCGGTTCCGGTGACCGAGAAGATCCTGGCCGGCAGTGGCATGACGATCGGCGATCTGGATCTTTTCGAGGTGAACGAGGCCTTTGCGAGCGTGGTGCTGCGCTTTCAGCAGGCATTTGATGTGGACCCGGAGCTGGTCAACGTCAACGGCGGCTCCATCGCCATGGGGCATCCGCTGGGTGCCACCGGTGCGATCATCATCGGCACCCTGCTGGATGAGCTGGAACGCCAGGACAAAGAATGCGGCCTGGCGACGCTGTGCATCGCATCCGGCATGGGTGCGGCCACCATCATCGAGCGCGTCTGATGCCGAAGCTGGACCTTTCCCGCCTGTCCTGGCGCACCAGATCGGGCTACCCCGGCAAGCTGGCTGCGGCGGCTGACGGGCGCAGCGTGCAGCCGCTGGGCGACTCCGGCGGCCTGACCCAGTTCGGCGTCAACATCGTGCGGCTGGAGCCGGGCGCGATGTCTTCCTTGCGCCACTACCACATGGAGCAGGACGAATTCGTGATGGTGACCGAGGGCACCTGCACCCTGATCGACGATCAGGGCGCGCATGAGATGCTGCCGGGCGACTGTGCCAGCTTTCCGGCGGGGGATGAGAACGGCCACCATCTGGTGAACCGATCGGACAAGCCTGCCGCCTTTCTGGTGGTCGGCACCCGCACCCCGGCAGAGACCGCTTTTTACAGCGATTTGGACATGATGGTGAAAATTGCCGAAGGGCAGTTCAATTTCACCCGCAAGGACGGCAGCCCGCTAACGGCTGACCAGACCGGAGAAAACACATGAGCGATTTCAAATACCACGTGGACGCGGACGGCGTCGCAATCATCACCTGGGACGCGATCGGCAAGTCGATGAACGTCCTCACCCGCGAGGCCTTTAGCCTGGTGGAGGAATATGTTGACCGGGCGCTGGCGGACGAGGCCGTCAAGGGTATCGTGATCACTAGCGGAAAGAAGGATTTTGCCGGCGGCATGGACCTGAATGTGCTGGCCACCATCCGCGAAGAATCGGGTGAGAACCCGGCCCAGGGCCTGTTCGACTTCACCATGGGCGGCCACCGGATCCTGCGCAAACTTGAACTCGCAGGCATGGACCCGAAAACCAAGAAGGGCGGCAAGCCGGTGGCCTGTGCCATCAACGGCACCTGCGCCGGCATCGGCACTGAGATTGCCCTCGCCTGCCATCACCGGGTGATGACCGACAACCCCAAGGCCAAGGTCGGCCTGCCGGAGATCATGATCGGTATATTCCCCGGCGGCGGCGGTACCACGCGCTATTCGCGTATGGTGGGCGCAATGGCGGCGGCGCCGGTGCTGCTCGAAGGCAAGATGCTGGATCCGAAAAAAGCCAAGGGCGCCCAGCTGATCGATGCGGTTGCTGACGATGCTCTGGCGGCGGCCAGGGAGTGGGTGCTGAACGCCAAACCTGCCGATCTGGTGAAACCCTGGGACGCCAAGGGCTATAAAATGCCCGGCGGCGCCCCCTATCATCCGGCTGGCTTCATGACCTTTGTCGGCGCCTCGGCGATGATCAACGGCAAAACCCAGGGCGCCTTCCCGGCGGCGCAGGCGCTGCTCAGCTCAATTTATGAAGGCGCGCTGGTTGATTTCGACACCGCGCTGAAAATCGAGGCCCGCTGGTTCACCCATGTGCTGATGAACCCGTCGTCCTCGGCCATGATCCGCAGCCTGTTCCTGAACAAGCAGGCGCTGGAAAAAGGCGCGGTGCGGCCCAAGGAGGTGCCGGACCAGACGGTCAAAAAAGTTGGCGTTCTGGGCGCGGGCATGATGGGCGCCGGTATCGCGCTGGTCTCCGCCCAGGCGGGCATCGAGGTGGTCCTGATCGACCGCGACCAGGAAGCTGCCGACAAGGGCAAGGCCTATTCCGCCGCCTACATGGACAAGGGCATCAAGCGCGGCAAGGCGACCGAGGAGAAGAAAGCGGCGCTGCTGGCGCAGATCACCGCGACCCCTGATCTGGACGCGCTGAAAGGCTGCGACCTGATCATCGAGGCGGTGTTCGAGGATCCCGGCGTCAAGGCGGAGATGACCAAAAAGGTCGAGGCAATCATCCCCGAGGACTGCATCTTTGCCTCCAACACCTCGACCCTGCCGATCAGTGAGCTGGCCAAGGCGTCCAGCCGCGCGGATCAGTTCATCGGCATCCACTTCTTTTCGCCGGTCGAGAAGATGCTGCTGGTGGAGATCATCAAGGGCCGCGAAACCGGCGGCCGCGCGGTGGCCAAGGCGCTGGACTATGTGCGCCAGATCCGCAAAACGCCGATTGTGGTCAATGACGCGCGCTTCTTTTACGCCAACCGCTGCATCATCCCCTATATCAACGAAGGGGTGCGGATGATTGCCGAGGGCGTCAGCCCGGTGCTGATCGACAACGCCGCGCGGCAGCTGGGTTTCCCGGTGGGGCCGATCCAGCTGACCGATGAGACCTCGATTGATCTGGGGGCCAAGATCGCGCGGGCAACCAAGGCGGCAATGGGCGATGCCTATCCGGAAAGCCCGTCCGATGAGCTGATCTTCTGGATGGAAGAACAGGGCCGCTTAGGGCGCAAGGCCAATGCCGGTTTCTTCGACTATGACGAGAAAGGCAAGCGCGTCGAGTACTGGAAGGGCCTGCAGGAGAAATACCCGCAAACCGCTGAGCAGCCCGATCTGATCGAAGTGCAGGAACGGCTGATGTTCGCACAGGTGCTGGAAGCGGTGCGGGCGCTGGAGGAAGGCGTTCTGGAAGACATCCGGGAAGGCGACGTGGGCGCGATTCTGGCTTGGGGCTTTGCCCCCTGGTCCGGCGGTCCGTTCAGCTGGCTGGATATCATCGGCACACCCTATGCGGCCGAACGCTGCGATCAGCTGGCCGGACAGCATGGCGATCGCTTTGCCTGCCCGGATCTGCTGCGCGACATGGCGAACAAGGGCCAAAGCTTCTATGGCCGGTTCGACCCGGAAAAATCTGCGGCCGCCTGAGGGCAACGGATAACGCAAACGGCCGGGCATTCCCGGCCGTTTTCAAGTGTTCCGGTAAACGGGCTGCCCGCTCAGTTCAGCGGTTGTTGATATCGGGCCGCGGCGGATGCCGGGCCGGGCGTGTTCCAGTGGTCGTCCTCGGCCATCATCGACAGCACCAGGCCGCGCGCCTGATCCGGCGGCAGCACCCTGTAGGCGCTTTCCCCGGTAAAGATGCGCCCGCACATCAAATTGACCGGAGCTGCGGAGAACCCCAGCATTCCGGCTTCCAGATAAATCACCTGATCCTCGGCGAACCGCAGTGTGACCAGCTCCAGCTGCGCGCCGGGATGCATCCGGCGGATACCGCGGTAGCCCTCCAGCGCGGCGGCAGGCACGACCGCAAAAGGATCGCCCTGAACATCCTCCACCAGATCGCTCTCCAGCAGCACGCCCTGATCCGGCATCAGCCACAGCGGCACCCGGTTCATCAGCGCATCACGCGGCACCAGCAGCGGACAGCGGGCCGGGTCAAGTTCCCCGTCGCCCGGAACAATGGTTTCGCGCTGCAGCTCCACAACCGTCTGCATGCCATGATCGAATGTCAGCACCTTGTCGCCTGCAGTCAGCGCCTCAACCGGGCGCCAGCCAAGGTTCGACGCAACATGGGTGCCGGCCAGAAACCCGCCCTGCCCGACTGAGGCCAGAGGAAAACCGCTGCTCAACGGCTGTCCCAGCGGGGCTTGCGAGCGTTTCAGGAGCCAATCCAGCATCCGACTTCCTTTCCTGCAGCCAGGGCAGTTCCGCCCGGGCCATTCCGGTTTTTACCGCCATCCCCGGTGCTGTCAGCCCGGCAACGCGGCAACGACCGCTCACTGTTCACGTCCAAGCGCCGGACTGCCTGCCGCTGGCCGGTCCGGCCCCGCGCTGGCAGCCGCAGCACTGTTTCCTGTCATTGAAGTAAGGGAGATTCGTTAAAAGAGTATTCAAATTGCCCGATATCTGCGGCACAGGCCCCGGCAATGGCTTCGGCGGCAGCATCGTCATAATAGCGCCGCCAGTCCCGCTGCCGGCCGCTTTCATTGACCCGCGGCAAATCGAGGGAAAAGCCGAGATGGTCGAACAACGGCTGGGCATCCTCCTGGAAATGCTCCAGCCGGATATAGAGCTGGCATTGCTCCACCCCATCCGCACGGCGCATGTAGGACACCGCGGGGCTGCCCTGGAGCGCATTTACAATCTGCGGATGCTGCACAAAGGCGCGGAACTCCAGGTTTTGTGCCAGTTGGATCGCCGGATGACTGAAGCGCTGTTCCTGCAGCCAGTGGTAATAGCTGACCGCCCGGTCCCAAGGGTTGCGCACCAGGGTGAACGCAAACAGCGACCGCAGAGTTTCTTTTGGCACCAGCCCGTCGATATCGGCAAGAGCGGAGTGTTTCCACAGCCGCCCGCGGGTCTGGGCGTCCTTCAGACGGCGGCGGCGTTTCAGCGCCTTGGGCGTATCCCCCAGCATCATGTCATCCGCCATGGCACGCGCCTCAAGCGCCAGGGCCAACGCTGTGCCGCCGGTCTTGGGGATATGGATAAAGACGTATTTGCGGCCCGGCGACAGGATCATGACCTGACCCTAAGCAATTGCTCCAAAAATGGAAACGCCGGAAATGCACCGGGCGGCGCAGGCCTGCCCGCCCGGCCGGAAAGCCGCTTGCCGGGCAGCGGGACAGGCGTCGTCCTGTAACTGGGAACAACAGCAGTCTGCCGCTTCTTTCTGGCCGGAAATACTCCGGGGTGAATTGCCCTGCAGGGGCAAGAGGGGCAGCGCCCCTGGCCGTCATCTGGAGCGCAGCGCGATGGTTGTTCCTGCGGCTATGATCAGTGCGATGCCCGAAATCTGCCATCCGTTAAGAGCCTGCCCCCAATAGGCCCAGGCGACACCGGGGCCGACGATCATCACCGAGTATTCGAACACCGCAACATAGGAGGCCTCGCCCAGCTGGTAGGCCTTGGTGATCAAGAACACGCCACCCACCGCCGCGCAGCCCTGCAGCAGAATCAGGTGTGAGATCTCCCACAGCGGCCAGACCCAGCCGCGGGTGACAAAGCCGCCCGCGCCTGCGGGCACCGCCTGCGGCCAGACCTCCAGGCCTGCCAGCAGCAACCCGCCGATCGCGCCCTGCACCAGAAGATAGATGAACAGCATCGCCACTGTGCTTTCCCCCTGGCAGCAAAGACCGGTGGCCAGCGACCCCAGCGCATAGAACAGCCCGCCCGCAACCGGCACCAGAATCAGCCAGTTGAACGCAGCGGGATCCGGCTGCAGCACCATCATAACCCCGGCAAAGCCAAAAAGTACGGCGCCGACCCGGACCCAGCCGATCCGCAGTTTCAGGAACAGAACCGATATCAGCACAATCAGAATCGGCGAGGTGAACAATCCCGCCAACGCCTGTGCAATCGGCATCAAGGCGACAGCCGCAAAATAAAACACCATCGCAACCGCAACCAGCACGGCACGCAGCAGCACCGCGCCTGTCCTGTACGGGGCCAGGCCGCCAAACCCGGCCCGGGCCATCAGCCACAGAAACGGCAGCGCGACAATGCTCCGCAGCAGATAGAACTGGCCCAGCCCGATCTGTTCGGCCATCAGCGGCACCGCGTTGTCGGTGATGCCGATTATCATCATTGCCGCCAGCATGGCATGGGCGGCCGCCGACTGGCTGCCGGTCTCTGCGGAAAGGGTCGCTGTTTGTTTCATACCCTTTCCATTGCCCGCAACATTCCGCAATATCTGTCCTCTAAACGACACCAAAGTGATTCACGGGAGGAAACTGATGGGGTGGATGGCGGATGAAACCGGTCTGGAGAAGAGCGCCGCGAATTATGTGCCGCTGACGCCGCTGTCGCATCTGCAGCGTGCAGCGCAGGTGTTTCCGGAGCATCTTGCAGTCAGCTATGGCAAGCACCGCAAGACCTATGCCGAATACCACGCACGCTGCAGCCGGCTGGCCTCGGGGCTGGTCAAGCTGGGTGTGAAACCGGGGGACGTAGTGGCGACCCTGCTTCCGAACATCCCGGCCCAGGCCGAGGCGCATTTCGGGGTGCCTGCCTGCGGGGCGGTGCTGAACACGATCAATACCAGGCTGGATGTGGGCACGGTGTCCTATATCTTCGGCCATGGCGGGGCCAAGGCGGTGCTGGTCGATACGCAATTCCTGGACCTGGCCGAGGCCGCGGTTGCGGAAATGGACGGCCCGGCCCCGGTTCTGATCGAGGTGGCGGACGATCAGGCAAGCTGGCACGCAACCGGCCGCCACTTGGAATATGAAGCGCTGCTGGCCAGCGGTGACCCTGAATTCCAGTGGATCATGCCCGAGGATGAATGGGAAAGCCTGGCGCTGAACTATACCTCCGGCACCACCGGGCGGCCCAAGGGCGTGGTTTACCACCACCGAGGCGCCTATCTGATGACCATGGGCACGGTGATCTCCTGGCGGATGGTGCTGCATCCGGTCTATCTGACCATCGTGCCGCTGTTCCACTGCAACGGCTGGAACCACAGCTGGATGATGCCGCTGGTCGGCGGCACGCTGGTTTGCTGCCGCGATATCACCGCGCAGAACATCTATAACGCCATCCACTACGAGGGCGTCACCCATTTCGGCGGCGCACCGATCGTGCTGAACATGATTGTCAACGCGCTGGACGAGGAACGCCGCACCTTCGGCCACACGGTGGAGGTTTTCACCGCAGGCGCGCCGCCTGCTCCGGCCACACTGTCGAAGATCGAGAACCTCGGCTTCAACGTCACCCATGTTTACGGGCTGACCGAAACCTTCGGCCATGTCACCGAATGCTATTGGAAAGCAGCCGAGTGGGACGGGCTGGACAAGGCCGGCATAGCCGCCAGAAAGGCGCGCCAAGGTGTTGCCATGCCAATGCTGGAGCCGGTGGTAGTGCGCGACAGCGCGCACAACACCCTGCCGATGGACGGCGAAAGCCAAGGCGAGATCGCGTTGCGCGGCAATGTGGTGATGAAGGGCTACCTGAAAAACCCCGAAGCCACTGCGGAGGCCTTCAAGGGCGGCTATTTCAACTCCGGCGATCTCGCGGTGCAGCACCCGGACGGCTATATCCAGATAGCGGACCGGGCCAAGGACATCATCATCTCGGGCGGGGAGAACATTTCCTCGGTTGAGGTGGAGGGTGTGCTGATGGCGCATCCGGATGTGCTGCTGGCCGCTGTCGCGGCGATGCCGGACGCGAAATGGGGCGAAGTGCCTTGTGCCTTTGTCGAGCTGAAACCCGGCGCCGCAGAAGACGACGCGGCATTGATCGCCTTTACGCGCAAGACGCTGGCGGGCTTCAAGGCGCCCAAGAAAGTGGTGTTCCAGGAGCTGCCGAAAACCTCCACTGGCAAGATCCAGAAGTTCGAACTGCGGAAAATCGCCAAGACCCTGTAACTTTTCATGGCGAAACAGCATCCGGGGGCGGCAAAGCAATTTGCTGCCCCTGTTTTATGTGATTATCCTTGCAGCAACGATAAGAATGGGGGCCGGGCTGGCTGCATGACGGCATTGAAGGAATTCGAGCGGCTGGAGGCTGCGGGCTTGTGGCGCGCAGACCGGCAAGCGCAGCGGCGGGATGTGATCATCTCGCTGGGGGATGCGACGCTGACCATTGCCAGTATGAACGACCTGCCGCTGGCGCATTGGTCGCTGGCCGCGGTCGAGCGCGCCAATCCCGGAGAGTTCCCGGCCCTGTTCCACCCCGATGGCGACCCTGGAGAGACTCTGGAACTGGCGCAGGACGAAACCGCCATGCTGGAAGCGATCGCCCGGGTGCAAAACGCCATCGGCCGCTCCCGCGCACGGCCCGGGCGGCTGCGGGCCGTCAGTATCCTGGGCACATTGGCGCTGGTACTGGCGCTGCTGGTCCTGTGGCTGCCGGGGGCAGTCACCCGGCATGCGGTCAGCGTGGTTCCCGACATTAAGCGCAAGGCCATTGGCCAGGCATTGCTGGGCCGGATCGAGCGGGTCTCGGGCCCCGCCTGCGCGACCCCCGAAGCCGCACCGATCCTGAAGGATCTGGCACAGCGCACCGGGGTGCGGCAGCTGGCGGTGCTTCGCTCTGGCATTCCCGGCAGCCTCCATCTGCCTGGCGGCATCGTGCTTCTGAACCGTTCGTTCGTTGAGGATTTCGAGGACCCGGCGGTGGCAGCCGGCGCCATCCTGGCGGAACGCGCCCGGGCCGCAGCCAGCGACCCGATGTTCGAACTGCTGCACGCCGGCGGGTTTCTGTCCACTTTCAAGCTGTTGACCACCGGCGAACTGGACCGGGCTGCGCTGGATGCCTATTCCGAGGCCACCCTGGCCAGCCCGCGGCCGGAATTGCCGGATCAGCTGCTGCTGTCGGAATTTGCCCGCGCGGCCCTGCCCTCCTCGCCCTATGCCTACGCGCTGGACATCACCGGCGAAACGGTGCTGGGGCTGATCGAGGCGGATCCGATGGCGGGCCGCGACCAGGAGCCGCTGCTGAATGACCGCGACTGGGTGCAACTGCAGAATATCTGCGGCTGATTCCCCCCTTGAAATTGCCGGATCGCTCTATATTTTCTGCACCTAAGCGAGGACGGCCTCCCCCACTCCGGGACAACGCTCCGGGACGGCCCGGCACAATCTTAGGGGATAGGCCATGCGCACCGCCAAAGACCGTTTCCGCCATGCCATTTCATTTGAACTGTTGGGCCTGCTGCTTGTCACGCCAGTCGGCGCCTGGCTGTTTCACATACCTTTCCAGCATTTCGGAGCGGCAGCCCTTATCTGTTCTATAATCGCAACCCTTTGGAACTATGTCTATAATGTTGCTTTCGACCGCGCAATGCAGCGTCAGACGGGCAGCACTCAGAAGACGATAGCACAGCGTATTCTACATGCCGTTATGTTCGAACTGGGCCTGTTGCTGGCACTGATGCCATTCCTGGCCTGGTTCCTGGGGGTGAC
Organism: Leisingera sp. SA215; assembly: GCF_055902035.1. Classification (NCBI taxonomy): domain Bacteria; kingdom Pseudomonadati; phylum Pseudomonadota; class Alphaproteobacteria; order Rhodobacterales; family Roseobacteraceae; genus Leisingera; species Leisingera sp. SA215. Next base: position 15,903 of record NZ_JBVVXU010000001.1, on the reverse strand, counting down.
CCTGCTGGAGGCCATTGTGATGGATATTGGTTTTGCCGGTTTCTACCTCGTCTATGCCTTCGCCTTTAACTGGGGCTATGACATCGTCTTCCCGGTTCCAGCGGCCAGGGCGGCTGAAGTTGCAAATGCCGGCTGAGCAGCTTGTACAGCACACAAAAAAGCCGGGGCAAACCCCGGCTTTTTCCGTTTGTACAGGGGTGCCGCTATTTGCTTAGCTTGGCACCGGAGAAGCCGGCCTTCTGCACTTTGGCCAGTGCGGCAGCGGCCTTGGCCTGGTGGCGGAACGGGCCTGCCAGAACCACCTTGTAGGGCTGCCCCTTGCGGCTGACCGTGCCAAGACGCACCGGCAGCCCGGAGGCGGCAAGGCGGCGGGCGGCGGCTTTTGCCTGCCCGGCATCGGAAAAGGTTGCGGCGCGAACATAGCGGCGCCATTCCGTCTGCTGCGGGGCAGCCGCCTGCGGGGCAGAGCGGGTGGACAGGCGCAGACCTGAGGGCTGCGCTTCTGCCGGGCTGCGGCGCGCTTTGCGCGGCAGTGTCAGTGCGGGGCGGTCCAGCGGAAGCTGCACCAGTTTGCGCGGCACGCCATCGGTCCAGATCCGCGCCATCTGCGCATCGCCCTCGGGCGTGCGCACGCCGCGCATCCTGTTCAGGCGGCCGTCCTCACGTTCCACTGCCAGATAGCCAGCCGGGACTTGGGCAAAACCGGTCACCACTGCCGGGCGCACGGTACGCACCCCACGCTGCGGGTTCAGCCGCCCGTCGGACCAGACCGGACGGTACCCCTGGGGCACCGTGAAACTGTTGCTGAGCCGACGGTCCTGATAGATATGCGTCTGCACCACGCGCGTATTCGGGGTCAGGCGCAAAGAGGACTGTGCGCCGCTGCCCTGCCCGCCGTAGGTCACCGGTGGAACAGCTTGCGGGCCGCAGCGCCCGCCGGCGGCGTTGGAGTACTGGCGGCTGATGTCCGAAAGGCCGGCACAAGCGCCGCCACCTGCGGGCTGCGCTGCTGCCGGAGCCGGCACTGCCGGCGCCGGGGCTGGCTTGGGCGTCACCCGCACGACCTTCTTGGCTGCCGGTTCCGATGCTGGAGCAGCCGCCGCGGCTGCGGGCCGGGCGCTGGTGGATTGCGGTGTGCGGCGCGGCTTGGCTGTGGTGGCGACCCTGGGCGCAGCAGCAGGTTTGGCTGCGGACGGAGTCCGTTTTGCCGCTGCCGGCGCAGCTGCCGCCGATTGTGCGGGCTGCCGGCCCGGCTCCAGCGTGATCAGTTCCGGCCCCGGGGCCGCCTGCTGCTGCCGCGTAGTGCCTGCCAGCTTGGTCGGCGCATAGCCGCAGATCTGCTTGCGCGAGCGGGAGACGCGCGGAACCCAGGCGACATTGCCGTCAATGCCTGCGCGGATGTAGATACAGCCGCGGCTGTCCACATATTGCTTGCCGGTGTAGGAGACAGGCGGAAACTCGGCGGGCGGGCTGGTTTCACGCAGGGTTTGCGCCTGTATACCTGCTGCGCCAGTTATCCCCGCAATGATGGCCAGTGCAATAATTCTAGTTATTTTCATTCCTGAGCCCCACAAAATATGGCTGCAGGATGCCTGAAACAGGCCTGTGAGTAAAGATTCTGCGGCAGCAATAAGGCCGCAAGCCGGCAATATTCACGCGAATTGGACCCTGATTTCCGGCCCCAAGCGGTGGCCGAACATTCTGGCCAAGGCGCTTGCGGCTGCCCTGGCCGGTGTTTTGGATCATTTGGTGCCGAACATCCGGTCGCCGGCATCGCCCAGGCCGGGCAATATGTAACCCTTCTCGTTCAACTGCCGGTCGAGCGAGGCGGTCACGATCGGCACATCCGGGTGCGTTTCCTTCATGCGCGCAACACCTTCTGGCGAGGCCAGCAGGCAGAGGAAACGGATGTTGTTCGCGCCGGCCTTTTTCAACAGGTCGATGGCAGCGGCTGAGCTGTTGCCGGTCGCCAGCATCGGGTCGACAGCGATCACCAGCCGGTCTTCCAGCGCTTCGGGCGCCTTGAAGTAATATTGCACCGGTTCCAGGGTTTCCTCGTCGCGGTACAGGCCAACAAAGCCGACACGAGCCGAGGGGATCAGCTCCAACACCCCGTCCAGCATGCCGTTGCCCGCACGCAGGATCGACACAAGCGCCAGTTTCTTGCCGGCCAGGATCGGCGCGTCCATCTCCTCCATCGGGGTTTCGATGTTGGTGGTGGTCAGCGCCATTTCGCGGGTGATTTCATAAGCCAGAAGCTGGGTGATCTCACGCAGCAGGCGGCGGAAGCCGGCCGTGGATGTGCCCTTGTCCCGCATCAGGGTCAGCTTGTGCTGCACAAGCGGGTGATCAACAACAGTCAGGTGGTCGGTCATGGGGCACTCCTTGGTATCTGTATCCGGCGGGTCTGTTTGCAGCGCTTTTACGGGCTTGGCCGCGGCTGGCAAGCGGGTTTTGACCATCGGGTCAAAGAAAGCTTTTGCCGGGGCCTTGGGCCGGGACATTCAGATGGGCAGCGATTGAGGCCGCCACATCGGCGAATTTGACCTGCCCGATGGTGCCTGCGTCAAGCCCCGCGGTCAGCACCGGCACTTGTTCGCGGGTATGGTCGGAGCCGGGCCAGCTCGGGTCGTTGCCATGATCGGCGGTCAGCAGCAGCATATCGCCCTTGTGCAGTTTGCCCTGCAGGCGGCCGATTTCCGCATCGAACCACTCCAGCGCGCGGGCATAGCCGGGGATGTCGCGGGTGTGGCCGTGCATACTGTCGAACTCGACAAAGTTGGCGAAGGTCAGGCTGCCCTGCTCCGCCGTCTCCACCGCATGAAAGAGATGCTCCATCAGCCTGGCATCAGAGCCCTTTTTCAGAGTGTCGATGCCGGACATGGAGAAGATGTCGCCGATCTTGCCGATGGCATGGACCCGGCCGCCTGCGTCCTGCACCCAGTTGGTCAGCACCGGCGCCGGCGTTGTGATGGCAAAGTCGCGGCGGTTGGTGGTGCGGGTGAAGCCTTGCTCTGCCGAGCCGATGAAGGGGCGCGCGATGACCCGGCCCACTTTCATTGCGTGCAGGCGCGGGGCAATGGCTTTGCAAAGCTCCAGCAGGCGATCGAGGCCGAAGGTTTCCTCATGTGCGGCGATCTGGAAAACGCTGTCGGCGGAGGTGTAGCAGATCGGCTTGCCCGTCCGCATATGTTCAGCGCCAAGGGTGTCGAGGATCACCGTGCCGGAGGCGTGGCAGTTGCCCAGGATGCCGCCGGTGCCGGCCTGCTCCGCAACAAAAGCCGTCAACGCCTCCGGGAAAGAGGGCGCCTGATCGGGGAAGTAATGCCAGTCCCAGGGCACCGGCAGGCCCGCCAGCTCCCAATGGCCGGATGGCGTATCCTTGCCGCGGCTGAGCTCGCGGGCGCAGCCCCACAGGCCCTGCGGATCCGCGTCCAGACCCGGGAACGGCACCGAGGACGCCAGCCGCATCGCGGCGCCAAGGCCGAGGCGCTCCAAGTTCGGCAGATGCAGCGGGCCGCTGCGCCCCTCGTCTGCCCGGCCGGCGGCGCAGGCCTGGGCGATATGGGCCAGCGTGTTGGCACCAAGGTCCGGCAGGTCGCCGTTGAAGAATTTCCCGGCATCTGGCGCACCGCCGATGCCAACGGAATCCATTACCACTAGGAAGGCACGGGGCATCAGGAGATCCTTTCGTGAACCAGCGGCGGCAGGGCGTCCGGCGCCGCCCCGATGGAGACCGCGGCAACAAGAGCGGCCTCCGCCATATCTGCCGCATCGTCGCTGGCCGCGTGAATGCAGGCAAGGGTGTCCCCTGCCCCGACCTGCTGGCCCAGGCGGACGAGACCCGAAATACCGACGCCCGGGTGAATACGGTCGCTTTCCACCATCCGGCCGCCGCCAAGGCGGACAACGGCCAGGCCGAGCGCCTCGCCGTTCATGGCCGTGACGAACCCTGCCGATAGTGTCTTGACCTCCCTGATGACTTCTGCGCCGGGCAGATGATCCTGCCATCTGTCTGCAAAGTCAGCGGGGCCGCCCAGAGCCGCGATCATCCGGGCCAAGCGGTCTGCCGCGCTGCCATCCGTTAGGGCTGCAGTGATCTTGTCCGCGCCCTCAGCCGCGTCCGCGGCCAACCCCGCGTGAACAAGCAGTTCACCGCCCAGTACCGACGAGATTTCAGCCAGCGGTCCGTTGGCTTTGGCGGTCAGCATCCGCATCACCTCTGCCACCTCCAGCGCATTGCCCAGGGCGGGCGCCAGCGGTTGGTTCATGTCGGTGATCAGCGCCGAGGTCCGGCAGCCCGCCGCATTGGCAGTATCGCAGAGGGATTGCGCCAAAGCGCGCGCCTCATCCGCCGTTTTCATGAAAGCACCGGAGCCGATCTTGACGTCCAGCACCAGCGCATCCGGGCTGGCGGCCAGCTTCTTGGAGAGGATCGAAGCGGTGATCATGTCTAGGCTTTCGACCGTCGCGGTTACATCGCGGATGGCATAAAGCCGCTTGTCCGCAGGTGCGATCTGCGCCGTGGCGCCGACAATGGCGCAGCCGGCATCCTGCATCATCCGGCGCAGATGGTCTTCGCTGACGCTGACGGAGACGCCGGGAATGGCTTCCAGCTTATCCAGGGTGCCGCCGGTATGGCCCAGGCCGCGGCCCGAGATCATCGGCACATAGGCGCCGCAGGCGGCCAGTGCGGGCGCCAGCAGCAGCGAGACGCAATCCCCCACGCCGCCGGTGGAATGCTTGTCCAGCACCGGCCCGTCCAGATCCCAGTCCAGCACATCGCCGGTGTCGCGCATCGCCAGCGTCAGGGCGCGGCGGCCCTCGACACTCAGCCCCTGCAGGCAAACGGCCATGGCAAAGGCGCCGGCCTGCGCATCGGACACCGCACCGCTGGCCAGCCCTTGGGCAAACCAGCGCAGATCTTCTTCGCCAGGTGTTTCACCGCGCCGCAGCATTGCATTGATGGCGCGGGCATCCATCAGCAGCGCTCCATATGGTCCGTGTCAAAAGCGCCCGGCAGCAGATCGCCGATTGTGGTGTCTTTCTCGGCGCCGTCGGTGGTGGCCAGGGTCACTTTGACGTCACCGGTGCCGAACTCCTTGAGCTTCTGGCGGCAGCCCCCGCAAGGCGGAATCGGTGCGGGGCAGTCGGCGATCACATAGACCTCTGCCAGCTCCGTCTCGCCCGCCGCCACCATCGCGGCAATGGCGCCGGCCTCGGCGCAGGTGCCCTCCGGGTAGGCCACGTTTTCGACATTGCAGCCCACGTAAATCTGGCCGGAAGCCGAACGGACAGCCGCACCGACCTTGAAATTTGAATACGGTGCGTAGGCGTTTTCGCGGACGGCAGTGGCAGCGGCTTTGAGGCTCATCGGTGCTTCCCCGGTTTTTGATCATCTGGTCAGAATGCCGCAGCCTAGCTGAATTGCCCCGGTGAGCGGAAGCCCCCTAATGCAGTTCCTGTGTTCCCCTGCTGCCATGCTGCATACGCCGGGCAAGGTTGCCTCCGGCAGTTGCACAGCGCCGCGGGGCGCGCTGAGGCGTGCCTTCATGCCCGGCACCGGGCCGCCGCCAGGGGAGCGGATGCGGCCGGCGATGATCAACCGCCCTGACCATCCGGCAACAGGCCACGGACAAGCCTGCCTGAGCGGCAGAAAATCCAGGGCGCCTGGCCGTTCAGGCGGCGGACGGGAAAGCTGTGCACGGTTCGGGACTTCACCACCGGTGGCCAATGCTCTTCGCTCCCGGTCCTGGTGATTGGGCACGGTCAGGCAGCGATGGCCTTCGGCAATTCCATCAGGATCTTCAGTCACAATGCGGGTTGTGCCGGGGGTTTTCGCCGGCCCCCTTTTCAACCCGCAGGCTCAGGCCGTGTTTGCACGGCACCGAAGTTTGCGGAACATCCGCGGGGTGAAACAGTTTCATCTTTACAGCCAAGGCATTGGTAGAAAACGGAATATCATTGCGCCGCACATCAGCCGACGGGCGGGATCCGCGATTGCATCGCTCACTTTTTACTCCCAATTCACTTGGCAGCCCGGTGGCCTTGCGGCAGGATCCGGACAACAAGCCGCCGCCGCAACTGCCGCCGCGTTCATTTGCGTCAGTTTGGACTAGGTTTCCGGCAGGAAAAATGGTTTAACGCTAAACAAAATCGATATCCAGGAGCGCCAGATGTCCGATCAACAGAACCTGCGCCAAGCCGCACTCAACTATCACGAGTTTCCGCAGCCCGGTAAGCTGGAGATCCGCGCGACCAAACCGATGGCCAACGGCCGCGATCTGGCGCGCGCCTATTCCCCGGGCGTGGCGGAGGCCTGCATCGAAATCAAGGCGGATGAGGCCAATGCCGCCCGCTATACCTCGCGCGGCAATCTGGTTGCGGTTGTGACGAACGGCTCGGCGGTACTGGGGCTGGGCAACATCGGTGCGCTGGCCTCGAAGCCGGTGATGGAGGGCAAGGCGGTCCTGTTCAAGAACTTCGCGGGCATCGACTGCTTTGACATCGAAGTCAACGAAAGCGACCCCGAGAAGCTGGCCGATATCGTCTGCTCGCTGGAGCCGACGTTTGGCGCGATCAATCTGGAAGACATCAAGGCGCCGGATTGTTTTGTGGTGGAAAAGCTGTGCCGCGAGCGGATGAACATCCCGGTTTTCCATGACGATCAGCATGGGACAGCCATCGTCGTAGGGGCCGCTGCCAAGAACGCCCTGCATGTGGCGGGCAAGTCGTTTGACGAGATCAAGATCGTCTCAACCGGCGGCGGTGCGGCTGGGATCGCCTGCCTCAACATGCTGGTGAAGCTGGGGGTGAAGCGCGAGAACATCTGGCTCTGCGATATTCACGGGCTGGTCTATGAGGGCCGCGAAGAGGACATGAACCCGCAGAAAGCGGCCTTTGCCCAGTCCTCGGACAAGCGGACGCTGGATGAGGTGGTTGACGGCGCTGATCTGTTCCTGGGGTTGTCCGGGCCGAACGTGCTGAAGCCGGAAATGGTCGGCAGAATGGCCAAACGGCCAATCATCTTTGCTCTGGCCAACCCGACACCCGAAATCATGCCCGACCAGGCACGCAAGGTGGCGCCGGATGCGATCATCGCTACCGGGCGCAGCGATTTTCCAAACCAGGTCAACAACGTGCTGTGCTTCCCCTTCATTTTCCGCGGGGCGCTGGACGTGGGGGCGACCGAGATCAACGACGCGATGCAGATTGCCTGTGTCGACGGCATCGCCGAACTGGCGCGGGCAACGACCAGCGCCGAAGCGGCGGCGGCCTATAAGGGCGAGCAGCTGACATTCGGCGCCGATTACCTGATCCCCAAGCCGTTTGACCCGCGACTGGTGGCGGTGGTGTCCTCTGCCGTGGCCAAGGCGGCGATGGAAAGCGGTGTTGCGAACCGGCCGATCAAGGATATCGAAGCCTATAAGCAAAAGCTGAACCAAACCGTCTTCAAATCCGCCCTGCTGATGCGGCCGGTGTTCGAGGCTGCCCGCGCCGCCGCCCGCCGCATTGTCTTTGCCGAGGGCGAGGACGAGCGGGTGCTGCGCGCCGCCCAGGCGATTCTGGAGGAGACAACCGAAACCCCGGTCCTGATCGGCCGCCCGGAAGTAATTGAGCGCCGCTGTGAGCGGCTGGGGCTGGATGTGCGTCCCGGCCGTGACTTTCAGCTGGTCAATCCGGAAAACGACCCGCGGTATTACGACTATTGGAACAGCTATCACAAGCTGATGCAGCGGCGCGGCGTAAGCCCGGACCTGGCCAAGGCGATCATGCGCACCAATACCACCGCAATCGGCGCCATCATGGTCCATCGCGGCGAGGCGGACAGCCTGATCTGCGGCACGTTCGGCGAATACCGCTGGCATATGAACTATGTGGAGCAGGTTCTGGGCGGCAACAGCTACGCGCCGCACGGGGCGCTGTCGCTGATGATCCTGGAGGACGGGCCGCTGTTCATTGCCGACACCCATGTGCGGATTGAGCCAACGCCAGAACAGATCGCAGAAACCGTTATCGGCGCAGCCCGCCATGTGCGCCGCTTTGGCCTGGAACCGAAGATTGCGCTGTGTTCGCAATCGCAATTCGGCAATATCGCCTGCGACACCGGCAGCCGGCTGCGCGCGGCGCTGGAAATCCTCGACGACAGGCGCCGGGATTTTGCCTATGAGGGAGAAATGAACATCGACAGCGCGCTGGACCCTGAGCTGCGCGAACGGATCTTCCCCAATTCGCGGCTGGAGGGCGCGGCCAATGTGCTGATCTTTGCCCATGCCGATGCTGCCTCGGGGGTGCGTAACATCCTGAAAATGCGGGCCGGCGGGCTGGAGGTCGGGCCGATCCTGATGGGCATGGGCAACCGCGCCCATATCGTTTCCCCCTCGATCACCGCGCGCGGGCTTTTGAACATGGCCGCCATTGCCGGCACCCCGGTGGCGCACTACGGTTAAACCTGCGGCTGGGAATTAACGCTGGCCGCCCATCCGGGGAGGCCAGTAGGGGGACCAGCCATGAGAGGGCATTGCCACTGCGGCGCCGTGCATTGGGAGAGCCAGGCCGAAGCGGCCTGGAGCTGCTACTGTCATTGCGCCGATTGCCGCCGCAATTGCGCGGCACCTGTCACCGCATTTTTCGGACTGCCGCATGAGTCGGTCGCATGGTCCGGTTCAGAGCCGCAGATCTACAATTCCTCTACCGGTGTCGAGCGGCTGTTCTGCAGCGCCTGCGGCACCCAGATGGCCTATCGCACTGCACGCGATACGGTGAATATCCACATGTACACAGCGACCTTGGAATGCCCCGGGGAACTGCCCCCCAGGTTCCATGTCTTCCACTCCGACCATGTGAGCTGGCTGGAGCTGAAAGACAGGCTGCCCCGCTACGGCCGGGGCAGAGATCATGATGCGTAGCCGCTGACCGGGCTGGCGGACGCTTATCTGGCGTAGCCGATAGCCCGCAGAGCATCCTTGATTTCGTCCAGCACAGCGGGATCGTCGATCGTTGCAGGCATCTTCCACGGCGTGCCATCAGCGATGTTCACCATGGTGCCGCGCAGGATCTTTCCGGAACGGGTCTTGGGCAGCCGGTCGACCACCGCCGCAAGTTTGAAGGCAGCAACCGGGCCGATCTTCTCGCGCACCAGTTTAACGACCTCGGCGACCACCTCGCCAGGGTCGCGGCCAGCGCCGGAATTCAGGCAGAGGAAGCCAACAGGTATCTGGCCCTTGAGGCTGTCCGCCACACCAATCACCGCGCATTCGGCAACATCCGGGTGGCCCGACAGCACTTCCTCCATGCCGCCGGTCGACAGGCGGTGGCCCGCCACATTGATCACATCATCTGTGCGCGCCATGATGTAGAGATAGCCGTCCTCGTCCTTCATGCCGGCATCACCGGTCTCGTAGTAGCCGGGGAAGGTGGTGAGGTAGCTTTTCCTGAACCGGTCCCCGGCATTCCACAGAGTCGGCAGGGTGCCCGGCGGCAACGGCAGCTTCACTGCAATGGCGCCCAGTTCGCCTGGTGCCACCGGGTTGCCGCCCTCGTCCAGAATGTCCACCTCATAGCCGGGCATCGGCAGCGCAGGCGAGCCGAGCTTGGTCGGCAGTTCTTCTATCCCCAGGGGGTTGGCGGCAATCGACCAGCCGGTTTCAGTCTGCCACCAGTGGTCCACCACCGGAACCTTCAGCTGTTCCTGCGCCCAGGTGATGGTGTCGGGATCGGCGCGCTCGCCGGCCAGATAGACCTGCTGCAGGCAGCTCAGATCGTATTTGCGGACGAATTCGCCCTTGGGGTCCTCCCGCTTGACCGCGCGGAAAGCGGTGGGGGCAGTAAAGAAGCTTTTGACCCCATGCTCGGAAATAACCCGCCAGAAGGTGCCAGCATCCGGCGTTCCCACCGGCTTGCCCTCGAACACCACTGTCGTGTTGCCGTGGATCAGCGGACCGTAGCAGATATAGGAGTGACCGACGACCCAGCCCACATCCGACGCCGCCCAGAACACATCGCCGGGATCAACGTTGTAGATGTTCTTCATCGTCCAGTTCAGCGCCACCAGCTGGCCCGCAGTGTGGCGGATCACCCCCTTGGGCTGGCCGGTGGTGCCGGAGGTGTAGAGGATATAGGAGGGGTGGTTACCCTCTACCGGAACACATTCAGCGGGCTCCACTCCGTATTGGAACCCATGCCAGTTCACATCCCGGCCCGGGATCAGATCCGCCACTTCCTGTTCGCGCTGGAAGATCACGCAGAACTCCGGCTTATGTTCCGCGAGGTCGATAGCGCCGTCCAGCAGCGGCTTGTAATGCACGGTCCGGCCTGGCTCGATCCCGCAGGAGGCGGCGATGATCGCCTTGGGCTTGGCGTCGTCGATCCGCACTGCCAATTCGTTGGAAGCAAAGCCGCCGAACACCACCGAATGCACCGCGCCGATGCGGGCGCAGGCCAGCATCGCCTCAAGCGCCTCAGGGATCATCGGCATGTAGATGATGACCCGGTCGCCCTTTTCGATGCCCTTGGCACGCAGCGCCCCGGCCAGAGTGGCGACACGGTTGCGCAGTTCGACATAGGAGATTTCACGCTTGGTCTGGGTGACAGGGCTGTCATAGATGATCGCGGTCTGCTCGCCGCGGCCCTGTTCGACGTGACGGTCTACGGCATTGTAGCAGGTGTTCACCTTGGCATCGGCAAACCATTCGTAAAGACCGTCGCCTTTGTCAAACAACGCCTGTTTCGGGGCTTCAACCCAATTGATCGCCTGTGCAGCCTGCATCCAAAACCCTTCCGGGTCCTGTTTCCAGCCGGCGTAAATGTCCTGATATCCCATGGTGTTCATCTCCTCCTGCTCTTTGCGTAGGCGAGAAAGCGTCAAACGGGCAAGTTTTGCAGCTTCCGCACGTAAGGTTGGTCAAGGAATTTACAGGCTTCGAGCAGGGAAACGGCCAGGGTTTACAGAATTTACACGCTGAGTTCGTTTTGCATCCAATCCGGTTTGCAAACAGGTCTTTGCGGTAGAATATTCAGGAAAGCCTCGCCGAATTTGCAAAACTGCAAACTTTTCGGGCGGGCATGGCCGCTGCAAGCGGGGAATCACCCGCTGGAGCGTGACAGTTCGCATTTCGATCCCAGAGGTTCCGCCGTCCAAGTCGTGAATCAGCAGATGCCGGGACCTAAAAAGATGTGTGGAGGCGGGTGAGGATGGCTGGAGGAAGGGCTGCTTGGAACCTTCGCCCGCGGGAGAAGGCGGGAGAAAGCCGCTGCCGCCGCCGCGCTGCGGAAATCACGGCCGGAAAGGCGGACCGAGGACCAGACCAACCTTCTGAAGACGCTCAAACGTCTGACGTATGGCTTTCCAGCTTCCCTGCCCCTGCACGGATTATCTGCGCCGGGGTGGTTTGCCCAGAGCTGGGCGGAACCAGCCGGGAGGAAGCAGGCGCGTGACCCCGCCGGGGTTTTCTTGGCTGATCCTGATCGGCACAGCTGCCAGAGCCTCTCTAAATTGCAGCGATTCCATGAAGACAGCATCCAACCCCGTTTCAACTATCTTCTGGTGCAGCCATTGCGACAGCGGCGGCCTCGGGCCCGGACCCACGAGGAATATCCGCAGAATTCCGGCAATTTGCCGTCCGGTTTTCCTTGCAACTCCGCCCTGTCTTCCTAGGCTGCAGCCAAGGAGGCTTGAGCATGACAAATCCGGAGACCTGGCGCCTGAGTGCCGCGGAACTGACCCAACTGACACGCACCGGAGATCTGAGCGCCGAAGGCGCCGTGCAAGCCTCCATCAACCGAATGAACGCGGTGAACCCAGCGCTGAATGCCGTCGTTGAAGATCTGAGCGTCGAGGCACTGGACCGCGCCCGCGCACTCGACAAGGCGCGCGCAGGCGGCGCAGTTCCCGGCCCGTTGCACGGTGTGCCGGTCACCATCAAGATCAACGTGGATCAGAAAGGCCATGCCACCTCCAACGGCGTCCCGGCGCTGAAGGACTTGATCGCGCCTGCGGACGCCCCGGTGGTGGAGAATCTGCAAAAGGCCGGGGCGGTGGTAATCGGGCGGACAAATACTCCTGAATTTTCCTTCCGCGCCGACACCGACAACCCGTTGCACGGCCGCACCTATAACCCATGGGGACGGCATATCTCGCCGGGCGGATCCTCCGGCGGCGCCGGGGCTGCAGTGATGGCCGGAATCGGTGCACTGGCGCATGGCAATGACATCGGCGGCTCGTTGCGCTTTCCGGCGGCAGCCAATGGCGCGGTGACGGTCAAGCCCGGCCTGGGCCGGGTGCCGGCCTGGAACCCCAGCCAATCCGCCGAGCGCGGTCTGCTGGCGCAGCTGATGTCGGTGCAGGGGCTGATTGCCCGCTCGGCAGAGGATCTGCATCTTTCGATGCCCTCCTTGATTGCCGCAGACCCGCGCGACCCCTTCCATGTGCCGGTACCCTGGCGCGGTGAAGCGCTGAATGGCCCGGTCAAGGTTGCCTTCAGCAAGAACACCCATGGCTATGAACTGCACCCCGAAGTCGAAGCCGCATTGGATTTTGCCCGTGAGGCGCTGACCGGCGCAGGCTATTTGGTTGAGGAAGCGGAACCGCCCGATGTATTCGAGGCCGGACGCACCGGCTACCGCGCCCTGATGGGCGAGATCCATGCACTGATGAAGGGGGATGTGGACGCGGCAGGCTCCCAGACCGTGCGCGGCATCTTTGCCGTCTATTTCCAGGAGTTCCCGCCCTTTTCCGGGGACGTTCTGCTGCAGATGATGGCCAAGCGCACGCATTACGCGCGGCAATGGTCCCTGTTCATGGAGGAATACCCGCTGGTGTTATCGCCTTTCCTGCCGCAGCCCTTTTTCAAGCCGGACCGCGACACCGAAGGCGCGGAAGGCGTGCATGAGGTGCTGGGCTGCGCAGTTTACTCCTATGCGATGAACTTCCTCGGTTTGCCCGCTGCTTCAGTGCCTGCCCGGCTGGCGCAGCTGCCGAATGGGCCGCAGCCCATCAATGTGCAGATCGCCGCCCGCCGCTGGCGCGAGGATCTGGCGGTGGACGCCTGCGCCGCCATCGAAGCCAGTGCAGGCCGCATGTGCCTGCCGCTGTGGGACCAGATGCAGGCCGGCGGTCGCGCCTGACATGACAGTCAGCCAACATCAGCCAATCCCGAAGGTTCAAATCGGGAACGTTCATAAATCAGGGTCGGTCTCAAATCGGGGACGGTCTCAAATCGGGGACGGTCTCAAAGCAGTCCGGGCGGGCGCTATGGGGGGGCTATGCATCGCCGCGCCCTGCCCGCTTGAGGTCCCGGGGAACGGGCTGAACCGCCCCCGGGGAACTTCCATACCTAGATCACTCACTACAAACACCGCTCGCCTTGCCGCATTCAGCGAACCTGGCATTCTGGCGCCAAGTTCCCCAGGCGTGACCGGCAGGAAACCAAAAAACAGGAACGTACAAAACATGCCGGTACGGCTCTATGGCATTTTGCCGTTGGGCAGATACCATCCGCATCCGCCTATGGGTTAACCTTTGCATAGAATAGTTACCGGGAAGTTCACAAAGCCGTGAATTCTTCGTTAAACGCTTACGTAAACTGTTCGGAAATAAGTCTTTCTTCCAGACCATGACCGGGGTCGAACAGGATTTTATGGCGTATCTTCGGATCGGTGCGGATCTCGACCCAATCGATATCGGCCACCGAATTCGAGTCCGCTTCAGCCATCACCGGGCGCTTACCGGCCTCCAGAACATCAAAGCGCACCATCGCGTTGCTGGGCAAAAGCGCACCGCGCCAGCGCCGCGGCCGGAAGGCGGCAATCGCCGTCAGCGCCAGCACGTCCGCCCCGATCGGCAGGATCGGGCCATGCGCGGAATAGTTATAGGCTGTGGAGCCCGCGGGGGTGGAAACCAAGGCGCCGTCGCAGACCAGTTCCTCCAACCGCACACGCCCGTTTACGGATATTCTGAGCCGCGCCGCCTGCGGCCCTGCCCGCAGCAGAGACACCTCGTTGATGGCCAGCGCCTTGTGCACCGCGCCGCGGCGGTCCATTACTGTCATCGACAGCGGGTTGATGATTTCCTGCACGGCTTCTTCAAGCCGTCCGATCAGCCCGTCTTCGCGGTATTCATTCATCAGAAAGCCGACGGTGCCGCGGTTCATGCCGTACACTGGCGCCGGATGATCCACCATCGCAAGCAGCGTGCGCAGCATAAACCCATCCCCGCCCAGAGCCACAACAATACCGGCTTCGGCGGGCGGCACATGACCGTATCTCTTTCTCAGAGCACCCAATGCATCCTGCGCAATATCGGCCTCACTGGCCAGAAAGGCGATTCTCAAACTCATGAAATCTGTTTCCGGTGTTAGGCATCTGGTTCCGAAACAATCACAGCTTTCCGGCAAAGACCATAGTTGCCGTTCTGTCGCAGGGAAATGTCGCTTTACAGGCTTCCTGCGCAAGGAAGTTTCCGATAGGAAATCCCTCAATTCTGATCCTTACTCCAACGGAGCCACCATGACTGAAGCGACCCGTGACCCCGGCTTTTTCACCCAAGCGCTGTCGGAGCGCGATCCTGAACTTTATGCCTCGATCACAGCCGAGCTGGGCCGCCAGCGCGACGAGATCGAGCTGATTGCCTCCGAGAACATCGTCTCGGCCGCGGTGATGGAAGCGCAAGGCTCCGTCCTCACCAACAAATACGCCGAAGGCTACCCGGGCCGCCGCTACTATGGCGGCTGCCAGTATGTCGACGTCGCCGAAAACCTGGCCATCGACCGCGCCAAGCAGCTGTTCGGCTGCGAATATGCCAATGTGCAGCCGAACTCCGGCAGCCAGGCGAACCAGGGTGTGTTCCAGGCGCTGATCCAGCCCGGCGACACCATTCTGGGCATGGATCTGGCCTCCGGCGGCCACCTGACCCATGGCGCCCGCCCGAACCAGTCGGGCAAGTGGTTCAACGCGGTTCACTATGGTGTGCGCGAAAGCGACAACCTGATCGACTACGATCAGATCCAGGCTCTCGCAACCGAGCACCAGCCCAAATTGATCATCGCCGGCGGCTCCGCCATCCCGCGCCAGATCGACTTTGCCAAATTCCGCGAAATCGCCGACAGCGTCGGCGCCTATTTCATGGTCGACATGGCCCATATCGCGGGTCTGATCGCTGCCGGTGAGCACCCCTCGCCGTTCCCGCACGCGCATGTGGCCACCACCACCACCCACAAGACCCTGCGCGGCCCGCGCGGCGGCATGATCGTGACCAATGACGAGGGCATAGCCAAGAAGGTGAATTCGGCGATCTTCCCCGGCATCCAGGGCGGCCCGCTGATGCATGTGATCGCCGGCAAGGCGGCGGCCTTCGGCGAGGCGCTGAAGCCGGAGTTCAAGGCCTACCAGAAGCAGGTCCGCGCCAACGCGGCGGCACTGGCGGACCAGCTGATCCAGGGCGGGCTGGACATTGTCACCGGCGGCACCGACACCCATGTCATGCTGGTCGACCTGCGCCCCAAAGGCGTCACCGGCAATATCGCCGACAAGGCGCTGGGACGGGCCCATATCACCACCAACAAGAACGGCATCCCGTTCGACCCGGAAAAGCCCACCGTGACTTCCGGCCTGCGTCTGGGCACCCCGGCAGGCACCACCCGCGGCTTCGGCGAGGCAGAGTTCCGCCAGATCGCCGATCTGATCATCGAGGTGATCGACGGGCTGGCCGCCAACGGTGAAGACGGCAATGCGGATGTGGAGGCCGCGGTGCGCGCCAAGGTTGCGGATCTCTGCGCCAGGTTCCCGCTGTACCCGAACCTGTAAGCCCTTGCAGGAGTGAAGAAAACGAACCGCCGCGCGCCGCAAGGCCGCGGCGGTTTTGCTTTGCGTCAGGAGGCGCCCGCACCGCGCGCAGGTGTGGCCGCA